>CAVRAK010000001.1:0-38279 GCA_963718885.1 uncultured Acidobacteriota bacterium
CGAGCTGCCCCGGCCTTATCGCGTGTGGGGGTATCCAGTGCTGCCCGCGATCTTCGTCATCTGCGCGGCAGCCGTGCTCATCTGGAGCTTCGCCGGCAATCTCGAAGGCTCACTCATCGGCACCGCGCTCATTCTCGCTGGCCTTCCCGTCCTGTGGATCGTGCGCAGACGCTATGGCGCATCGGTTCCCCTCGAACAAAGTCATATGCCGCAGCCCCCAGCGAATTGACGCATCTTGCCTCGTGCCTGCGTCATCAAGTACATATGCCGGGAACACATCTTCTCGATAACCCCATCTGGAATTCTCTGCGTACAGACCACGGCAGTCTGGCCCTCGGCGACGATCTCGCGCGCCGATATCCTGCCGACATCGGTCCTCTCAGCGGCATCGGCGAGCAGTCTCCGGCCGCGTACGAAGCTTTGCGCGCGCTCGCGGGTTCCGGCGGCACGCTTGCCACTTTTCTTGAGGAGCCAGCGCGCAATCAACCCGGCTGGACACTTGTGCGCGCCGGCGTGATGAGCCAGATGATTTTCAATCACGACGCAGCTCCGGCTCCCGCACCGCTCTCGCCCGGGGCAACGCTCAGGCCTCTCGCCCGTGAGGATGTGGATGCGATGGTCGAGCTCGCTGACGCTCCACCGAACCCGGCCCGTTCCGCCGCCGAACGGCGACGCTCGGCAACTTCTTCGGTATCTTCGAAGGGCACTGCGCCGGAAAGCAATGGCCGGCCAGCGCACACGCCCTACCGGATTCGTTGAGGTGAGCGCCGTCTGCACGCATCCTGATGCGCGGGGCCGCGGCTACGCCTACACGGTCATGGCCTGCGTCATGGAAGACATCCTGAGCCAGAATGCCGTGCCCTTTCTCCACACGCTTGCCGATAATTACTCGGCGATCCGCGTCTATGAGCGGCTCGGGTTTGTGCAGCGACGCGCGCTGTATCTCGGCGTCTACAAAAGCGACAGCTGAGATACGGCCCTTCACAGGCTTGCGCTTTCCGCTACTATCGAGAGTGCGCAATGCCTTCGAAGCCAAAGCTGGGGCAAAACTTTCTTCATGACCTTCACGCCATCGAACGCATCGTGGCGGCGCTGGGTGACTGCTCTGCACGCACTGTCGTCGAGATAGGTCCGGGCAGTAGGCGCACTCACGCGCCTCCTCGCCGCCCGCGCGGCCCACGTCGTAGCCGTTGAACTCGACGACGAGCTCGCCGAACGGCTGCGGGTTGAGTTTCCTCCCGATCGCGTCACCATCGTTCATGAGGACGTGCTGCATTTCAATTTCGCTTCGGCAGCAGCCCAGGCAGGCGGCGGCCTGGCCGTCGTCGGCAACCTGCCCTACTACATCACCTCGCCCATCCTCATGAAACTTGCGGAGAACGCAGGCACGCTCGATCGTGCAGTTCTCATGATGCAGCGCGAAGTCGCCGATCGCGTCGCCGCACAGCCCGGATCGCGCGATTACGGCGCGCTCTCGGTGATCGTGCAGATGTACGGCCCGGTCGAGAAGCTTTTCACTCTGCCCCCGGGCGCCTTCTCTCCTCCGCCTGAGGTGCATTCCTCTGTCATTCGCTGGCGCTTTGCTCCGCGCTTCGCGGAACTGGAAGTAAATGAGGGTGACTTACTCGGTTTTGTGCGGCGTGCCTTTGCGCAGAAGCGCAAGACGCTGGCCAACAACCTGCGCGCCGCCGGCTTTGCATCGACGATGATTGCGAGCGCGATGAGCCAGTCTGGCCTCGACTCGCGGGCCCGCGCCGAGGAGTTAGCCATCGAGAGCTTTGCGGCACTGTGGAAGGTGCTGCGGCCCTGAGTTATCCACAACGCTAACTTGATAAGTCGCTGATAAGTGTGATATAATAGGTATCGGGAGCATAGTAATAACTCACCCGCGAACCTGCCTGTAGGGCACCACTTGTTTTTTGACTCCGGTTCAACCGAGAACCGGGCAAACCCAACCCAAGGAAGCGCAATGACCGAGATCTCTTCTTCGCCCCGGAAGCTTTACCTCATGCAGCTTGCGGCCCTCACTCTCCCTCTGGGCGAGGGTCGCAGTGTCGAAATGTCGATGGGCTGCTACCTGATCGAAACGGCCGACGACCGCTTCATCCTCATCGACAGCGGCATCGCTCCGGAGGAGCGGATGAACACTCCCCCGCCCCGCTTCGAGAGCAACGTGATCGAGCAGCTCAGATTGCTGGGAGTGAAGGCGGAACAGATAGACATGGTGATCTGTACTCACTTCGATGTCGATCACGCGGGCTATCACGATCACTTTCCGCAGGCGGAGTTCATCGTTCAGCGTTCGCACTATGAACTGGCGCGCAATGGCCACGCCCGGCTGCAGAAAGCTCGACCGCACTGGGATCACCCCTCGCTGCGCTACCGCTTCGTGGATGGCGACGTCGAATTGCTGCCCGGAATAACGCTGTTTGAAACCAGCGGCCACGTCGCCGGCCATCAATCTATCCTCGTGCGCCTGCCGCACACCGGAGCGGTGCTGCTTGCGATTGACGCGGTTATTCTGGGGCGTCTCTTTACCCCTGAGCGCAAGCTTGGGCCTTATGACGAGAACGAAGCCGATCTGATTGCAAGCACGCGGAAGCTGCAGGCCATTGCAGAGCGTGAAAACGCCGCGCTGGTGGTTTTTGGCCACGACGGAACGCAGTGGGAATCGCTGAAGAAAGCTCCCGCGTTCTACGATTGAATCGCCAGGAAATAAGAAGGGCCGCGAAGACTCGGCTCCGCGGCCCCTGGTACGGGCCCTTGGTACGGGCCCTGGATTCGGGCCCTTGGACTGGATACAGCCCCGCGATTACGCGCTATCTATGCGGGCTTCCGCCGCCATGCGGTGCAGCACCACCGCTCGGGTGCGGAGCGCCGCCTGCCGGGCGGCTCGGCGCGGACGGCGCGCGGCTGGGAGCCGAGGGCCTTGGCGCGTTGTAACCGCCGGAAGGAAAGCCCGTCGATCGCGGCGCCTGCGGCTGAGGATAGCGCATCGTGGGCGAAGATGGCCGCGGATAGCTGTTGCCGTTGCCGTGATATCCCGGAGGCGCAGCGATGATGCCCTGCGAGCCCGTGTCGATGCCGTAGACCGGCCGGCCAACGCGCATGTTGCCGGTCGGATTGCTGCGCTGAACAAAGCCCGAGGAACCGCCGCTTTGCGGCAGGTAACCCGCCCGGGGCGCCGTTGGCCGCATCGAAGTAGGCGCTACGGGCCGAAGAGGCGTAATAGTGTTCCCGGCAATTGACACCGGGCCATTGCGCGGGCGAATCGGGGCACCATGCAGAGTGCCGCCGCTCCGATTGACCGTCACAATCGGATAGGGCTGATACCGACCGCCTGCCACATGTACCGTTGCCGGCGGTAAGGGACCGCCGCGTGGCCGTTGCGGAGGAAAGTAGCGGTTTGGCGCATTATGGATGTTGATGGTATAGCCGCCATTGCACCACCACGGGTTGTGGCCGTAGCCTGGCGCCCAGCCCCAGCCGATACCGCTGTAATAGCCCCACGAGCCGTAGGCATACGGCATGAATCCCCACGATTCACTGCTCGCCCAGACGTACCCGTAACCCGGCGTCCACACCCAGCTTCCTGCGCCGTAGGGATCCCAGTCCGCGCTTTCCGCCTGATAAGGCGACCAGACATAGCCCTGGCCGGGGACGTTGTACCAGTTGCCGTTGGCATCCAGGTCGCTCCAGGCGGGGTTCTCGCTGTCCGGCACGGAGCCGGTGGCGGCGGTCTGCTGCGACTCCTGCGCGGTAAGGGCCTGATCGCGGTCAGAGTTCCAGGTATCCCAGGAGTCCGGCTCGATGGAATCGGCGACGGTGTAGTTGCCCGGCATCTCGGCGCTCAGCTTGAGGCTTTGGCCGCCGTGCACATCGGCGGCCATGGAGTTTGCGCCGCTGACGTGGGCGTTGCCGGAGAAGACGGCCACTTCCCCGGGCGGGTTGTCGAAGCTCACACGCAGGACGGTGAAACCGCTGGCTGTGGCGAGGCTGTCGCCGAAGCGAACGCGGAAGCTGTCGGGCTGCGTAGTGTTCTGAATCTCGAAGTAGGCGAGGCCGCCGTTGACGATGACTTCAGTGTCGGGGGCGCCGTTCTGCTGGCGAAGGACGTTGAGGGTAATGGAGCTGTTGGGAGAGACGCGCGCGACGCTGCCGTCGTCAAATTGGATCTCGGCGCGGCCATCTTCACTGGTTGCGATCTGCGTGCCCTCAAAGAGCGGCGCGTTAATGGGCGCCTGCGATGCCATCACCTGGTTGCCCTGCGAAAGCTGAACCTGTCCCTCGACGTCACTCAGGCGGGCGGCCCGCGCCGCAGGATTCGATTCCTGCGCAGCCGCGACGCCGGCGATCGCCAGCGCGCCCATGAAGATGAACGCCAATCCGCCCATCTTGCGGCCCGGTGTGAACCAGGTAAGTTTCGTGTTTTTCATGGCGCTCCCGCTTTCCTGCGGCCCGAGGAAAATCCGCTTCCGGGTTTTCAGGGCCGCTTGCTTATTGGACACCTGTTTCAGCCCGAAAGTCGCGGTAAATCCGCAGGTGGACAGCAAGCTTACCTGGACTCTGCAAGAAGCATACCTGCGCGCCTGCGAACGCGCTCCATTACCGAAGGATCATCCTGCAGTTTCTGCAGGATGCCGCGGATCGCGCAGATCTGCTGCAGGCGTCCATCCTTTGTGCCGTCGATGAGGAACTGCATCTCCTGATCGAGGCCGAGGGGATCGTGCTGGAGCAGCAGCTCGAGCCGCGCCCCGGCAAGGATGGTGGAGGCCACGGCGACGAATGAATCGCTGAGGGACTGGAGCTCGCGATTTTTGGAGTAATTGAATTCGCAGGACTCCGCGCCGTCTCCGGGAGAGGTAAAGGTGAAACGCTTCGTTCCCTGAAAGGCAACTTTGAGATGACTCTCGCAGCCGTCGTCCAAGCGCTTCTGCTTGTGCATGACGTCGAAGACGTGGGTGGTGAAAGCACTGCTGAGGCGGATGTCGCGATCGACGGTGACGGGCTCTATCGCGTCTGTTCCGCTGGGCTTGACGGCGCCGCGCTCGGAGTGGAAATGGCCGCTTCCGTCCGCGCGTAGAAGGATCGTCCAGGTGGCCGGAACGAGGCCGGGATTGGAGTAGTCGACTTGCAGAACTGCGCCGGGTTCCCCCTGCATCGGCGGGGCGAGCAAGAAGGCCGCCGCCAGTGCCAGTACCAGCAGCCTCATTGCATGGCCCCCTGATGAAGAAGTGTCTGCGCCGTGTGAATGTGGCAGATGGCAATGGCCAGAGCGTCAGCGGCGTCGGGCGGCTCGGGGATCTCGGTTAAGCTGAGAAGCCTTGCAACCATGAACTGCACCTGCTCTTTTTTGGCCAGACCGTAGCCTACGACGCTTGATTTGATGCGCAAGGGTGCGTACTCGGCAACGGGCAGGCCCGCGGAGGCGGCGGCGAGGAGGGCAACGCCGCGCACCTGGCCTAACTTGAGCGCGGACTTGGCGTTGACGGAGTAGAAGACTTCTTCGACGGCGACAACATCAGGCTGCCAGCGCTCGAGTTCGGCGGTGAGTTCGCGGAAAACCTGGGCGAGACGCTCGGGCAGCGGCCTGGCTTTGGAGAGGCGGATGGCTCCCAGGCATTTGCAGAGAAGCTGGGGCTGGCGGCCGGCGTCAAATGTTTCCACAACGCCGAAGCCGGTGATTTCCGTTCCACAGTCGATACCGAAGACCCGCATTTGCAGCCAGTTTACCGCACCGGTAGATGCGATTGTCCTGCCGCTCATCGGGCACGGAGAGATGTGCAAAGAATTACACCTGTTTTTTGCAGAATGGTTGCAGGTCACCTGGAAGGCTACTTCGATGGGTGTCGAACGGACAGTACCAAAAAGACGGAGAAGATTGCATGGAGAGATACACCGGGAAAAGCACGAGGAAAGCCGACGGCGTGATGTTGCTCGCCGAACTTTTCAAAGTGGTGGGTACGACGACGGCGGCGAAGCCGCTGGATGGACCCGGCAGCGGGCAGACGCGAGGCGGTTTGGCTGAAGCAGGCGGGGAGCAGGCTAGGCCGGCGCGGCGGCGCGGGTGGAGAGCGCGGCCACTGCCGGAAGAGACGGATCGGCTGCGGGCGGAACTGGATGAGATCGCGCTGGCGTTTCGCCTGTGCAAGGGCAAGGGGCAGCGCCCGGAGGGGTGGATGCGCGCGGTGCGCCAGGCGATCGGCATTCCGGTGGTAGAGCTGGGGCGGCGGATGGGAGTGGCAAAGGGCCAGGTTCTGCGGCTGGAAGAGTCAGAGCAGCGCGGACACGTGCGGATCAGCACGCTTCGGCGGGCGGCGGAGGCGATGGGATGCGAGCTTGTGTACGCACTGGTGCCGAGCGAAGGAAAACTTGCGTCGATGGCGGAGGCGCAGCGCGCGGAAGATGAAGCAAAACGCGAAGGCGAAGCGGCGCTGCGCAGGGCGCGACGGAGGCAAGGGCCGCCGGGAGAGACGATCCGGCAGGAGGCCGAACGGCTGGGCATTGCCGCTGAGATCTACGGACGATGAAAAGAGAAACGAGACGGAGCAAGTGTACGGAGCTTGAGGAGATGGGAGCTCCGTTTGAGGCGGTGCGCAGACAGATCGGGAAGATTCAAACCAGAGATACGGGGGGATGGCTGCGCACGGTGAGGCAGATGGAGGCTGCGCCGCTGAAAGCAGTTGCCGAGCGGCTGGGCGTGCTGAAGCGCGAGATTTTGCGGCTGGAGGTTGTCGAGGAGAACGGGCAGATCACGCTGGGGCGCCTGCGGGAAGTTGCCCAGGCATTGGATTGCGAGTTGGTCTACGCCTTTCTGCCGAAGGCGACGACGTTTGAGGAACTGGCGCGCCAGGAAGATGCAGCGAAGGAAGAGGCGCGGCAGGAGCGCATCCGGAGACGGGAGTGGAAGGAGATGGACAAGCGGCGCAAGCGGTATGGAGATGTGAGCGTGCTGACGCTTCTGGCGCTGGAGGTGAAGCGGGAGTTGCGAAGGATGGCGAGGGGACGGGTAGTAGTTCAAAGTTCGTGGTTCATAGTTCACAGATTCCGCTCACAGATTTTGCCATAGGTGGCGCTCAAGTTCTCCCGACACCGATTTTCGTGGGGATTGGGGCGGTGCGAAGAGCATCCCTCAGCGGCTGAAGCCGCTCAATGCAAGTCGGGTCTGAATCTACGGGCTGAAGCCCGTACCCGTTCATAAGCCAGGATTATTTGTGATTACCCACCCATGCTACGCATGGATGGGGCACCCAATTTCGTGGTGATTGAAGCGTTGCGGAAATGCAGATTCCCGCCGCGGCGGGCAAGCATTCGACTCACCACCCCTGGGCTGAAGAAAACGCCCGGGGCCCCGTTCGTTCAGAATGGCACCGGTGTGATTACCGATCCATGCTACGCATGGATGGGGCACCAATTTCTGTGTGATTGAAGCGTCGCGGAAATGCAGATTCCCGTCGCGGCGGGCAAGCATTCGACTCAGCACCCCTGGGCTGAAGAAAACGCTCGTGGCCCCGTTGGCTCAGAATGATCGGGCTGAGATTTGGTAGCGCTCGGGCAAGATTACCGGTGAGTTGAGTGCGTGCTTTCCCAGGTCCGAATCCGCACCTGGGGTGCCCGGCAGATCAACCGCCTAGAATCGCAGAGCGGATGGTTTATGGATGGGGCACCCAATTTCGTGGTGATTGAAGCGTCGCGGAAATGCAGATTCCCGCTGCGGCGGGCAAGCATTCGATTCACCACCCTGGGCTGAAGAAAACGTCCGGGGCCCCGTTCGTTCAGAATGGCACCGGTGATTGTGATTACCCACCCATGCTACGCATGGATGGGGCACCCAATTTCGTGGTGATTGAAGCGTCGCGGAAATGCAGATTCCCGCCGCGGCGGGCAAGCATTCGACTCACCACCCCTGGGCTGAAGAAAACGCCCGGGGCCCCGTTCGTTCAGAATGGCACCGGTGATATGGATGGATGACATCGGTGATTCGGGTGGGTTGGTGGCGGAGACGGTTTGGGTGCCTGCGATCTTGCAACGCCCGCTCATGGCATAAATCCGCGATGAATGGGGCACGCCCTGTACTCTCATTCCATGAGCGGGCCACCTGCCTGAAGCCCGTACCCTTCAAAGATTGGATTTCTGCGTTCCCACCCATGCTGGGCATGGATGGGGCACCCGCGCACCGCGGAGATGAGTTTCAAGTGAGAATTATATTGTCTATTGGTTGAGATGCTAGTATTCTCTTGTACGGTTTTTCATCTTCCTTCGATTGGTGTTCCATGGCACAGTCCACGCTTGCTACCCCTACGCTCCACTTCCTTGAAGACCGCTGGGACGACAATGTTGCGGCGAAGCTCGACGAGCCTGAGCTGCTGCGGTATCGCTCGAACCTGCTGGGCTCTGACCTGCGCATCACGAACTTTGCGGGCGGCAACACGAGCTCGAAGGTGATGGAGGCCGACCCGCTCACGGGCAAGCCGGTTGAAGTGCTGTGGGTGAAAGGCTCGGGCGGGGACCTGGGCAGCATCAAGCGCACCGGCTTCGCGACGCTCTACCAGGAAAAGCTGCTCGCGCTGCAGCAGAGCTACAAGGGCGTCGACACCGAAGACGAGATGGCGACGATGTATCCGATCTGCACGTTCCGCAACAATCCTGTTGCCGCGTCGATCGATACGCCGCTGCACGGCTTTCTTCCCTTTCCGCATGTGGATCACCTGCACCCCGACTGGGGCATCGCGCTGGCCGCCTCGGCGAACGGCAAAACGAAGATGGACGAGTTTAACCGCGAGTTCGGCCACAGGCTCATCTGGATTCCGTGGCAGCGGCCGGGCTTTGAGCTGGGCATGATGATGCAGCGCGCGATTGCCGCCAATCCCGACTGCGACGGGATCGTGCTGGGCGGGCACGGCCTGTTTACCTGGGGGCAGACGCAGCGCGAGTGCTACCTGACGACGATCACGCTGATTGACCAGATCGGCCAGTTCATTGCGCGGCACGGAGAGGCCAAGGGCGCGGCCCGCTTCGGCGGCGAAGTGATTCCGGCGCGCGCGGATCGCCGCGAGCTCGCCATAAAGATTGCGCCGTATCTGCGCGGCCGCGTGAGCAGGCAGAACCGCCTGATCGCGAGCTTCACCGACGCGCCCGACGTGCTGCAGTTTGTGAACGCTGCCGACGCGCAGGAGCTCGCGTACCTGGGCACGAGCTGCCCCGACCACTTCATCCGCACCAAGATTCGCCCGCTCTTTGTGCCGTGGGCGGCGAGCGACGATGTTGACGCGCTCAAGAAGCTGATCGACTCCTCGCTTGAGGAGTATCGCGAGCAATACCGCGCCTACTACCACAAGTTCGCAACGCCGGATTCGCCGGCGCTTCGCGATGCCAGCCCCGCCATTGTGCTTATTCCCGGCCTCGGCATGTTCAGCTTTGGCAAGAGCAAGACGGAAGCGCGCATCACGGGCGAGTTCTACTCAAACGCCATTCACGTGATGGAGGGCGCGAGCCTTCTCGTCAGAAGGCGAAGTGCAAGGCACGCTGCCCCAGTGCGGCGAAGGCATGGATCCGGCCAGCTTCAAGGTCTGGACCAATTACGTGGCGCTGCCGGCGCTTGAGGCGTTCCGCATCGAGTACTGGGCGCTTGAAGAAGCGAAGATTCGCCGCCAGCCGCCGGAGAAGGAACTCAGCCGGCGCATTCTGCTGATCGTTGGCGGAGGCAGCGGCATCGGCCGCGAAGTGGCGCATCTGGCCGCGGCCCGCGGAGCGCACGTGATGATCGCGGATCGCGACGAAGCTGCCGCCGCGAAGGTGGCCGAGGAGCTGCATTCGATCACCAGCAAGGAATTTGTCGCGGCAACGCCGGTGGACATCCGCAACCGCGAAGCCATTGCGAAAGCGCTGCGCGCCACGGTGGCGGCATTCGGCGGCATCGACATTCTGATCAACACCGCGGCGCTGTTTCCGTCTTCGCCCGATGGCGCGGTGAGCGATGCGATGTGGGCGACGACGCTCGATGTGAACGTGACGGCGAACTATCTGCTCGCCGATGAAGCGGCAAAGCTCTTCGCCGATCAGGACCTCGATGGCTCGGTGGTGCTGACCAGCTCGGCCAACGCTGTTGTGGCCAAGCGCGGCAGCGAAGCGTATGACGTGAGCAAGGCTGCGCTGTCACATCTGGTCCGCGAGTTGGCGGTTTCGCTCGCGCCGAAAGTGCGCGTGAACGGAATCAGCCCGGCGACGGTCGTGAAGGGATCGACGATGTTCCCGCGCGATCGGGTGCGCGCGTCGCTGACGAAGTACAACATTCCTTTTGAGGAATCGCTGAGCGATGACCAGTTACGCAATCTGCTGGCGCACTTCTATGCGAAGCGCACGCTCACGCATCAGCCAATCGACCCAACGGACTGTGCGGAAGCGATTCTCTTC
This sequence comes from uncultured Acidobacteriota bacterium, assembly GCA_963718885.1. Lineage (GTDB taxonomy): Bacteria > Acidobacteriota > Terriglobia > Terriglobales > Acidobacteriaceae > Telmatobacter. The sequence goes on from CAVRAK010000001.1 coordinate 10,414, forward strand.
CTCGCCGGCCCGAAGACGCGCTGCACGACCGGGCACATTATTCCTGTGGATGGAGGCCTGACCGACGCGTTTTTGCGGTGAGCCCTCACCGGGACCGGGTAGTGCTGCGGTTGAAGGCCGAAAAGGCAGATGAGCAGGCGCCTCGTGTCTCCGCGTGCAGGAGACCTGGGAAAGCGATCCTGCTTCCTGGCCTTGAAACAATGTATCCTTTTCGCATCCAGCCTGTTCAGGAAGACGAGAGGGAAAGTGCCTTCATCAGTTCTCAGGGTTGCTCCAGCGCGCGGACTCGGTTTTTCACCAGTTGCACTGTTTCTCTTCCTTCCTTTGGTCCTTGCTCTCGTCCTTCCTGTGGCGTCAGCCTGCGGACAGGAATCTCAGACAGCGGCTAGCGCTCCTCTCTATCGGCAGGCAAATGCGCCGATTGAGCAGCGGATCGACGACCTGCTTGCTCGCATGACGCTGGAAGAGAAGGTCAGGCAACTGGATATGTACTCCAGTGCAACCGCCATCATGAGCGGTCATAGTGACGAAACCCACGCCGCGGCCAACGCAGTTTTTTTGCCGGAGAAAGCGCAGGCGCTGTGGGGCGATCTCGGCGTGGGTGCGGTCCATGACCTCAACCCGAGTGCACAACAGGCAAACGCGATCCAGAAGTGGGTTATTTCGCATAATCGTCTCGGGATTCCTGCTCTGTTCATCGAGGAAGGCCTGCACGGATTCGACACGGGAACGGTATTTCCCGCGCCGATCGGTCTGGCGGCTACCTGGAATCCGCGCATTGCAGAGCAGACAGGCGCCGCCATTGCGGCGGAAGCGCGCGCGACCGGGGTCGATATGATTCTGGCTCCTGTTGTTGATGTGGCTCGCGACCCTCGCTGGGGACGAGTGGAAGAAGACTTTGGCGAGGACCCTTACCTGACCGGACAGCTGGGTCTGGCTTATGTGCGCGGGGCGCAAGGCGAGAGTCTGGATACGGACCACACGGTTGTAGCCGAGCCCAAGCACTTTGCCGGGCACGGCTCCCCGGAGGGCGGCACAAATACTTCTCCGGTGCATATCGGACCGCGCGAGCTGCGCATGGTGATGCTGAAGTCGTTCGAGCCTGCGATCCGTGAGGGGGGCGCAATGGGGGTAATGGCCGCCTACCATGAGATCGACGGCGTCCCAATAACCGCGGATCCATTCCTGCTGAAGACGATTCTGCGCGAGGAATGGGGCTTTCAGGGATTTGTGCTTTCAGACCTGGGGGCAATCAGGCGTCTTTACACTGTGCATCATGTGGCGGGGAGTCTTCAGGATGCGGCCTGCATGGCGATTCGGTCAGGCGTGGATATGCAGTTTTACGATCTTGACCATGAACTTTTTCAGAAGTCCCTGATCGATTGCGTGCAGGACGGCTCTCTGCCTGGGGCGGAGCTGGAGAGGGCGGTGCGGTCTGTGCTGCGCGTGAAATTCACGCTGGGTTTGTTCGACCATCCCTTCATTGATCCCGCATTGGATGCCAAGGAACACCGCTCTGCGGCGCACCTTGCGGTTTCGCTGGAGTCGGCGCGCGAATCGATGACCCTGCTCAAGAATGAGAACCAATTGCTGCCGCTGGCGAAGACAGTTCAGCGGATCGCGGTGATTGGTCCGAATGGGAATGTGGCGCGCTATGGCGATTATGAGAAGGAAGCGAACGGTCTGCGCATCAGCATCCTTCAGGGCATTCGCCGGCTGGTTCCTCATGCGGCCGTGACTTTCGATGAAGGCACGAACCTTCCAGAGGCGGTGGCGAAGGCGAAAGATGCGGATGTAGTTGTGATGGGCCTGGGCGAAAAGCTGGGTATTTCCGGTGAAGGATTTGACCGCTCGAATCTCGGCCTGCCCGGTAACCAGGAGCAATTGCTCGAAGCAGTTGTGGCGACTGGCAAGCCTGTGGTTCTTGTGCTCGAGAACGGCCGGCCTCTGACCATTGACTGGGCGGAAAAGCATGTTCCCGCAATTCTTGAAGCGTGGTATCCCGGAGAGTTCGGTGGCCAGGCCATCGCAGAAACACTCTTTGGCGAAAACAACCCGGCGGGGCGCCTTACGATTACGTTTCCGCAAAGCACGGGTCAACTGCCCGACTACTATAACTCCGATCCTTCGCGGGTCTACACGTACATCGACTCGAAGGACAAGCCGCTGTATCCCTTCGGATTTGGTCTCAGCTATACCACCTTCCGCTACGACCATTTGATGGTGCAGCCTCCTGCGCCCGGGAGCAACGGGGATATTCAGGTGAGTGTCGATGTGACAAATACCGGAAGCCGGGCAGGGGACGAAGTCGCGCAGCTTTATCTGCGGGAGAATGTAAGCAGCGTCGAAACACCCAGCCGCTCGCTGGAGGGATTTGCCCGAATCCATCTCAAACCCCAAGAGATGAAGACGATCACTTTTCGGGTTCCGCAGAAGCAGCTTGCAATCTGGAATGCGGAGGGAAAATGGGCGGTCGAGCCGGGTGATTACACCATCTGGGCAGGCGGATCGTCTCTGGCTTCACTGACGGCTCAGTTCTTATTGAAGCCGTGAACGGCAAGGCCTGCGATGTGCTGAGACAGGTGTGGCGAGGCCGCTTACCCGACGACCTGCACGGTGCCGCGTCCCAGCAGCTCTTCAGCGCGCTCAATCCAACTGCGATCGGCGGCCACGCTCATCTGGTCCGGCTCAAGGATCACGGCATACTCGCCCTTCTTCTCAAGATGCAGCATCACCTTGCCCGGTCCGGGCGCGGCATCGGCGGCAGATTTGAGCCCGGCGAGCGTTTCCTCGGTGACGCGCTCAAGGTTGACGCGGATGCGCAGCAGTCCGGGCAGCTTTACTTTCACGTCGTCCAATGGCTGAATGGCGCTGACTGAAATCTTCGGCGACGAATCCTCCTCGCCCATCAGCATTCCGCGAATCAGCACGGGTGCTTCGATCTTCAATTGCTCGGCGAGCTTCTCGTAGTCGCGCGAGAAGCAGATCAGATCGATCTTGCCGCTCGCGTCTTCAAGCGTCGCCTGCGCGTAAAGCTTCTGATCGCGCCGGCTCTTCTGCACGCGCAAGCCGTGAAGCGTGCCTGCGACCTGCAACTCGTCTGCCGGATCGGCATCCTTGCCCCAGCGGCGCTCGGGCGGTTTGCGCTCCAGCGCGTCAGACACTGAAATGACGCCGGGCATGTTGCGCAGCTTCTCCGCATACTTATCCAGAGGATGCCCGGAGACGAAGAAGCCCGAGCACTTCTTTCTCATTCGCGAGCCGGTCGGCTTCTTCCCACTCCGGCACGCGGGGCAGATCGTCGTTGGCGTGGCCGTTCGCGGGCCCCTCATTAAATAGACCGAAGAGTCCGGTTTGCCCCTGAGCCGCGTCGCGCTGCGCCTTCTGCGCGCGCTCCATCGCCTTATCGACCGCGGCAAAGACGGGGCCGCGCTTGCCCAGCGAGTCGAGCGCGCCGGCTTTGATCAGCGACTCGATCACGCGCTTGTTCATCACGCGCAGATCAACTTTCTCGCAGAACTCCCAGAAGCTTGTGAAACGGCCGCCGACTTCTTCGCGCGCCTTGATGATGGACTCGATCGCGTTGCCACCAACGTTTTTTACCGCGGCGAGCCCGAACCAGATCGAGTCGCCGTGGGGAGTAAACTGCGCGCCGCTCACTTGCACATCCGGCGGATCGACGCTGATGCCCATCTCGCGGCACTCCTGGATGTACTTGACCACGTTCTCGGGCTTCGACGTTTCCGAGGTCAGCAAGGCGGCCATGAACTCAACCGGGTAATGCGTCTTCAAATACGCCGTCTGGTACGCGAGCAGCGCATAGGCCGCCGAGTGCGACTTGTTGAAGCCGTAGCCGGCGAACTTTTCCATCTGGTCGAAGAGCTCGCCTGCCGTGTCTTTCTTAATTCCCTGCTCCGCGGCGCCGCTCATAAAGCGCTCGCGCTGCTTGGCCATTTCCTCGGCGTTCTTTTTGCCCATGGCGCGGCGCAGCAGGTCGGCTTCGCCCAGGCTGTAGCTCGCCACGACGTTGGCAATCTGCATCACCTGTTCCTGGTAGACGATCACGCCGAGGGTCTCTTTTAGAATGCCTTCGAGCTGCGGCAGCATGTACTCCACCTTGCGCCGCCCCCACTTGCGCTCGATGAAGTCGTCAATCATGCCGCCCTGAATCGGTCCCGGCCGGTAGAGCGCGTTGAGCGCGGTGAGGTCTTCGACTGTCTCAGGCTTGTAGCGCCGCAAGACGTCGCGCATGCCGCCCGACTCAAACTGGAAGACGCCCGAGGTCAGCGCGGAGTGAAAGACCTTCTTATAGGTGTCGTCATCGTTGAGCGGAACCGTCTCGATATCGAGCGTGACGCCGCGGTTCAGCTCGATGAGCTTGAGGCAGTCGGTGATGACGGTCAGCGTCGTGAGCCCGAGAAAGTCCATCTTCAGCAGGCCCATCTTCTCGACCGCCTTCATGTCATAGGCGGTCACAATTTCGTCGTTCTTGGTCTTCGCCAGCGGCACGAGCTCGGTGAGCGGGCGCGGAGCAATGACGACGCCGGCGGCATGCACACCCTGGCCGCGCACCAGCCCTTCGAGCTTCATGGCGGTGTCGATCAGCTCGCGCACCTGCTTGTCGCCATCGTAGGCCTTGCGCAGATCGGGCGACTCCTCAAGCGCCTTCTCGAGCGTCATGCCGATGGTCGAGGGAACCAGCTTGGCAATGCGGTCCACGTCGCCGTAGGGCATATCGAGCGCGCGGCCGCAGTCCTTGATGGAAGCCTTGGCCGCCATGGTGTTGAAGGTGATGATCTGCGCCACCTGCTCGCGCCCATACTTGCGCGTCACATAATCGATGACCTCGCCGCGGCGATTCATGCAGAAGTCCACGTCGATATCGGGCATGGAGACGCGCTCGGGATTGAGAAAGCGCTCGAAGAGGAGCACATTCTGCAGCGGATCGACGTTGGTAATCTCCATCACATAGGCGACGAGCGAACCCGCCGCCGAGCCACGGCCGGGGCCGACGGGAATGCCGTTATCGCGCGCGTACTTGATGAAGTCCCACACGATGAGGAAGTAGCCGGCGTACTTCATCTGCTTGATGATGGCGATCTCGCGCTCGAGCCGCGCGTCATACTCGTGCATCGGCGTGCGCAGCAGTCCGCTGCTTTCGAGATGCCTGATCGCGGTCTCCAGGCGCTTCTTGTAGCCCTCGCGGCACACCTGCTCAAAGTAGCTGTCAATGGTGTGTCCCGGCGGAACGGCAAACTCAGGAAAAGGATTGTCGACCGCGTGCATCTTCAGCTTGCAGCGCTCGGCAATCTCCATGGTGCGCGCGGTCACGCCGGGAGAATCGGGAAAGAGCCGCCCCATCTCTTCGGCGGACTTTACATAGAACTGGTCCGAGTCGAAGCGGAAGCGGTCAGCATCGTGGACCTTTGCGCCGGTCTGCACGCAGAGCATCACGTCATGCGCATGGTGGTCTTCGCCGCAGAGGTAGTGCGAGTCGTTGGTGAGCACGAGCGGAATGTCGAGGTCCTTCTCGAGGCGAAAAAGATCGCTCTGGATCTTGTGCTCCTGCTCGAGGCCCTGGTTCTGGATTTCGAGGTAGAAGTTGCCGCGCCCGAAGATCTCCTCGTACTGGCTGGCTACGCCCTTCGCCTTGTCATAGTGGCCGGCCATGAGCTCTTCGCAGAGCTCGCCGCTCAGGCAGCCGGAAAAGCCGATCAGCCCCTTCGAGTTTTCGGCGAGATACTTTTTGCTGACGCGCGGTTTGCGATAGAAGCCGTGCAGGCTGGCCTCGCTGGTGAGCCGGATGAGATTGCGATAGCCCTCTTCGTTTTCGGCGAGCACCAGCAGGTGGTTGTACTGGTCGTTGGGCGTATCGGCGCGATGATCCTCTGCCTTGCAGATGTAGAGCTCGCAGCCCAGGATCGGCTTGATGCCTTTGGCCTTGGCCGCGTTGAAAAAATGCACCGCACCGTAGATGTTGCCGTGGTCGGTCATCGCGACCGAGGTCTGGCCGAGCGCAGCCACGCGGTCGACGAGTTTGTGCACGTCGCAGGCGCCGTCGAGGAGAGAGTATTCGGTATGCAGATGCAGGTGGGTGAATTCAGCCATGGTCTGCTTCAATTTTAGTCGCGGCGGCGGGAGGCGATTCGACCGCCGACGGACATGAACACCGCAACGCCTGAGGAAAAATGGGAAAGTTACTGAGGAATGAAAAAATTGCCCCCCAACGACAGGCTGCGCGCCGTTCTATGGATAAGCTGCTCGCTTAAAGGAGGTCGAGAATGAATAGACCGGAACCAGCAAAGGAATGTCTAGGCGCGAGCATTTGGCACCCAAAGCACCGTTCAGGTGATGGATATGGGCTTCCCGGAACCTGTGGCTTCTGTGGCCGGAGCGTTCAGTTCGTAACGAAAGACAACGGAGCGCTGCCCAAGAAGCACTCGACCAAATGAGGGACGGGCTTTGCGGGGTCTCTGGCTTGGAGGCACGGCAAAGCCCAAAACTCGCCGCTGTTACGCCGCCACTTCCAGCCGTCCTGTTGTCTTCTTCCCGGCTGGCCCAACCACGATTTTGACATCGCGCCCCAGCCGAACAAGGCAATCCATCATCTTGAGTTCACTGATGCCGCGGAACTGACCGCGCAGCATCTTCGACAGCTTTGGCTGGGTCAGTCCAAACACTTTGGCCGCCTCCTGCTGGCTCCAGCCGCGCTGGTGCAGAATCTCGGCAATCTTCACCACGAGCTGCGCCTTCACCAGCATCTCGCCGGCGTCCTTGAAGCCAAGCTCGGCGTACACGCTCTTGCCTGATTCACGCTTGCTCATGCTCTGCCTCCCGTCGCGTCCAGCGTTCCGCTTCCTTCAGTCGCATTTTCGAGGGTGGGTAATTCCAGGCTTCGCCCAGGATCATCGGTTTGGAATTACGAGATTGCGAAAGATTTTCCAGGTCCCATCTGGCTCCCGGTGCCAGGCGGTCAAGTACCGATCGACAATTTTGCTTCCATTCGGAAACGTCGCCTCAGCCTGACCCCATTCATAGACGAAGGAGGCTTGCTGAACGGAACCGATGCTGGTCACAGAAGCCGAATCGGCTTTGCCGAGCTTTGCCATCGAGTCTTTCATATGTTTCTCAATGGCGGCACGACCCCGAATGCAGTCGCCCTCGGCACTGCAGTCGACGGCGTCAGGTGTGTAGGTAGCCAAGATCAACGCGACCTTACCTTGCTTCATACCGTCGATCCAGGCCTGGTTTCCCGCGTCGATCTGCCTGCGTGCAGTGGATTCGATTGGTTTGCTCTGGGCAAGGCACGCTGAAGAAAAGAACAATAAGAACAGGAGTCCCACGATTGACTTTCCCATTGGCCATTCTCCTCCCATCAGAATTCGAATCTCTGGCTGTCAATGTGAACGATACCATCGCACGCAAGAAACGACTGAGGAGATGACGTGGCAGGCCGGGACTCCGACGCTGCGCTGAAATGCGGGTCCTTCGACTCTTCACCCCACGGACGTGGACCTGTCCGTGGGGACCCCGACTCTTCACCCCACGGACGTGGACCTGTCCGTGGGGACCCCGACTCTTCACCCCCGAATGGAAAAACGTTTGGGGCCCCGTTCGCTCAGGAGGACATCGGTAGTTGGTTGTGGTTTGTGGTTTCCCACCCATGGCTGCGCCATGGATGGGGCGCCCGGCGAGGGAGATCAGGAGAGTCACAGTGAGCGGATTTAGTCGTCCTGCCAGAAGCGGGCGTCGGTCCAAACGTACCAGAAGACGAAGGCGCCCATGACGATGGCGACGGCGAGGTCGCTCCAGGGATGGAGGTTGGGAAAGCGGGGCGCGCCGAAGAAGCCGGCGATGATGCCGAAGGTGAGCATGCCGGCGACGGCGAGGCGGCTTTTCCAGGCGACGAGGACGTCGACCCCTGCGAGCAGGCGCCAGAGAAACTGGACGATGGTGACATCGATCAGCAGCCACAGATAGGCGGGCGAGAGCGAGGAATTGACCGGGGGCCTGCTCTCGTCCTGCAAAAGACCGAGGGAGTAGAAGCAGGCAAACATGAGAAAGACTTCGAGGAGATCGACAAGAAAAGTGGGAAGGCGGTAGGCGATCTTTGTCCGGTCGGCGCGGGTTTCGACGCTGGCGGTGAAAGAAAGCATGTAAAAGGCGCAGGCGGAGATGGCGACGTAGAGGGCGGGATCATGGACGCGGCCTTCGAGGGTTCTTTCCTTGAAGATGCGCAGGACGCCGAGGACCATGCCGGTGCCGAGCACAGCGGGATAGATGAGCCCGTACATTATGTCTTTGAGAGACGTAATGATGCCGGGCTTTGCGTACTTCTCCTGAAACCTGGCGATATGAGTCAGCACGATTGTGGGGGCAGCATCGGGCCGAGGCAACAACGGCCTGGGAGAGTGTCCCAGGCCGCTGCCGGTGAACATGTTGGGATTGGACTAAGGCATTTCGCGACCGCGAGTGCCGGTAGCCCAGCGATGCGTTGCCGGACTTACGATTGGGGCAGGGTCACCCCACGGACTGTCCGCGGGGGCCCCGGGCACGAAGCCCTAGGCCTCAGTCACCTCACGTAAGAGACTACTGAATGATTCATTTTGCATTAGCTGGATCAACCTCCTTTCCCGTGTAGGTGTAAGGTAGTTCGATCGGCGCGCGGCGTCAAGTGGCGGGGGGTGACAGGGGTCAGGGGTCAGGCCCATTTTTGTGGGGATCGATGCATCGCGCAAGGCGGGGTGAGGTTTGTGCTTTCCCACCCATGGCTGTTTCATCTGGATGGGGCACCCATCTACGTGGTACTGTCGCTTGGCCACCCATGATGCGCCATGGATGGGGCACCCGAGTTTGTGCGGATTGAGGCGAGGCCGAAATGCAGGCTAGGCGAGGGCGGCGTTGAGGTTGTCGATGGCTTCGTCGATTTCCTGAGTGTTTTTGAAGCCGACGGTGACGGCGTCGACGCCGGCGTTCTGGAAGGCGAACTTCATGGCTGCGGCGCGGTTGTTGTGGCTGTTGGAAAATTCGCCGCCGCCGACGAGCTTCATGCTGACGACGCCCATGCCCTGGCTGTGCACCTGTTTGACGTGCTGAACGACTTCACCGACGTTGTCGGGGTTGTTGTTGTCTTCCCAGGTGGGTCCATCCATGCGCGCGCCGGCCTGGTTCATGCGGATCATGGCGATCTGGAGCCACTGGTTGCCGGGCATCTGACGGAGGGCAGGCAGGCCGTGGACGGAGGCGCCGCGGGTGTGAATGGTCTTCTTGTGCTGCTGCTCGAGGATGCCGTCCTGCCAGCGCGCGGTGGAGGAGGTCCAATTATCAGTGTGCTGCCAGTGGAGGAGCATGATGTCGAAGTAGTCAGTCTGCGAGGTGCGCAGCATGTCGTCGAAGCGCTTTGCGGGATCGACGCCTTCGTCGGTGGTGACCTTGGACATGAGCTGGTAGCTGTCGCGGGGCAGGCCTTTGAGGGCTTCACCGAGCATGGCCGGCGTGACGTAGGCCTCGGCCGTCTCGTAGAAGCGGATGCCGCGGTCATAGGCGTAGCGAATGAGGCGGGTGAATTCCTTTTGCCCGAGCGATGCCTGCACGTAGCCATTGTTGGTTCCAGTGCCGAAGGCGAGGCGGGTGACCTGCAATCCAGACTTGCCGAGGGTCACCTTGTCAGTAGCGGTGCGCGCGGCGGCGTGGAGAGGAAGCGCGGGCAGAGAGGCGGCGGCGCCGGCGGCGATTGTGGTCTTGATGAAATCACGCCTGGTATAGGGACTCATGGGAATCCTCCGTGATGCGGCTGCGGGAAAGACCGCTTGCGGGAAATGGTACCACTTGCAGCTTCCAGCTTCTAGCTACTAGCCTCCAGCCACTAGCTGCCGATGGCTGGTGGCCAGCGGATGGCAGAGAACCTCGGCGATAAGCTGCGCTTCAGAGAAGGCCGTTGCGAATTGTGGTTGACAGGCGGATCGGTTCGTGGCAACTTACGGTAAGTGGACGCTTACCTACAAGCCGGACTGGATGCGCTGGGCGATACGACGCGGATGGCGATCTTTCAGAAGCTGGCCGGCGGACCGATTGCGGTGAACGAGCTGGCGGAGACGCTGCCGGTGAGCCGGCCGGCGGTGTCGCAGCACCTGAAGGTGCTGAAGGACGCGGGGCTGGTGATGGACAGCAGAGCGGGAACGCGGCGGTTGTATCAGCTCGATCCGGCGGGCGTGGCGCGGCTGCGCGCTCATTTTGACCAGATGTGGACGAAGGCGCTGGGCGCTTTCAAGGAAGCGGCGGAAAAGCCGGCGATTCCTGAACAACGGAGAGGAGAGAAAGATGTCAAGTCCCGTAGAAGAAGCCGCCGTTCGCAAGAGCGTGCGGGTAAACGCACCGATTGAGCGGACGTTCAAGGTGTTTGTCGAAGAGATGGAAACCTGGTGGCCGGCGAGCCATCACATCGGCAAGACGCCGTTTGTGGCGCTGTTTGTGGAGCCGCGCGTGGGCGGGCGCTGGTATGAGCAGAACGCGAAGGGCGAGCTTTGCGAATGGGGCAGAGTGCTCGAGTGGAATCCGCCGCGGCTGGTGACGTTTTCGTGGCACGTGGGGCCGAAGCAGCACGAGAATCCGGGGGCCGATTGGGGATTTGACGACGATCTCACGAAGGCGAGCGAGGTGGAGATCAAGTTCACGCCTGAGGGAAGGACGCGACGCTGGTGGAGCTGACGCACAGCAAGCTGGAGCGGCACGGCGGCGATACGGCGAAGCTGCGCGCGCTGTTCGACGGGCCGACGGCGTGGCAGGGGATTCTGGATCTGTTTGTGAAGCGCATGGAGACGCAGGAAGGAGCAAAGGAATGAAGCCAGCGTTGTTTTTGCGGATTGCGTCGGTGGCGGTGATGGTGCAGGCCACGCTGCATACGGTGGGCGGGGTGTTTGGCAAGCCGCGGCCGGGCGCGGCGTCGATTGCGGTGGCAGCGATGAAGGCGAATCATTTTCCAGTGACCGGGCTCGACCGCACGTATTGGGATTTCTATATCGGGTTTGGTCTTGGGATCACGATCTTTCTGGTAGTGGAGGGCGTGGTGTTCTGGCTGCTGGGGAATCTGGCGGCGAAGGGCGTGGAGGTGCGGCCGATTGTTGCCGTGTTTTGCCTGGGGTACGTGGCGCTGACGGTGCTGGCGTATTTGTTCTTCTTTGCGGGCCCGATGATTTTCGATGCGCTGGTGGCGGCGCTGCTGGGGATCGCCGCATTTGCATCAAAGCCGGTGATGGTGCGCTCCACCATAGTTGCGCATTGAGATGGACGGAGTGAGTTGACGTTAACGCGGCCGCAGTCCGATCGACTGGGCGTTCAACAACAAGAAGGAGTCTGACGATGTTTAGTCCCAAGGGAAAATTTGGCTGGTATGAGATCATGACCGGCGATACCGAAGCGACGGGCAAGTTTTATGCGGATGTTGTGGGCTGGACGACCCAGAAGATGCCCTCGGGGGACGGCCCTTCGTACACCACATTCAACGTGGGCAACGTGGGAATTGCCGGAATGCTGGAGATGAAGGGGCACTCGGGCTGGATTGGCTACATCTCGGTGGATGACGTGGATGCGCATGTCGAGAAGATTGTGGAAGCGGGCGGCAAATTATGGAAGCCTGCGACGGACGTTCCCGGGATGCTTCGCTTTGCTGTGATGTCTGACCCGCAGGGCGCTGCGATTGTGGTTTTCACTCCCGACCCGAAGATGCCAACGCCGCAACGGCCGGCGTCGCCGGCACCGGGTACGATTGGCTGGCACGAACTCTACACAACTGACCTTGAAGGCGGGTTCGGTTTCTACAACAAGCTTTTTGGCTGGACGAAGGTCAGCGATATGGACATGGGGCCCATGGGCGTCTATCGCCTCTTCGATGAGGGCGACCACAAGGAGATGGGCGACGGTGGAATGATGACGAAGCCGCCGCATATTCCGGTGTCGTGCTGGAACTTCTACTTCAACGTTGACTCGATCAAGGCGGCGGTGAAGCGTGTTGAAGCGGGCGGCGGAAAGGTGTTGAACGGTCCGATGCAGGTGCCGGGCGGGGGCTGGATCATCAATGGCCAGGACCCTCAGGGAGCGATGTTCTCTCTGACGAGCGGCAAGGAATAGACGGCGGAAGCGGCGAGAAAGAAGTCATCGGCAATGGAGGAGGCGTCAGCCGCGGGAAAGAACGGCGTGCATGGCGCCGACGCCGGGAGTGAGCTGGACGCGGCTGAGTCCGCAGGCGGGGAGATCGAGGTCGCGCAGAAGGTTTTCGCCGCTGCCGAGTGTGACCGGGGAGAGCGCGAGGTGCATCTCGTCGATGAGGCCGGCGGCGAGAAATTGACGAAGGACGGAGACACCGCCGCCGATGCGGATGTCCTTGTCGCCTGCGGCGGATTTTGCTGCAGATAGTGCCTGCTGAAAACCGTCTGTGACGAAATGGAATGTGGTGCCGCCTGCCATGGTGAGCGCCGGGCGGGCGTGGTGCGTGAGGACGAAGACGGGCACGTGATAGGGCGGGTTGTCGCCCCACCAGCCTCTCCACGAATCGTCGAGCCAAGGCCCGCGCATTGGACCGAACATGTTGCGGCCGATGATCCACGCGCCGACGTTATCAAACGAACGACGGGCGAAGTCGTTGTCGATGTTGCGCTGACCGCCGGAGCCACCGTGCATCTGCTGGAAAATTTCTGTGTCAAAGAACCAGCGGTGCAATTCCTGACCGCCAACGCCGAGAGGATGCTCGAGGTCCTGTGCGGGACCTGCACCGAAACCATCGACCGAAATGGAAAATGCTGCGACTTTGACTTTGCCCATGTGCCCTCTGAACTTTCATGGTAGCAAAGAGCGTTGAACCAAAAGCGGCGTTTGGATGGCACGGCGATTCCTGAATGCCTTTCGAATGGCATTCAATTCATGTTGCCCATGCCGTCAGGGCGCTGACCTTCGCGGGGAATGAAGCGAGTGGCGGGGCGAGGATCGTGCTTTCCCAGGTCCGAAGATCCGGACCTGGGGCACCCGAGCACCCGGCACCCGACGGAGTTCGATGATGCGCCGGGCCGGTAGACTTGTGCGGTATGAAGAAGATTGGCTTTCTCTCGTTTGGACATTGGACGGCTTCGCCGCAGTCGCAGGCGCAGACGGCGGCCGATGTTCTGCTGCAGTCGATTGACCTTGCGGTGGAGGCGGAGCGCCTGGGCGTGGACGGTGCGTACTTCCGCGTGCATCACTTCGCACGGCAACTGGCATCGCCTTTTCCTCTGCTGGCTGCGGTGGGCGCGCGCACGCGAACGATCGAGATCGGCACAGCCGTGATCGATATGCGGTATGAGAATCCTTACTACATGGTGGAGGACGCGGGCGCGGCCGATGTGATTGCAGGCGGGCGGCTGCAACTGGGCATCAGCCGTGGCTCGCCGGAACAGGTGATCGAGGGCTGGCGGTATTTTGGCTATGCGCCGCAGGAGGGTGAGGACGATGCGGCGATGGGGCGACGGCACGCGGAGAAGTTTCTGGAGCTGCTGCGCGGAGAGGGATTCGCGCGGCCGAATCCGCGGCCGATGTTTGCCAATCCGCCGGGACTGCTGCGCCTTGAGCCGCACTCGGAAGGGTTGCGGGAGCGCATCTGGTGGGGCGCGGCAACGAATGCGACGGCGGTATGGGCGGCGAAGCTGGGAATGAATCTGCAGAGCTCGACGCTGAAGTTCGACGAGACGGGAGAGCCGTTTCACATTCAGCAGGCAAAGCAGATTCGCGCCTATCGCGCAGCGTGGAAAGAGGCGGGCCATGCACGCACGCCGCGCGTCTCAGTGAGCCGCAGCATCTTCGCGCTGGTGGACGATCGCGACCGCATGTATTTTGGCCGGGGAGGCGAGGAACGGGACACGGTGGGCTACATCGACGAAACGACGCGGGCGATCTTTGGGCGCAGCTACGCGGCGACGCCTGAGGTGCTGGTGGAAGAACTCCGGCGGGACGAAGCGATTGCGGAGGCGGACACGCTGCTGCTGACGGTTCCGAACCAGCTGGGCGTGGAATATAACGCGCACGTGCTGGAGGCGATTCTGACGACGGTGGCGCCGGCGCTGGGCTGGCGGTGACCTTCAAAGCGAGATTTGATGGCGCTCGCGCAAGAAGACCAGTGAGTTGAGTGCCGTGCTTTCCCAGGCCTCAGAAGCGAGACCTGGGGCACCCGCGAGCCCGATTTATGTTGCTAGTTATTTCAGTTTGTGCTGAAATTGCCAGCAACATGATGAGCCAGAGCAAGAAAGTAAAAACCCGCGGCATCGACTCGACGAAACTTGATCTTTGGATTGAGCGAGTGGCTCTTTTCTGGTCCGAGCAGAGCGGCCTGCCTCCCATAACCGGCCGCATTGTCGGTTGGTTAATGATCTCCGATACTCCCGATCAATCGGCCGGAGAGATTGCTGCCGTCATCGGCGCGAGTCGAGCGTCGCTCACCACCAGCATGCGCCTTCTGATCGCGATCGGCCTTGTGCGTTCGGTGACGCGACCCCGCGAACGGACCATCTACTACCGCATCGACGACGATGCATGGGAGAGGATGTTGCGGCGCCGAGTAGCCAGGATGGCTTCCTTCCGAGCAATCACGAAAGACGGCCTTGCACTCCTGGGCGACGACACGCGGCGCGGCGCGCGGATTCGGGCAGCGGATCATGTCTACGCGTGGGCTGAAAGCATCTTTGCAGCGGCGCCTTCCTGCCCGTCTACGCGAGCAAAACTCCGCACCTAGCTACGAACACCGTGAAAAGGAACCTCTCATGAATTCATTGACACTGAAGGTCCTGCTGACCGTCTATATCCTCTACGCTCTTTTGAAATTCTTCGAGTTCTTCTTCAGGGATGAAGAGACGAAGATGAAAGGCCTCGATACCGTCTACGTCAAGGGTGGCGGCGCGGTGGTTAAGATTTTTGACAACGTGGTGCTGGTTTTCATGCTCGTTCTTCTAGGTTTGCTGTTCCGGGGCGGGGTGGAGTATGTGAGTTTCACCACGGGGTTGCTTGTGGGCATGACTCTCATTCAGGTCTACTTCCATCGCTTCTCCGAGCCCTTGCCGCCGGAAAAGTCGCCCGCGCCACCGATCACAGCGCTCAAGATGCTCTCCTATTCCATTCAGGCAAATCCCGGGCGGGCCTGGCGCGAGCTTGTTCTGATGACAATCCTCTTTCTCTGGGCTCTCTATATGCTCGCGACGCAGGGATTTGGCCTCTTCACCCGTCACGTCATTTTCAAGTCATGATCATTGCCCAACTGCGCCGGGCGAGTTATCAAGCAGATTCGCCATTGTCGGCGAAGTCAGCTCCTTCCTCACCAGCTATGAAGCCATTCGTCGTCGCGGCCGATGCGGACGTTGGTGTTGAAGAGCTCGCTGAGGCGGGGCTCGGTGAGGAGCTCGGTGCGGGGGCCGTCGCCGACGATGCGGCCGCTGCGCATGAGGATGACGCGATCGATCTCAGGCAGGATGTCGCCGAGGTGATGGGTGACAAGGACGAGGCCGGTGCCTTCGGCGGCGAGACGGCGGAGGGTATCGCGGAGCTCGCGCTGTGCGGCGAGGTCGAGGGCGTTCGACGGCTCGTCGAGGAGAAGCTGGCGCGGGCGGTGGACGAGAGCGCGGGCGATGAGGATGCGGCGCTTTTCTCCGGCGGACATTTCACCGACGAGCTGCGCGGCCAGGTGCGAGGCATCGATGCGGGCGAGGGCTTCAACGGCGCGGGTGCGCATCTCGCCGGAGACATGAAGATTGGGCCAGAGCGTAGAGGCGGAGAAAAAGCCGGCGATGACGGCATCGAGGCCGGTGGTGACGGCGGTGCGCTCGCCGGGGAGGTCAGTGCCGACTACGCCGAAGTGCCGGCGGAGCTGAGTGAGATCCCAGCGGTCGCGGCCGAAGATGCGGACGCGCATGCCGGGCTGGACGATGGGATAGATCTGGCAGGTGATGGTGAGGATGAGGGTGGATTTTCCGCAGCCGTTGGGGCCGAGGATGGCGACGTGTTCGCCGGCGCGGATGGTGAGGTTGACGTCGTGAAGGACGACGCGATCGCCGCGAGCGACGTTGACGTTCTGCAGTTCGAGAAATTGATCGAGATCGACCGGGGTGTTCTCAGGGGAATGGTTCTCTGACATTTGATTCACATTTGTTAGATTAAATGGGTTGATTCGTGCGCGGACGACGGATCGGGCGATGAGGGCCGCACCAACCGGATGAGCGATATTTCTCAATTTGTGATTCCACGTGGTTTTCGTTTTGGCGCGGTCCGGGCGGGCCTCAAGAAGAGCGGCGGCCGGATTTTGCGCTGATTGTGGCCGATGCGCCGGCAAACGCGGCGGCGGCGTTTACGTCTAATAAAGTCGTTGCGGCGCCGGTGATTCTGGACCGACAGCACCTGAGCGCGACGGGCGGGCGCGTGCGCGTGGTGGCGATCAACGCGGGCAACGCGAACTGCGCGGCGGGGCAGGCGGGGATGGACGCGGCGCAGACGACGTGCGCGGCGATTGCGGCGAAGTTCGGCTGCAGGATCGAGGAGGTCTTCCCTTCTTCGACGGGCATTATCGGCGTACCGCTGCCGGCACAGCGCGTGGTGGCAGCGCTGCCGGAGGTGGCGGCGAAGCTGGGCGCGGAGAGCTATCACTTTCAGGCGGTGGCCGAGGCGATTATCACGACGGACCTGGTGGAGAAGACGGCGTTTGCGCGCTTCGAGGTCGCGGTGCCGGAAGTGGATGGAGCGGCGAGCATCCGGCAGGAAGTGCGCGTGGCCGCAGTGGGCAAGGGCTCGGGGATGATTCACCCGCAGCTTGTGCCACACGCGACGATGCTGGTGTACCTGATGACGGACGCGGCGATTGAGCCAACGACGCTGGATGGCTATCTGCGCGAGGCGATCGAGGTGAGCTTCAACCGCATCTCGGTGGACGGAGACACGTCGACGAACGACACGGTGCTGCTGCTGGCCTCGGGGGCGAGCGGGGTGACGATCGGGCCGGGCGATGCGGCGTTCAGGAACGCGCTGACGCAGGTGTGCACGTCGCTGGCGAAGCAGATTGTGGCCGATGGCGAAGGCGTGAAGCACGTGGTGGAGCTGCAGATCGAGAGCGCGGCTTCGGATGCGGACGCGCTGAAGGCGGCCAAGGCGATTGCGCACTCGCCGCTGGTGAAGACGGCGTGGGCGGGCAGCGATCCGAACTGGGGAAGGCTGATGGCGGCGGTGGGCTATTCGGGCGCGGAGGTCGATGCGGAGCGCATCGATATCTGGTTTGGCGATCTGCGCGTCTGCCGCGATGGTGGACGAGCCAAGGAGTTTGACGAGGCTGCGGCGCACGCGTATGTGAAGCAGCCGGAGTTTTCAGTTCGCATCCAACTAAACCAGGGTACGGGCTCGTGCGTTTTCTGGACGACGGACCTGACGCACGAGTACGTGAGCATCAACGCGGATTATTCGACGTAAGAGCAGCTACCAGGTGCCAGCGGCTAGCGGAGTGTGTTTTCCCACCCATCCGCCACGGCGGATGGATGGGGCACCCATTTTGGTGGAGATTAAGGCGAGGTCTGCATTTTGATATCGAAGGAAAAGCTGATTGAGCTGTACTCGGCGATGGTGATGTGCCGCATGATTGCGGAACACGCGGAGCGGCTGGCGCAGAAAGCGAATCTCTCATCGGGGCTGAACGCGGGACTGGGACGAGAGGCGACGATCGCAGGAATCGCGGTGGACCTGCGGCCGGAGGACACGCTCGAGACGACGCGCCAGGCCTTCGTATCGAATTTTGTGAAGGGCATGCCGCTGGATGCGCTGCTTGCGGGGGCGGTGCGGTCATCGAACGGCAAGGAACGGGCATGCTGGAAGCGCGTACGCGGCGGCGAAGGAGCACAAGGCAGCGAAGGACGGAAGAATCGCGATTGCCTATTGCGACGCGGAATTGACCGATCGCGGGCAGTGGCGCAAGAACCTGAAGACAGCAGGCAGGAACGATCTGCCGGTGATTTTTGTGCGGCATCGCGTGGTGGACGGCGCGGAGACGGCGAAGGCGAAAAAGCAGCTCAAGCGCGCGGCGCTGCCAGAGGCGCTGGAGTTTGGCGTGCCGGTGATCTATGTCGACAGCGATGACGTGGTGGCGGTGTACCGGGTGGCGAGCGAGTCGATTGCGCGGGCGCGGCAGCGGCGAGGTCCGACACTGATTGACTGCATTGCCGACCGGACGAGCCAGAGCGAGAGGGCGGAGGCCGGCGCGAAGGACATTGCCGATCCGATTGCGATCATGGAGCGCCACCTGGCGGCGAACGGGCTTTTCACGCGCGGGTTGAGGAAGAAGATTACCGAGGGATTCGAGCCCGAGCTCGAGAAGGCAACCCGGGCGCTGGGCGCAGTAATCCAACAGTAAAACCAATTGCGTTCCTGTTTCGGCGCACGCTTTCATTTCCTCCTGGAACCGCACAAGCAGAAGTTCATACCGAGGAAGCGGTCTGACAGGAAGCGACCTGCCAGGAAGCGACGTGGATTGAGCCACCTGGCGCGAGGCCG
Organism: uncultured Acidobacteriota bacterium; assembly: GCA_963718885.1. GTDB lineage: Bacteria > Acidobacteriota > Terriglobia > Terriglobales > Acidobacteriaceae > Telmatobacter. Next base: position 28,951 of record CAVRAK010000001.1, read on the forward strand.
AGTGGTAGAGTGAGGGTATGAATCTCGGCAAGTCTGTGGCTGTGTCCCCTGCTGTGCGGTGTGTGATTTTGCTGGCGGGCGCGGGCGTCCTTTGTGCGAGCATGCTGGGCGCGGAGATGCCGCCGGCGGCGGACGGCGCAGGCAAGACACACGACCCGAGCAGACCGATTCCTCAATGCCAGCCGTCGCAGCTTGGTTCCCCTTACATTCCACTCGACAGCTGGATTTACCCGGCGATGCTGCGGCTTTACAGCCTGGGATTTGTGGATCATGTGTTTCTGAATCTGCGGCCGTGGACGCGGGCGAGCGTGAGCAACATGCTGGACCAGGCGGGCGCGAAGATTGATGACGCGGATGAGAGCGCCGCTTCAGACGAAGCGCAGGGCATTTACGAAGCATTGTCGCGCGAGCTGAACCTGGACACGCAGGGGCCGTGCACGCAGCTGCGGGGCAAGGGCCGGGTGGAATCGACGTACACGATGATTCGCGGGGTGAGCGGCACGACGCTGAATGACAGCTTTCATCTTGGGCAGAGCCTTGTGAACGATTACGGACGGCCCGTGCAGGGCGGGTTCAACAACTACACGGGGGCGAGCGGCTATGCGGTGATGGGCAGATTTACGCTGTATGCCCGAGGCGAGTTTCAGTTTGCGCCGTCGGCGACGGGGTATTCCCTGCCGCTGTCGCAACTGCTCTCAACCATCGATGGGGTCACGTTCATCAACCCGGTAACGGGGCTGCCGTATAACCAGGCGACGATTCCGATGGGGCCGATTGACTCGATAGCGCGGGGGCGGTGGCTGGAGGTGTATGCGTCGGCGAACCTGTGGAACCACGTGATTTCGTTTGGCAAGCAGGATGTGTGGATGAGTCCAGGGCTCGGCGAGAGCTTTGCCTACTCAAACAATGCGGAGAACATCTATTCGTTCCGCATCAATCGCATTGAACCGCTGCGCATTCCGCTGCTCTCGTACCTGACGGGACCATTTCGCTATGACTTTCTGGTGGGATCGCTGAAAGGGCACACATCGCCGAATGAGCCGTGGGTGCATGCGGAGAAGATCAGCTTCAGGCCGACACCGAATCTCGAATTCGGCTTTGAGCGCACGGTGATCTGGGGCGGCAAGGATCATGCGCCGATTACGCTGCATACCTTTCTGAAGAGCTTCTTCAGCTTCTCTGCGCCGAACGCTGAGGTGAAGAACAGCCCGGAGGATCCGGGAGCGCGCTTCGGGCAGTTTGATTTCTCGTACCGGCTGCCGTTTGTGCGCAACTGGCTGACGCTCTACTCCGACTCGGAGGTGCATGACGATATCTCGGCGGTTGATGCGCCGCGGCGCGCAGGATGGTGGCCGGGGCTGTATCTCTCGCATATGCCGGGAGCGCCGAAGCTGGATTTGCGCGTAGAAGCGGGCTATACCGATCCGCCGATTTCGACCAGCAACGGCGGCCACTTCATGTACTGGGAGACGATCCAAAGGCAGGGATACACGAATAACGGGCAGATCTTTGGCGCGTGGGTGGGGCGCGAAGGCAAGGGCAGCCAGGCGTGGCTGACCTATCACCTGAGCGGCAACGAGTGGATCCAGGCAAGCTACCGGAACCAGAAAGTCGCGAAGGATTTTATTCCGGGCGGCACGACGCTGAACGAAGGAAGCGTGCAGGTGCTGAAGAGGCTGGGAAGCGACCTGGAGCTGAATGGCATCTTTGCGTACCAGACGTGGAAGGCGCCGGTCTACAACCTGGGAGTGCCGGTGTATCCGACGCCGAGCCACGGAGTGAGTGTGACAACGATCAAGCTGACGTGGTATCCGGAGCGGAAGGTGAGTTTCTGAGGTGCAGGGTTCGTAGCTAGAGCATCACAGTTCACAGTTCACAGCCACAAAGGCGGGTTCGTTCTTTCCCAGGTCCGAGAATCCGGGGCACCCATTTTCGTGGGGATTGGGGCGGATTGAAATGCGGTTCTTCGATTCCCGTTCGCTGCGTTCAGAGCCGCTCAGAATGACTGATTTTAATCAGACGCTCTGGGCGAAGGTGCCCTGCGTTTTGGCGTCGATGGAGAGCGTGTCCGGGTCGACGATGGGGACGACGTGGCGGGAGCCGCAGGAGCTGCAGCCCCAGTGCCCCTCAAGAAAATACCAGATGAAATAGAGCACGCCGGGGACGATGAAGAGGGCGAGCAGGAGAAGGCCCTTCTTCGCAGAGCCGCTGCGCATGTAGCGCTTGAGGCCGATTGACTGGCAATGCGTACAGCAGACAGCTTCACTCACGTGAGCCTCCAGAACTTGCAGTCTACCGGGGCCGTGTGGAGCTTCAATGACACTTTGGGGTGGGGGTAATCGATACTTAGGGGTGAGGAATCAGGGGTCAGGGACTAGGGACTAGGGGACCATGCTGATTGATGCAACGCGAGCAAATGCAGCCCCGTTCGCTCAGGACGCCACAGAAGTTCATTGGGGTTTGTGCTTTCCCACCCATGGCTGTTTCACCCCAGCGACGTGGACCTGTCGCTGGGGAACGTGCTTACTTCGCGCGGGGATGGGTACGGTCGTAGACGCCTTCGAGCTGGGTGGTGGTGAGCTGGGTGTAGCGCTGGGTGGTGGAGAGGCGCTCGTGGCCGAGGAGCTCCTGAATGGCGCGGAGGTCGGCGCCTTCTTCGAGCAGGTGGGTGCCGAAGGCGTGGCGGAGGGTGTGGGGGTGCACGTCGGAGGAGAGGCCGCGGAGGATGGCGATGCGCTTGACGATGCGTGCGACGCTGCGGGTGGTGAGGCGGGCTTCTCCGCCGGCGCGGGTGAGACCGCGCAACTGCAGATTGATGAAGACGGCCGGGGTGGTGCGGCCGGTGGCGGCGAGGCGGGCATCGCGCTCGGCGAGATAGGCGCGGAGAGCGAGGGCGGCGGCATCGCCGAGGGGGACGAGGCGCTGCTTCTGCCCTTTGCCGCGGACGAGGATGGCGTCGTTGGCCCAGTGGAGGTTGTCGAGGTTGAGGCCGGTGAGCTCGGCGTTGCGGATGCCGCAGCCGTAGAGGAGCTCGAGGATGGCCTTGTCGCGCGCGGGCCAGCTTGCGGCGTCATCGCCGACGTTGTCGACGACGCGATTCATCTGTTCGATGGAAGGAACGCGGGGCAGATGTCTGGGTAGTTTGGGCGTGGAGACGAGCGATGCGGTGTTGTGCTCGACGTGTCCGGCGCGGGCGAGCCACTTGAACCAGCTGCGAATGGCTGCGAGTGAGCGCGCGGCTGAGGCCCTGGTGAGTCCGCGATCGTAGAGCGTGGCGAGGTAAGCACGGATCTGCGTGTGCTCGATTTTCTGGGCGTCGCGGGTGCGGGGATGATGTTTCGCCATCCATGCAGTGAAGCCGTAGAGCTCGCGCTGATAGGCGCGGAGGGTGTGTGCGGAGGCGCCGCGCTCGTTGGCGAGCATGTGCAGGTATTCCGAGACGAGGCGGCCGAGATCGGTGGGAGCGGGCGCGGGCCGGGCCGTGCTCATGCGGGCTCCTTTGCGGAGTGGGGCAGGATGGGCGGCATGTCGGCGACGGTGACGCCGCCGCGGGAGACGATGCGGAGACCGCTCGAGGAGCGCGGTGCGGTCACGGTTGCGGCGGGTGCTTCCTCAGTGCGGGCTTTGCCGCGGGGGTGGTGCTTGCTGTGCACCTGTTTGAGGCGGCCGAGGGCGAGATGGGTGTAGACCTGCGTGGTGGCGATGTCGGCGTGGCCGAGGAGGGTCTGCACGCTGCGCAGGTCCGCGCCATGCTCGACCATGTGGGTGGCGCAACTGTGGCGCAGGCGATGGGGGCTGGCGGAGGGGTTGGCAGTTTTGACGAGATGCCAGATCCACTGGCGGGTGAGCGGCGCGCCGCGCAGAGAGAGGAAGAGACGCGCGGCATCGTGGCGCGCGTTTTTGCGGGTGCCGATGCGGGCCAGATGCGGCCGGCCTTCACGCAGGTAAGACTCGAGAGCCTTGATGGCCGGGTCGCCGAGGGGGACGATGCGCTCCTTGTCGCCCTTGCCGCGCACCTGAACGCGGCCGGCGTCGAGCGAGAGGTCGCCGGTAGAGAGCGCGGTGAGCTCGGAGACGCGGAGGCCGCCGGCGTAGAGCAGCTCAAGGATGGCGCGATCGCGAAAGGCCGTAGCGCGGGCCTTGGGATGCGTGGCGGCCATGTTGGCGCGCTCAAGCATCTCATTGACTTCAGGCTCGGCGAGAGATTTGGGAAGGACTTTCCAGGCTTTGGGCGATTCGATATTGACGGTGGGGTCGTGGTGGATGCGGCGATCGAGGAGGAGCCACTTGTAAAAACCGCGCAGGCAACTGAGCTTGCGCGCGGCGGAGCGCGACTCGACGAGGTTGGCGCGGAGGTTTTCAAGGAAGGCGGCAACATCCTGCTGGGTCGCGGTGAGGAGCGTGCCGTGGCGCTTCTCGATGAACTCGGAGAAGGTCTTCAGGTCGCCGTCATAGGCTTCGCAGGTGAGAGGGCGCAGGCCTTTTTCTACGCGAAGGTAGACCTGATAGCTGTGAAGCAACTGGAGATTGTTGGGGACCCGCACAGTTCTGATTATCTGTGGGGAGGAATCGGGTTGTGGTTTCGGGAATCGGTAACCGTACCACGTTCATCAAGGACTCAAGAGCAACAACATGATTCTTGATACGCCTTGAGCAGGAAGGGTGGGCGTTGTTGGTCTCTTAACGTGCAAAGACCGGGGTGGCTGGAAGACAATAGCGTAGAGATATTTTTTGAGTGAATCGAGGAAAGCTTGGCATTGACCGAGATGCAGGAGACCAGATGGGCCGCGGATGAATTTGCGCGGCTGGTAATGGAGAGCAGGCCGCGGGTTGCGGTGTTCGATTGCGATGGGACGATGTGGGGCGGCGACGCGGGCAGCGGGTTTATGACGTGGACGCTGGAGCAGGGACTGGTATCGCGCTCGACGAGCGACTGGGTGGACACGCGGTATCGCGGATACCTGGCAGGCCAGGTGAGCGAGCTCGAAATCTGCGGCGAGATGGTGCAGATGTATGCGGGACTGCATGAAGACGAGATGCGCGCGGCGGCGGGCCGGTATGTTGAGGAGTTTGTGCGGCCGCGGGTGTTTGCGGAGATTGCGTCGCTGATTGACGCGCTGCAGAAGGCCGGCGTGACGCTGTGGGCGGTGAGCTCGACGAACAAGTGGGTTGTGACTGAAGGCGTGCGGCTGTTCGGGATTCCCGCAGAGCGCATTCTGGCGGCGGAAGTGGCTGTGGAAGGCGGAATCATCACGAGCAAGCTGGTGGATGTGCCGACGGATGAAGGCAAGGCGACAGCACTGAAGCGCGTGGGACTGGCGCGGCCGGATGCGGTGTTTGGGAATTCGATTCACGACCTGGCGATGCTGGAGATGGCGGCGCATCCCTTCCCGGTGAATCCGTCGCCGGCGTTGAAAGAAGCAGCAGCGAGGAAGGGCTGGGGATATTTTGTGCCTGGGGCGGCAGAGGGCGCGGAGTCGAGTGTCGGCGGGGAGTGATCCGGAGGCTCGAGACGGCTTCGGAATGGAACTGCTGGAGAATGGGCCGCGTTTGTGATGGAGTGAGACGGGCGGCCGGTTGCGAGTCCGGCTGTGTCCTCTGCGGACAGGTACACTAATACGGTGGATGGCGCTCAAGCGAATTCCAGTTCACGGCCGGGAGCACTTCGTTTTGTGGCGGCCGCGTTGATTGTGCGGGCAGGCGAGATTCTGATCTGCCAGCGCAGGCCGGACCAGCCGATGGCGCTGCAGTGGGAGTTCCCCGGAGGCAAGATCGAGCCGGGTGAGAGCGCGGAGCAGGCGTTGAAGCGCGAGCTCGACGAAGAGCTGGGCATCACGGCGGAGATCGGCGCGCGGGTCACGCACATACGGCACAACTATCGGCATGGCGGCGCGGTGGACCTGCAATTCTTCGCAGTGCACGCGTTTGAGGGCGAGCTGGATAACCGGATCTTTCAGCAGGTGAAGTGGGTGAAGCTGGAAGAGCTGCCGGGGTATGACTTTCTGGCGGCGGACCGGGACCTGATCAAGGACCTGGCGGCGGGGAAGCTGCTGTAACCACCTGCGGTGGGGCCAAACAAAGAAATGTTGTCTAGCGCCTGTCCCGAAGTGCCAGTCGCAGGCGCGCATTGGCCCAGATGCGCAAGACGCCAATCGCAATTGCGATCGTCCCGATCACGCAAGACTTCCACGAGAGCTCAGACAGGCCAATCAAGATGCAGATCACACCGCCCGGGATCGGGATATAGCCAGTCCAACTCGCCCGTGAAGCAAGGTAATGATGCGGCCGCCAGAGAGAGCCGTTCGGAGGGAGAGAATACGACGGAGCGCCATTGCGAGCAAAATGTTCGTCAATAGCAAGATCGTTACCAGAGCCATCGTCAAAGCGAAGCTAGTGGTTCGAACAATGACCCAGATCGCTCCGAGATCGAACGCAATGAGTCCCCAGAATAGAATCCTCATCTTCCTACCAAATCCTTCCAGAATAGTTCCGCGAGCGAGTGCCGGCGGGGTAGCAGTTGCATGCATCGTAGGCAAAAGTCCCCACGCCCGTCACGGTATCACTGCGGATGGTTTAGGTTCGTGCTCTCCCACCCATGGCTGCGCCATGGATGGGGCACCCGTAGTCGTGGTGAGTGAGGCCGGAGGAAAATGCGGATTCCCGCCGCGGCGGGCAAGCATTCGACTCACCACCCCCGGGCTGAAGACAACGCCCGGGGCCCCGTTCTTCACCCCAGCGACGAAGACCTGTCGCTGGGGACCCCGGTTCGCTCAGAATGACACGGACTAAAGTTTGTAGCGCTCGCCGAAGAAGACCGGTGAGTTGAGTGCCGTGCTTTCCCAGGTCCGAGAATCCGGACCTGGGGCACCCATTTTCGTGCGTATTGATGCTTCCCTAAATGCTTTTCGTGCCGATTGATGCTTCCCAAAATGCGCTGCGCGCTCAGTGGCGGGGGATCAGACCCCAGAGCATCACGAAGGTCATGCCGATGACGATGATGCTGGTGCTCCAGGCGATGACGTTCCAGAGGCGCGAGTTTTTGTGTTCTCCCATGAGGTCGCGGCGGTTGATGAGCAGGAGCATGAGGATGATGACGACGGGAAGCAGGATTCCGTTGAGGACCTGGGAGAGGATGGCGAAGCTGATGAGCTCTTTTTCAGGCAGGACGAGGACGGTGATGGCTCCGCCGGCGATGAGGAGGGAGTAGAGCCAGTAGAAGAAGGGCGCTTCCTTGAAACTTTTGTCGACTCCGGACTCGAGGCCGAGGCCTTCGCAGACGGTGTAGGCGGTGGAGAGCGGCAGGATGGATGCGGCGAAGAGCGAGGCGTTGAAGAGCCCGAAGGCGAAGAGGAGGAAGGCGTAGTCGCCGGCGAGGGGACGCATGGCTTCAGCGGCGTCGGACGCGACCTGGATGGCGCCCATGCCGTGGGTGTAGAGAGTGGCGGCGCAGGCGACGACGATGAACCAGGCAACAATGTCGGTAAAGAGGCTGCCAACGACGACGTCGAGCCGCGAGGCGGGATAGTCCTTGACGCGGATTCCCTTCTCGACGATGGAGGATTGCAGGTAGAACTGCATCCATGGCGCGATGGTGGTGCCGACGATGCCGATGGCGGTGTAGACGTAGAGCTTGTCGTGCCAGACGGAGCGGGGCGGCAGGCGGACGGTGGCGAGCAGAGCGTTGTGCCAGCTGGGTTGCGAGAGGACGCCGGCGAAGATGTAGGCGATGTAGACGAGCGAGGCGAGAAGAAAGATTTTCTCGGTGCTTTTGTAGTCGCCGCGGACGACGAGGAACCAGACGAGCGCGGCGCAGATGGGGACGGAGATGAACTCCGAGACATGGAAGAGGTGAAGCGAGCCGGCGATGCCGATGAACTCGGTGACGACGTTGGTGTAGTTGATGATGACGAGCAGGACCATGAGCACGAAGGTGATGCGGAGGCCGAATTCTTCGCGGATGAGGTCGCTGAGGCCCTTGCCGGTGACGACGCCCATGCGGGCGCACATCTCCTGGGTAACGATGAGGGCGATGGTGATGGGAAGCATGGTCCAGAGGAGCGCGTAGCCGTATTGCGCGCCTGCCTGGGAGTAGGTGAAGATGCCGCCGGAGTCGTTATCGACGTTGGCGGTGATGAAGCCGGGACCGAGCACGGCGAGGAACATGAGTATCCGGATTCGCCAGCGCTTCCACATCCCTGCGGGTTCCTCGGTGAGATTTCATTGCAGTTGTTCACAACGAACATAACAGGGGAAGCGGGGGTGCGGAAATGTCGGTGGTGGTGATTGAGGCGGCGAATGACGCGGACTGAGGGTTTGTGCTTTCCCACCCATGGCTGCGCCATGGATGGGGCACCCTTTTCGTGGGGATTGAAGCATCGCGTGATGCGGAGCGGGTCGCTCAGACAATTTCTATTCGACTGCGTACTGGTATCAGACGGAGCCGCATGCGGAGTTCCCTGCCCTGCCAAGCCCGCGGCGCGTGTGCCAAGGGTGTTTCGGGTGGGTGGGCCGGGAGCGGCGGAGGTGGGTGGTTCAGTAGTTCACAGTTCATAGTTCACAGTTCGCAAACGACGCGAAAGCCATAGTCAGCATATTTGAAATTCGGTGGGATGCTGGAGCGGGCCGAGCATCGTGAGATCTTGATCTGGTGGCGCCAGGAACCTCCGCGCGAGGCTTTTCTCTGGCCTTCTTCGGGGCCCTGCGGATTCCGATCGGGTGAAACTGCGTAGTAGTCGGCCGCGAACCAATCGCTGCACCACTCATGTACGTTCTCGCACATTTCAAATAGGCCGTAGGCATTCGGCTGCGATTGCCCGACCGGCTCGGGTCCGGTCTGCCAGCGCGTGTGATAGGCGGGACGTGAATCCGGCGGATCATTTCCCCAGGGGAAGGCCATTCCCTCCGCACCGCCTCGCGCGGCGCGCTCCCATTCGGCTTCAGTAGGGAGCCGATACTGCGAGCCGGTCATCGCGGAGAGCCACGCGCAATATGCCATCGCATCGAACCACGAAACCGCCACCACAGGTTGCTCGGGATGAGAGAAGTTGGGATCGCCCCAGAATGGGGGCGGCGGGGTTCCGGTGGCGTTCAGGAAGCGCGCGTACTCCGCAACAGTGACCTGGGTTGCTGCCATGGCAAAGGCATCCACCCAGACGCGGTGAAGCGGGGCCTCAACGGCCTGACCGACGTCAGAGCCCATGGAGAACCAGCCAGCGGCGATCTGAACTCGCGGCGGCTCAGTGATTGAAGCACGAAGGGCGGTTAGGGTCATGGCGAAGCAACGCGAACATCTGTTCATAAGATGTTAGCCGGTGGATGAGGATGCGGTG
>CAVRAK010000002.1:0-74783 GCA_963718885.1 uncultured Acidobacteriota bacterium
TCCGCGCAGAGGAACCCGCCTACGCCGGTTCTTCAATGCAGCGCTCCCCAACGCAGCACTCCGAGGATGAGGAAGAGGAAGGGGAACTGGTCGGCGCTCCTGCCCGCCCGCGCTTCGCGGAGCTGGCCGAAACGCCCGACTACACACCGCTGCCCCGCGACTTCGCCTCCGACTTTTCCGGCGGTGCGCGGACGTCCGCTCCTCCTGATGACCAGCCCTCCCGTCCCGCTGCGCCCCGCTTTACCGAGGCTGCACCCGAGGCCGAGGGCGACCTCGATGTGCCGGCGTTCATGCGCCGGGGCAAGTTTTAGCTGTTTTGGGAAATGGGCCCCCGATTTGGACCATTGACTGCTGCCGCTGATTACTAATGACCTCGGTCACCACATAATTTGCTGTTCCTCAGTCAAAATCGGCCCTATAGTGGTGCATATCCTGCCCGGCCGGAGTCCCCTTGGAATCTCCGGTCTGGCCGTACCAGCCGATCATTTACTGTAACTGTAGAAGTAAGAGAACAATCTCCAGGCCGGTTTCCGGGCATCCCGGTGACCTTTCGCCGATTTATCGCTTCGCCGATCGCACGACAGACTGCGCATCAGGGTTAGTACCAAGTGCAGCCGCCCATCGTAGGGCAGCGCATGGCAAGAATTTCATTTTGATAAGGAATCTCGCAGGGATGAGACTGTCTTGCGTTTTGGCTAGTACGTTGGCTTTAGTAGGGCTTGGGATTTGCGCCGGACGGGCCTCTGCATTGGATACACCGCACACGCTTCATCGTGCAAAACCCGCCAGCCAGCATCTCTCCACCTTGCATCGCTCGTCGCATCGCGCCCGCGCAAAAAGCGCCACCTCGGTCCGCCATCGCAGCACCACCAGCGCCCACGTTACGCGCACCTCGGCTACGCTGCACCGGGCGTCGTTTCATACCCGTCGCCATCGCTACTACGAGCGCTTCACCGCCAGTTCCTTCGCCTCGAGCGACATCTTCGCCGGCGACATCACCGCGGGTGAAGATCCGGTGGTGCGCCAGGCCGCCATCGACGCCCTCGGCGACATGAACGGCACCGCCGTCGTCATCGACCCCTCGAACGGGCGCATCCTCGCCATGGTCAATCAAAAGCTGGCTCTTTCGCCCGGCGCCGAGCCCTGCTCCACCATCAAGCTCTCTGTGGCGCTGGCCGCCCTCTCCGAGGGGCTGGTCACCCGCGACACCATGGTCCGCCTGCCCGGCTTCCGCATGAACATGACCGAGGCTCTGGCGCACAGCAATAATCTTTATTTTGAGGAGCTTGGCCGCGAGCTGGGCTTTGAGCGCGTTCGCCATTACGCCACCCAGTTCGGCCTCGGCGAGCTGGCCGGCTACAACATCCAGGGCGAACAGCTCGGCACTTATCCAGATCAGCCGCTGCCGGCATCGGAAGGCGGCGTGGGCCGCATGTGCAGCTTCGGCCAGGGCGTCTCCATGACGCCGCTCCAGCTTGGCGCCTTCGCCGCGGCCATCGCCAACGGCGGAACCCTCTACTACCTCCAGCACCCCACATCCAAAGCCGACGTCGCCGCCTTTGAGCCCCGCGTCAAGCGCACCCTCAACATCGCAAAGTTCGTTCCCGACCTGCAGGATGGCATGGCCGGCGCCGTCGAATACGGAACCGCCCGCCGTCTGCGCGCCAGCTTCCAGGCCCTCCCCGTCTTCGGCAAAACCGGCACCTGCTCTGACAAGGGCACGCGCTTCGGCTGGTTCGTCTCCTACTCAGATACGCCGCAAGGCAGCCTCGTGACGGTCTTCTTCCTTGAAGGCGGCCGCCCCACCTTCGGTCCCCGCGCTGCCGAGCTTACTGGCGAGTTCTATAAAAACCTCTGGGATCGCAACTACTTCGCTGAAAAAGGCCAGCAGACCACCGCCGCCGCTGGGCTCACCGAGGTTTCGCAGCCCATCCAGCAGTAGCCGCCCCAATCTCCTCGAAAATGTCTGCCCCAGGTCTCGATTCTCGGACCGGATTCTCGGACCTGGGAAAGCAGGAATCTCATCCCTCCTGCGATGAGAGCATGCCCCAATCCCCACGCACCTCGTCTGCCCCATCCTTTTCGCTGAAGCCAAATTCCGCCCCGCTCATCCTATACACAGCGAAGCGTAACGCCGTCCTATAATCAGATTCCACAAGCGCCCGATGAACAGAGCCCTTGTGGGCGCATTGGGCGTCGCAAACCGAGCAGGAAATCCTTTATGCAGCTGCCGACACAAATTCTCTTAATGTATGGCTACATCCTGCTCTTCCTGTGGGTGCTCGTCGAGCAGTTCGGCGTCCCTCTGCCCGCCACGCCCATGCTGGTCGCCGCCGGCGTCCTCTCCGCTGAGCACAAGATCAGCTTCCTCGTCTGCCTTCTCGCCGCCTTCGCCGCCTGCATCGTGGCAGACGTTGCGTGGTTCCTTATCGGGCGCCGTTACGGCCACCACGTGCTCCGCATCCTGTGCAAGCTCTCGCTTGAGCCCACCATCTGCGTGCGCAAGACGCAGGACTCCTTCGGCCGCGGCGGCGATGCCACCCTCGTCATCGCAAAATTCGTGCCCGGCCTCGCCACGCTCGCTCCACCCGTCGCCGGCCAGAACGGCATGCCTCTCGGCCGCTTTCTCTTCTTCGACAGCATTGGCTCCTTGCTCTGGGTCGGCGCTCTGCTCGGCGTCGGGCGCATCTTTGGCGACGCTCTCAAGCGCGATCCCGGCCTGCTCAACTGGATTGGCCGCTTCTCCGTCGTCCTGCTCATCCTTGCCATTGCCGCCTTCATCCTCGGCCGCCTCTGGCGCCGGCAGCGCTTCCTGCGCAACCTCGTCGAGTCGCGCCTCGAGCCTGAAGAGCTCAAGCGCCAGCTCGACTCAGGCGAAGCCGTCTTCATCGTCGATCTGCGTCATCCCCTCGAGCTCATTCCCGATCCCTTCACCCTGCCCGGCGCCCTGCATCTCTCGCCCGACGCGCTCACCGCGCGCGTGCATGAGATTCCCCGCGATCGCGAAGTGGTGCTCTACTGCACCTGCCCCAGCGAGGCCACCGCGGCCAAGACCGCGCTCACCCTGCATAAGCTCGGCATCGAGCACGTTCGCCCCCTCCGCGGCGGCTTCGACGAGTGGAAGCGCCTCGGTTATCCCCTCGACGCCATCGCGCCCGTCATGCCGCTCGTTCAGGTGGAACCGGCACCTGCCGGCTGACCTCTCAGCCCACCGGCAGCCCGCGTCAAAGCACCATGCGCAGCGTAAGCTCTACTATGGGTGTGAACCACATACCCACACGGAGCATCCCCTTTGGCCTACGACGATCTGCGCGACTGGATTCGGACCCTCGAAAAGCACGGCGAGCTGAAGCGCATCCGCGAAGAGGTCTCCCCCGAGCTCGAAATCACCGAGATCACTGACCGCGTGAGCAAGATCGGCGCCGCCGGCCGCACGCCCGCGCAGCAGAAAGCCGCCCCTGCACAATACGCTCCCGGCGGGCCCGCTCTGCTCTTTGAAAACGTCAAGGGACATCCCGGCCACAAGGTGCTCATCAACCAGTTCGGCAGCGAGCGCCGCATGGCTCTCGCCCTCGGCGTCGACCGTGTCGATGAAATTGCCGGGCGCATCACCGGCCTCATGAACATCAAGGCTCCCGAGGGCCTCTTCGACAAGCTCAAGATGCTGCCGCAGCTCGGCGCGCTCACCAGCGCATTTCCCAAAACCGTGCTCGCCAAAGACGCGCCCTGCAAAGAAGTCATTCTGCGCGACAACTTCGACCTCAACGCCTTTCCCATTCTGAAGTGCTGGCCCCACGATGGCGGCCGCTTCATCACCCTGCCCTGCGTGCACACGCGCGATCCCCGCAACGGCCGGCGCAACATCGGCATGTACCGCATGCAGGTCTACGACGGCAAAACCACCGGCATGCACTGGCAGCGCCAGAAGGTCGCCGCCGAGCACTACCGCGAGGCGCTGCGCAACGCCGCTTCCGCCGACGCCGATAACGTCAAGGCCGCGCGCGTCGCCATCATGGCTGAGTCCGCAGGCGGCGCCGTCACCATTCCCGACGGCCCTGCGGGCGGCCTGCCCCAGGTCGCGCTCGGCAAGCTCAAAGGCTCGCGCCTTGAGGTTGCCGTCGCCATCGGCACTGATCCCGCCACCACCTTTTCCGCCATCGTGCCCGCGCCGCCCGAGGTCGAAGAGTTCATGATCGCCGGCTTCCTGCGCGGCAAGCCCGTCGAAATCGTGAAATGCGAAACCGTCGATCTCGAAGTGCCCGCGCACGCCGAGATCGTTCTCGAAGGTTACGTCGAACTGGGCGAGCTGCGCAGCGAAGGCCCCTTCGGCGATCACACCGGCTTCTACACCATGACCGACGAGTACCCCGTCTTCCACCTCACCTGCATCACCCATCGCAAAGACCCCATCTACGCCGCCACCATCGTCGGCAAGCCGCCCATGGAAGACGCATGGATGGGCAAGGCCGTCGAGCGCATCTTTCTGCCCGCGATGAAGATGACCATTCCCGAGCTCGTCGATATCCACCTGCCCGTCGAAGCCGTCTTCCACAACCTCATGATCGTCTCCATCCGCAAGAGCTACCCCGGCCAGGCGCGCAAAGTCATGAACGCCATCTGGGCACTCGGCCAGGCCATGTTCACCAAGTGCATCATCGTCGTGGATGAAGACTGCGATGTGCAGAACATTCCCGACGTGGTCCTGCGCGTCACCAACAACATCGATCCCGAGCGCGATATCCAGTTCACCCTCGGCCCCATCGACTCGCTCGATCATTCATCGCGTCTCCCCAACTACGGCTCCAAAATGGGCATCGACGCCACGCGCAAGTGGAAGGCCGAAGGCTTCGACCGCCCCTGGCCCGCGATGATCGAGATGGACCGCGCCACGCGCGAGAAGATCGACGCCATTTGGGACAAGCTCGGCCTCTGAGCTTCCCGCGCACGTCTGATATACCTGAAGACATGCATGGTGTGATCCGCGGAACGCTGATCGCTCTCGTTGTCGCGCTTCTCGTTCCCGCTCTCCCCCTCGTCCGCGCAGGAAACTCCCGAGACCTTCCGCTGGATTGACTTCCACTCGCCCCAGAACCAGAACCCGCCCCAGAACCAGCCCCAGAACCAGGACCGGAACCAGGATCAGGACGTCGTGCTCTGGGTCACCAAGTCGCTCGATCCCGAGCAGTGGACCGCCATCCGCGAGATCGGCGTGCAATACGATGCCGCTCTCGTCATCACCACCCAGCGTCAAAGCCCGCAGGCTTCGCCCGCCTCTGACACCTTCAATGTGTGGAGCGTCTCGCTCACCAGCCACCTCGTCACATCGCTGCTCAAAGGCGTCAACCTCCGCCTGCTCGACTGGATGCTCTTCTCCCTCGGGCATCCCCGCGAGCTCGGCGCGCTCTACAACGATTGCCGCGAGTGCAACGCCACCCTCTACTTCACCGCCTTTTACTATGACCAGCGCCAGCACGGCTGGGCCGCCCGCTGGCTGCGCGGCACGCAGACCGTGCCGCTCGAAGGCGTCAATGCGCCCCAGGGTGTGCAGATCACGCAGGTCTACGCCCTCATGGCCGACCCCAACGGGCACGAGCTCGTCGGCACGTGGAACCACTTCGACTACGGCAAAGCCAGGCCCGCCGAAGACTACGTCTACCAGTACGACGTCGACCCCTACAGCGGACTCGACCGCACGCAGTTTCTATCCGGCAAGCCGCTCGAAGCCATGCAGCACCGTCTCTGCACGGCCACCGGCGTTGTCTCAGGCCTGGCCAAAGGGCAGGACTCGCCGCTCTGCCAGCAGTTGCTCAGCGGCAAGCTGCCGCGCAAGCGCTACCGCTGATCCGTTCATCCCTGCGCCGCTTACTGCGCGGGCAGCACGCGAATCGCAACGATGTTGCGCACCCACCGCGCGGGCCGCTTCTCGCCCGTCGCCACCAGTTGCACCGGGCCGGTCCCCGCGATCGGCTTGCCCTCCAGCTTGTCGGCCACCAGCACCGTCCCGTCATGTACGTCCGGCGTTACCTCGCCGATCGAGTACACCACCTTGTAGCCGTCAGACCCCTCCGCCACCAGATAAAGCTGAAAGTCCTTCCCATGCGGCTTGGCGGAAACGCCCAGCGGCGTCAGCAGGTCGATCACCGGCACGCCTGAGAAGGTCTGGTTCTTTTTCAGGTGCTCGTTGTAAACGGTGATCGTGGTCTGCGGCAGAGCAAGCAGTTTCTCCACCGTCCACACGGCGGACTTGTCGCCGAAGCTCACCTTTAGCGGACCCGCCGGCGGCAGCACATGCGCCGCCATCTGGCTCTCCTGTTCCGAGCCCTTGCCTCCCTGAGGCAGTTGCGGCTGTTGTTGCTGGCCACGGCAGGCCATCGGTCCTAAGCTCAACAGCAGCAGCGCCGTGCCACTCCAGGCACATCGTCTCATCGTCTGGTCCTCCGAGGCAGCAGCATAGAATCGCCCTCGCGAACCATCGTATACTTACACCATGTCGATCGTGCGCAATCTCGCCGGCATCGCCAAGGGCATGAGCATCACTTTTCGTGAGATGTTCGAACCCACCACCGTGGAAAATTATCCCGATGGTCCCGGCCCCCTGCGCGGCGCGGTCTTCGAGCAGCGTTTCCGCGGCAAACACGTCCTGCAGCGCGACGAGAACGGCCTGGAGAAATGCGTAGCCTGCTTTCTCTGCGCGGCCGCCTGCCCGGCCAACTGCATCTACATCGAGGCGGCCGACAACACTGAGGAGCGCCGTATCTCCTCCTCCGAGCGCTACGCCAAGGTCTACAACATCGACTACAACCGCTGCATCTTCTGCGGATACTGTGTTGAAGCCTGCCCCACCGACGCCATCACGCATGGCCACGGCTTCGAACTCGCGTCCCTCAACGCCACCAGCCTCGTCATGCGCAAAGAGGACATGCTGGTGCCGGTGGCGGCGCTCACCGCAGCGAAATAGCCTCAACCTATTCCGCGTGGAGGCCCTTACCGCGTTCTCCTCGCCAGTTTTTGCTGATCGAGCGCGTGCCTCAGCAGCGTCTTAATTACCGCCTGACGGCTGATATTCAGCTCATTCGCTTCTTCATCCAATTCCTTCAGCATCGGCAAAGTGAAGTCCACGTTCACCCGTTGAATCGGCGGCATCATCTTACCCTTATTTGTAAAGAACCGCGAAATATCCTTACCGCGTGTGGCCATCTCCGCAATCTGATCTGCAGAGAGCGGCTTCCGCGTTTCAAGTGCTTTCGGCATAGAGTTTCTCCTCTTCACGCGTTGACATCCACAATGTGACCAGATGGTAGTACTCCCCGTCCTCATCTTCCCTTACCTCGAAGATGAGTGAATAGAGCCGACCGCCAACCCATCCGATAGCGCGATATTGTTCGGGCGCGTCTGATCGCTGGTCCTGGTAATACGGTCGAGTGAAAAGTTCCTGAGCTTCTTCAAAGCCAATACACCGCTGCGGATCATTTTTCAATCGCTGGCTCTTGCGCGGATCGAATTCAAATCGCACGGTATAACTGTTATACCATATTTATGGAGTTTTAGCTTCTCGTGTCTCGCCACCCGCTCTCCTTCCGACAAGATGTTTTTCGCGGTCCGTGCTGCAATCCTCCCGGTTCCCTGATTTGCGGTTACCCCTCAGTGAAGGGTCGTATATCCTTAATTTACGGGTATTTTGTCTAAAGGTTTGAATGCGATTGATGCCATGACAATAGTTCACAATCATCCCCTGTATGACATCTTGAAGCAGCGCATCGCCATCATCGACGGCGCGATGGGCACCACCATCCGCACTTATGGGATGAAAGAGGCGGACATGCGCGGCGAGCGCTTCAAGGACGCGAAGAAGGACCTGCTCAACAACGGCGACCTCTTCTCGCTCACCCAGCCGAAGATGATCGGCGACATCCACCGGCGCTTTCTTGAGGCCGGCGCCGACATCATCGAGACCAATACCTTCGGCGCCACCTCAATCGCGCAGAGCGAGTTCTTCGTCGACGATCCCCGCGAGCACGGCGGCCGCAAAGACCCCGCCTTCTACCAGAAGATCCTCGACACGCCCTCGCTCAACGACCTCGCCTGGGAGATCAACGAGCAGTCCGCGCGCCAGTGCCGCGAGTGGGCCGACCGCTTCTCCAACGACACCGGCCGTCAGCGCTTCGTCGCCGGCTCGATCGGGCCCCTCACCGTTTCGCTCTCCAACTCGCCCGACGCCGACGACCCCGGCTTTCGCGTCGTCACCTTCGACCAGGTGAAAAGCGCCTACGCGCACCAGGTGCGCGCGCTCATCGCCGGCGGTGTCGATACCCTGCTTGTCGAAACCATCTTCGACTCGCTCAACGCCAAGGCCGCGCTCGTCGCCATCCGCGAGGTCTTCGACGAAGACGGCAGGGAAGTGCCCGTCATGATCTCGGCCGCAGTCGGCCGCGGCGGCGAAACGCTCATCTCCGCGCAAACCACCGAAGCCTTCTGGAACGCCGTGAGCCACGTCAAGCCGCTCTCCGTCGGTCTCAACTGCTCGCTCGGTCCCGATCTCATGTATCCCTTCCTCTCCGAGCTTTCTGAGAAAGCCGACGTGCCCATCTCCTGCTACCCCAACGCCGGCCTGCCCAATCCTCTCGCTGCAACCGGCTTCGATCTCGGCCCGCACGATATGGCCCGCTTCCTCGGCGGCTTTGCCGATGCTGGGCTCATCAACATCGCCGGCGGCTGCTGCGGCAACACGCCCGAGCACATCGCCGCCATCGCCAAAGCGCTCGAAGGCCACGCGCCCCGCAAATGGCAGCACGAGCCGGCCGCTGAAGTCGAGGCCCGCGCATGAAGCCGCTTCGCCTCTCCGGCTCGCAGCCCTTCACGCAGCAGCCCGGCGTCTTCATCATGATCGGCGAGCGCACCAACGTCGCCGGCTCGCCCGTCTTTGCCCGCGCCATCAAGCAGGGCCGCTTTGAAGAGGCGGTCAGCGTCGCGCGCCAGCAGGTTGAAAACGGCGCCAATGTCCTCGACATCTGCATGGACGAAGGCATGATCGACGGCGTCGCCGCCATGACGCGCTTCCTGCAGCTTCTCGCCAGCGAGCCCGAGGTCGCCAAGGCTCCCTTCATGATCGACTCGTCCAAGTGGTCGGTCATTGAAGCCGGCCTCAAGTGCATTCAGGGCAAGGGCATCGTCAACTCCATCTCCCTCAAGGAAGGTGAAGGCACCTTCCGCGATCACGCGTCAACCGTGCTCAAGTATGGAGCGGCCGCCGTCGTCATGGCCTTTGACGAACAGGGCCAGGCGGCGACCTTTGAAGACAAGATCCGCATCGCCGAGCGCGCCTACCGCATCCTCGTCGATCACGTTGGCTTCCCGCCCGAAGACATCATCTTCGATCCCAACATCCTCACCGTCGCCACCGGCATGGAGGAGCACAACAACTACGCCGTCGACTTCATCAACGCCACCCGCTGGATCAAGACCAACCTGCCCCACGCCAAGGTCAGCGGCGGCGTCTCCAATGTCTCCTTCAGCTTTCGCGGCAACAACCGTGTCCGCGAGGCCATGCACGCGGCCTTTCTCTATCACGCCATCAACGCCGGCCTTGACATGGGCATCGTCAACGCCGGCATGCTCGAGGTCTACGACGAGATCGAGCCGCATCTGAAGGAACTCGTCGAAGACGTCCTGCTCAATCGCCGCCCCGATTCCACCGAGCGTCTCGTCGACTACGGCGAAACCCTCAAGTCCGTCGGCACGGCCGTAAGCGAAAAGAAAGCCGAAGAGTGGCGCAGCGGCTCCGTCGAAGACCGCATCGCCCACGCGCTGGTGAAGGGAATCGACGCCTATATCGAAACCGACACTGAAGAAGCGCGCGCAGCACTCGGCCGCCCCCTTTCCGTCATCGAGGGGCCGCTGATGGCTGGCATGAGCGTCGTCGGCGATCTCTTCGGCGCCGGCAAAATGTTTCTGCCCCAGGTCGTCAAATCCGCGCGCGTCATGAAAAAGGCCGTCGCCTATCTTACCCCGTTCATGGAGGCTGAGAAAGCCGCGCTCGTTGCTGCCGGCCACGAGGTCAAGACGCAGGGAAAGATCATCCTCGCCACCGTCAAGGGCGATGTGCACGACATCGGCAAGAACATCGTCGGCGTCGTCCTCGCCTGCAACAACTACGAGGTCATCGATCTCGGCGTCATGGTGCCCACTGAGAAAATTCTCGAGTCTGCCCGCGCCGTCAACGCAGATATCATCGGCCTCAGCGGCCTCATCACACCCTCTCTCGATGAAATGGTGCATGTGGCTCGCGAGATGGAGCGCCAGGGCTTCAAGCTC
This sequence comes from uncultured Acidobacteriota bacterium, assembly GCA_963718885.1. GTDB lineage: Bacteria > Acidobacteriota > Terriglobia > Terriglobales > Acidobacteriaceae > Telmatobacter. The sequence goes on from CAVRAK010000002.1 coordinate 10,312, forward strand.
CCTCTGCTCATCGGCGGCGCCACCACCAGCCGCGCGCACACCGCTGTCAAAATCGCTCCGCACTACAGCGAGCCCGTCGTCCACGTCATCGACGCCAGCCGTGCCGTGCCTGTCACCACCAGCCTGCTCAGTGCTGAAAACAAGCCGGCCTTCGTCGCGCAGCACCGCGCCGAGTACGAATCCCTTCGCAAAACCCATGCCGCGCCCCGCCAGCAGGCCGTGACTCTCCAGACCGCGCGCAGCCGCCGCACGCCAATCGAGTGGCGCGCTCAGGACATTCCCACACCTGAGTTCACCGGCGTCCGCGTCCTCGACAACTTTCCCCTCGCCACCCTGCGCGATTACATCGACTGGACGCCCTTCTTCCACACCTGGGAGCTCAAAGGCGTCTACCCGCGCATCCTCGACCACGAGCTGTATGGCCCGCAGGCCCGCCAGGTCTTCACCGAGGCCAACGCCTTGCTCGATCGCATCGTCGCGGAAAAGCTGCTCACCGCGCGCGCCGCCTACGGCCTCTTCCCGGCAAACTCCATCGGCGACGACGTTGCTCTCTACGCTGACGAATCGCGCACCGCCGAGCTCACGCGCTTTTACTTCCTGCGCCAGCAGGCCAATCGCGAGGGCAGTGAGCCCTGCCGCTCGCTCTCCGACTTCATCGCGCCGCGCGAGACCGGCCTGCCCGACCACATCGGCGCCTTCGCCGTCACCAGCGGCATCGGACTCAAGGCCCTCTGCGACAGCTTTCGCGCGCAGCACGACGACTACAACGCCATCATGGCCGAGGCCCTCGCCGACCGCCTCGCCGAAGCCTTTGCCGAGTGCCTCCACAAGCGCGTGCGCGACGAGTGGGGCTACGGCCGCGCTGAGAATCTCAGCCCCGCCGATCTCATCCACGAGAACTACCGCGGCATCCGGCCCGCGCCCGGCTATCCTGCCTGTCCCGACCACACCGAGAAAGCAACGCTGTGGAGTCTGCTCGGTGTCGAGGCCGGCACCGGCATCCGCCTCACCGAGTCCTACGCCATGTGGCCCGGCTCGAGTGTCAGCGGACTCTACTTCGCGCATCCCGAGGCGCGCTACTTCAGCCTTGGCAAAATCGAGCGCGACCAGGTTGAGGACTACAGCGGGCGCAAAGGCATGACCGTCGCCGAAGTCGAGCGCTGGCTCGGCCCCAACCTCAACTACGAGCCTGCCGAGATCGCCGTTCAGATCGCTGCCGAGCCCGTTGCCGCATCTGCAACCAACGCGCAGCCCGAATTGACGTCCTGAAGATTGACGTCCTGAAAGACCCGGTGTTTAGATGAAACCGCGGCGCCTCTGCTGCGCTCTGTTGCGCGGCAAAATCGGAAAGTGGGAAAGACCATGCTCGCGGTTCTCCTCTTGTCTGGAACTTTACTCTGCGGCGGATGCGGCGGCAGCGCAGCCGCCGGTCCGGATGGCGCCTCTGCCCCGACGCAGACAGCCCCGCCCACGCTCTCCACAACCGCCGCGCTCAATGGCGCGGTCGTTGTCACGCTGGTCAGCAAGACCGCCGGCGCCACCATCTACTACACGGTCGATGGCTCTGAGCCCACGGCAAGCTCCCAGATCTATCAGGCTCCGTTTCTCGTCGCGGCCAATCTCACTGTCAAAGCCATCGCCGCAAAATCCGGTGGCGCGCCCAGCATGGTCACCAGCCGGGCCTTCACGCCCAACATTCCCTCCGGCACGCTCGTCTGGGCCGATGAGTTCACCAACTCCACTGGCCGCAACGCCCCTCCTAACCCCGAAGTGTGGACCTACGACACCGGCAACAGCGGCTTCGGCAACCACGAGCTTGAAACCTACTGCGCGTGGGGCTCGCACACCGCGCCCTGTTCCGCAACCAGCCCCAGCGCTTTCGTCGGCGCTGACGGTCTTCTGCACATCGTCGCGCAGCAGCGCGCGCCCGGCGTCTACACCTCGGCGCGGCTCAAGACGCAGGGTCTCTTCAGCTTTCAATATGGCCGCTTCGAGGTGCGCGCCCAGGTGCCTGAAGCGCAGGGCTTCTGGCCCGCCGCATGGCTGCTCGGCAACAACATTGCCACCGTTGACTGGCCTGCCTCCGGTGAACAGGACGTGCTCGAGCGCGTCAACGCCGCCAAAACGCCCGACTGGAACGAAGGCTCCATTCACGGCGTCGGCTTCACCGGAGACACCGGCCTCGGCACAGTCTTCCATTTCCCCGAGGGCCAGACGGCTGCGCAGTGGCACACCTACGGCATGATCTGGTCCAAGGGCAAAGTAGCCTACTACGTCGACGATCCTGCGCATCCCTACGTGACCTACACAACCGACAATATGGGCAGCCTCAAGGGCGCCATCTGGCCCTTTGACGCAGGCCAAAGCAACTTCATCCTGCTTAACCTCGCCATCGGCGGCGACTGGCCCGGCCCGCCCAACGCCACTACGCCCTTTCCCGTTGAAATGCTGGTCAACTACGTGCGCGTCTACACCAACTGATGCGCAAGCTGCGCCCTTGAGGAACGATGCCTTCACTACGCCCGCTTGCCGTTTGCCTTCCCCTTCTTCTCGCCGCCGTCTCTCTCGCGCAACAGTCCGCAGACAAGCGCCTGCGCGTCTCCTCGCCTGACGGTCAGATCGTCTTCATCCTCAGCGACGCAAACGCTGACCAGGCCCCGCACGCGGGCGTAAACAATCTTCGTTACTCGATCGACTTTCACGGCAAGTGGCTTATGGATGAATCCGCGCTCGGCCTCAAGATCGAAGGCCAGCCGGCACTCGGCCCTGGCATGCGCCAGGTCAACGTGCGCACCGGCCACGCCGACGAAACGTACACCATCCCCGTCGGCAAGACGAGCAGCGTCCGCGATCGCTACAACTCCGCGCGCGTCGATCTCGAAGACGATCAGCATCGCCAGCTCGCTCTTGAAATTCGCGCCTACAACGACGGCGTCGCCTTCCGCTACATCGTGCCCGCGCAGTCGGCGTCGCAAAAGATCCGCATCGAGCGCGAGCTCACGCAATTCAATTACGCCAAAGACGCCACGCTCTATCCCCTCATCCTCGATGGCTTCCAGTCCTCTTACGAAGATGAGTACCAGGTGCGCCAGGTCAGCGGCATTCATCAGGACTGGCTCGTCGCGCTGCCGCTGCTCGGCTTCGTGCCCGGCGTCGGCTGGGTTGCCGTCACCGAGGCCGATATCGACAACTACGCCGGCATGTATCTGCGCAAAGACAAGCCCTCCTTCGCGCTGCGCGCCGAGCTCTCGCCGCACGTCGATGCTCAGCCTGCGGGCCAGTCCTCCATTGCCGTCGAAGCCGATGCGCCCGTCACCACGCCCTGGCGCGTGCTCATGATCGGCGACGCTCCCGGCCGCCTCGTTGAGTCCAGCATCGTTCTCAATCTCAATCCGCCGTCAAAGATCGCCGACACCTCGTGGATCGTTGCCGGCAAGTCCGCGTGGGACTGGTGGTCCGGCGAAGCCGCGCCCAGCGTCAGCTTCAAGCCCGGCATGAACACCGCCACCATGAAGCACTACATCGACTTCGCCTCGGCCTCCGGCTTCCCCTACATGCTCATCGACGCCGGCTGGGCCAAAGCCGAACGCAAAGGCCCCCAGGACTACGCCGCACTCGCCGACATCACCCAGGTCACGCCCGAGATCGACATGCCGGAGCTGCTGCGCTACGCCAAAGAGAAGAACGTGCGCCTCTGGCTATGGGCCGCACTGGACCTCGGTCGACAAGTACATGGACCAGGCGTTTCCGCTCTTTGAAAAGTGGGGCATCGCCGGCGTCAAAATCGACTTCATGAATCGCGACGATCAGTGGATGGTCAACTGGTATCGCCGCGTCGTTGAAAATGCCGCGCAGCATCACCTCATGATCGACTTCCACGGCGCCTACAAGCCCGACGGCCTGCGCCGCACATATCCCAACCTCATGACGCGCGAAGGCGTGATGGGCAAGGAATATTTGAAGTGGAGCGCCCGCACCACGCCCGTGCACAACACCACGCTGCCCTTCACGCGCATGCTCGCCGGCCCCATGGACTACACGCCCGGCGCCTTCGGCAACGTCACCGCGCGCCGATTTCATTCCGCGTAACCTGATGCCCATGGCGCCCAACACGCGCGCGCATGAGCTCGCGCTCTATGTCGTCCTCGAGAGCCCCCTGCAAATGGTCTCCGACTATCCCGAGCACTACGCCGGCCAGCACGACTTCGAGTTCATCAAGCAGGTGCCCACTACCTGGGATGAAATCCGCGTCCTCGACGGCCTGCCTATGGAGAACATCACCGTCGCGCGCCGCAGCGGCAAAGACTGGTACATCGGCTCCATCACCAACTGGGATGCCCGCGACGTTAAGGTTCCACTCAGCTTCCTCGGTGAAGGGAAGTACACCGCCGAAATCTACGCCGACGCCCCCGACGCCGCGGTCAACGCCACGCACACCACCTTCACCAGGCAGCCCGTCGATCGCACCACCGTCCTCGACGTCCACATGGCCGGCGGCGGCGGCAACGCCATCTGGATTCACCCCGAGTAGCGGCCCGCTGAGGATATTGACCTTCCGGGTTGCCGGTAATGCCATTCGCTGCAATCCGGCTTGCGCCGGGTTGACCCCTGTGATAAAACCAAATCATTCAAGCTTGTCCCCAAAGGGCAGGCCTGGATTTCATGCAGAGTGGCTGAGGGACGGGCCCTGTGACGCCACGACAACCTGCCTGGGCAAACCAGGAGTATGGTGTCAACTCTCGTCCGCCGTAGGCGGAGAACATGAGATTCGGGGAATGCAAAGCACTCAGGCCGAGCATTCTCGCTGGTTTTTATCGAGTCCATTCAGGTTCGCTCGTTTTTTGAGCCGGTCACGTGCCCGCATCACAGTGCACTCGTGCAACTGCGAGGGTTTGTGACGACTGCGTACGAGCTACGATGTCGGGAATGCGGCAAAGCCTATGGCGTGCAGCCGCTCTCCATCTGTGACGAATGCTTCTCCCCGCTCGAAGTGATCTTTGACCTCGAGTACGCCCGTTCCCGCTTTACCCGTGAATCCATTGCCGCCGGCCCGCTGGACATGTGGCGCTACCGTGCTCTTCTTCCGGTCGCCGACAGCTACGTTCCCCAGACGCCCTCCGGCCTCACTCCGCTCGTGAAAGCGCCGCGCCTTGGCGCGCGCATCGGCGCCACCAATCTCTACGTCAAAAACGATGCCGTCTGCATGCCCACGCTCAGCTTCAAAGACCGCGTCGTCGCCGTGGCGCTGGCCAATGCGCAGGCCTTCGGCTTCGATACCGTAGGCTGCTCGTCCACCGGCAACCTCGCCAACGCTGTCGCCGCGCATGCCGCGCGCCTTGGCCTCAAGACTTACATCCTCGTGCCGGCCGACCTTGAGCCCGCCAAGATTCTCAACACCCAGGTCTACGGCGCCACACTGGTTCGCGTCGATGGCAACTACGATCACGTCAACCGCCTCTGCTCGCAGATCGCCGACCGCTACAACTGGGGCTTCGTCAACGTCAATCTCCGCCCCTACTACGCTGAGGGCTCCAAGACCGTCGGCTTCGAAATCGCCGAGCAGCTTGGCTGGCGCCTGCCCGACAATGTCGTCGTCCCCATGGCTGGCGGCGCGCTCATTACCAAGATCCGCAAGGCCTTCAACGAGCTCATCGAGCTCGGCCTGGTTGAAAACAAGCCGGTGCGCTTCTTTGGCGCGCAGGCCACCGGCTGCTCGCCCATTTCCACGGCAGTCAAGAACAACACCGACTTGATCGAACCGCAGCGGCCCAACACCATCGCCCGCTCGCTCGCCATCGGCAACCCTGCCGACGGCCCCTACGCGGCGCGCGCCATCCGCAGCTCCGGCGGATGGGCCGAGGATGTCTCCGACGTCGAGATCGTCTCCGCTATCCAGGAGCTGGCCGAGACCGAAGGCATCTTTACTGAAACCGCAGGCGGCGTCACCACAGCCGTCACCGCTCGTCTCTACGCGCACGGCCGCATCCAGCCCGGCGAGCTCACTGTTACATGCATCACCGGCAATGGCCTCAAGACCACCGATGCACTTGCCGGCGCTTACGATCAGGGCAAGGCCATTCGCCCGCGCCTCACTGACTTCGAATCCTTCGTGGAGGAAAACACTGCCGCCAATCGCGAATTGAGCCTGGCAGGGGAGAATCATGTCCGTTAAAGTCGTATTGCCCAACGCATTTCAAAAGCACACCAACAACGTTCGCGAAATTTCGAGCACCGCTGCGAACCTTCCCGAGCTCGTCACCGATATTGAAGGCCGCTTTCCCGCCCTGCGCCAGCACCTTCGCGGAGAAGACGGCCAGATCCGCCGCTTCATCAACTTCTACGTCAATGAAGAAGACATCCGCTTCCTCGGCAACGAGAAATACAGCTTCAAGGAAGGCGATGAAGTCCTCGTCATTCCCTCGATCGCCGGCGGCTGCTGCTGAGCTGAATCTGGTTTGCTCCTCTACGGCCCTCCACGCGGGAGGGCCTTTTTGTTGCAGCCGTGTTACAGCCGCGGCTCGCTATTTTGCAGCCAATTCGCAGCAGTTTTACCGTCCTCTTACAATTTCCGGCCAATACTGCGTTCGTGCTTACACACTCAGGGTACGAACCGTCTTCGGCTTCGCCGGCGGGGCCATCGGCCGCAGCGCTGCCTCAGCTGCTTCTTCCTTCGTTGCTGCCGCCCCCTCCCCCGCGGCCCTCGATTCACGCCGAGGTTGGCAGGTACCGCCTCCGCCTCGCGGGCACCATCGAAGATCGCGACGCCGCCTGCCGCCTCCGTTTCCGCGTCTTCAACATCGAAATGGGCGAAGGCCTCGAAAGCTCCTATGAGACCGGCCTCGATACCGATCAATTCGATCTCTTCTGCGAACATCTCGTCGTCGAAGAAAAGCTGACCCGCCGCATCGTCGGCACCTACCGCATGCAGTCCGGCGAAACTGCCGCGCGCAATCTCGGCTATTACTCCGAGCAGGAGTTTCATTTCGCTCCCTATGAGCCGCTGCGTTGCGGAATCCTCGAGCTGGGCCGGGCCTCCATCGATCGCGAGCATCGCACGCCCGAGGTGCTCACGCTGCTCTGGCGCGGCATTGCGCAGTATGCTAACGACATGGGGCTGCGCTACCTCGTCGGATGCTCCTCGCTCCACTCGCAGGATCCCCATGAAGGCTGGCAGATCTATCGCCAGATGCGGCCCTACGCCGTCTCGCCCGACTTTGCCACCGTGCCCACCCCCGCCTTCGCCTGCCCCGGCGAGCAAACTCCCCCTGCCGCGCAGTCGTCCTCTGACGGCGAAGCGCCGCCCGCATCGCCGCGCATTCCGCGTTTGCTGCGGACCTACCTGGCCATCGGCGCGCGCATCTGCGCTCCTCCTGCGTGGGACCGCGAATTCGGCACCATCGATTTCCTGACTCTGCTCGATCTCAAAATGCTCTCCCCCTCGGCCCGCAATCACTTTCTCGCTCCTCTCTCCTCATGATCTTTCGCAAACTCCGGCGTGCCGCCGCTCTGTCCGGCGCGCTGGCCATCATCGCTCTTCGCTATTGCCTCATCCGGGCCCGAGGACCTCTCTCGCTTGAGCAGCGTGCTCTCTGGCTCCATCACGCGTGCGCGCTCGTGCTGCGCAGTCTCGGCATCGCCTGTCGTGTGGCCGGCCGGCCACCGCATCGCGGCATCATCGTCGCCAATCACCTCAGCTACCTCGATATCCTCATCCTCTCCGCCGCAACGCCGTGCTGCTTCGTCGCGAAGAGTGAAATCAACCGCTGGCCTTACTTCGGATGGGCGGCCCGCGCCGGCGGCACGCTCTTTGTCGATCGCTCAAGCCGCGCCGGCGTCGCGCAGGTCGCAGAGTCAATCGCCGAGCGTCTCCAGCTTTCGGTTCCGGTTCTCTTCTTTCCTGAGGGAACCAGCACCGACGGCGGCACCGTCCTGCCCTTCCACGCCTCGCTCTTTGAGCCCGCGGTGCGCGCCGGCGCTCCCGTCACCCCTGCCGCTCGTGCGCTACGTGCTGGCCGACGGCAGCCCCGAGCGCGATCTGTGCTGGTTCGGCGACGACGCCTTTCTGCCCCACCTCGCTCGCACCTTGGGCGCTGTCGGCTTCACCGCCGAGATCCGTTTCGGCGTGCCGGCTCTTTACCCCGATCGCCGCGCCGCCGCCCGCTGTGCTCACGACGAAATCTGTGCAATGCGCGCCAACGCGCTCATTCCCCAATAATTTCAGCGCTCCCTCGCGGCCGATTACGTGTTTCCACCCCGCGCCGTGGTGGTATCGTCTTAACTAACCCGAACCAAATCGACAAACGGGAGCGCCACCCAGAAAAGTACGCAATCATTCTTTTCTTTCCGGTTGAAATTGCCGGTTGCAGCGCTGCATCTTCGTGAGCCAGGCCGATTGTGTCGATCCACGTTTCACCCTAAGCCGCTGTTAACGCGACAAAAGGCACACTGATGACTCAATTCTTTGAAGACACCGAAGCCAGCCGTGTTCTCACTCTTGAGGAGATTACGAATCTCACTGAAGAAGGCGGCAGGCCCGCCGACACGCTCATGAACGTTGTCGCCCTGATCGCCTCGCACTTCAGGACCGACGTCTGCTCGGCCTATCTGCTCGAGCCCGATCGCTCCAACCTCGTGCTCGCCGCCACCGTCGGCCTGCACCCGCGCAGCATCGGCACCCTGCGCATGCCGCTCAACGAGGGCCTCGTCGGCCTCGTCGCCGAGCAGGTTCTGCCCGTCGCCGTCGATGACGCGCGCAATCACCCCCGCTTCAAATTCTTCAAAGACTCCGGCGAAGAGGAGTACCACTCCTTCCTCGGCGTTCCCCTCGTCGATCGCGGCATCCTGCAGGGCGTCCTCGTCGTCCAGACCAGGGAGACCCGCGTCTTCCGCGACTCCGAGATCCGCATGCTCGTCGAGGCGGCCAGTCAGCTTGCGCCCATCGTCAGCGAGGCGCGCACCCTCGACCGCTTCATCGCCCCCGCGCAGGAGCGCCTCTGGTCGCTCGCCCGCAATCTTCTCTGGTCCTGGGACCAGGAGTGCGTCGCGCTCTTCCGCGATCTCAATCCCCGCCGCTGGCGCGAGCTCAATCAGAATCCCATCGCCCTGCTCAACGAGCTGCCTCTCGGCGAAATCGAGCGCCGCGCCGCCGAACTCGCCCTGCACAGCCGCATCAACTACTGCTACCGCCGTCAGCAGGAATACCTCTGCGCCGGCAACACCTGGGGCGCCGAGCACGCCGGCGTCCTGCGCCCTCGCCCGTGGCTTATTTCTCTGCTGAATTCGGTCTTCACGAGTCGCTGCCCATCTACTCCGGCGGCCTCGGCGTGCTCGCCGGCGATCACATCAAGAGCGCCTCTGACCTCGACATACCTCTCGTCGGCGTCGGCCTCTTCTACGGCCAGGGATACTTTCTGCAGCGCCTCGACATGAGCGGCTGGCAGCAGGAAGAGTATGTGCAGACCGACGTGAGCCAGTGCCCCATGCAGCCGGCGATCGGCGAGAACGGCGAGCCCGTCCAGATCGAGATCGAAACCCGCGGCGGCGCCATCCGCGCCAAGGTGTGGCGCGTCAAGGTCGGCCGCTGTGACCTGCTTCTGCTCGACTCCAACGTGGAAGGCAACGCGCCTGAAGATCGCGAGCTCACCTCGCGCCTCTACGGCGGCGACGGCCGCACCCGCATCCGCCAGGAGCTGCTTCTCGGCGTCGGCGGCCATCGCGCTCTGCGCAAGATGGGCATCGCGCCCGGCGTGCTCCACCTCAACGAGGGCCACAGCGTCTTTGTTGTGCTCGAGGCCATTCGCGCCCGCATGATTGAAGAAGGCATTGACTTCGTTACCGCCGCGCAGATGATTCCTCGCGAAGTGATCTTCACCACCCACACGCCTGTGCCCGCCGGTCACGATCGCTTCAGCGCGGACCTCATCGAGGAGCATCTCGGGCCGCTGCGCGATCAACTCGGCATCTCGCAGGAAAACCTCATGGGCTTTGGCCGTGTCCATCCCTCGGACTCGCAGGAAACCTTCTGCATGACCGTCCTCGGCCTCAAGCTCTCGCGCCGCGCCAACGCCGTCTCCTCGCTGCACGGCGAGGTTTCCCGCGCCATGTGGTGGGGCCTGCACCCCGATAAGCCGCAGGACGCCGTGCCCATCGGCCACATCACCAACGGCGTCCACGTGCCCTCCTGGCTCGCTCCGCAGATGGCGCGCCTCTACGACCGCCACCTCGGCGTCGGCTGGCAGGCCAGAAGCGCCTCCGCCCGCACCTGGGAAGGCATCGAGACCGTGGACGACGGCGAGCTGTGGGAGACGCACTTCTCGCTTAAAGCGCGCTTGCTCGACTTCGTCCGCCGCCGCGCCGTCGAGCAGGCCACGCGCCGCGACGAGCCGCAGGAGCAGCTCCAGAAGTTCAGCCGCGTCCTCTCGCCCGATGCGCTCACCATCGGCTTCGCCCGCCGCTTCGCCACCTACAAGCGCGCCAACCTCGTCCTTGCCGATATCGAGCGTCTCGCGCCAGATGGTCAACGACCCCAAGCGCCCCGTGCAGTTTGTCTTTGCCGGCAAGGCGCACCCGCACGACGAGCCCGGCAAGCGCGTCCTGCAGCAGATCGCGGAGATGATGCGCAACTCCGAGTTCGCCGACAAGTTCGTTTTCGTCGAGGATTACGACATCAACGTCGGCCGCTTTCTCGTGCAGGGCGTCGACGTCTGGCTCAACAACCCGCGCCGTCCCCTTGAAGCCTCAGGCACCAGCGGGCAAAAGGTCGTGCTCAACGGCGGACTCAATCTCTCCGTGCTCGACGGATGGTGGGCCGAAGCCTACGACGGCCTCAACGGATTCGCCATCGGCACCGGCCGCACCCACTCCAGCATGGACGTGCACGACACGCGCGACGGCGAAGACCTCTACCGCGTTCTGCGCGACGACGGTCATCCCGCTTTACTACCAGCGCGACCGCGACGGCCTGCCGCGCGGCTGGATCAAGCGCATGAAGCGCACCATCAAAACTTTGGGCTGGCGCTTCAGTGCCGATCGCATGGTGATGGACTACACGCAGAAGTGCTACATCCCCGCCGCCGGCGGTACCTCAAGCGAGATCCGGCCGCCTTGTTAGGACCGCGATCCACTCAGCACGCACAAAGATCGGCCCCGCCTGCTCGCTGCCGCAAGCTCAGGCAGAAGGCGCCGCCGTCGATCCGCGCAGCACCAGGCTCGTCGAAACCAGAAATTCGCGCTGCACCTGCGCGTTGGGGGGAGCTTCCGCCTGCTGGCGCAGCGCTTCAAAGGCAGCCCGCGCCAGGTCTCCGCGCGAGAGCCGAATCGTCGTCAGCGGCGGCAGCGTGAACTCCGCGAAGGCGATATCGTCCAGGCCAACCACTGAGAGATCCTGCGGCACGCGCAGATCTTCCAGATACGCGGCGCGCAGCACGCCAATCGCCGTCATATCGTTCGAACACATAATCGCCGTGGGCCGCACCGGAAGCGCCTGCAGCTTTTTGAAGCCCGCCACGCCGCCCTTCAGCGTGTGATCGCACTCAATAATCCACTTCTTCTGCAGCGGCAACCCGGCATCGTTCATCGCCGTGCGAAAATCATTCTCACGCGTTACCGCCGAGTGAATGTTGTGCGGTCCTGAGAGAAAGGCGATCCGGCTGTGCCCCAGCTTCGCCAGGTGATTCACCGCCTCGCGCATGCCGGTCGTGTAGTCCAGCAGAATCGTGCTGGCTTTGGGGTCGCGCAGCCGGAACTCCGCCAGCACAATGGGAATATCGTGAAACGCAAGCCGGTCCAGCACCGGCTCCTCTTCGCCAAAGGTCAGAATCGCCACGCCCTCGACCTTGCGCTCGATCATGCGCCGCACGCACGTCGTCAGCACCGCCGGGTCGCTGTTCGATGAGCTCACCAGGATCTCGTAGCCATGCGCCACCGCGATCTCTTCAAAGCACTGGATCAGCTCCGGGAAAAACGGGTTGGTGATGTTTTCGACAATGATGCCCAGAATGCGGCTGTGCCCCGACACCAGGCTGCGCGCATGCGTATTGGGAAAGTAGTTGAGCTGTTCAATCGCCTGCCACACGCGCTTCGTCAGCCGGTCGCTCACCACCGGGGAACCGTTGATGGTCCTCGATACCGTGGCGATCGATACCTTGGCCAGCGCAGCCACGGCGCGAATATCCGGTGTCTTGTCGGCAGCCTTCCGCGTTCCTCTTCGAGCCACGAACCGATCCCTGAAAACTGAAAATTCGTACAAATGAAAGCAAGGTTATAGTACAAGCTCGAATCCAAAAGCCCTGCGCCGCCTCTTGCGATTCCTACGCGTCCTCCTCGGCCATCAGCAGCCGCAGATCGCGCAGGTTTTGGCCGGTCGGCCCCGTTACCACCGCATCCCCCAGCGCGGTGAACAGCGGACACGTATTGAAAGCGCGCAGCGATTCCTTAGGGTCGAATCCAAAGGCACGCGCCCGCTCGATCGTTGTCGGATCGGCAATCGCTCCCGCATTCTTCGTGTTTCCGTCAATTCCATCCGAGCCCGCGCTCAGCACCGTCAGCCGATGGCCCGCGTGCTGTGCCAGGTCCGCCGCGCATTCCAGCGCAAATTGCTGGTTGCGGCCTCCGGCGCCCGGCGTCCGATCCATCGTCACCGTCACTTCGCCCACCGAGATCAGGCACAGCCGCGGGTGATGCGTCCGCAGCTCGTGGAAGCGCTGCAGCAGATAGCGCGCCGCCTCGGCGTAATCCCAGTCATCGCAGGCATTGTCCACGGCAACAAAGAAGCCCGCGTTCTGCGCCCGCGCGCGCGCATTCTCCACCAGGTCGTGCGTCGAGAGAAGCACCTCAAAAACCGAATCCCGAAAGGCTTCGTTCTCGCCTGAGAGCGCAGCCGCCGCCGTGATGGTGCGCGCATGTTGCCCCGACCGCGCCAGCCGCGGCAGAAATCCCGTCAGCCGGCTCTTGTTGCCCGGAGACTCCGGCAGATCCTCGCGCTCGAAAAATCCCGTGACCTTCGCCGGCAGCTTCTCCGTCAGGTCGTACTTCGACAGCACCGCGCGCACATCGGCCACCGTTGAGTGATCCGGCGTGCTCGGGCCAGACGACAGGGCATCGAGCGAGCGCAGCGGCACATCCGGCAGCAGCAGCGATACCTTCATCGCATCCGGCGCGGCCATCGCCAGGCGCCCGGCCTTCACCGCGGAAAAGTGCTTGCGCAGGGTGTTGATCTCGTTGATCGGCGCGCCCGAGGCCAGCAGCGCCTCGTGAAAGGCGATCGTCTCCGCCAGGCTGATTTGCGGGTCAATCGGCAGATCGAACATCGCCGAGCCGCCGCCCGAGATCAGGAAAATCACCAGCGTATCCTTGCGCGCCTTCTTGAGCAGCGCCAGCGTCGCCCGGGCCGCCGCAAACGAGTCCTCGTTCGGCAGCGGGTGGCCCCCTTCGAAATAGCGGATGCGCCAGTTGCGCTTCTTCGGCAGATATTTCGAGCAGCAGATGCCCCGCAGCCCCTTGCGCCGCTTCATCCGCTCCAGCAACACGTCGAGCATCGGGCCCGCGGCCTTGCCCAGCGCGATCACAAAAACGCGCCGATAAGCCTGCAGGTTGATTGACTCAGGTCCGCTGCCGTCCGCCAGCAGGCGGTGCATCGTACTGCCTTCAAAACGAATCCGCCGGTCAAACGCTGATTCGATATTGCACGCTTCCAGCGCTCCGGTAAAAATCTCGGTTGCTTCGGCGTGCAGAGAGTCCAGAGCAGTGTCGCCGCTCACTGGGGTCATCGAAGTTGCTCCACGAGCCAGCCGGCGATTGTGTTCTGCATCGCCTCAAGCTGGCCGGCAAAAAAGTGATCGGCGCCGGGTAGGAGCACCAACTTTTTGGGTTCGGCCGTGGTGGCGGCCACACGTCGTAAATCCGCAGCGGGAGCGTACTGGTCACGATCCCCGCTGAGAAACAGTTTGGGAAGAGAGCACGAACGAAGAAAGCCGTATTGATATTGCCGCCCCTCGGCTTCGGTTGGCAGCCCCAGGGCAATGACCGCGCGCACATTTTTGTTCGGGCCGTCGCCCGCTGAAGCATCGCAACAAGCCCGCAGGGCCATTGCCGCCCCAAAGCTGAAACCGGCAACCACAACGGGTCGCCTGTATTCCCGTGCGAGCCACTCAAGCGCAGCCAGAACGTCTCCACTCTCTGCATACCCGTCGTGCGTGCCTTCGCTCAGACCCGTGCCGCGAAAGTTGAATCGCAGCACCGGCCAGCCCAGCCCGAACTCCGGCGCGTTCAGCGCCTTCATCGCGTGGTACACGACCTTGTTGTGCATGGTGCCCCCGCCTTTCGGGTGGGGATGGCAAACCAGCGCAGCGCACGGCGCATCCGCGTCTCCCTCGTTCAGGAGTGCTTCAAGCCGCCCGGCAGGACCCGTGAGTGCGACGCCGCGCAACATCGAACGCCCGGCTCCGGAAACCGGGTGAACGGATATCGATGTGGAGATCATTCCACGGTCTATTCTACGCACACTTTGCTGGCCGATGAACGCAGATTTAAGCGGAAGTAAATCGCTCAACTCAGGGCCCCCGGGCCCTCCCCGCGAGAGCGCTCACCCGCGGAATCTCCGCCCAGCCGCGCCCGGGCAACCCGTAAGGTATGCTGGCAGCATCATGTTTGTTCCGCAGCCCCTTGATCCCATCCGCTTTACGCGGGACCTGGTCGAAATCGAATCCACCACCTACCAGGAAGGCGCGGTGGCCGATTTCCTCGCGGAGTTCCTCGCTGGCCGCGGCTGGGCTGTGGAAAAGACACCGGTGCCGCAGCCGCCCGACAGCACATCAGCGGGCGCCCGCTGGAACGTCTACGCGTCGATCCCCGGCAAAACCCCCGACCTCGTCTTCTCCACTCATCTTGATACCGTTCCGCCCTACATCCCTTTCAGCGAAGATGCTGACTATATGTACGGCCGCGGCGTCAGCGATGCCAAGGGCATCATCGCCGCGCAGGTTGCGGCCGCAGAGGCCCTGCGCAATGGCGGCTTCTCGCGTCGGCATGCTCTTCGTCAGCGGAGAAGAGCGCGACTCCGCCGGCGCCAAGGTGGCGAACATGATCGCCGAAAGGCAGCCGCTTCCTTATCAACGGCGAACCGACTGACAATCGCCTCGCCCTCGCCTCAAAAGGCGCATTGCGCACTGTCTTTCGCGCCTCCGGCACCATGGCGCACTCTGCCTATCCTGAACTTGGCGACAGCGCCATCCACAAGCTCGTCGCAGTGCTCGGCCGCCTCCTTGAGCTCGACCTGCCGGTCAGCGAAGACGTCGGTCCCAGCACTCTCAACATCGGTCAGATCAACGGCGGCCACGCGCCCAATGTCATCGCGGATAAAGCCGAAGCGCAGGTGCTCATCCGCCTCGTCGGCGACGCGGCTCCCGTTCGCGCTGCCGTGCTCAAAGCGGCTGAAGGGCTTGCCGACGTTGACTTCACTCTCGAGATTCCCTTCGTGCGCATGCGCGCCGTCGACGGCCTGCCCACCATGATCGCCAAGTTCACCACCGACATTCCGCAGCTTTCCAATTGGGGCGAGCCACTTCTGCTCGGTCCGGGTTCCATCCACGTTGCCCACACACCCTTCGAAAAGCTCGCCAAGAAAGAGCTGCTTGAAGCGGTGGAGTTGTACGTTAAGGTAGGCCGCCAGCTGCTCGCCTGAGCATTACTTGCCTGAGCATCAAGGGAGAACGACATGACTGCATCCATCTACGACATTCCGCTTCACAAGATCGGCGGCGAACCCGCATCGCTCGCCGAGTTCAAGGGCAAGGTCATTCTTGTCGTCAACGTCGCTTCCCGGTGCGGCCTCACCCCTCAGTACGAGGCGCTCGAGAAAGTCTATGAGCAGTACCGCGGCCAGGGGCTCGTCATCGCCGGCTTTCCTGCCAACGACTTCCGCAGCCAGGAGCCCGGTTCTGACGCAGAAATTCAGCAGTTCTGCACCGCCAACTACGGCGTCCAGTTTCCCATGTACAGCAAGATCACCGTCGTCGGCCCGGATAAGCATCCGCTCTATGCGCAGCTCATCGCCACGCAGCCCCAAGCCACCAGCTTTGCCGAGGTCCCTTTCGCGCAGAAGCTCAAGGGCTACGGCATCGACACGCTGCCCGCGCCCGAGATCCTTTGGAATTTTGAGAAGTTTCTGGTCAGCCGCTCCGGCGAAGTCGTCGCGCGCTTCTCGCCCGAGACCGAGCCCGACGCTCCGCAGCTCATCGCCGCCATTGAAGCAGAACTCGCTCGGGCCTGAAGGAATTCAGCCCGCCCGCCGGTTGCGTCATCCCCGCGCCGGCTGCGCGTCTGCTCTTGATCCGCCTGCATTGCGCCAGGTTTTCCGTCAGGTTTTCACTGCGGCTTCGTGCTCATTGTTGCATTCTCCGGCAGGAACAGCCGGAATACCGTGCCGCATCCAGGCTTGCTCTTCACCGCAATCGTCGCGTCGTGCTTGTCCAGGATGCCCTTCGACACCCACAGGCCCAGCCCAGTGCCCGCGTCGCCCTTCGTCGTCATGAACGGATGAAAGAGCCGGTCCAGCGTTACGCGATTCATGCCGGCGCCCGTGTCCGCCACGGTGACGCTCACTCCGTGGCGTCCGTTGCGGTCAGCCGCCGGGCGCACCGCCACCAGCAGCCTGCCCGTTTCACCCACCGCATCCACGGCATTGCCGATCAGGTTCGTCACCACCTGCTGAATCTCGCCCGGCAGGCAAACCACCGGCGCCGCCTCGCGATGCCTGCGCTCCACTTTGATCTTCCTGATCCGCATATCCGGCTTATAGAAAAACAGCACTGACTCGATCAATTCTTCAATGGACGTTGCCGCCGGCGCGGTGCGCTGCCGATAGAACTTCAGGCTGCGTGCCGCGATATGCGAAAGACGCTGTAGCTCGCCGTCCGCCATTTCCAGCAGATACTTCGTGTTGCTCGCGAGCGTTCCATCCAGCTTCGCCAAAAACAGCAGATTCGTCACTGCCTCGAGCGGATTGTTGATCTCGTGCGCAATGCTCGCGGCCAGCCGCCCTGCAGCCGCCAGCTTCTCGCTGCCGCGCAGCGCTTCCTCGGTCTTCTGCTTGCTTGTCGTGTCCCGCAGGTAAAGAACGATGCCGTCGTCCGCGTCTGGATAGATCAGAAACTTCCACCATGTCTGGTTGACGCTCTCTTCAAAGTATTGTTCAAACTCCACAGGCACCCGCTCGTCCATCGCCCGTCTGAACTTCACTTCGACCGGCGTGCCCTTGAGCATCGGGTAAAGATCCCACAGCACGTGGCCCATGTGCGGCTTGCCTGAGAGCGCCGCCACCTGCTGCGCGGCGGGGTTCATATACGTCACGCGAAAATCCCGGTCAAAGATACAGAAGGCATCCGGGATATGCTCCAGAGCTTCCCACGCGAAGCGCCGCGCCTCGTTGATCTCCTGTGTCAGCGCCGCCTCCTGTTCGGCTGCTTCCTTCCGCAGGCGCGCCATCTTCAGTTGCCCTTCAACCCGCGTCAGCAGTTCCCGCGCCGTAAACGGCTTGGTCACATAGTCGTCCGCCCCCGCGTCAATGCCGTCGATGCGCGCCTCTTCCCCCGCTCGCGCTGAAAGCATCACCACCGGCACCGTGCGCGTCAGCGGATTCTGCCGCAACGCCTGCAGTAGCTCGAAGCCGTCCATCTCCGGCATCATCACGTCGGTCAGCACCAGGTCAGGACGCCGCTTTGTCGCCCCGTCTAGCGCAAGCCGCCCCGTTGCAACCGCCGTCACGTCGTATCGCCGCGACAGGAGGCTCGTTACGTACTCGCGCATATCGCGGTTGTCGTCGGCGAAAAGAACCACAGGCTTGTCGATGAGCGCCGTCTCCTGCCATCCATCGGCCGCCTCGCCGGTCATTTCGTCCTGCAGCAGTGTTTCTTCCGGCAACCACCCCAGCGCTTCCTGCACATAGGCTGCCGAGGAACCATGCAGCTCAATCGGTGTCACCTCTGTGCGTCCCAGTTGCTCCTGCGGCAGATGCCAGTGTCCCAGGGGCACCGTCACGGTGAATGTCGTGCCCACGCCCGGTGCGCTCTCCACCGTGATCCTGCCGCCGTGCATCTCCACCAGTTCGCGCACCAGCGCCAGGCCGATTCCCGATCCCTCGTAACTTCGCTGCTCCGCTCCCTCGATGCGTTCAAAGCGCTCGAAGAGATGCGCCTGGTCGCTCTCCGAAATTCCCGTGCCCGTGTCCGTGACCGACATGCGCGCTTCCTGCTCTGTCGCCGAGACGGCGACCCTGATCTCGCCCCGCAGCGTCGACTTCAGCGCATTCGACAGCAGGTTCAGCTCCACCTTTTCCCACATCTCCCGGTCCACATACACCGGCTCCGGCAGGGGCGGACAATCCACAACAAGCTGCAATCCCGCGCGCTCAATCGCAGAGCGAAACATGCCGGCAAGTTGCGCCGTCAGCAGCGACAGGTCCGTCGCCTCGTAGCGTGCCCGCGCACGGCCTGATTCGATCCGCACAAAATCCAGCAGCCCATTCACCAGCTTCAGCAGCCGCATCGCGTTGCGGTGCATCCGATCGAGCGATGCTGCCGTCGGCGCAGTCTTCGAGGCAAGCGCGTCTTCAATCGGCCCCAGGATCAGCGTCAGCGGCGTCCGCAGCTCGTGGCTCACATTGCTGAAGAAGGTCGTCTTCGCGCGATCCAGCGCCGCCAGCCCTTCAGCGCGCTTCTTTTCTTCCTCGTATGCCCTCGCGTTCGTCAGTGCGGCGGCAATCTGTCCCGCCACCAGGTCCAGAAAATCTCCATAGAGCGCATCGAACGCGCGGTAGGGATTCAGTGCGGTAATAAAAATGCCGATCGGCTTATTCTGGCCCGGCTTTGTGATCGGCGCCAGCCGCGCTCGAGACGGCGGCTTGTCCCAGCATCCTGGCGGCAATTCGGGGAATAGGTCGAGCAGGTTATCCACCGTAGCAGAGCGATTTTCGTCCAGCACCAGGTGCAGCGGCCACGCCGCAGGCTCCTTTCCGAGCTCGATCGTCGACGCCGCCGCGGGATGATCCGCATCCACGCCGGTTCTCGCCACAAGATTCAGCTCCCTGCCGTCCTCGTTGAAGAGGTAGGTCAGTGTGCAGGGCATATCCTTATGGCCCGACAGGCCCCGCGCAATCGCCGCGAAGATCTCCCGCTGCGTGATCGCTCCTGAAAGCTCGGCGGCGATCGTGCTCAGCGCCGAAAGCTGCCGCTCCCCGATCATGCGCGTCGTCTCTTCGATCACAACGCACAGCATCCCCAGGATCGTGCCGTCGCTGTCTTCGATCGGGCTGTACGAGAAGGTGTGGCACGTCTCTTCCGGATATCCGTTCCGCGCGAGGATCAGCATCAGCGACTCATCCCACGACGCCTCGCCCGTCTCCATCACGCGCCTGATGCGCGGGCCGGCGGCCGCCCAGACTTCGCTCCACACCTCATCGGCCGGCTTGCCCAGCGCCCAGGGATGCTTCTGCCCCAGCGTGGTCTTCGCGTAGGCGTCGTTGTAAAGCACAATCAGCGACGGGCCAACCGCCATCCACATCGGGAACCGCGAAACCAGCATCAGCCGCACCGCGGTCGTCAGGGCAACCGGCCAGCCCTCCATCGCGCCGAGCGGGGTCGAAGCCCAGTCACACGTCCGCAGCAGCTCCGCCATCTGCGGACTCTCCCGCTGCTTTCCCTCGCTCGCTCGCGTCACTACATCCACTTTCACAGTTTCAAAGCCTTCGCTTCCAGCCGCCGCCCTCGTCGTCCATCGGACCTCTTCTCCGCCTGCCGCCGCGCTTGCTTGGGCGGCGTGTGCTGTCGAGGCCGGGAATCCGCCGGCTCACTCCGATCCTCTTCGGGAGCGCATGCGAATCCCTGTCTGCTGGAAGTCACGTAATTACGATGCCGCGTGGCATCGGCCGCGTTGTCCCGGTAGCGCTGCATTTTCCGCCGGCGCTGCACCCCGCTGCTGGCAACTCCGCCCATCCCCATGTATCCTCAGCCCATGTCATCTCACTCCCCCCTCACCGGCGCCCCGAACGAGCTTGAAACTGCTGCATCGTCTTACCTCCGCTCGGCCCGCCATCAGCCGGTGCAGTGGCATCCCTGGGGCAGTGAGGCCTTTCTGCGGGCTCAGGCTGAAAACAAGCCCATCCTCCTCGACATCGGCGCCGTCTGGTGCCACTGGTGCCACGTCATGGACCGCGAATCCTACGAGGATGCCGAGCTGGCCCGCGTCATCAACGAGCACTACATCGCCATTAAGGTCGATCGCGACGAGCGACCCGACGTCGATGCGCGCTACCAGGCTGCCGTCGCCGCCATCAGCGGACAGGGTGGCTGGCCTCTCACCGCGTTTCTTACACCCGATGGCCGCCCCTACTTTGGTGGAACCTACTTCCCGCGCGACGACCGCTACGGCCGGCCCGGATTCGGCCGCGTCCTGCTCACCATGGCCCAGGTATGGCGCGACCGCCGCGAAGAAGCCCTCGAGTCCGCTTCGAGCGTCATGAACGCCATCGAACACAACGAAGGATTCTCAGGCCGGAGCGGGGAACTCACGCTCGGCCTCGTCGACAAGATCGCCGCATCCGCGCTCGCGCAATTTGACTCGCGCAACGGCGGCTTCGGCGCGCAGCCCAAGTTTCCTCATCCCGCGGCTCTCGATCTGCTTCTGCAGCTCGCCCTCAACCGTGGCAATCAGCAGGCCGCCACAGCCTTCACCGTCACGCTTGAGAAAATGGCGCGGGGCGGCGTCTACGATCAGCTCGCCGGCGGATTCCATCGCTACAGCGTCGACGAGCGCTGGGTCGTGCCGCACTTCGAGAAAATGCTCTATGACAACACCGAGCTGCTGCGCAACTACGTGCACGGCTTTCAGAGCTTCGTTCGCGATGACTTCCGCCAGACCGCTCTCGAAATCGTGGCATGGCTCGACGCCGTCATGACCGATCGCGCGCGCGGCGGCTTCTATGCCTCGCAGGATGCCGACATCAACCTCGACGACGATGGCGACTACTTCACCTGGACCCTCGACGAAGCCCGCCCCCTGCTCACCCCCGATGAGCTCGCCGTCGCCGCCCTCTACTGGGACATCGGCGAGCTCGGCGATATGCAGCACGACCCTGCGCGCAACGTCCTCCATCGCAACTACACACTCGATGAGATCGCCGCAAAGACCGGCACTTCCGTCGCCGCCGCGCAGGCCCTCATCGGCTCCGCGCACGGCAAGCTGCTCGCCTCGCGCCTCACGCGTCCCACGCCCTTCATCGATCAGACTCTCTATACCGGCTGGAACGCCATGGCGATCACCGCCTATCTCGAAACCGCGCGCGTTCTGCGCTCCGCTTCCACGCGGGACTTCGCTCTGCTCACGCTGAATCGTCTGCTCAGTGAAGCATGGGACGGAGACGGCGAGCTCTATCACGTCATCGCTTATCCCGACGGCACAACCCCGCCGCACCGCATCGCCGGCACCCTCGATGACTACGCCTTCACCGTGCATGCCTGCATCGACGCGTGGCTCGCCTCTGGCGAGATGCGCTTCTATCATGCGGCGGTCAAACTCGCCGACGCCATGATCGCGCGCTTCTATGACCGCACCGGCGGAGCTTTTTACGATGCTGCCCTGCCCGCCGGCGGAGCTCAGCCCCTCGGCGCGCTCGGCGCACGGCGCAAGCCTCTGCAGGATTCGCCCACCCCGGCCGGCAATCCAACTGCGGCTTCCGCGCTCCTGCGTCTTGAGTCGCTCTCCGGCCGCGCCGACGACCGCGCAATCGCCGAAGACACCCTCGAATCCTTCGCCGGCATCGTCGAGCACTTCGGCCTCTACGCAGGCAGTTACGGCCTCGCGCTCGAGCGCCTTCTCCTCGATCCCATCCAGGTCGTCATTGTGGGCTCGGGCGCCGAAGCCGACCGCCTCGAAGCTACCGCGACCTCCGGCTTCGCCGTCAACAAAACCGTCATCCGCCTCGCTCCGTCGCAGCTCGTTGCCGATCAGCTTCCCGAGGCTCTCGCTGAAACCCTGCTGCACGTGCCCGCGCCGGCCAATGCATCGGCATGGGCCATGCTCTGCCGCGGCCGCACCTGTCTGCCCCCTATCACCGACGCAGACGCGCTGCTGCGCGAACTGGGCGCGTCGGCCTGACGCCCGCATCCTGACGCCCCAATCGACTCATCAGTTTCCGCTGAAGGGGTTCGACACTTCCGGCTGGATCGTTGTCGGATCCTTCGCTGATGCCTCTGTCAACGTCTGCCGCACCGGCGCCGTCGAGTGGGGAATCGGACAAATGCCCGTCTCCGGATCGGCAAAGGAATTAAGCACGCGATTCGGATCGCCCGGCAGCATGTGGTTCTCCTCAAGCGCATTCCGCACCAGGCGCTGAAACTCCCGCATCGGCGCATATTGCTTCGTCGCAAGCGTCTTCAGCTGCACCGGAATAATCATCTGCGATCCGCGCAGGGAATCGACACCCAGGATCTGCGGATCGTCCACAAAATCCTCCTTGAACTGCGGGCTCGTCCGCACTTCCATTGCCACCTTCTTCAACACCGCGATCGCCTTCTCCGGATCAACCGAGAAATCCACGCTCACGTTCACCGTCGCTACCGAGAAGTCCATGCTCGCGTTGGCAACCGTTGTGATCTGCGAGTTGGGGATCACATAGAGCGTTCCATCCCCTCCACGCACCGTCGTCTTGCGCAGCGTCATCCACTCCACCTTGCCCGTGACTCCTGCAATCGTTACCGTGTCCCCCACGCTGAATTGCGCCTCGATCAGAATCAGCGTGCCGTTGAGCATGTCCTTCACCAGATTCTGTGCAGCCAGGCCGATGGCCACGCCCGCAATTCCGGCAGACGCCAGCAGCGGCGCTAAATCCACGCCGATTGCGTCCAGAAACTGCAGGCCCACGATCGACCCGATAATCGCCAGCCCCGTGGTGCGAATCACCACCACCAGCGTCTTCACCTGCGCCGCGCGGCCTCGCGTCGCCGCATGCGCTTCGGCCACTTTGATCGTGCGCGCCGAGATCAGCCGCAGCAACCAGTTGAGAACAAATGCGATGATCGCGACGCCGATCAGGTGCGGCAGCTTCAGGCGCACAAACTCCTGAATATCCACCAGCCACTCTTCCGTCACCTTCGACATGAACTGGTCTGGTGCCATCCAGGTCACAACCATCGCCGCCCAATATCCGTACATGCCAACTCTCCCCTTTTCTCTCTATACTGTGCCCATAAGCGGACTCCTCCCGGAATCCAGCAATCGAAATCGCGCATCTCACTCGTTCAGGAAGGGCTATTCCGGCAACGCCAGAAAGGGAGGTTCTCGTGGATTCGAACCGGCCTTTGACCAGACTTCTCGCCAGACTTCTTCCGCAGCAGGCATCCACCCGTCCGCAACGCCATCTTACGGCTTCACTTCTCCTTGGGTTCGCTTCGCTGGCCTCGATCGCTCTTCTCGCCGGCGCGGCGCAGCCAGGTCAGCAGGCCGTCTCCCTTACTTCCGTTCCGGCCCCGCGCAGCAGTCTGGTCGCAGCCGGCGCCGCAGCCGATCCCCTCATCGCAGAACGAAAACAGGAAATCTCAGACGACAGCGCAAGGCTCCTCACCCTTGCCGAGGCCCTCAAGGCCGAAGTGGATAAGACAAACAAGGATATGCTCTCCGTCGGCGCGGTTCGTAAAGCCGGCGAAATTGAAAAGCTTGCGCACACCGTCAAGAGCCACATGCGCCGATAACATTCGCCCATCGGCACCGGCCGGCGCCTTTTGATCGCCTCGCACCCGTGCTTCACAAAGGATGAATGCAATGTGTAGTTTCTTCACATCGCCGAGTCGCCGGGAACCGAGCCGTCGGGCCATCGGCAATCGCGCGCTGCTTCCTTCGTGCGTTGCCTCCGCTCTTCGCCGTGATCCTCGGCGTCGCCTTCGTCGCATCGCCAGGGCAGGATCCCCGCCTCGGGCAGAACGCCCCCAGCCAGCTTGGACAGCACGGACGCGGCGGGTCGTTCGGGTCCCTCTTCGACGATCAGAATCCCCCCTTTCCTGAAAGACAGATCAAGGCCCTGAACGAGGCGCGGCAAAAGACCGTGATTGCCGATACCGACAAGCTGCTCACGCTCGCCCGGCAGCTGAATGCCGAAATCTCCTCGAGCGAGCCCTCGTCCCTCACTCCGGAACAATTGAGCAAAATCGCCAGCATCGAAAAGCTGGCGCATAATGTCAGGGAAAAGATTACAGAGTCCTATGTCACGCAGCCGTTTTTGCGCGATCCATTGCAGCCGCAGCGCTAGGTGGGGGCCCCTCGGGCGGCCAGTTACCCGCGGGCAGCGGGCCGGTTCCTTTCGGCATCTAAAACCTCCGTTCTCCCGTTGTTACAACCCCATTCCCCGGTTGTTACAATGAGGGACGAGTTGACGCAGGCGGTAGACCGGGTAATCCAGGAGTGACGGGAATGGGACTCGCAGTTTCGACTGCTCGCATGCAATCCGGCGAAGCCGGCTCTGGAAGCCTCTCCTCTCAGAGACTCATCGAAATCTACCGGCTCATGTTTCTTTCGCGTCGCGTCGACGACCGGGAGATCCTTCTCAAGCGCCAGCAGAAGACTTTCTTTCAGATCTCCTGCGCAGGCCATGAGGCTCTCGAGGTCGGCGCCGGTCTCGCTCTTCGTCCCGGATACGACTGGTTCTTCCCCTACTATCGCGACCGCGCCCTCTGCATCGCCCTCGGCGTTACGCCGGAAGAGATGTTCCTGCAGTCCGTCGGCGCAGCCACTGACCCCGCAAGCGGCGGCCGCCAGATGCCCACCCACTGGAGCAGTCGGCCCCTTCACATTGTCAGCACATCGTCCTCCACCGCCACCCAGGTGCTCCACGCCGTCGGCTGCGCTGAAGCCGGCCGCTACTTCACTCGCCATCCCGATGCGGCGCAGAAGGCCCAGGGCGACTACCGCGCCTTCCGCGACGTCGAGTTCCACGGCGATGAAGTGGCCCTCACCTGCCTCGGCGAAGGTTCCACCTCGCAGGGCGAATTCTGGGAAGCCCTCAACACGGCATCCAACCAGAAGCTCCCCGTCATCTTCTGCGTTGAAGACAACGGCTATGCCATCAGCGTGCCTGTTGAGGTCAACACGCCCGGCGGCAACATCTCCCGCCTCGTTGCAAATTTCCCCAATTTCTTCTTTGCGGAAATCGACGGCACCGATGCCGAGCTTTGCCTGCGCACCTTTGAGGCCGCGGCCCAGTACTGCCGCGCCGGCAACGGTCCGGCCTTCATCCACGGACATGTTATCCGGCCTTACTCTCACTCGCTTTCTGACGACGACAAGCTCTACCGCTCCGCTGCCGAGCGCGAGGCAGACGCCATGCGCGACCCGCTCTCGCGCATGCAGATGCGTCTTCTCCGCGAAGGCATCCTCAGCGCTGAAGAGATCAACGCCCTTGAGCAGCGCATCGATCGCGAAGTCGCCGAGGCGGCTGATCGCGCCATGCAGGCGCCCCTGCCTGAGGTTTCCAGCATCCCGCGCCACGTTTACTCTGAGGATCTCGACCCCACCGGCGCCGCCTTCATCTCCGAACCAGCCGCGTCATCCGATGCGAAGGCTTCCACGCCCCGCACCATGGCCGACCTCATCAACGTCTGCCTCCAGGATGAAATGCGCCGCGACCCGCGCATCGTCGTCTACGGCGAAGATGTGGCCGACGCCAGCCGCGAGGCTGCGCTCTCCGAGGTAAAAGGCAAAGGGGGCGTCTTCAAGCTCACTGCCGGCCTGCAGACCGCCTTCGGTTCCGAGCGCGTCTTCAACTCGCCGCTTGCCGAGGCCAACATTGTCGGCCGCGCCGTGGGCTACGCGGTCCGCGGCATGAAGCCCGTTGTCGAGATCCAGTTCTTCGACTACATCTGGCCCGCCATGCACCAGATGCGCAACGAGCTCGCGCTCATGCGCTGGCGCTCCAACGGCGCGTGGGCCGCACCTGTCGTCATGCGCGTGCCCATCGGCGGATACCTCACCGGCGGCGCCGTCTACCACTCGCAGTCGGGTGAAAGCATCTTCACCCATACCCCCGGCGTGCGCGTCGTCTTCCCGTCCAACGCGCTCGATGCCAACGGCCTGCTGCGCACCGCCATTCGCTGCGACGACCCTGTGCTCTTTCTCGAGCACAAGCGCCTCTACCGCGAAGCCTACGGCCGCGCATCCTATCCCGGCCCGGACTACACCATTCCCTTCGGCAAAGCCGCAATCGTCAGGCCCGGCACGCACATCACCCTCGTCACCTATGGCGCCATCGTTCCGCGCGCCCTGCAGGCCGCTGAAAAGGCCAGCCGCGAAAGCGGCATCGAGGTCGAGATCATCGACCTGCGCACCCTCAGCCCTTATGACTGGGAAGCCATCGCAACCTCGGTCCGCAAGACCAGCCGCGTCATCGTCGCCCATGAGGACATGCTCAGTTGGGGCTACGGCGCTGAAATCGCCGCCCGCATCGCCGACGAGCTCTTCAGTGACCTCGACGCCCCGGTGCGCCGCATCGGCTCCATGGACACCTTCGTCGCCTATCAGCCGGTCCTCGAAGACGCCATCCTGCCGCAGCCTGAAAACATCCTCAAGGCCATCCGCGACCTCCGCTCTTACTAGATCTTTTTCAGGATTGCCTCAACCGCATCCGGCAGGGCAGGGAATCGCTCGTCGGCAAGCTCTGCGGCAGCTTCGGCTCCCGGCTTGCGCCGCTCTCGATCGCCCTCGATAAACACCGTGGCCATGCCCAGCCTGCGCCCGAACTCAATATCCGAGAGCGAGTCGCCGATCATCACGCTCTCCGCCGCGCGAATCTCCGGGAACTCCCGCTGCGCCAGCTCAAACATTCCCGGCAGAGGCTTCCGGCAGTTGCACTCCTGCTTGTTGTGCGGGCAAAAGTAGAAGGCATCCACACGCGCGCCCTTTGCCGCAAGCACCTTCTGCGCTTCTGCGTGGATCGCTTCCACGTCGGCGGCCGAATACTTCCCCAGTGCAATCCCGCGCTGGTTTGACACCACCACCACGCGCATCCCCGCCCGGTTAAGCCGCCCTATCGCCTCCGCCACCCGCGGCAGCAGCCGGAACTCCCGCCAGCTCGTGACATAGCTGCCCTCCGGCATCTTTTCGTTCACCACCCCGTCGCGATCCAGAAAGATCGTGCGAAGGTTGCCTTTCAATGCACTGCCTGGCTGGTCGGGCACCCCGTTATGATAGCAACAAGGATCCGCACGCCCGTCTGCCCGCCCATTCGCGCCGGGACGTGAGGAAGGGGGCCGCGGTGATCGGCCAGTTGCATCGGGTAATCCAGGAAATCGAGCATGAGTGGAGCCGCAAGCGCTTGCTCGTCGTCGGCGACGTCATGCTCGACAAGTACATCTGGGGCGACGTCGGCCGCATCTCGCCCGAGGCTCCGGTGCCCGTCGTGCGCGGCAACCGTCAGGAAGCCCGGCCCGGCGGCGCCGCCAACGTGGCTCTGAACCTTGCCCGCCTCGGCGCCCACGCTGTCGTGGTCGGCATCACCGGCGCCGATGCCGATGAAAAGCTGCTTGCCGCCGCGCTCGACACCGCCGGCGTCGAGCCCGGCCTCATCGCGGCCAGCGAGTTCTCCACCATCACCAAGACCCGCATCCTCGGTGGCAGCCAGCAGATGCTCCGCCTCGACTTCGAGCGCCTCGGCGCCATCGAGCCTTCCACCTATGACCGATTGATTGAAGCAGCCCTTTCCCGGCTCTCCGGTTGCGACGCGCTGGTTCTTTCCGATTACGCGAAGGGCTCGCTCAAACCAGTTGTCTGCCAGGCTCTCATCGGGGCTGCGCGCAAACGCGGCATCCCGGTTCTCGTCGATCCCAAAAATCCTGACTACTCGCGCTATCGCGGCGCCACTACCATCTGTCCCAATCTCACTGAGCTCGCCGCCGCCACACAGCTCAGCGCCGGCGATCTCGAGCCCCTGCTTGCCGCCGCCGAGGCCATGGTCACCGATCTCGACATCGAGTTCTTCACCGCCACCTTGAGCGAAAAGGGCATCGCCGTCGTCCGCCCCGGCAACCGCTTCGTGGCCCCCGCGCAGGCCCGCCAGGTCTTTGACGTCTCCGGCGCCGGTGACACCGTTATCGCCGTCCTCGCGCTCTGCCTCGCCTCCGCACTTCAGCCTGAGACAGCCGTGCAGCTTGCCAACCTCGCCGCGGGCATCGTCGTCGGCAAGGTCGGCACCGTCCCGGTTGAAAAGCACGAGTTGCTCGCCGCGCTCAGTCCTGAAATCGCCCTGCACGCTGAAGATCAGGTCCTTGGCCGCGACGAACTCGCGCAGCGCGTCCAGATATGGAAGGCCAACGGCGAGCGTGTCGTCTTTACCAACGGCTGCTTTGACCTGCTGCACATCGGCCACATCACTCTGCTCGAACAGGCGCGCCGCTTTGGCGACCGCCTCATCGTCGCCATCAACAGCGACGCGTCGGTCAGCAGCCTCAAGGGCCCCACCCGGCCCATCGTCAGCCAGGACGCGCGCGCACGCGTCCTCGCCGCGCTCTCCGCCGTCGATGCCGTCGTCGTCTTTGACGAACCCACCCCGCTTGAGCTCATCGTCGCCGTCCGGCCCGACGTGCTGGTCAAAGGCGGCGACTACCAGGCAGACTCCGTCGTCGGCGCAAAGGAAGTTGCCTCCTGGGGCGGGGAAGTCCGCATCGTTCCCCTTGTCGAGGGATTCTCCACCACACGCCTTATTCAGAAGGGTGCCGGCAGCTAGGCGCCGGTCTCCCCATTCCGCGCCCCGGCTACAATACTGAGATGGAGCTTTCTTCCCATAACTGGCCCTGCGCCGGGCTTTCTTCCCGAGCGGCGGGCCGGCCGGCATGAAGCGATACTTCCGCCTCCTGGGCTTTGGGCTGCCCTACTCGATCGAGTGGCTGCCAGGTGTCTTCCTGCTTGCCATCGTGGGCTTGCTGGATGCCCTGCGCATGGCCCTCTTCGTCCCTATCCTCGCCGTCGTTCTCAAGCCCGATAATCCCTCCAGTTCGCTCGCGCTCTTCCCTTCGGCCTCGCCCCGGTGGCAGTTCGATGTGCACCGCTTCATCCCGCATTTCTTCCACGTGCACAATCCGCTCACCGTGGTGGCCATCGCGCTCGTCGGCTCCACCATCATCAAGGGCATCTGCGACTACGCCGGCACCTACCTCGTCAATTACGCCGGTCTCGGCATGATCACCGACCTGCGCAACCATCTCTACGAAGTCATCCTGCGCCGCTCGTCCAGCTTCTTCCATCGCCACCCCACCGGCACCATCCTCTCCACGCTCATCAATGACGTTGACCGCGTGCAATCCGCCGTCAGCACCGTGCTCGGCGAATTTCTGCAGCAGACCTTCACCTTCATCTTCACCACCGCGCTCGTCATCAAGCTCGGCGGCCAGCTCAGCTGGGCTCTGCTGCTCTTCGTCCCCGTCGTCGTCAGCTCTTCGCGCCGCATCGGCCGCTCCGTGCGCACGCGCACCCGCACCGGGCAGGACAAGCTCGCCGAAATCCAGAACATCCTGCACGAAACCGTCACCGGCAATCGCATCGTCAAGGCCTTCAGCACCGAGATATGGGAGCTGTTGCGCTTCAAATCCGCTGCCCGGCGCCTCTTCCGCGCCAACCTGCGCAGCGTGCGCATCCAGTCCATCAGCTCGCCGCTCATGGACACCATCGGCTCCATCGCCATCGCGCTCCTCCTCTGGATCGGCCGCAATGAGATCAACCACGGCCGCATGACCGCCGAGGTCTTCATCACCTTCATCATTGCGCTCTTCAAGCTCTACGATCCGGTGCGCAAATTCGCTTCCTTCTACAACAGCTTTCAGCAGGCAATGGGCGCCTCGGCTTCCATCTTCAGCTTCCTCGACGCCCGCGACGACGTGAAAGAGAATCCCCGCGCGCAGGTGCTCAAAGGCTTCAGCAAGTCCATTCGTCTTGATGATGTGGGCTTCTCTTACTCCACGGACGAAGGCGAGCATCAGATCCTGCATAACGTCGATCTCTCCGTCAACGCCGGTGAAGTTCTCGCGCTCGTCGGCCCCAGCGGCGCCGGCAAGTCCACCCTCGTCAATCTCATTCCGCGCTTCTTCGACGTCACCTCCGGCCGCATTCTCATTGACGGACACGACATCCGCGAGCTCACCCTCGCCTCGCTGCGCCGCCAGGTCGCCCAGGTCACGCAGGAAACCATCCTCTTCAACGACACCGTGCGCAACAACATCGCCTACGGCCAGCCCGATATCGCGCAGGACGTCGTCGAACAGGCTGCCCGCAACGCCCTCGCGCACGACTTCATCCTGCGCATGCCCCAGGGCTACGAGACCGTCATCGGCGAAAAAGGCTTCCGGCTCTCCGGCGGCGAACGCCAGCGCATCGCCATCGCCCGCGCTCTGCTCAAGGACTCGCCCATCCTCATCCTCGATGAAGCCACCTCCGCCCTCGATGCCGAAAGCGAATCGCTCGTGCAGGCCGCCCTCGCCAACCTCATGCAGAACCGCACCGTCGTCGTCATTGCCCACCGCCTCGGCACCGTTCGCCGCGCCAACCGCATCGCCGTCCTTGAAGATGGACGCATCACCGCTCTCGGCCCGCACGAGGAGCTGCTCACCACCTCACCCACCTATCAGCGCCTCCACCAGTTGCAGTTCATGGACGCGCCCGATTCGCCCGCAGATATCGCCGCGCTCGACCCGCTTGCGCAGTACCCGCTGTTTGAGCAGGAGCTATCCACGAGGGCAGGGGAATAATACGAATGCCGATCTTTTCCATGACAGGGTTTGCCCGCACCCAGGTTCGCGTGCACGATCAGCTTCTTTACACGCTCAGTCTCAAAAGCGTGAACCATCGCTTTCTTGACCTTCAGTTGCGTCTGCCCCAGGGCCTTGACGCGCTCGAGATGGAGCTGCGCCGCGTCCTCAAGGAAAACCTCATTCGCGGACACGTTGAGCTCTCGCTCTCCATCGACCGCTCCGCCCAGCAGAAGGCCGGCTACAATCGCGAGCTGGTCGCCGGCTATCTTGAAGCCTTTAAATCCGCGCGCGACGAGTTCAACATTCTCGGCGAGCCCGATCTCAACTCCATTCTCCGCATGCCCACCGCCCTGCAGAGTGACAATCGCAGCAATGGCGACGACGACACCGCCATCCTCACCGAGAGCGTCACGCAGCACATCGGACCCCTCCTCAACGAGCTCAAGATCATGCGCGCCCGCGAAGGCGAGTCGCTCGAAAGCATTCTGCTCGGCTCCCTCGACAGGCTCGCCGACGCCACTGCCGGCGTCGCCGCATTGCGCCCCGAGGTCGAGCAGCGCTACCAGGAACGCCTCACCCAGCGCCTCACCGCCGCCACCGGCAATGAGTTCAACCGCCAGCGCCTTCTTGAAGAGGTTGCCGTCCTCGTTGACCGCAGCGATATCTCCGAAGAGCTCGCCCGCATGACCACCCACATCGGCCACTTCCGCGAACTGCTCGCCGCCGGCGGTGAAGCCGGCAAGAAACTCGACTTCCTGCTGCAGGAAATGAATCGCGAAGCCAACACGCTGCTTTCAAAAACCGGCGGCATCGGCGGCAAAGGCACCCGGATCACCGAGCTTGGGCTCGCCATGAAGGCCGAGATCGAGAAGGCCCGCGAACAGATTCAGAACGTCGAATAACCGCTGCATCCACCAGACCACGAAAGGGATCACACAACAGTGGCAGGAATTCTCTTCATCATCTCCGCACCATCGGGCTCCGGCAAGAGCACGCTCGTCAGCGAGCTGCGCAAGCAGGTCACCGGCGTTGACTTCTCCGTCTCCTGGACGACGCGCCCCCCGCGCGGCTCCGAAGAAAACGGCCGCGAATACTGTTTCACCACGCGCGATGAGTTCGAGCGCATGCGCGACTCCGGCATGTTCCTTGAGCACGCCGAGGTCTTCGGCAACTACTACGGCACCTCGCGCCAGTCTCTCGATGAGGCGCGTCGCCTCGGCCACGACCTGCTTCTCGATATCGATGT
The DNA here is from genome assembly GCA_963718885.1 of uncultured Acidobacteriota bacterium. Classification (GTDB taxonomy): domain Bacteria; phylum Acidobacteriota; class Terriglobia; order Terriglobales; family Acidobacteriaceae; genus Telmatobacter. The sequence goes on from CAVRAK010000002.1 coordinate 42,331, forward strand.
GCAGGGTGCGTCCCAGGTGCGCAAGGCCATGCCCGAGGCAGTCAGCCTCTTTGTTCTGCCCCCCACGCCCAAGGTGCTGCGCACCCGCCTCCGCAACCGCAGCCGCGCTGAAGGCGTGGTCAACGAGGCCGAGCTCTACCGCCGCCTCAGCGAGGCCAGCAAAGAAATTGAGAATTATCGCGATTACAGCTATATTTTGGTCAACGACGTCCTCGACAGGACGGTCGCGCAGCTTGAGGCGATCGTGCTCGCAGAGCGCTTCTATCGCAATGGCGAGCCTATTGCCTACCGGTCCAGCAGAGTGCTGGAAGTCGCCGCAGCCTGCCTGCTTGCAAACTCGCGGGAGCGGCTTAAACCCGTGCTGGAGGCCTTTGGCATCGACGGCGCCTCCGGCCAGCAACAACTCCCGTTTGGAGAGGATAGCGATGACGATTGAGACCCAGTTCGATTCGAACTACCGCAAGGTTCTTGTTGCCGCACGCCGCGCCCGCCAGCTGCAAAACGGCTCATCGGCCCTCGTCGCCAGCAGGTCCACCAAGGCCTGCCGCATCGCGCAGGATGAAATCGACGCCGGCAAAATCTCCTACGTCAAAAAGGATGTTCCCTTGCAGAAGCCGCTCATCGAAGATCGCGGCATTCCCATCCTTTCGTAGAATCCGCTTGGCCGCAAACTCCTGCGGCCTGATCCTGCGGGATCACAGCAGCGCTACTGCGCTGGCCCTCGGGGGTAGGGCTCAACCTGCTCCCGCTCCGTCACCGGATCGAACGTCAGCAGCCACGCCGTGCGATGAGGATAGTAGCGCAGCAGCGCGCGATCATCCACTGCTCCAAGGTCATGCGCGAAAACGACGCGCTCATCATCGATATCCGCATCGTTATAGACCCATTCTTCAAAGTTGTTCCAGCCCGGCGAGGGATAGCGGACAATGACAAGCTGCCGGTGACCGAGCGCCGAGAGCTGCCGGATCAGTGCTTCGCGCTGACTTCCCCAGTTCGATGGCCCAAGGCTCGCCGGCGAATGGAATATCTCGATTCGCTTCGCGAGCTGTGGCATCACCAGCGCGTCGATAACCGGCGACCCCAGCGCAAGCAGCACAAGCACCTTGCCCACCGGAAATCCCCTCGCGCGAAAATCCCATGCGTGCTCCGCCCACACCGCCATCAGGATCGCGATCGCGGCCCACGCCGGCGCGGAGTAGTGCTCGAAATGGAACAGCTCCGCTGCGAGGGCGAGCAGGCACACTCCCACCACCAGCGCCATCTTCTGAAAAAGCTGCTCCCGCTTTCCGAACGGAAAGCAAAGAATCAGCAATAGCGCGGGCCACAGCCGCAGGCTCGTCACGGCCAGCCCTACGCCTTGCACCATGCCGTGCCACCACGGCCTGTAGGAAAAATACGTCGCCGCTTCGTTCCCCGCCGGCCCCCAGTAGGCCAGCAGCCGTGCATTGGCGTAGTGCGGCAGCGGTGCGGTTGGAAGAATCCAGAGTTCCGGCGCGTAATTGTATTGGGCCATGTGCTCCACGTAGGGCAGGCGGAACGCATTGCCCGTGATTGCCTTGTCGTCGTAGCCCGTCCATGCCAGGCCAAGCGCAAGCACCAGTGCGGCCGCGAGCACGGCGCCGGCGCGGCGCAGCCGCCAAAGCTCCTTCCCGAAAACAGCCAGCACGGCGAGAGTTAAAATTCCGCCCTCATACGGGCGAGTCCAGAAAAGCAGCAGTACGCCAAGGGCGAACACTGCGCCGGAGAGCGGCGATTCTTTTTTTCGATAGAGCGCGATGCCAAGCAGCACCAGCGCCCCGCCGCTCGCTGCTACCGAACCGCCCCAATACGAGTTGGTCCAGTACATCGAGGGCCGCAGGCACAGGCACATCGTCAATGACACCGCCAGCGCCCACCGCGGTGGAACCCACGCGAAGAGCATCAGGCAGAAAGTGAAGAGCATCAGTGCATCGCCGATCAGCACCCCGTAGAAGGGCGAACCAAGCCGTTCGCCCAGCGCCAGGAACATCGCCTGCCCAGGCGGATACTTCGAGGCATAGACCGGCCGCACCAGAATGTGCGGCGACTCGAAGAACTTGCTCAGCGGGTGCTCGGGGTTCGCCAGCCGGCCTCTGGCAAAGGTGTCCGCGCCCAGCAGGTAGCTGAACTCGTCGACACGCCTCGGCGCCGGAATGCCCGTGCGATCCAGGGCCGTGAGCCTCCACCCTGTCCACGCCCCAACCAGCAGAACCGCAGCCAGCAGCGGCTTCTTCAGCCACTCAAATAGGGCGGCGCTTCTGTTGGTTAAGCTGTCCTCGTGCGGCGAAAGAATCGAATGATCTGGGGATGAAATCGAATCCGGATACAAACCCAAGGACGGACTCCCTTCTGGCCGCGCAACTGGCGCCGGTCCTGTCGGAAGCGCTTCTGATACGTACGGACCTTCGGGTCCATTAAGGGCGGTGGAACGTGGTCTTGGGTTGGAGGCGAACGAAACTTTCTCGCAGGGGGGCCCTGTTCGCTTTGGATGCAGAGTTCCGGGCAACGTACAGCGGGCGCTGTGGATAAATTCGCGCCTCTCGCCACACCGTCCTCCCTCGTGATTCACGCCGTTTTACAATCAATGCATGAAAGTCACGATCGGCGTCTCGGGCGGCATCGCCGCATACAAGGCAGCGGAGCTTGTCCGCGCTCTGCAGCGGCAGGCCATTGAAGTCCGCGTCATCATGACTGAGGCTGCCACGCATTTCGTTCAGCCGCTTACCTTTGCCGCGCTTACCGGCCACAAGGTCGTCGCCGGCCTCTGGGACGACGCCTACACCGGCGAAGACGCGCGCGACTCATCCGTCGAGCACATCGACGAGGCACTCTGGCCCGATGCACTCGTCATCGCCCCGGCAACCGCCAACATCCTCGCCAAGCTTGCCCACGGCATCGCCGACGACTTCCTCACCACCACCTGCCTCGCCACCCGCGCGCCGGTTCTTGTCGCTCCCGCCATGAACGTCAACATGTGGGACCACCCCGCAACCCAGGCCAATCTCGCAATCCTCCGTGAGCGCGGCGTCCGCGTCATCGATCCCGGCACCGGCGATCTCGCCTGCGGAATGGTTGGCGCCGGCCGCATGGCCGAGCCCGAAGAAATTGCCGACGTTGTGCTCAACGCGCTCGGCCGCCGTCACGATCTCGCTGGAGAAATCGTGCTCGTCACTGCCGGTGGCACCCGCGAAGCCCTCGACCCCGTCCGCTTCCTCGGCAATCGTTCCAGCGGCAAAATGGGGTACGCCCTCGCTGAAGCGGCGCAGAGCCGCGGAGCCCGCGTCGTCCTCATCAGCGGTCCATCCGCTTTGCACGTTCCATCGCACGTTGAGCTCGTCAAAGTTGTCACCGCCGATGAAATGCGCGCGGCCGTCCTCGACCGCATGGGCGAAGTCACCATGCTCATCAAAGCCGCCGCGGTGGCCGACTATCGCCCCGTCATCGTCTCCGATCAGAAGCTCAGACGCAGCGGACCCATCACCCTCGAGCTCGCCCCCACTGAGGACATCCTTGCCGAGGTCGTGCGCCGCCGCAGGCCCGGCCAGCTTATCGTCGGGTTTGCCGCCGAAACTGAAAATCGCATGGAAAACGGCCGCGCCAAGCTGCTGCGCAAGGGCGCGGACGCCATCGTCGTCAACGACGTTTCCGGAGACCGCACCGGCATCGACGCTGACCGCAACGCCGCCACCTTTCTCACCACGTCCACCGCTATCGAGCTGCACGAAATGCCCAAGCGCAAACTCGCCGACCGCATCCTCGACGAAATCCTCACCCTGCGCCGGCCCCGCGCTCTCATGGTTGAAACCGATCCCCACGGCGAAGCCCGCCTCCCCGCGCAGCAGTCCGTCCTCAACCAGTCAGATCAAGCCGATCAGTCAAATCAATCCGACGCCGCGCCCCCTCCGCGCCGCCAGCTCATCGTGGAGTAGCCCGCGTGCCTCTTGACCTCGCAACCCAGCAGGCCCTCGCCGCGCGCCTCCGCTTCTACCGCGACCTCGGCCTAACCGAGCTCTATCGCCGCCCCGTCGATCCCGCACTCGCCGCGCAACTCGCAATTTCTTCTGCAACGGATACCGAGGAGACCGATACCATTCCGCCACGCAAGCCTGTCGCTCCGCCACCGCCCGTCTCCACTGCCGCGCCCGCCGATCGTGAAACCGCGCTGCGCCTCATCCGCGAAGACATCGGCGACTGCACCCGCTGCGCATTGCATCAGGGCCGCAACAAGATCGTCTTCGCAGACGGCGATCCACACGCCCGTCTCTTCTTTGTGGGTGAAGGCCCCGGCGCCGATGAAGACGCGCAGGGTCTGCCTTTCGTGGGCCGCGCCGGACAGTTGCTCAACAACATGATCAACGCCATGGGCCTCAAGCGCGAAGAGGTCTACATCGCCAACGTCGTCAAGTGCCGCCCGCCGGGCAACCGCACTCCCGAGCCCGACGAAGCCAACACCTGTTCGCAATTCCTCTTCCGGCAGATCGACGTCGTCAAGCCCGATGTCATCGTTGCGCTCGGCGCCACCGCCGCCACTTACCTGCTGGGCCAGCGCCAGCCGCTCGCCGGTCTCCGCGGCCGCGTGCACTCCATCCGCGGCTCCCGCCTCATCGTCACCTATCACCCTGCGTACCTGCTGCGCGACCCACGCCAGAAAAAAGAAGCCTGGGCCGATCTGCAGATCGCCATGAAAGAGCTGGGCCTCAAGCCGCCTGCGCGCAGCTAGCCGCGCTTACTGAGCCGGCGGAAAGATCGCCTTCCAGTCCGTCTTCATGTCCACGACTGTCCAGCCCTTCGCGTTGGCTACATCCAGCGCTTTGTCGAGCCGGCCCATGGAAGAGTTGCGATCATACGCATACTCGCGTTCGGCATCTGTGTGATGCACCAGCAGCATCAGCCGCGCGCCTTCGCCGCCCGCCGTGTACTCGAGCATCTGCAGGTCTCCATCGGAGTTCCCAAAAGCCGCAATCGGTTTGTGCCCGATGTTCTGCGCAATGCCTACCGGCTTGCCGTCCTTGTCGTTGATGAAGTTCACTTCCGGCAGCCGCATCAGTTCGGGCTTGCCGTCCGTCATCTCAAACTTCATCTTCAGCGAGCTGCCCACCACCTGCTCCGGCGGAATCCCGTAGACCTTCTCCGTCCACGGCCGCATGAACTCGATGCCGCCGCCGGAAACGATAAACGTCTTGAATCCGTTGGCTCTCAGGTAGGCCAGCAGCTCCAGCATCGGCTGGTACACGCACTCCGTATAGGGCCGCTTGAACCGCGGATGCTGCGCCGTCGCCAGCCAGTCCAGCACCATCTTGTGGAACGCGTCGAGGCTCATCCCCGCGTGTGTCGCAGCCAGCAGCTCCATCAGTCCCTTTTCCCCCGTCGCTGCCACAGCCTTCATGTCGCCTGCGAGTACCCCCGCGAACGGCTGCGTCGTCTTCCACTCCGGATGCTGCGGCGCAAGCTCGTGCACCCGCGCCATCACGAACGCAAGCTGCGTATACATCGGCTGCTCCACCCACAGCGTGCCGTCGTTGTCGAAGGTGGCGATGCGCTCCGCCGGCGGAACAAAATCTGGCCCGCCCTCTTTCGTCACCTTCTCCACGAAAGCGACAATCGCCTTCTTCGGCGCCGTGTCGTTCCACGAGGGCAGAGGATCGGTCTGCGCGTGCGCTCCAGCCAGCGAGACGGCAACGAATACAGTGAGCGTGCAGGCGCGCAGTAAAACGCTCCGCAATGTGTGCATCATCCCTCCGCCGATCAACTTCGAGTGGATTGAATACCAGCCGCGCCCCTCGGACAACTGTCAGTTATGACAGCCCGCAGATACCCGGACGCCGCCGCGGGCCGGCTCATCCGCGCACGCACAAGCGCCGCGTCTCATTGCATAGAATTGTTAATGGATCTTTATTGGTCTATATGTCGCACGCCAGCGGCGCTCGGCCTCTTGCAGGCCCGAGCTCTATCACTCGCACATCTCTACCACTCGTACATCTCTACCACTCGCGCCACAGCGCCACGCCGCCAAGCAGGCCCGCTTCATTCGACACAACCTTCACGTTCTTCGGCATCTCAAAGTCCAGCTTCTTTGTATTGCCGCCGCCGATATAAAGGTGGTCCCAGTTAAACAACTTCGCTGTCTGGTCGATTGCTTCCCGCACCAGCTTGTTCCAGCGCTTCTTGCCGAACTTATCGAGTCCGCGCCGCCCCAGAAAATCCTCGTACGTCTTGCCCTTGCGCCACGGATGATGCGCCAGTTCGAGCCCCGGGCATAGCCGGCCGTCGGTAAAGAGCGAGGAGCCAAGACCTGTCCCCAGCGTCAGTGCCAGTTCCACGCCGTCGCCCTTGATCGCTCCATAGCCCTGCACCGCGGCATCGTTGGCCACGCGCACCGGCTTCTTCCAAAGCTTTTCGAGCTCCGCCTGCAGCGGGTAACCCACCCACGCGGGACTCAGATTCGCCGCCGTCCACGTCGTGCCGCGCTTGATCACGCCGGGAAATCCAACCGACACGCGGTCAAACGCGCCAACCTGCTGGCGCAGTTCATCCAGGCACTTCAGCACCGCCGCCGGCGTCGGCGTCGCGGGCGTCGCCATGCGTTCGCGCTCGCTTGCAGCATTGCCGGCCGCATCCAGCAGCATGACCTTCATGCCTGAGCCGCCAATGTCGATCGCAAGCGTGGTTACAGATTTTGCGGCAGGCTTCGCAGGTGCAGAAGGAACAGGCGGAACAGTCTTTGTGCTCATCAGCAATGAATTGTACTGCGCCATGCTCGGCTCGCGCCCGTGCTTTCCGCGAGGCCCACCCCGTTACACTGGGGTCTGCCTCTCATGCCCGTCTATTGCGAAGTCGCGCTGCCCGTGCCTCTCGATCGCACGTTCACTTATTCCGCGCCCGCCGAGCGCCCTCCGCAACGCGGTGCGCGCGTCGTTGCGCCCTTTCGCAATGAGAAGCTCATCGGCATCGTCACTCAGGTCACCGCCGATCCGCCTGAGGGCTTCACCGCACGCGCTCTTGAAACCATCCTCGACGACGAACCGTTGCTCAGCGATCATCTGCTCTCGCTCGCCGAGTGGATCGCGCAATATTACCTCGCCCCGCTCGGCGAAGTGCTGCGCGGCATGTTGCCTCTCATGGCAGAGGTGCGACGCACCATCTGCTATCGCCTCACTGACCAGGGCCGCGATGCGCTCGCATCGAGCCTCGACGGCCAGGAATTTCATTTTTCGTCCCGGAAGAAGTTGCCCGCCGGCGGGCGGACCGCCGCTGGCCCCGGTGCGGACGAGCCCGCAATCATCCGGCGCGTCCTGGAGCGCCTCTCTGAGGGCGACGCCGTCAAGGTCGCTACCCTGCGCGCCGCCACCGGCGCATCCTTGTCCCTCCTCGCTGCCCTTGCGCGTAAAAAATGGATCGCGCGCGAAACCTCCGCCGTGGAGCGCGATGCGCGCCGCATCGAGCGCTTCGTCGTCCTCGTTCCCGAGGCGCGCCTTCCCGCGCTTACGCCAACGCAGCAGGCAATTCTTGCCGAGCTCGCTGCCTGCAACGGCGAGCTGCCGCTTGAAGAGATTCGCCGCAAGCAGCTCTCGCCCTCCTCGCTCAAGACCCTCGTGCGCAGGGGGATTCTCCGCATTGAAGAGCGCGCCGCCGCCTTTCGACTCGGTGGCCTTGAATCCGCTCGCGATCCCATCCGCCTCAATGAGCCGCAGACCGAGGCACTCGCCGCCATCGCCGCTGCGCTCGGCAAATTCAGCGCACTCCTCATGCACGGCGTCACCGGCTCGGGAAAAACCGCCGTCTACCTCGCCGCCATGCAGCGCGCGCTTGACCGCGGCCTCGCATCCATTCTGCTCGTGCCTGAGATCGGACTCACGCCGCAGATGGCGGGCGTCCTCGATGCCGCCTTCGGCGCGCGCGTCGCCCTGCTTCACTCCGCGCTCACGCCCGAAGAGCGCAGCGAGCAGTGGCGCCGCATCCATCGCGGCGAAGCGCCTATCGTCGTCGGCACCCGCTCCGCCATCTTCGCGCCCGTGCCCCATCTCGGCCTCATCTGCGTCGACGAAGAACACGACCAGAGCTACAAGCAGGAGGAAACGCCGCGCTACAACGCCCGCGACGTCGCCGTCATGCGCGCCAAGCTCGCCGGCGCCGTCGTCGTCCTCGGCTCGGCAACGCCTTCGCTCGAGAGCTGGCACAACGCCACCCAGGGCAAATACACGCTCATTCGCATGCAGCAGCGCGTCGCCAATCGCCCGCTGCCCGAGGTCGAGCTTATCGACATGCGCCAGGAATTCAAAGAGACCGGCGCAGGACCATCTCTTCTCCCGCGCGCTCATTGAGCAAACGCAGGCGGCGCTCGACCGCGGCGAGCAGGCGCTCATTCTGCTCAACCGCCGCGGCTACTCGTTCGCCGTCATCTGCCGCGCCTGCGGCGAAAAGCTTGAGTGCCAGAACTGCGCCATCGCTCTCACGCATCACAAGCCGCCCGCCGACGAAGCCGGCCTCGCGCATGCCGGCCAGCGCCTGGAGTGCCACTACTGCGGCTACCGGCGCACCGTGCCCGCGCGCTGCCCCAAATGCGAGAGCGAGCATCTCTACTACCTCGGCGCCGGCTCGCAGCAGGGCGAAGAGCGCCTCGGCGAAATCTTTCCCACCGCGCGCATCGGACGCATGGACCGCGACACCGTCCGCGGCCGCCACGATCTTGAGCGCCTGCTCGCCCGCCTCCACTCCGGCGAAATCAACCTCCTCGTCGGCACCCAGATGATCGCCAAGGGCCACGACATCCACGGCGTCACCCTCGTCGGCGTCGTCGGCTGCGATCACGCGCTCTCCATGCCGGACTTCCGCGCCGCCGAGCGCGTCTTTCAGTTGATGACCCAGGTCTCAGGCCGCGCCGGCCGCGGAACCCTCTCCGGCCGCGTCGTCGTGCAGACCTACTACCCCGATCACTACGCCATCCTCGCCGCCGCAAAGCACGACTACGCCACCTTCGTCGAGCGCGAGCTCAAATACCGCCGCTGGATGCACTATCCACCCTTCGGCGTGCTCGCCAACCTGCTTATCCAGTCAGAGAAGCTTGAGGAAGCCGTCGCCTGGTCCGGCGAGCTCGGCAAATGGTTTCAGAACGCCGCGCCGGAAGCCGTGCGCGTGCTCGGCCCCTGCACCGCGCCCATCGCGCGCATCAAGGGTGTCTACCGCTTCCACATCATTCTCAAGGCAGGCTCCCGCAAAAGCCTGAACGCAGCGCTGCGCGCGGCCCTGGCGCACGCCGACGCCGCCGGCGTGCCACGCAGAAACCTGGTGGTGGATGTGGATGCACAGCGCCTGATGTGAGCAAGCCGCCCGCGTGGCAGTTTCGAGAGGGGATTGACGCCGGGTTACTTCTCTTTACCAGGTGCGGCGCCGGCGCCGTCAGCCAGCGTATGCAGTTCTTTGCCGGGCTTGAAGCGTACCGCCTTGCCCGGAGTGATGCTCACTTCGGTCCCCGTACGGGGGTTGCGGCCTATGCCGGTCTTGCGGGCGCGAACGCTGAAGACGCCAAACCCGCGCAGCTCGATGCGCTCACCCGCCGCAAGAGCTTCTTTCAGACCCTCAAAGACGGTATCCACGGCCGCCTCAGCCTTGGTGCGGGGCAGCCCAGTGCGCTCGATCACGTGATGAACGATGTCCTGCTTAATCAAAGCGGTTACCTCGCCTCGGAAAAGACTCTACCACGCCCTACGCAATTGATGGTACAGAATTTGTTCCAGTTAGCAAATGTTGCCCACTCGATAGGATGTAGGAAATCGCCGCTCTGCTGCATGCTGCGGACCATTTTGGCTGGCGCCGCACCGCGCCGGTTGTCTTTCCGCAGCCGCGTTTCGTAAGATGAAGCCATTCAAGCGGGCATTCGGCGAACCCTCCCAATCGATGCCTCATTCCCGGTGCGCCGGCGCGCTGGTTCCATCGAGCCAGCTCCTCTGCACCCTGTCGGTGAGGCCGCGTTCACCCCGGTTCGATTCGGTTCCCTCTGTGATTTTGCCGGACTCATCAGCAACCATCCGGTACAGGAGAAGCATGTCGATTCAGAGTGATCGTTGGATCCGCGAACAGGCGCTGAAGCACAAAATGATTGAGCCCTTCAGCGAAAAACAGGTGCGCGAGGGCGTAATCTCTTACGGGCTCTCGTCCTATGGATACGATCTGCGCGTCTCCGACGAGTTCAAGATCTTCACCAACGTCAATAGCGCCATCATCGACCCCAAGGCCTTCGACGAACGCTCCTTCGTCTCCGTCCAGGCCGATTCGGTCATCATTCCCCCCAATTCCTTCGCCCTGGCCCGCTCCGTTGAGTACTTTAGAATCCCCCGCGACATACTAACCATCTGCGTCGGCAAGTCAACCTACGCCCGTTGCGGCATCATCGTAAATGTGACGCCTTTTGAACCGGAGTGGGAAGGGTTCGTGACTCTTGAAATCTCGAACACCACCCCCCTGCCGGCGAAAGTTTACGCAAACGAGGGACTCTGCCAGATTCTGTTCTTTCATGGGAACGAAACCTGCGAAACCAGCTACGCTGATCGCAAGGGCAAGTACCAGAAGCAGCAGGGCATCGTTCTTCCCAAGCTGTAATACTTCCTCAAGCGACCGGGGTCGAGTGGGCAGGAACCAATGATGCGGAATACCCAATTTGGTTTAGCGCTGCGTCAGCCGCTGAGTATTGAAGCCAACCGCAGTGAGGTTCGAGGGGCACCGATGGTTTCAGTCAATCAGCCAGACGCGATCCGCGTCGGCGTTGTCGCCGGCGAGCCCATCCGCCTCGAAGGACTCACCAGCATCTTCGAGCGCGAGCCGGAGTTCGGCCAGTCGTCCCTCACCCCTGTCTTCGGCGAAATCGACGTCCTGCTCTCCGACCGCGACCTCGAGTACATGGTTATCGACCTCAACTCGCCCAGCGGCGGCATGAAGGCGCTCACCGAGATCCGCCGCCTCCGCCCCGACCTCCGCCTCATCGTCATCGGCCCCGCCGGCAACGACGAGCTCGTCCTCGACTCCATCATTGGCGGCGCCCGCGCTTACCTCGACGTCACCGCCGGCCCCCGCATCGTCCGCGAAGCCATCGAAGTTGTCGTCGGTGGTTCCATCTGGGCGCCGCGGCGGCTGCTCTCCCGCCTCATTGATCGCCTGCTCTCCTCGCCCGGCAGCACCCTCAACAACCTCGCTCCCCAGCTCACCATCCGCGAGCGCCAGGTCCTCGATCTCATCCTGCTCGCCCGCTCCAACCGAGAAATCGCCCGCGAGCTCGGCATCGAGGAGCGCACCGTCAAGGCCCACGTTGGCCGCCTCATGCGCAAAGCCGGGGCCGAAAACCGCATCGACCTCTCCATGCGCGCCATCAACGGCAAGCTCGCCCCCAGGCCCGGCCTCTAATACCGGGTTCCAATACGGGAAAACCGCACCAAGCTGGTTACTGGTACCCCAGTTGGAGCGGTTACCAAGAGGCATGGTCCTTTCGTACTCTTGTACCTAACGAGTCACCGGAGCAAACTTCACTACAGAAACAACGCAGATCTGGGGAAAGGAGTTCCCAGGCCGCATGAATAGCATGAAGCCTGGGAACTCCTCTTTTTTCGCTCTCCAGCCCCCCTCTGAAACCCCCTTCTTTCAGTCACTTCCATCCGGCAAATAAACGCTCCCGCTCAAATCTGCATCTTACCTTCCAGAGTGCATTCAATTTCTTTGCTCTTGAGCCGGTGGCAGGCGCCGTCGCGCCGGGTTGCGGCGGAGCCACGATCCGCTTACACTGCGTTCATTCCACTTCCCTTTTTTTGGGCGGCAAACGCGCGGCTGTTGCTTCACTTGGTGATCGCTCGCTTTTAGGGCGCAACTTCAGCCTTTCGCTGCTGTCTTTTATCGTGTGGTCCCCAATCATGTGCCTTGCCGGCACGAGAGTTGAAAGGAAAGAAATATGAAGAACAAGATCCTGTCGGTCTGCGTCTGTTTCATGCTCACCTGCGTGCTCACCACGAGCGCTTTTGCCGCAAGCTCCAAAGACGATTTGCAGGCCCGCCTCGACTCCGCCAAGCTCGTCATGGAGCAGATCATGGGCGCGTCTGATCGCAGCATTCCCCTGAACATCCTTGAGCAGGCAACCTGCGTCGCCATCGTGCCCAGCATGCTCAAGGGAGCCTTCGTCTTCGGCGCGCAGTATGGGCAGGGTGTGGTTACCTGCCGCACCGGTCACGGCTGGAGCGGCCCCGTCTTTATCCGCATGGCTGGCGGCTCGTTCGGCTTCCAGATCGGCGGCCAGGCGACCGACCTCGTCCTCGTTGCCGTCAATGACCGGGGCATGCAGGACCTGCTCAAGAACAAATTCAAGATCGGTGGCGACGCCTCCGCGGCCGCCGGCCCTGTTGGTCGCGCCGGCCAGGCGGCCACCGACTGGCAGATGAACGCCGAGCTGCTCAGCTACTCGCGCAACAAGGGCGTCTTCGCCGGCATCAGCCTCGACGGCACCAGCGTCAGCCAGAACAAGGACGATACCGAGGTCTACTACGGTGCGCCGCAGAACTTCGAAGGCGTGCTGCGTGGCAAGGTGGCGCCTCCGGCCGGTTCCGTTCCCTTCGTCCAGACTGTCGCGCACTACTTCGTCCAGGCCAAGGACACAAAGTAGAACTACACAAGATGCGTGCCCCATCCATGGCGCAGTTCCATCGCGTCATGGGTGGGATCGCGCATCCCTCACCCCTTCAGCCTTCCCCCTTTGCATCGATCCCTGCCCCTGATCTCTGACCCGCTGACCCCTGACCCCCTGCCGTTCCCGCTCGTCCCCCTTTACACTGGTTCTTGCCTTCCGCCATGCAGGAAAAGATCGAATACTGGCTGGTGCTTGCCATCGCACGCACCCTGGGACGCATGCCGCGGAGCCTCGCCCGCTGGCTTGCCGGCGGTCTCGCTGTCTTCATTTACCGCGCCGTCGGCCGCCTGCGCCGCGTCGGCGAGCGCAACCTCGAGCGTGCCCTGCCGCAGCTTCCTCAATCGCAGCGGAAAGCCGTTCTCCGCGGCGTCTATCGCCATCTCGGCTGGCAGCTCGTCGAGTTCTGCCGCATGCCCCGCTACACTCCGCAGAACACCCGCAACTGGATCCGCACCGAGGGCCTCGACCACTACCGCGCCGCCCGCGATCGCGGCAAAGGCGTCTTCATCCTCACCGGCCACCTCGGCGCGTGGGAGCTCTCGAGCTTCTACCACTCCCTCATGGGCTATCCCATGAACATGGTCATCCGCCGGCTCGATAACCGCTTCCTCGACGAGTACGTCAACAGCATCCGCTGCCTGCACGGCAATCGCGTCCTCCACAAGGACGACTTCGCCCGCGGCCTGCTCACCGCCATGCGTGCCGGCGAAACCGTCGGCATCCTCATGGACACCAACATGACGCCGCCGCAGGGCCTCTTCGCCAGCTTCTTCGGCATTCCCGCCTGCACTGCCTCCGGCCTTGCCCGCGTCGCGCTCCGCACCGGCGCCGCCGTGCTCCCCGGCTTTCTCGTCTGGGAGCCGCGCGAGAGCCGATACGTGCTCCACTTCGGTCCCGAGCTCCACTTCACCCACAGCGACGACACCGAAGCCGACGTCCTCGCCGCAACGCAACAGTGCAATGATGTCCTCGAAGCCTGGATTCGACGCTATCCTGACCAGTGGCTCTGGATTCACCGCCGCTGGAAGACCCGCCCCCCCGGCGAACCCGCGCTCTACTGATTGGAGAGATGGCAATGACCCTCGGCGAATTGATCGATCAGCTCGGCGGCACACTCCTGCAGGGCGACCCCGAGTGGACCATCGATGGCGTGAACTCCTGCGAGCACGCCGGCCCCTTCGACCTCTGCTTCGCTGACTCTCCCGCGGCGATCGCAACCGCCATCGCCGGCCACGCCAAGGTTGTCGTCGTGCCTCCTGGCGCCTTTGCTCCGGAGTCGTCTACTTCCGGCTCGCCCACCGGCTTCCCTCGCGGCGTCAACGTCATTCAGGACGATCAGCCGCGTCTCTTCTTCGCCCGCACTGCCCGGCTCCTCAAACCTGTCACCCACACTTCCGGCGTCCACAAGAGCGCCGTAATCGCCCAGGACGCCGTCATCGGCGTCGGCGTCAGCATCGCCGCCGGCGTCGTCATCGAATCCCAGGTGCACATCGGCGAACACACCACGATCGACGCAGGCGTCGTCATCGGTCATGGCGTCCAAATCGGCGAAAACTGCCACATCTATCCCCGCGTGGTGCTCTATCCCGCCACCACGCTCGGCGATCGCGTTGTCGTCCACGCCGGCGCAGTGCTCGGTGCAGACGGCTTCGGCTTCGTGCGCGACTCCGTCACCGGCGCCTACACGCAGTTTCCCCAGCAGGGCAGACTTGTGATTGAAAGCGACGTCGAAATTGGCGCCAACACCACCATCGATCGCGGCGCCCTCGAAGAAACCCGCATCCGCCGTGGCACAAAGATCGACAACCTCGTCCACATCGGCCACAACTGCGACATCGGCGAAGACGTCATCCTCGTCGCCCTCACCGGCATTTCAGGGTCCAGCAGCGTTGGCAGCGGAGCTATCATCGCCGGCCAGGTTGGCATCGGCGACCACGCTCATGTCGGTCCCGGTGTCATCCTCGGCGGCCAGGCGGGCGTCCTCAACGGCAAGACCGTCACCAACGAAGGCCTCAAGCCCGGCACCGTGCTCTGGGGCACGCCCGCCCGCCCCCTCCGCCAGGTTCTGCGCGAGCAGGCAACGCTCATCCGCCTCGCAAAGCAGCGATCAAAAGAAAGTCAGCAGGAAAGTCAGGAGTAAAGGCCGGGTCAGCCTCTTCACGCAGCTGCCAGTTCGCTCGCGGGAAGGGAACTACTTTGCCGGCGGGAAGGGAACTTCCTTCAGCGAGCCGTCGCGCTGCTTGATCAGCATCTGCACCTTGCCCTCGGCGCTGTCCAGCTCCTGCTTGCACGTGGCTGAGAGCGCAATGCCCTCTTCAAACAGCTTCAGAGAATCCTCAAGGCTCAAATCGCCCTTCTCCATCTGCTCCACAATGCTTTCAAGCTTCCTGATCGAATCTTCAAACAACGGCATAGCGCTTACTCCATCACACTCTCTGCCTGCGGCAGCACGCTCGCAATCACCTCGGCGGCGGCCGAATACCGCCCGAACGGCGCGCTCACCTGCACACCTTGCACCATCGGCCGCACCGCCTCCAGCATCTCCTGCGCAATTCTGATGCCTTCCTGCCGCGCCGCTTCCGGCGTCTCTACCTTGCCCATGCGCGCCATGATCTCGTCCGGCATCGAGACGCGCAGGTCGTTCTTCATGAACTCCGCATTGCGCAGGCTCGTCAGCGGCCACACACCCGCTATCACCGGAATGCGGAATCCCTCGATCCGCCGCAGAAATTCTTCCAGCAGCCGCAGGTCGAAGACCGGCTGCGTAATTGCGTATTCTGCGCCCGCCTCCACCTTGTAGGCAAAGCGCCGCAGCTCATGCTCGATATCCGGCACGCCGGGGTTCGCCGCTACCGCGATGGTGAAATTTGTTGACGCGCCAATCGGATTCGACCCAATATCGAGCCCATGGTTCAGCCGCCGCACAATGTTCACCAGGCCGATCGCATCCACGTCGAAGACCGCCGTCGCATCCGGGTAATTCCCCAGCTTCGGCGGATCGCCCGTCAGGCACAGAATATTGTGCAGCCCGATCGATGACGCTCCCAGCAGGTCCGACTGAATGCTCAGCACGTTGCGGTCGCGGCACGTGTAGTGCAGCACCGTCTCGATCCCCGTGTGCTGCTGGATCTGGATGCACAGGCTCTGTGCGCTCATGCGCGCTGAAGCGCGTGGCGAGTCCGGCACGTTGATCGCATGCACGCCGAGCTGCGCCAGCAGCCGCGCGCCTTCAATCTCCTTCACGCAGTTGATGCCCCGCGGCGGCACAATCTCCACCAGCGTCAGAAACTGTCCCTGCTCCACCAGCGAGCCGATGCGCGAGCGCTTGCCCAGCGGCGCCGGCGGCGTCTCGCTCTCAATCTGCACCGTCGCCGAGCCGTCCTTCACGCGCGCCTGCGCATCAATGGCGCGCATCGCCGAGCGCATCGCCCGCGTGTGGTTCGGCGTGGTGCCGCAACAACCGCCCACAAACTGCGCGCCCGCGGCAATCGCCTTCCGCGCAAAGCTCGCCATGTACTCCGGCGAGCAGAGATAAATGTTTCGCCCCTCCACTGCGCGCGGCATGCCCGCGTTGGGCATCGCCGCCAGCGGCAGATCCGTCGCCGCACGCATCGCCTCAAGCGCCGTCAGCACCGTCGCCGGCCCCGTCGAGCAGTTCACGCCGATCGCATCCGCGCCCCACTCCGTCAACAGCGTTGCCGCGTTCTGCGGCGACGAGCCATCGAGGCAGTTGCTCTCATCGTCCACCGTCACCATCACCAGCACCGGCAGATCGGGCGCCGTTTCCTGCGCCGCCAGCAGCGCCTCGCGCGCCTCATCGAGCGCCGGCATCGTTTCAATAATCAAGAGGTCCGCGCCCGCATCCGCCAGCGCCCGAATCTGTTCCGCAAATGCCTCCCGCGCCTCATCGAGCCCGGTCTTGCCCAGCGGCTCCAGCCGAACGCCCAGCGGCCCGATCGATCCGGCCACCCACGCCTCGCCCGCCTGCTTTTCCTTGAGGTGCGCCACCGCCTGCCGCGCCAGCTTCACTCCGGCCGCGTTGATCTCCGCCACTTTGCCGCTCAACCCGTGCCGCGCCAGCCGGAACCGGTTCGCGCCGAAGGTGTTCGTTTCAATAATTTCCGCCCCCGCCTGCAGATACTCCTCGTGGATCGAGAGAATCAGGTTCGGGTCGGAAAGGTTCAGCTCGTCATAGCAGCGATTGATAAACACTCCCCGCGCATAAAGCACGGTGCCCATCGCCCCGTCAGCAAGTACGGGCCGGCTGGCAAAGATGTCGGTAAACGTCGGCATTCTCCTGCAATCCTATCGCACCGCGGGCTTTGTGCGCTGCTTCCGTATCTCGCCGCGCACCTCCGCCCCGCTCCCCCGCGCGGCCCGGCTCCTCACGCGGAATTGCCGGGTTGCTTTGTTATACTTCGAGAGTCAAATGCTCAGGTTGAACCGGCTCCGGACGGCAACTTCCGCCGGTCCGTTCTCGATCTGGTTCACGTCACGGCTGCGGCACGCTCCGCGCTTTCCATCGAGGTAAGGGATTTTGAAGAAGAGAAGTCTTTGGTTGAGTGCCGCCGGAGCCCTGTTGGTTGCGGTCGCGTTGGCGGGATGCGGAGAAACTACATACTTTGCCGGTCGCACGCTGCCCCCCAGCGGACTGACGCGCCGCGTCATGATCGCCATCCAGAACCCCAGCGCCTTCGCCAAGGGCGGGCTCCAGATCGTCGACGCTTTCTACGACACCCGGTATAAGTACAACAACAGCGCCGTCCAATTTACCGTCTCCGGCTTCTCCGGCGCGCTCCCCATCAGCATCCAGAACATGCCCGAGGAGCAGGTTGGCGCCGTCTACGGCTCCGGCGACGGCAGCTTTACCCTCATCAACTACCAGAAGGAAAGCACCTCCGGCGCCATCAAGGGCCTCAGCGGCACTTCCTCCAGCATCTTCATCTCGCGCAATCAGGTCTACGTCGTCGCAGCAAACCAGCTTGCCCACTACCTCACCATCGTCAACCAGTCCAACGGCTCCGTCGTTGCCTTCGGTCTGCCCGGCGTCTATCGCGTCAGCATGAATCCCGGCGGATCCACGATCCTGGCCTTCGTTCAGAATTCCAACTACGTCTACTACCCTCGCCAGTTGACCAGCGCGCAGACCATCTCCTACTCCGGCGGTCCCTCCACCTGGCCAAAGGCCGCCGTCGATTGTGAGCCCCAGAACGCTCCCGTATGGTGCCTCTTCCAGGCCCAGAGCCCCGACAGCGTCGATGCCACCGGCAACCCCTACGGCGCGCCCCTCACCTTTGACCGCCCCGTCAAGGCCGTCTTCTCGGCAGATGGTGGAACAGCCTACGTCCTCAACTGCGGCGTCGAATGCGGCGGCTCGACTTCTTCGGTTACGCCCCTGCCCACTTCGTCCATGATCTTCCCCGTCGGGCAGCAATCCGGTCAGCTTCCCACTCAGGCCGCCCTCAACTCCGCCACCATCCCCATTCCCGGCGGCGCCAGCAACGCGCTCGTTGATTCCTCGACCATGTATGTCGTTGGCCAGCAGTTGCTGCCCGATGGCCTCTTCACCGGCAACCTTACGGTGGTCAATCTCTCCGACAACACCGTCACCGGCACCAGTTCCATCAGCGACGGCGCTCCCGGCGGCCCCAGCCGTCTCATCCGCGCCGACGACAACACGCTGTGGATTGCGATGACCAAGTGCAGCAACGGCGAGCGCTATGCCAAGGGCCTGCCCTACGGCTGCCTCACCATGTACAACACCTCCAGCAACTCCGTCACTACGCTCGAGCCCTACAACGGCGACGCCACCGGTATCGCCAACGTCGAAGGCCTCCACAAGATCTACGCAGCGCAGGGCGGCCAGGTCTACATCTTCTCCACCACCGACGGCTCCGCCATGAACAACCAGTACGTCACCGTCAGCGGCACCGCGTGGGACGTCGCGTATATGGACTCCATCACCGACTCCAACAACACCGTCTACTGAGCCCCATGGACGCTGCCGCCGAACTGCCCGCCGCCGATTCGCCCCCGGCCGATTCGACCAGGATTGATGTGCTGGCCATCGCCGCGCATCGTGACGACGTCGAGCAGACCTGCGGCGGCACCCTCCTCCGCATGGCCGCCCGCGGCCTCCGCACCGCCATCCTCGATCTCACCCGGGGCGAAGCCGGAACCCGCGGCACCGCCCACGACCGCGCCCGCGAAGCGGAAGAAGCGGCGAGCCTGCTCGGCGTCGCCTGGCGCGACGCGCTCGACCTCCCCGATGGCGCCGTCGAAAACACGCTGCAGAACCGCATGAAAATTGCCGCCGTCCTGCGCCGCCTGCGTCCCCGCGTCGTCATCCTGCCCTACTGGCAGGCGCGCCATCCCGATCACGCCACCACCGCAACCCTCGGCTACGAAGCCTGCTTCCTCTCCGGCATTAAGAAGATTGAAACGGGAGAAGGGCCTCATCGCCCCTTCAAGATCGTCTACGCCAGCCTCTACGCCGACGTGCGCCCCACCTTCATCGTCGACATCACGCCCTTCATCGAGCAGCGCCACGCCGCGCTCATGGCCTACCGCTCGCAATACGCCAATCAGGCAGCAGGCGGCGGCCTCTTCGTCCCCCAGGAAGAAATTCGCGAGCGCACCTTCGCCGAAGCCCGCCACTACGGCCTCCTCGCCGGCGTCCAATACGGCGAGCCCTTCGTGCAAAAAGAAGTCGGCCTCGTCGACGACCTCACCCTCCTCCCCGTCCAATCCATCTGATCGTTCGCACATCCAGAGCATTCCGGCAACAATATACTGTGACCGACAGAGTATGTCGATTACATCTGCCAATTGATTCATGCCGGACTTATGCCATGGCACAGATGCTCCTCGATCATAGAGGTCGGGGTATGCCACAGATCTGCATGATCTCGATGTGGTGCCTGGTCTGGCCTTTAGACGTCCAGCAGCTCTCATCGGTATTTCTCGGTTGGAGGGAACGACGTGGCGCATAACCATTCCTTCAAGTGATGGCAACGTGGCGCTAGCCTCTCGCTTTAAGTGCAGCGCGATTGCGAGCCCATGCGATCGATATTGGCAGCTTGTAATCCGAACAGAATCGCCAATGAAGGTCGATCTCTTATCACATCCAGAAGTTAGATCCCAATCCGTCTATCTGGATCCATGCAGTCCGGTTGCTCCGAGTCCGAGTTCTTCCAATCGAGCCAGCGCTGATTTCTTCTAAAATGCGACAACGTACGGCACAGCGTTCCCATCTATCGTAGACAATTAAGACGTTCCCGCTTCTCCTCGGGAACTTTCAGGATTGCATCGCACACGAACCGCAAGTAGCGAGCATTCGTCTGCGATCTTAGCGAACGGATCAGCGCATCAATTTCTTTCCGCGCTGCTCGAGCATCTGCGTCGCTTCCGTAATCATCATTAATGACGCCGATCAGCTCATTGAGAGCGCCTTATCATCGTGGCTAGAGAATGCCGAATGCATCTGCGCATTCAGAGCTCATACTTCTGATCCTCGTCCATCCCGTAAGCGGCTCGGAAGGGTCATTGTTGCCGATGCATTCTTCGTAATCACTGTCGTGATGTACGGCGCGCGATCGGGCAATATCCCATCTCACTCAAGGCTATACAATGATCCCACTTCTCATCGAGGACCTGAAGCGCCCGATTCATCGTTTGACCTGAAGATCGGCCAAAGATCATCGTTCGTCCCGTTTTCGAAATCGTGCGCTAGAAGCTACCGTTGAATGCAAGCTAAGGCTTATCATAACCGCAGACAGATGCGTCTCCCACTCGCATCTCAGCAAGATCCCAGCGACATTAATCCAATCTACCTTCGGTCAATTCGAAGACCTTCATAAATCAAACTTATCCAAATCCAAACAAGAATAACTTTGCCTTATAGCCCTCCTGCCCGCGAAACTACTCGCAGGAGGGATACTCGTGGCGCACACGCAAACCCCAACCCAAACCTGGGATCCCGCAGAGTACGGTCAACGCGGAGCATTCGTGCACGGCCTCGCCGGCGGAGTCGTCGAGTGGCTCGCCCCGCTTCCCGGCGAACGCATCCTCGATCTCGGCTGCGGCGACGGTCAGCTCACCCTCCGCCTCGCCGCCACCGGAGCCAGCCTGCAGGGCGTCGATGCCTCGCCGCAGATGGCCGCTGCCGCCCGCGCCCGCGGCCTCATCGTCGATGTGGCCGGCGCCGAGCTGCTGCCGTACGCCGACGCGAGCTTCGACGCCGTCTTCTCGAACGCCGCGCTGCACTGGGTCCGCGACCACGATGCCATGATGCGCGAAGTCCATCGCGTCCTGCGCCCCGGCGGCCGCTTCGTCGCCGAGATGGGCGGTCACGGCAACATCGCCGCCATCCGTGTCGCCTTCATCGCCGCGCTCACGCGTCACGGCTTCGGCGATCGCGAGAACGACGTCAACTACTACCCCACGCCCGAGGCATACACCCAGCGCCTGACGCGCTACGGCTTCAGCGTCGAGAAGATCTCGCTCATCCCGCGCCCCACGCCCCTCGGCGAAGACGGCATGCACGGCTGGCTCCGCACCTTCCGCCGCGGCGTCCTCGATACCTTGCCCGCCGGCCTTCGCGAAACCGTCGTCGATGAAACCGTCGCTCTCCTCGCCAACGCACTCCGTGACGAGGCAGGGAAGTGGACCGGCGATTATGTCCGCCTGCGCTTCATCGCGCGCCGGTAACTCCCGCGCACTTACTAACTAATTTGCGATAAGTGCCTTGCACGTCGACAGAGTTTCCGCAAAGAAAAAGGGGCCGGCAACTTCGCGCTGCCGGCCCCCGTGTCCCTTTCCTACATCACCGGCAGATTCAGCTTCTGTCCCACCTTGATCAAATCAGGATTCGCGATGCTGTTGGCCTGCGCGATGCCGGAATATTTGTCCGCCTCGCCGTAAAATCGCTTCGCGATGCGCGAAAGGTTATCGCCCGACTGCACCGTATACGGCTGAGCATCGCCGCCCGAGGTCGCAATCTCGTGGTGCAGATCGGCGTAATTCGGATCTGCCTCCTTGATCGCGTCCCACACACGGTTGGCCACCACCTTCGACGGCACATGCGCCTTCAGCAGAAGCTTGTCTCCATCGAGACCGATCTGGTCGATCGTTGCGCCAATGTCTGTGAACCCCTGCAGGGTCGAGATCACGCCTGCATACTTCTGCTTCAACTGTTCCAGATCTGCCATGCTCGCTCCTTTGCGTTTCCGAGGATAGGCTTGCCGCATCGCCCCGCCATCGCGGCCGGGCCGGCGGCATGTTCAACTCCGCACCATCCCGGTGCGCTTCCTCGTGCGTCGCGTTGTGCGCCCGCTTACTCCGCTTCCAGCACCTTGGTGCGGAAGAGCAGTCCCGCGGCAATGCCGCCCAGGCTCGGGAGCAGCAAAAAGAGCCAAAGCTGCGACAGCGCCTGCCCGCCGACAAACAGCGCCGGTCCAAGGCTGCGCGCAGGGTTCACGCTTGTGCCTGTGATGCTGATTCCCAGCAGGTGGATTGCCGTCAGCGTGATGCCGATCGATAATCCCGCAAAGCCCGTCGGCGCGGCCTTCTGCGTCGAGCCCAGAATCACGATCAGGAAAATCATCGTCGCAAAAAACTCAAACGCAATCGCCGCCGTCAGGTTGTAGCCTCCCTGGTAGCCGGGCCCCCAGCCATTCTGGCCCAGCCCGCCCTTGGCGATCTCATAGCCATTTCCCGTCACGATCATCGTCAGCACCCACGCCGCAAGAATCGCGCCCACGCACTGCGCGACGATGTAGCCGATCAGGTCCACCGTCTTCAACCTGCCCGCGGTCCACACGCCCAGGCTCACTGCCGGATTGATGTGGCAACCCGAGATCGGTCCGATGCCATACGCCGCGGCAATCAATCCAAAACCAAATGCAAACGCAATGCCGACAATGCCCACCTTGTCTCCGGCCACCACCGCGACGCCAACGCCGAAAAACACGAGGATAAAGGTGCCCACCAACTCCGCAAGGTACTTCTTCATGCCTGCCTCCAGTTGTCTTGGATTGATTCCGCGCAAAGACGGCGGGCCCTGGGGGCGCGTCCCCATATTCACTGCGTGCGCAAGAGCGCAACATCCTGAATACGCACCCTCAAAACCGGAAATCCACCCAATTACAGGCGCGCGCACGGAGTTTTGCAGAAATCGATTGCAGAGTCAAGCTAAACCGCGTCAAATGCTGTCCATCCTCCCTTTCACGAAATCTCCGCCGCTCCCTTGTAACAATTGCCTCGAAAACGCATCTAAGCACTGTACGCAAACCCGCTATCGCCGTCAGCCGGCGCCCACAGGACACGACGATGTTGCCGAAACTGGAACGACGGCCGGAACTCGATGCCTTGCGCGGGCTTTTCCTGGTCTGGATGACGCTGACGCACCTGCCCACGCGCTACAGCGACTTCGTCAACCAGCCCATCGGCTTCGTCTCCTCCGCTGAAGGCTTCGTCTTCATCTCCGCGCTCCTCGTCGGCCGCCTCTACATGCGCGAGTTCGTCCAGGACCCCGCCAATGTGCGCGCCAAGCTGTGGAAGCGCTCCTTCAAAATCTACGGCTATCACCTGGTGATGTTGCTCTTCGCCTTCACCGTTGTCGCCGCCTTCGCCGTCCACACCCACAAGGCCGCCATCACCAACCTGCTCAACTTCTATCTCAGCCATCCCAAGGCAGCCATCGTCGGCTCCGTGCTGCTCATTTATTGCCCGCCCCTGCTCGACATTCTGCCCATGTACGTCACGTTTCTCTTCTTCACGCCGCTTCTTCTCTCATCGGCCGTGCGCCACGGCTGGCGCGCCATCCTCGCGTGCAGCGGCATGCTGTGGCTGCTCGCGCAGTTCGGCCTGCGCGACCTCGTGCACGGCTGGGTCGTCCATCTCACCCACCTCCACATCCCCCTGCAGGAAACCGGCGCCTTCAACCTCTTTGCCTGGCAGGCCCTCTGGGCCGTCGGCCTCTGGATCGGCGCTCGCACCGCCACTGACACAGCGCTCTTCCCCAGGGTTCCCGGATGGCTGGCCGCCGCCTCCGTCGCCGCCTGCGCCTTCTTCGTCGGCGTCCGCTACAGTTGGCTCGGTCCCAACCTCACGCCGCAGAAACTCGTCTTTGAGCTGGACAAGTGGGCGATCGGTCCGCTCCGCGTCGTCAACCTCATCGCCTTCGCCGTCTTCTTCTACTGGCTGCGCAAATACGCCCTCCGCCTCGTCAAGATCGAGCCCTTTCTCACCCTGGGCAAAGCCTCGCTCCGCGTCTTCTGCGCGCACATCTTCTTCGTCTTCGTCGGCCTCGCGCTTCTCTATGGCGACTTCAATGCGGACGGCCTCGACCAGCTCCACGGCATCACCGCCATCATCCTCCTCGCCGTCACCTTCACCGCGCTCATCCTCGTCGCCATGGACGAGGTCCGCAAAAAGCACAACCGCCGCGGCCCTCCCAAACCGCCCGCCGCCTGGGAGCCGCCTCCGCTCGACAATCCCTCCGTCAATGACAACCGCCCCCTCACTGAATCCTCGTCGTGAACCCCCGCGCAGCCTTCCCCAAATTCATCAAACGTTTGCAATTTCTTTGCCTCGTTGCAGTAGTCTGTTAACGATTCCGAGCAGCCTTTTCCCCGCGGAGCGGGCCTGCCAGACGAGGACACGCCGGTTGAGCCAGACCGTATTTGTACTGGAAGACGACACAGACATCTCCCGCCTTGTGCAGCTTCATCTTGAGGCTGCCGGCTTCGCCACCCGCATCTTTCACACCCCCGCCAATCTCATTCCCGACGCCGAGCGCCAGCCGCCCGCGCTCTTTCTGCTCGACATCATGGTCCCCGGCGGCGATGGTCTCGACGTCTGCCGCCGCCTGCGCAACCACAACGCGCTCTCCACCATCCCCATCATCTTTCTCACCGCCCGCGCCGGCGAAAACGACCGCGTCCTCGGCCTCGAGCTTGGCGCCGACGACTACATCACCAAGCCCTTCGCCACCCGCGAGCTTGTCGCGCGCGTCAAGGCAGTCCTGCGCCGCTTTGAGCGCCCGTCGGCCCCCGCCCTCATCAGCTTTGAAGAAGTCATCATCGACGCCAACGCCATGCAGCTCAAGGTGCGCGGCGAGCTCACCACCACCACCGCAACCGAGTTCCGCCTTCTCGACTACCTCGCGCGTCACCCCGGCCGCGTCTTCAGCCGCGATCATCTCCTCGACTCCGTCTGGGGCGACGCCCGCTTCGTCACGCCCCGTTCCGTCGATGTCTACGTGCGCCGCATCCGTGAGAAAATCGAAGTCGATCCTGAAAACCCGCGCTATCTCAAAACTGTGCGCGGCGCGGGCTATCGCTTTGAGATACCCAAAGGCCAGTAGGCAAAACAGCGCTGGCGTGCTGCGCGTTCATGCGGCCAGGCAGGCATAAACCGTGACCCGCAAAATATTTACCCGGCTCTTCTTTCTCTTCTTCGTCCTGCTGGTCTTTCAGACCGTGGCGATGGAGATGATCCTGCGCCGCTTCGTGCACGACCGCGCAGGCGCCTCGCTCCACCTTCTCGATCGCGAAGCCCTCTGGTCCGGCCTCATCGCGCTCGCCGTGGCTCTCGTCCTCGCCCTCTTTGCCTCCAGCCGCGTCGCCGCGCGTCTCCAGCGCGTCATCGCCTTCGCCCGCCGCGTCGCGCAGGGCGATCTCAGCGCCCGCCTCGACACCGCCGGCGCCGACGAGCTCACATCCATGGAGGCCGCTCTCAACCAGACCGCCGAACGCCTCGGGCAGAGCTTCGCCGAAATTGAAAACCGCCGCCTCGAGCTCGCCACCATGCTCGACTCCATGCAGGAGGCCGTCTTCGCCGTCACCGCCGACGGCCATGTCCGCTGGTCCAACCCCGTCATGCAGCGCATCGCCGGCATTCAGATTCACGCCGGCCGTCCCCTCGTTCACTCCCTGCGCGATCCCGAGCTGCTCAACTGCGTGCGCGGCGCTCTTGAAAACCGCGAAGTCCGCTTCGGCCGCGCCAGCACCCTCGCCCCCGGAAAAATCTTCGAGATCAGCGCAGCCCCGCTGCCCTCCGGCGGCGCTCTTGCCGTGCTCCACGACGTCACCCGCATCGAGCTCGCTGAGAAATCCCGCCGCGACTTCATCGCCAACGTCAGCCACGAGCTGCGCACGCCGCTCACCTCCATCCAGGGCTACGTCGAAACCCTCCTCGAAGACCCCGACCCCAATCCCGAAACCACACGCGAGTTCCTCGGCATCATCTACAAGAACGCCACTCGCATGAACCGCCTCACCGAGGATCTGCTCGCCCTCGCCAGCGTCGAAAGCCCCGATTACAAGCTCGCCTGCCAGCCCATCCGCGCCTGCGCCCTCGTGCAGGACGCCATCGAGGCCCTCGGCGGCATCGTCGTCGACTCCGGCGTCGAGCTCGAGCAGGCCTGCGCCCCCGACCTCCCCGTCCTCGCCGATCCCGACGCCATGAACCAGGTCTTCGGCAACCTCATCGAGAACGCCCTCAAGTACGGCAAGGGCGGCAAGCGCGTTCTCGTCGGAGCACGCCAGATCGGCAGCGAAGTCGAGTTCTTCGTGCAGGACTTCGGCCCCGGCATCGCCTCCGAACATCTCGAGCGCATCTTTGAGCGCTTCTACCGCGTCGATAAGGCCCGCTCCCGCGACTTCGGAGGCACTGGCCTCGGCCTCGCCATCGTCAAGCACATCGTGCAGGCCCACGGAGGCCGCGCCTGGGCTGAGAGCGAGCTCGGCGCCGGCGCCGCTTTTCATTTCACGCTGCCCCTGGCCGCGCAGCCCCACCCCGTTGAAGAGCCGGCAGTTGCTCCCGCAACGAATCACTAGCTTGCGTTAAAGAACGTTGAATTCGCCATCCAATTCAACTCCCCGTAACATAGCCCGTCGAGAATCAGGGATGAAATCAGAGCAAAGCCCGACTTCCGCTCTCGCCACCAGCGCGAGTCCTTAGCTCTTGGGCTTTTGCCACTCTCTGCAAGGAGCTATCCGTGAAGAAAAATCTCATCGTCGTCGGCCTGCTGGCCCTCTCGTCTTTCGGTGTCGCCCAGGCCCAGAAGCTGACCGGTGCCGGCGCAACTTTCCCGTATCCCATCTATTCCAAGTGGTTCAGCGAGTACAGCGCCGCGCATCCCGGCGTTGAAGTCAACTACCAGTCCATCGGCTCCGGCGGCGGCATTCGCCAGGTCACCGCGGGCCTCGTCGACTTCGGCGCCTCCGACATGCCCATGACCGACGAGATGCTCAGCCAGTCGAAGATCAAGCTCATCCACATTCCCACCGTGCTCGGCGCCGTCGTCCCCGTCTACAACGTTCCCGGCGCCACCGACATTCGCTTCAGCGGCGACGTCCTCGCCGACATCTACCTCGGCAAAATCTCCAACTGGAACGACGCCCGCATCGCCAAGGACAACCCCGGCGTCAAGCTGCCTGACCAGAAGATCATCGTTGTCCATCGCTCTGACGGCTCCGGCACCAGCTTCATCTTCACTGACTTCCTCAGCAAGGTCAGCAAGGACTGGTCCGAAGGCCCCGGCAAGGGAACCTCTCCCAGCTGGCCCGTCGGCGTCGGCGGCAAAGGCAATGAAGGCGTCGCCGGCCTCGTCCGCCAGATGCCCGGCGCCATCGGCTACGTCGAGCTCATCTACGCCCTCCAGAACCACATCTCCTTCGGCACGGTGAAGAACGCTTCGGGCAACTGGGTTAAGGCCTCCATCGAAGGCGTCACCGACGCCGCCGCCGGCATCAAGGCCATGCCCGCCGACTACCGCGTCTCCATCACTGACGCGCCCGGCGCCAACGCCTATCCCATCTCGAGCTTCACCTACCTGCTCGTCCCCGTCGACGCCGCCAACCCCGGCAATCGCGCCGTGCTCAAGGACATGCTCAGCTGGATGATCAAGTCCGGCGAAGGCGAAGTCTCCGCACTCTCCTACGCGCCCCTGCCCGAGAGCCTCCAGCAGAAGGTCCTTCAGACCGTCTACGGGCTCAAGTAGAACTCAGCCTCAAAATACAACGGGTCCGGCCTCCACGCCGGGCCCGCTTTCTTTTTGATCGCGCTCACCCCACCCGCCGCGAAGCGGCGCGCTCGAGCTCACGAACCGGCAGGTGACGTGGAACTACGACGGCATCAACCGGGGTCCCCACGGACAGGTCCACGTCCGTGGGGTGAGAATCGAAGAATCCGCATTTATAGGAAGCCCCAATCGCCAAGAAAGTCAGCCTACCGGCCTTCGCTCTCCCGCCAGCGTTTCATCAGCTCGTTGCTCGGCAGCGACTTCTCAAGCACCTTGCGCGCCGTTGCTGCTCCTGCCACGGGCAGGCCGCGCGTATCCAGGAGGCCTATCTGCGCCAGCACTGAAGCCTGATCCCAATAGATGTGCTCGTGCGCAACCTTATCGCCCACAAACTTCACGACCGCCACGGTCGGCACCTCCACCCTTCGTCCCGTCGGCGCAATGTCCGGCAGCATCCAGTCAATTTCGGTCGTATGGGTAAAGTGAACAATGAATTCATCCACAACCGCGTCAACTCCCACCGTGCGGCTCACCGGCGTCAACGCAAAGTCCGGTGGATTGATCGGAATGAAGTGGTGCGCGTAGAACCGCCTGAGCTCGTCGTACCCAACGCCGCCCGTCATCGTGGGAACGTGGTTGACGTAAGGCTCGGCTACCATCGTGGCCATGGTCGCGTCTGCGTTGCGCGTCTCAAACTCGCAGCGGCAGTGCTGCTCCCATAGCTCAACCAGATTCAGGCTCGTCATGCGCCAGCTCCTCCCTCAAGCTGCATGAAACGGTAGAAGGGGAACCCAATGGGGAAATCGCGCGCACACACAACATAGCAGATGAGTGCGGTAGAACCGATCAAGCCGCCCGCCTCGCTCCACCCCGCCGCGACCTCTTACAATGAACTCTGAATTCAACTCGAACGAGGGAACCCATGCCGCTCTCCGGAGAAGCCATCCGCCTCATGAACTACATTGACGACGTTGCCGTAACCTTGCGCCGCGTGTTGGCCCTGGCTCCCACGCTGCCCGCCGAAGAGCGCGCCCTCGTCGGTGAACACCTCATCCAATCCAAGCCCAACATCGACGACGTCTTCAAAGCCCTCAACGCCAGGTAGGGGCACGCTTGATCACGGTCGCCATCATCGGGGCTGGCCCTCTTGGCCGATGGCTCGCGCTCGCCGCTGCGCGCGCAGGCTTTCGCGTTCTGCTTGAAGATGTCATGCCCGCCAATCTGCGCCATGCGCGCGAAGCCCTCCGCCTGAGCCTCGGCCCCGCTGCGCTTGAACCCCGCACCGCCGCCGGCCCCGGCGTCTCCTTCGTCGGCACCATTGAAGATGCCGTGCGCGACGCCGACCTCGCCATCGACTGCGTTCCCGACGAGCTGGAATCCAAGCTCGAGATCTTTTGCCTGCTTGACCGCATGGCCCCGCCGCGCACCGTTCTCGCCACGCCCACCACACGGCTCTCCATCGCCGACCTCGCCGCCTGCACTTACCGGCCCGACAAGTGCGTCGCCATCGCCGCCGAAGCCAGCGATCTCGCCGAGAGCGGCCTCGCCGAGCGCAGCCCCGAAAACGCGTCCCGCGCTATCCTCATTCGCACCCCGCCGCTCGCCAGCCCCGCCACCGTCGATCTCGTGCGTACCTTCTGGCAGCGCCTCGGCCTCGATCCGCGCTTCGAACCCGATCCCGCTGCGCAGGCCGCCTCTGCGGTCTAAAATCATTCCACCATGCGATTGCTTTCTGTTGCTCTGCTTCTCAGCGCCTTCTCGTCTGCCGCCGTCGCGCAGACCGCCGGCTCCCCAACCGCCTCCAGCGCGAAATTCTCCACGCTCTGCGAAGACTTCATCCATCAGACGCTCGCGCTTTCGCCGTCTACCGCCTCGCAGGTCGGCTATCACCAGCACGTCGACCCAAAGACCGGCAAGACCATCGCCCTCGATGCGCTCCTTGATGACATGAGCCCCGCCGGCGTCGCTGAGCAGCGCCGCGTCTATGCCGCATGGCGCCAGCGCTTCCGCACTGAAACTCCGAAAGCCTCGCTCAATCCAGAAGACGCGGCCGACTGGCAGCTCATCGACGACCAGATCGCGCTCACGCTCCTTGAATTCGATCGCATTCAGAACTACCGCCACAATCCCACCGTCTACGTCGAGCTCATCGGCAGCGCCCTCTTCCAGCCCCTCACTGACAACTTCGCACCGCAAAGCGTTCGCCTCAACGACATCCTCTCCCGCATCGCCGCCATCCCCGTCTTTCTCGGCCAGGCCCGCGCTGATCTCCTCGATGCCGATCCCATCTTCATCAAAGTTGCCGCCGGCGAAAACGAAGGCAACGTCGATCTCATCCAGAACACCATCGCCAATGCGGTCAAGGCCGATCCCCGCCTCAAGGCCCGCTTCGATCAGGTCGCGCCGCCCGCCGTCGCCGCCCTGCAAAGCTTTTCCAAATGGCTCACCAGCGATCTCGCCGGCCGCAAAACCGATCGCACCTGGCGTCTCGGCAAAGAGCTCTACGCGCAGAAATTTCGCCTCGTGATGGAAACGCCCATCACACCCGATCAGGTTCTCGCCGAAGCCGAAGCCGCGCTCAAATCCACGCGCGCGCAGATGCTTGAGCTCGCCATCCCGCTGCACAAGCAGTACTATCCCGGTCACGGCGACCACACTGACCTCACTCCGCAGCAGCGCGAAAACAAGATCATCAGTGAAGTCATCGAAAGAATCTCCGACGACCATCCAAAGCGCGACCAGCTCATCGAGACCGCGCAGCAGAACCTCATCGGCATCCGCCAGTTCATCATCGATCACAAAATTGTCACGCTCAGCCCGCATGACAATCTCAAGGTCATCGCCACGCCGCCCTTCATGCGCGGCATCTATTCCGTCGCCGGCTTCCACTCCGCCCCGCCGCTCGACCCCACCGCCGAAGCGCAATTCTGGGTCACGCCCATCGATCCCAAAACCCCCGACGCCATGGCCGAGTCAAAGTTGCGCGAGTACAACAACTGGGTCTTGAAGTGGCTCTGCATTCACGAGGCGCTGCCCGGCCATTACGTGCAGGCCGAACACGCCAACGCCATCGAGCCCGTCACCCGCCGCCTCGTGCGCAGCCTCTACGGCAACGGAGCCTACGTCGAAGGCTGGGCCGAATACGGCGCGCAGGTCATGTTGCATCAGGGATTCGCCAACAACGATCCCCGCTATCGCATTAGCTATCTCAAGGTCTGGCTCCGCGCCATCGCCAACTCCATCCTCGATATCCGCATGCAGACCATGGGCATGACCGACGATCAGGCCATGTCGCTCATGATGAACGACACATTCCAGACCCGTGCCGAGGCCATCGGCAAGCTGCAACGCGCCAAGCTCAGCTCAACCCAGTTGCCCACTTACTTCGTCGGCACCAGCGAGTGGTGGCGCCTGCGCCAGGCCTACCAGAAAGCCAAAGGCAGCAGCTTTACCCTCGCCGAGTTCCACAACCGCGCTCTCGATCAAGGCGCGCTGCCCGTCCCCTGGCTCCACGACCTGCTCCTGCCAAAGTAGTGGCCGCCTCATCCGCACTCGGGCACCATGAACTACGAACTGTGAACTACGAACTGCCCCCCAGCACCTGCTCGTAGTACTTCACATACTGCGGCAGCACCAGCGTCGCGCAAAAGCGTGTCCGCGCCGTCTTGCGCGCCGCGTCGCGCATCACCTCCAGCCGGTCGCGATCCGTCAGCAGCGCAATCGCGCCCGCCGCCATGCCTTCCACGTCGCCCACTTCATACAGCAGACCAGAAACGCCGTTGTCGATCAGCTCAGGCACGCCGCCCACGCGCGTCGCAATCGCCGGCACTCGGCACGCCATCGCCTCCAGCGCCGCCAGGCCAAACGACTCAAGCTCGCTCGGCATCAGCATCAGATCGGCCAGCGGCAGCAGCTCGTTCACCCGTTCCTGCTTGCCCAGAAAAGAATCTTGTCCTGAATCCCCAGGTCGTGCGCCAGCCACTCCGCGCCCGAACGGTCCGGCCCGTCGCCCACCAGCACCAGCTGCGCCGGCAGCTCCTTCACCACCCGCGCAAACACCTTCACCACATCCATCACCCGCTTCACCGGCCTGAAGTTCGAGAGGTGAATCAGGATCGCCTCGTCCGGCTTCGCCAGCCGCTTGCGCGCCTCCGCCCGCACCACCTCATCGGCTTAGGCGTATACACATCGCAGTTCACAAAGTTGGGAATCACCTCAATCGGCCGCGTGACGCCAAAGTCGCTCACCGTCTTTTCTCTCAGATAATTCGAGATGCTCGTCACGCCGTCGCTCTCCTGGATCGCGAACCGCGTGATCGGCAGATAGCTGCGGTCCAGGCCCACCAGCGTAATGTCGGTGCCGTGCAGCGTCGTCACAAACGGCAGCCGCCGCCCGCCGCGCCGCCAGCATCTGCCGCGCCAGCAGCGCGCTCACCGAGTGCGGAATCGCGTAGTGCACATGCAGCAGGTCGAGATCGTAAAACTCCGCCACCTCGGCCATGCGCGACGCCAGCGCCAGGTCATACGGCGGAAACTCAAACAGCGGATAATTCGAAACCGGAACCTCGTGATAAAAGATTCCGTCGTCGCGCCCGTTGAGCCGGAACGGCTGCGAATAGGAGATGAAGTGAACCTCGTGGCCCGTCGCCGCCAGCTCAATGCCCAGCTCCGTCGCCACAACGCCCGATCCGCCATACGTGGGGTAGCAGGTGATTCCGATCCGCATGCGTCCGCTGTCTCCGTTCCT
>CAVRAK010000003.1:0-26915 GCA_963718885.1 uncultured Acidobacteriota bacterium
CCTCTTACAATGAAGTCTGCATTTCAACTCGAACGAGGGAACCCATGCCGCTCTCCGGAGAAGCCATCCGCCTCATGAACTACATTGACGACGTTGCCGTAACCTTGCGCCGCGTGTTGGCCCTGGCTCCCACGCTGCCCGCCGAAGAGCGCGCCCTCGTCGGTGAACACCTCATCCAATCCAAGCCCAACATCGACGACGTCTTCAAAGCCCTGAACGCCAGGTAGACGCACGCTTGATCACGGTCGCCATCATCGGGGCTGGCCCTCTTGGCCGATGGCTCGCGCTCGCCGCTGCGCGCGCCGGCTTTCGCGTTCTGCTTGAAGATGTCATGCCCGCCAATCTGCGCCATGCGCGCGAAGCCCTCCGCCTGAGCCTCGGCCCCGCTGCGCTTGAGCCCGGCACCGCCGCCGGCCCCGGCGTCTCCTTCGTCGGCACCATTGAAGATGCCGTGCGCGACGCCGACCTCGCCATCGACTGCGTTCCCGACGAGCTGGAATCCAAGCTCGAGATCTTTTGCCTGCTTGACCGCATGGCCCCGCCGCGCACCGTTCTCGCCACGCCCACCACACGCCTCTCCATCGCCGACCTCGCCGCCTGCACTTACCGGCCCGACAAGTGCGTCGCCATCGCCGCCGAAGCCAGCGATCTCGCCGAGAGCGGCCTCGCCGAGCGCAGCCCCGAAAACGCGTCCCGCGCAATCCTCATCCGCACCCCGCCGCTCGCGAGCCCCGCCACCGTCGATCTCGTGCGTACCTTCTGGCAGCGCCTCGGCCTCGATCCGCGCTTCGAACCCGATCCCGCTGCGCAGGCCGCCTCTGCGGTCTAAAATCATTCCACCATGCGATTGCTTTCTGCTGCTCTGCTTCTCAGCGCCTTCTCGTCTGCCGCCATCGCGCAAACCGCCAGCTCCCCAACCGCCTCCAGCGCGAAATTCTCCAGGCTCTGCGAAGACTTCATTCATCAGACGCTCGCTCTTTCGCCGTCTACCGCCTCGCAGGTCGGCTATCACCAGCACGTCGATCCAAAGACCGGCAAAACCATCGCCCTCGATGCGCTCCTCGATGACATGAGCCCCGCAGGCGTCGCCGAGCAGCGCCGCGTCTACGCCGCATGGCGCCAGCGCTTCCGCACTGAAACTCCGAAGGCATCGCTCAATCCCGAAGACGCCGCCGACTGGCAGCTCATCGACGACCAGATCGCGCTCACGCTCCTTGAATTCGATCGCATTCAGAACTACCGCCACAATCCCACCGTCTACGTCGAGCTCATCGGCAGCGCCCTCTTCCAGCCCCTCACTGACAACTTCGCACCGCAAAGCGTTCGCCTCAACGACATCCTCTCCCGCATCGCCGCCATCCCCGTCTTTCTCGGCCAGGCCCGCGCCGAGCTCCTCGATGCCGATCCCATCTTCATCAAAGTTGCCGCCGGCGAAAACGAAGGCAACGTCGATCTCATCCAGAACACGATCGCCAATGCTGTCAAGGCAGATCCCCTCCTCAAGGCCCGCTTCGATCAGGTCGCGCCGCCCGCCGTCGCCGCCCTGCAAAGCTTTTCCAAATGGCTCACCAGCGATCTCGCCGGCCGCAAAACCGATCGCACCTGGCGTCTCGGCAAAGAGCTCTACGCGCAGAAATTTCGCCTCGTGATGGAAACGCCCATCACACCCGATCAGGTTCTCGCCGAAGCCGAAGCCGCGCTCAAATCCACGCGCGCGCAGATGCTTGAGCTCGCCATCCCCCTGCACAAGCAGTACTATCCCGGTCACGGCGACCACACTGACCTCACTCCGCAGCAGCGCGAAAACAAGATCATCAGTGAAGTCATCGAAAGAATCTCCGACGACCATCCCAAGCGCGACCAGCTCATCGAGACCGCGCAGCAGAACCTCATCGGCATCCGCCAGTTCATCATCGATCACAAAATCGTCACGCTCAGCCCGCATGACAATCTCAAGGTCATCGCCACGCCGCCCTTCATGCGCGGCATCTATTCCGTCGCCGGCTTCCACTCCGCCCCGCCGCTCGACCCCACCGCCGAAGCGCAATTCTGGGTCACGCCCATCGATCCCAAAACCCCCGACGCCATGGCCGAGTCAAAGCTGCGCGAGTACAACAACTGGGTCTTGAAGTGGCTCTGCATTCACGAGGCGCTGCCCGGCCATTACGTGCAGGCCGAACACGCCAACGCCATCGAGCCCGTCACCCGCCGCCTCGTGCGCAGCCTCTACGGCAACGGAGCCTACGTCGAAGGCTGGGCCGAATACGGCGCGCAGGTCATGTTGCATCAGGGATTCGCCAATAACGATCCCCGCTATCGCATCAGCTATCTCAAGGTCTGGCTCCGCGCCATCGCCAACGCCATCCTCGATATCCGCATGCAGACCATGGGCATGACCGACGATCAGGCCATGTCGCTCATGATGAACGACACATTCCAGACCCGTGCCGAGGCCATCGGCAAGCTGCAACGCGCCAAGCTCAGCTCAACCCAGTTGCCCACTTACTTCGTCGGCACCAGCGAGTGGTGGCGCCTGCGCCAGGCCTACCAGAAAGCCAAAGGCAGCAGCTTCACCCTCGCCGAGTTCCACAACCGCGCTCTCGATCAAGGCGCGCTGCCCGTCCCCTGGCTCCACGACCTGCTCCTGCCAAAGTAGTGGCCGCCTCATCCGCACTCGGGCACCATGAACTACGAACTGTGAACTACGAACTGCTCCTCAGCACCTGCTCGTAGTACTTCACATACTGCGGCAGCACCAGCGTCGCGCAAAAGCGTGTCCGCGCCGTCTTGCGCGCCGCGTCGCGCATCACCTCCAGCCGGTCGCGATCCGTCAGCAGCGCAATCGCGCCCGCCGCCATGCCTTCCACGTCGCCCACTTCATACAGCAGCCCTGAAACGCCGTTGTCGATCAGCTCAGGCACGCCGCCCACGCGCGTCGCAATCGCCGGCACCCGGCATGCCATCGCCTCCAGCGCCGCCAGGCCAAACGACTCAAGCTGGCTCGGCAGCACCATCACATCGGCCAGCGGCAGCAGCTCGTTCACCCGTTCCTGTTTGCCCATGAAAAGAATCTTGTCTTGAATCCCCAGGTCGTGCGCCAGCCACTCCGCGCCCGAGCGGTCCGGCCCGTCGCCCACCAGCACCAGCTTCGCCGGCAGCTCCTGCACCACCCGCGCAAACACCCGCACCACATCCATCACCCGCTTCACCGGCCTGAAGTTCGAGAGGTGAATCAGGACCGCCTCGCCCGGCTTCGCCAGCCGCTTGCGCGCCTCCGCCCGCACCGCCTCATCGGCGTACGGCGTATACACATCGCAGTTCACAAAGTTGGGAATCACCTCGATCGGCCGCGTCACGCCAAACTCGCTCACCGTCATGTCTTTCAGGTAATTCGAAATGCTCGTCACCCCGTCGCTCTCCTGGATCGAGAAGCGCGTGATCGGCAGATAGCTGCGATCCAGTCCCACCAGCGTGATATCCGTCCCGTGCAGCGTCGTCACAAACGGCAGCCGCCGCCCCCGCGCCGCCAGCATCTGCCGCGCCAGCATCGCGCTTACTGAGTGGGGAATCGCATAGTGCACATGCAGCAGGTCGAGATCGTAGAACTCCGCAACCTCCGCCATGCGCGACGCCAGCGCCAGGTCATACGGCGGAAACTCAAACAGCGGATAATTCGATACCGGAACCTCGTGATAAAAGATCCCGTCGTTGCGCCCATTGAGCCGAAACGGCTGCGAATACGAAATGAAATGAACCTCGTGGCCCGTCGCCGCAAGCTCAATGCCCAGTTCCGTCGCCACAACGCCCGACCCGCCATACGTCGGGTAGCAGGTGATTCCTATCCGCATGCGTCCGCTGTCTCCGTTCCTGCCATCTGCTGTCCGATGTTCTGCTCTTCTTGGACGTCCCCGGGGGCAGGGAAGATGCAGCGCTTCCCTCCGCCTACCCCGCCATCTCGATTCTGAGATGTGGGAAAGCACGAACCTCACTCTGCCTCAATCCCCACGAATCCGGGTGCCCCATCCATGCGGTCGGGGTCCCCAGCGACAGGTCCACGTCGCTGGGGTGAAGAAGCATGGGTGGGAATGCACGAAGCTCAATTCACCCCGCCAAACGATATCAGCTCCACCCCTGCAAACTCCCTGATCGCGCCCAGCGCATTCCGCTCCACATCGCGCGAGGCGCGCAGCCGCGTCCGCACCTTGTCGAGATCCGCATCGTTGTATCCCGGATGCGTCACCAGCTCCCACGTCCCCTCCGGCAGATTGCGCAGCAGCGAGCGCACCGCGTCCGCATCCAGCGTCCCCGTGCCCACCACCGCAATCGTTCCCTGCGTCGTCGCAAACCCGTGCTGCGCAATCAGCCGCTTGAAATACGGGCCCATCCTCCGCAGCGCAAACACCTCCGCCACGCGCATCGCCTGCGCCCGCGGAGTAGCATGCACCGCCCACTCCGGCTCAAACGGATTCCGCACCGCGCCAATCCCCGCCGCCTTCGCCGCCCGCAGCACCGGCTCCAGCACCTTGGGAAACATGTGCGTATGCTTGTGCGTGTCCACATGCGTCAGCCGCAGCCCGCGCCCCTGCAGCTTCGCAATCTGCGCCGCCGCCTCGGCTTCAATCTCCGCCGCGCGTATCCGCCCCGTCAGCAGCCGCGGCAGAAACTTCCCCAGCGTCGCATACAGCTTTCCCGTCGCTCCATCGATCAGCGTCGGCACCTGCGCCGCCGGCAGCACCGGCTCGCCATCCACCAGCACCACGTGGCAGCCCACGCCCAGCGCCGGATTCGCTCGCGCCAGTTCGATCGCCTCTTCCGTCGCGCCGGCCCTCGCCATCAGCGTCGTGCTCGTCAGCACGCCCGCCTGGTGCAGTTCAACAATGGCGCGATTCACTCCCGGCGTCAGCCCGAAGTCGTCGGCATTCACAATAAGGCGGCTCACCGGCCAAGTGTATCAATCGACGCCGGTCCGCGTTGCTCCAGTTTAAGACGACGGTGTTGGCTCAAATTCTGGCAGCGCAGCCAACTCCGGATATTGCTCGATAAGCTTTGGGGCGACCTGTACGACCCAACTTTTCTTGCTCCGCTTCTCCCATTTTTTGAAAGCATCAAGGATGGCTGTTTGAGCAGCCTCGGGAGCACAATTGTTAACCTTACACAGGTGATTGAGTGCGGAGAGCAAGATCTCATCAGCCGACTCTGATACGAAGTTGGCGGAATGGCCGATGTGCGTCACCAAGTCGCACTTTGAACAATGAATTTCAAATCCAATTAATGTTGCAATGAGTCTCTTATCGTCGTATTGCCATTTGTCGTGGCAAATCAGTCTCTCACTGTTCGATCCACAGACCTCGCATCGATTATTCGCCTTCTTCAAGGCGTCCGGTCGAATTTCCTTTGTCCATTTCGCGCGACGGCCAAGCATCCTGTATGCGCTGCGCCCCCACAGCGGACCGGGGACCAACTCGGGTGTGAGTATTAACTTCTTCTTTTCTGTCATGGCGACGATAATA
The DNA here is from genome assembly GCA_963718885.1 of uncultured Acidobacteriota bacterium. Taxonomy (GTDB): domain Bacteria; phylum Acidobacteriota; class Terriglobia; order Terriglobales; family Acidobacteriaceae; genus Telmatobacter. The sequence continues at coordinate 5,511 of CAVRAK010000003.1, forward strand.
TTTGCTGTTGTCTTAGTTGGTCAACAATAATGTTGACAAAAGAAATAGATAAGGATGATTATAAATAGCGATGAATAGCGCATATCAAATCTCGCTGGAAGAGGCGCAGCAGGAACTAGCTGTATGCGAAGAGAAGATAACAACGCTTGAGCGACAGAGGGCCAATCTCCGACAGATCATTGCTATTCTGCAAGCCAAACTCGGCATGGATGATGCCGAGCGTCCGAAGACGTTGACTGACGCAATTCTCCTGGTCGTGAAGGGAACACGGGAAAGGGAGTCAATCATGGCGTCGGATATTGTCGGTCGCTTGGAGCAGATGGGTGTCGATGCCGAACCTCGAAGTGTTGCGACGATCCTTTCCCGACTTCATAAAGAAGGCCGCATCAATAGCTGGAAGATGCACAATAGTGTCGGCTACGAATGGAAGGGCGTTCGTACCAAGTCGGACTCGTTGAACGCGCTCAAGGCATTGGCAGAGATGGGTCAACGGGAGCGGACTAAAAGCAAAAGAAAAACAACTTAAGCTAATCTGCGACCTCGCCACACACGGCCGGCAGTCGGGCCGTGTCGTTGTCGCTGGTATCATTGAAAAGGCCGCAACAACTCCCACCCACGTGGGCGGTTAGCTCAGTTGGTTAGAGCGCCTGCCTTACAAGCAGGAAGTCCGGGGTTCGAGTCCCTGACCGCCCACCAATCCTCACCCCCGCAAATCCCGGTCCCGCACGCCGACCAGATACAGCAGCCCATCCAGCCCCAGGCATGAGATCGAGTGATCCGCCTTCTCGCGCACCAGCGGCTTCGCGCGATACGCAATCCCCATCCCCGCCGCATTCAGCATGGGAATATCGTTCGCTCCGTCGCCCACCGCCACCACCTGCTCCAGCGCAATCCCTTCGCGCTCCGCAATCTCTTTGAGCAGCGCCGCCTTGCGCGCCCCATTGATAATCGGCGGAATCACGCGCCCCGTCACCGCGCCCTCCACAATCTCCAGTTCATTCGAGTGGATGAAATCGATCCCCAGCCGTTCCTTCAGCGACCGCGCAAAGAACATGAAGCCGCCTGACAGAATCGCCGTCTTGTACCCCAGCATCTTCAGCGTGCCAATCAGCCGCGCCGCGCCATCGGCTCAGCGGAATCGTTCCCAGCAGCGCGTAGACCTTCTCCGCCGGCAGCCCCTTCAGCAGCGCCACCCGCCGCGTAAAGCTCTCGTCGAAATCGATCTCGCCCCGCATCGCCGATTCCGTAATCTTCGTTGACGCGCTCGCCAACCCCCGCCAGCTTCGCCAGCTCGTCGATCACCTCGCCCTGGATCAGCGTCGAGTCCATGTCGAACGCAAACAGCCGCCGGTTGCGCCGGAAGAGGCTCTCCCGCTGCACGGCAATGTCAATGGCAAGCTCCTGCGCAATCTTCAGAAACTCCGCGCGCAGCCCCGCTTCCTGCGCCGGGTCGCCGCTCACGCCCAGCTCGACGCAGGCATTCTCCGGCGCCGCCTCGGGCGACAAACTTTCTGAGAGCCGCTCGATCCGGTCGATATTCATCCCCCGCGCCGAGAGCGCCGCGCTGATCCGCGCCAGGTGCCTCGCATCGAGCCGGCGCCCAAGCACCGTCACAATCAGGTGCTGGTCTTCCAGGTGCTCGTCTTCCAGGTGCTGGCCTTCGAGTGCTGTCCTTCGAGTCCCGCCCAGCGTCACCGCCTCGGCCGTCGCCGGCGTCAGGCGCAGCGTCAATCCCAGCTCCCGCGCGCGTTCCTCGAGCGAGCCGCGCAACGCCGCTGCCTCATCCGCATCCGCAGCCTCAAGCAGAATTTCGAGCGCCAGATGCTCGTGCGCCGCCGCCTGTCCGATATCCAGAATGCGGCATTGCCCCGCGGCAAGCGCAGCCGTGATCGCCGCCGTCACTCCCGGCCTGTCCGGTCCGGAGAAATGCGCTAAAAATGTAAGGGTGTCGTTCTCCGGCTGTCATGCTAATCCCTTACTATACCGGAGCTTTCGCGCCACGACTCGCGCTCTGCCGCACACACCCCGCGCAGGCCGGCCCCGCCTCCTTCAGCAGAAATTTTCGATTTGCAGTATCCTTTCTTGCGCGAGCAGGCTGTACCTTCCGCTCGCCGCCAGTGCGGCGTCCAGTCAAGGCTCGGCCGGGCCCAAATCACCTTTTTGCGTTCTGCTCTTCGCGATCCGAACTGCTGTTCACGATTCAAGGTCACGCCGTCTGCGTGACCTCGTTCCGTTGCCTCAAGCCTGACGACCGGCCGCAGGGCATCACTTGCACCGCGATACTCCCTGCGCAATTCAGAAATCCGCCTGGCCTTCGCGCCGCACGTGTCCCTTTTTCAACCAACCGGCATCCTTGCAAGTATTGATCGCCGGCAGAGCTGGCATCGCAGCCCTTCTAATCCGTTCGCGAGCACCGCGCACCCCATCGGCGGCATCCGGCCTCAAGGTGTTTCCTCATGACCCTCCTTCTTCGCTCCTGCGCCGTTTCTATCCTCGGTCTTCTCTGTCTCGCCTGCTGCCCGCTGCTCCATGCCGTCAGATCCGCGGCGCACGCCTCTGAGACCATCGTCATTCCCGGACCGCTCCGATCCTTTCTGCGCATGGCCGGCGTCAGCCAGCAGGTCACGCCCGATCAGGTGCTGCCCGAGGTAGCTCGCAACGTCTCGCTTCTCGGCTATCAAACCCACCATCACACCGAGTTCCTCATATTGCTCAACCGTTACCTTCACCAGGCAAGGGAACTGGCTGATATCGCAGGCCCGGACGGCGAAATTCGCGTTGCCGATTGTGCTGGCTCCGCGCGTCTCATCGCCGTCCTCGGCTATCGCCTGCATGGCGCCTGCGGCCAGCGCGACGTCACGCTCGTCACCGCCGACTCCGAGCGCGCCTTTCTCACCATCGACTCCGGTTTCCCCCTCACGCAATTCGAGCAGGCCCTCGCCAAGAACGCTCCCTTCAACTACCCATACGCCGGCACCACCGTGCCCATCTTCTTCACCCAGCACGACTGGGCCTACGTCTTCCCCAAAGAGAAAAAGCTCGGCAACGATCTGCTCGCGATACTCCTCGACGATCAGGACGCCGACCACCTCTACTGGGCTCTCTCCCGGTGCAACGACGAGACCCGCGTCGCTCTTAAGAAATCCCCCGGCCTTCGAAAGCTCGTGCCCCTCTCTCGCGACTTCAGTCTCTACGGCAGCGGCATCAACGTCAGCGAAGGCAAAGTCGTCGTTCCCGGCAATGCGATCAAAGAATGGGAAGAGCTGGTAGGCGAGCGCGTCACTGCGCCCGGCGACTTCATCTTCCGCCTCCTCGGCAAAGACCGCGGCTGGCTTGTCGCCTACTACGACGTCATGGCCCGCCTCCCCCAGGACCAGCAGGTGCATCTCACCGCCAACGGTCGGCTCAGGAACCTCTACCAGGCCTATCTCTCCACCGCGCCCCACAACGACGCATCCGACGGCGTCTTCCCGCGCAACGCCGAGCTGCTCATCCTCTACACCTCGCTCAAGTGGGATCCCGACGGCGCGCTATCCATTCATGAAGGGCCCGACGTCTGGACCTCCATCCTCGGCTCGAATCCAAAAAATGAGCGGCTTCGCGTCGGCCACACTTTAGATACCCCCGAGCATTTCCTCGAGACGCTCGTCGCGGCGGCAAACCTCTCTGAGAACGGCAATCCCATCCAGGCCTTCTGCATGCTCGAAGCCATCAACGCCGGCAAGCCCGCCGGCCAGAGCCTCTCCGTCGCCACAGAACAACTCATCGTCAGGCGTCTCCCCCAGTTCGGCCACTGGTTCGAGGTCTTCGCTGAGTTTCCCCAGCTCGACGACGCCTCTGTCACGCGCTTCGTCCACGCTGCCGATCACATCGATAGCATCTCCAACCAGTCCCTGCGCGCCAACGCTCTCGGCGCTCTCCAGGCCAACATCGGCCTCTGGCAGATCTTCGCCCGCCAGCATCAGATTCCCCCCGGCCAGCTCAGCCCAACATGGCAAAACACCGTCGCGCCTTTCGGCAGCGCTTCCTCTTCGGTGCAGCTCTTTGAGGCGGCGCGCACTTCACTCCAGTCGCTCTTTGCTGCTGTCGCCGTCGGCGCCGGCCTGCCTGGTGAACATTCCTCCGGCAACCTCGCCATCACGCAGGACCAGCTCGTTGATCTGCTCGCCGGCCCCGCCCAGCAGAGCGACCAGGGCAAACGCGTTCACGCCGAGCTGGCGCGCCGCATGCATGCTGTTCTCGACGACCAGCGCCTCGTCTCGCTCGATACCCTCTTCAGCCTCTACGACGGCCTCGGCGACATGGCCCACGGCGCCGCGGTCGGCGATCAGCTTCTTCCTCTTGCCGGCAGTCTGCGCGAGTTCGAGATGCCCCGCCCCATCTTCACCGGCGGTGAAAAGGTCCAGTGGTCGCCCATCGTCTACACCAGCCGCCACGCCGAGCTCCAGATCCGCACTGACCTTGCGCGCACCATCAAGTCCGGCACGCCTGCCCAGCTTGAAGCCGCACGCGGCCAGCTCGCCCCGTTTCTGCGTGATACCCTCGTCGGCCTCAACTACGCTTACTACGAGCCTCCCGGGGCAGAAGTCCTCCACAACAATCCGCTCTTTGTCCGCTCCCACGACTTCTCCTCCATCTCCATCCAGGGCGTCGAACAGATATGGAACGATCCCGGCCTCATCGGCATCGGAGCCACCGCCGGTGGCGGAGCCTATCTCATGGGTTCGCTCGTCGGCCTCCCCTATGCCCTCGCCGCCACTGAGCAGGACTTCATCGCTCCCCGCAACGTGCAGGCCCTCATTTGGAGAGAAGCCGTGCCCGACCTCATCGTCGATGCCGTCCTTCCGCGCTGGTGGAGCGTCACCCCCCGCGAGCTGCATGCTGTCGCGCTCTATCAGCGCGCCGGCGATGAACTCCTCACCGCCTCCGCCGCAAACCCTGAGCTGCGCACCAAAGTCGTCGCTATTCTCTCCGATTGCATGACCCCCGAACGCCTCGCGCAAGCCGAGACCGCCCTCGGCACTTCCGATACGGTCGGCAACGCCATCGCCCTCACCAGCTCCGTCTGAGGAGTTCTATCTCGCCGCTGAATTCCGAAAAAGATATCCCCAGCAGGCCGCTGCCATCGGCGCCTCCGGCCGCGAGCTCGACGAGCTCCTGCGCGCCGCTCCCGCCGAATCCGCCGCCGCGCGCATCGCGCAGGACTTCGGCACCCCGCATCCGCGGCTGCTCTCCACCACCTCCCGCGCCCTCGCCAACCCCAAGCCGATTCCCGCCTACAGCGGCAACGCTAGCCGGCTCCTCGCCGAGTCATGGGAATCCAACAACCTTTACTGGGCGCGTCTCGCCGATGAGATGGGCTACCCGCCCGTCATGCTCAACCTCCTCGTCCCCGCGCTCACACGGCGTATGGTCGTCAACATCTTCGCCAGCAACATCGACGACTGGCCCGCGCTGCTTCGCGCCCTGCATCAGACCGGAACCGAATTTCGAGAGGGCAAGATCCCCCTCGAGGGCACAAGCCTCGTTGCCCGGCAATAGCGTGGTGCGCCAACCGCTCCAGCAGACAGCTCATTGGATTATTTATGACAAAGACATCGCTTCTCGGCATCGCCGCTCTTGCCTACCTCGTCTTTCCCCAGGGCGCCGCAACTCCCTCCGCCGCTCAGGACGATCCGCTCAGTCTTCGCGTCAACGTTGTCCTCGTGCAGCTCAACGTCGCCGTCACTGACAACAAGGGCAACTACGTCACCGACCTTCGCCCGCAGGACTTCGAGATCACCGAGGACAAGATTCCCGAGAAGATCTCCACCTTTGAAGAAAGCAGCGAGCCGGGGCAGGGTACTGAGACTGCTTCTAACGGCGATATCGTCGTCTCGCGCGGCCCCGAGGCCAGCGTCTTCGTCCTCTTCGACACCAGCAACTACATGTACCGCAGCTTCGTCTTCGCGCAGGACGCCATCGCCGACTTCCTTCGCTCCATGGACCACGCCAGCAAGGTTGCCTTCTACTCCTACAGCCGCAATCTCTCCCGCATGACCCCGCTTACTTCGGACCAGTACAGTCTCATCAACGGCGTGCGCAGCACCGTCGCCGGCGATGACGCCGCCCTCTACAACAGCCTCCTCCTCACCGTCAAAGATGCCGTGCCGCTCCGCGGCCGAAAAGCAATCGTCGTCTTTTCCAACGGCCCGGACAACGCCAGCTCCGTTCCCCCTGAAGATGTTGCCGAGCTCGCCCAGTCCTCCGGGACCATCATCTACATCATCAGCACCCGCGAGGCGCAGGACGATCCCGTATCCGCCGCCGCCTTTGAGCGCGTCAGCAAGGCCTCCGGCGGCAAAGCCTATTTCGCCCGCAACTGGCGCGAAGAAAAACAGGCCTTCGCATCCATCCGCAAGGACCTCGTCCACCTCTACACCCTCAGCTACTATCCCCAGCCCAATCCCAACCGCGGCTGGCGCGCAATCCACGTCAAACTCATCGGCAAGGACCTGCAGAAATACCACCTCCGCACCCGCGACGGCTACCGCCTCCTGCCCGCCGCTCCCGGCCCCTCTGCTGAGTCGTCCGGCCCGCCTTCCCCCGGTTCGGCGTCGCGATAACCAACCCGGTTCGCACTGAAGAGCGGCGTCCAACGTGCCTTCCGGCACCTGCCGGTTGAGTACGCCCGCTCATCCGGCAGCCTTCCCCTTGGTGGACACCTGATCGTCCCGCCCCTATCATCACCATGCACGCTGCTGAAAAGAACTCGGTTCACACGGGGCCACCATGTCGACTCCTCGCTCCTCGGGCCCCGAAAATCTGCAAACCCTCGTCTCCTGGAAGGAAATTGCCGCCTTCCTCGGCCGCGCCGAGCGCACCGTCAAGCGGTGGGAACACGACCGCGGCCTCCCCGTCCATCGCGTTCCCGGCGGAGAACGCGGCGGCGTCTTCGCCTACCCCGAAGAAATCAGGGCATGGCTTCTCGGCGAACTGAGCCTTGCGCCACCCGAACCGCCACCGGTTCAGCAGAGCAGGGAATCGGCCGCGCCTTCGCCTCTCGCCGCGCCCGCGCCGCCTCCTCCCCGCAGGCCGGCGGTCTACCGCCCCATCGTCGAGTGGGCAGGCGTCGCTGCCGCTCTCTTGATCGTCGCTTTTGGAACCGTTCTCTTCGCCGACCACTCATCGCTCATCGCTTCCGCGAGGGCGCGCTTCGCCGGCGGAAAATCAGTCGATCCAGCCCATGTGCCCGCACCAGAGGCTGAGCGTCTCTACCTTCACGGCCGCTACCAGTGGAACCTGCGCACCGCCCAGAGCCTCGCCCGCTCGGTCGACGACTACACCAGCGCCATCGCCCTCGATCCCCGCTACGCCCAGGCCTATGCCGCGCTCGCCGAAAGCTACGAGCTCCTCCCCGAGTACGGCGGCGTCAATCGAAGCGAATCCTTCGAGCGCGCTCGCCTCGCCGCCAAGCGCGCAATCGAGCTCGATCCCCGTCTCGCTGCCGGTCACCGCGCCCTGGCCTTCGCTCTCTTCTGGCACAACTGGAACGCTCCTGCCTCCGAGGCCGAGTTCAAACGCGCTCTCGCCCTCGCGCCCACCGAGCCGGAAACCCATCACTGGTACGCCACGACCCTGCTCTGCCGTCAGCAGTACGCCGACGCCATCACTCAGGCCGATCAGGCTCTGCGCCTCGCACCCGGCAACCCCGCCGTCGCGGCAGACAATGCCTGGATCCGCGCAAGCCTGCCCGTCAATCGCTCCGGCGCCATCCGCACCTTGCGCGAGCTCGCACGCACCCAGCCCACCCTCGTCAAGCCCAGCCGCTATCTTGCCCGCCTTGAGCTTGAGGATGAAAACTACCCGGCCTTTCTCGCTGATCTTAAAAGCGCAGCCGCCATCTCGCAGGATCCCGATGAGCTTGCCCTCGCCAACGCCGCTTCCCGCGACTGGACCCGCAACGGCAGAACTGGCCTGCTTGAGGGCATGCGTCAGCTGCAGAAAGACGCCTTCGACCAGGGGCGCACATCGGGCTTTGCACTCGCCGAAACTGATCTCTTGCTCGGCCGGCCCGATGAGGCGCTCGCCTACTTCAACGCCGCTTTTGACAGGAATGATTACAACCTGATGAGCCTGCCCGGCTGCAACTGCATCGCCGGCCTTGCCGACACGCCCGGCTACGCTCAACTCCTCCGTCGTATTCGCGAGCGCATGCAGGTCGACCACGTCGCCGAGTCGTCTGACCTGGCAGGAGCTGCCATACCGCAGCGCATGCCGATTCCCGGCGCCCGCTGACCGGCTGCGCCGGCGCTTCAAGCCAGCTAGCGGGTCGAGGCAACCAGTGCCGAGGCCGGCACCGTCACCGAGCCGATGCGCCCGGAGTTTACGTCCACCACCACCACGCGCAGCGACGTGCCGCTCGCCGGCTTCGAATCGATGCGCTCGTCAAACGTCAGCCCTTCGCTCATTGCGCGCTGATACGTCGCAGGCTTCAGCCGCAGGCCCACCGTCTGCCCTGAAACCGTCGCGTGCTCTCCCACATCGTCGCGCTCCACCAGGAAGATATCCAGCTTGCCCATCCAAAGAGCATTCTGTTGCGACAGCGATAGGTCGCTTCCCGCAACTGTCACCCGCAGCGCCTTGCCCTTCGCATCTGAAATCTCCTTCGTGCTCACTGCGATCTCGCTCGCATCCGCCGCCTCCCAGATCGCCCGCTTGAACCGGTCTTTCAGCGTCGTGGGCTCCGCGTCATACTGGTAACCCGTCCGGTAGCGCAGCACCGCGTCTTTGTGTCCGGCCAGCTTCACCGTCAGCACGTGATACTGCCCATCCGCCGGCTTCCCCGGCGTAAATCCCAGCAGATACGTCGCGTGTCCGTCGGCCACCACTCCGTTCAGCAGACCCACCATGTCATTCGCGCGACGCAGCGCCCGGCCGCCTGTCGCTTCGGCGATCTCGCGGAATACGCCCTGGATCGGATGCATATCCTGCTCCATCTGCGACATCAGCCGCCCCCCCGTGTCGTAGTTCCGGTTCTGGATGTAGGGATTCGTTTCCATCGTTGCCGTAAACTCCGGCCCCTCCATCTCCCGCTCGGTTTCCTGCGCTTGCCCGGGTGCGCTGGGGCCTCGCTGGAACGTCGGCGTCAGCTCGACGTTGCGGCTGGCCTGGTTCACACCGACCACATTTGCTTCCAGGCGCGAAGCATCCAGCGGATACACGCTCACGTGCGCGTTGTTCATCGCCTCCTGCGTGCGCAGGGCCGCCGGCTCAATGAACTTGCTGCCCTTCTCGATCGTCACAGAAGTTTTGTTCCAGTCAGCCAGCACATTGTCGCTCGTGATCCAGACCAGGCTCTTGTGCCCCGGAATCGCCCCCAGGTGGTGCGCCACCTCCACCAGCAGCAAGAGTGAATTCGGTCCGGGCCGGCTCCCCATTTCCCGCAGCTTCGGGTCAAGCGACTCGCTCTGCGTGCCCGTGTCCAGCGTAAAGTTGCCGTTCACGCTCAGCATGTCTTCCGGGTCGTGCACATATTCAATGTCCTGGCGATTGCGCTGTTCCTCATCCTGCGCGTTCGCCATATCCTGCGCCGACGGCTTCCACTTCGCCAGTTTCTCGAGCAGCCCCGCGTGATCCACCGTCGGCTCGCTCAATATCCGGTAGCTGTGGTACAGCTGCGTATACAGTGCCACCTTCTCTCCCGGCGGCAGCTTCTTCAGGAACTCTTCAGCCTGCTGGCGTGCATTCGCAAAGTCGGGAAACGCAAGATTGCTTCCGTCAAGCAGCAGCACCACTGTGTTGCGGTCGTCGCCCGCCGTCTGCGCGCCGCGGTTGGTGAACGCCGCTTCGGCCGCTCGAGGCGCCGTCTGCGCCACGCTCTCGCCCGCCGTTCCGTCATCTGCCCGGCTGAACGTGTGGACACTCTGCTTCACGCCGTTGTCGTAGATCTCAAAGTCATCGGCCTTCAGGTCGGTGATCGGGTGACCCTTCTTGTCCAGCGCCACCACGTTCACGTCCACCAGCCGCGCATTCAGTCGCAGCGTGTACCCCGGCGCCTGACCATCGGCCGACTGCGCTGCCGGCTGCGCTGCCGGTTGCGCCGGTCCCTCCGGCAGTGAGGTCGCCGCCGTTGTGCTGATCTCCGCTGCCGCAGCGCCTCCCTCAACCCCTGCGGCTTCCGCCGCAGGCTTCGCTGCGGGAGCATCCGCCAGCTCTTCATCCGCGGGCCGCATATCCTCCGCCGGCGCCGGCGGCAGCGTTGCATCGGGAGCGGCGCCCGCTTTGCGCTCCTCTTCCGCCGTCAGCACATGCACATCCGCCTGGAATAGATGGTACTGATCAAAATCCGCGTCGTTCACCAGCATCTGCAGCGGACCCATCACCGGGTAACCGCGTCCGCTCGGATCGTGCGCCTCTTTCAACGACTTCGCTACGGCAATCGAGACACTGCGCGCCGGGCAGATGTAGGTCGCCCCGCCCAGTTTCACCGGCGCATATTCCACCACCGCCGCGGCCCGCTCAATCGGATCACTTGGCCGCAGCTTCGACTCCAGCGTCAGCCGCACAATCGCCCCGCTCTTCGCGTCCACGCTGATCTCGCCGTCGTAGCCGCTCATTGCTGAAAAGGAATTGCTCTCCAGTCCATACATCGAGGCTATGCAGCAATAGCGCACCTCGTAGTGCGACTTCTGCTCCGGCACCGCGTAGCGGAAGACCGCCAATGGACCTGCTGGTCCCTCTTCCCAGTGGCTCCATTCGAGCGTGCTCTGCGCCGCGTCCACCAGTACCAGTCCTAAAATCGGACCGAAGACGCCCCACGTCCGCAATCCGCGATCCGGCTCCCGGACTGCGCTTGTCTTCACCGCGCCGGGCTCTACAATCTCTTCGCCCTCGCGATACAGCACCGTCGCCCGCGTGATGCGGATCGCGTGCAGCGCGCCGCCATCCGTGGGCGCAGCGTCGCTTGCGCTTCCCGGCGCATCCTCGTAGTGCGTAATCGTGCGCGTCGCGTAAAACTTCGGCAGCTCGGGGATCGCCTTGCCCACATACGCCGCCGTTAGCCCCATGATCCTGCGCTGTTCCGCCAGGTCCGGCGCCGCCAGCGCTGGAATCTCCGCCGCCGGCAGGCTCAGCAATGCCGCCCGGTCCGCCACGCCCGTCAGCGCGCGCTGCGACTTCGCCCCCGGCAGCGCTGCCTTCCATTGCGCAAGCTTCACCGTGCTCAGCCGCTCCGTCAACTGCAGATCGGAAAGCTTCTCTGCCAGCTCGTCGTCTGAGACGCCGTGCGCTCCGGTCAGCATCGTCTGAAGCTGAGCGACCGTCATGCGCTGCTGCTGTGCGAATAATGCCGGCAGCGCCATTGCACTAACAACTGTGAGGATGGCCCATCTGCGCATCGCGTCGTACCTCCGATGGTCCCTTGGAAAGGTCTGGCCTCTGTGAAAGTAGGGAATGATTCTTGGGCTTCCGGTGCGAGGGGAGCGCCCGGAGCCTCATCTTTTGCCACCGGTATTGTATGCCTGCCGGAGTGCTTCTTTCACTCAGCAAACATGCCACCCGGTCCACAATAAAGGCCAGCCGCGCTAACCGAATGTCGAATCACCCGCTTTCGACAGACCTCCTAATTCACTAGTTGAGCCCTGCTGAACCTGAACCGCTCCCGCGCAACGTACCGTGACCCGGCCGCGTCCTCCGGAACACTCTCATACAGAACGAACTCTTCTGCAATAAAACGCGTGAACCGCGGCCGCTTTCCCGCCGGGCGCCTTCGCGCAATGCTTGCCCTCTTCCTGTTTTTGTCCCTCTTCCCGCCTTTCTTTGGATGCGCGCCAGTGTAATGTGCGGATGATACGTCCTCGCTTCCGCCACAAATCCGCACGCCTCGTTCGCCCGCGTAACCCGCCTCTGCAATTCCGCCAATTCCGCCGTCAACGCAACATCCACGTGAAAGACGCCCGCGCGCTCAAAGACGCCCAACTCCGTCAATTGCACCGCCACCGGTGCGCCCGCTACCCCGCCAAGCGCAGCCGTCACGCACCCGTACTGCTCCTCCGTCGTGCTCCCCAGAAATTGCAGCGTGATATGCCACGACTCCGGCGCGCTCCAGCGCAACCCATCGTCCTTGCGCTTCAGTCGCGCCGTCAGCGCCGCAACCTCCTCCGTCACCGCTTCGGCCAGCGGAATCCCCACAAACAGCCGCATCCATCCCTCCCCACCGGTCACTCCGAGCGCACCAATCCCCACAAAAATGGGTGCCCCATCCATGCGATCGGGGTCCCCAGCGACAGGTCCACGTCGCTGGGGTGAAGCAGCATGGGTGGGAAAGTCGCGAACCCGCACGCCCCATCTCGTTTCCACCATTTACACTCCTCCGTCAAAGAGCGAACATACCAGCATGAGCCTTTATTGCGCCGTAGGTGCAGTCGACACCGATCTCTCCGCGCAGCAGTTGAACGACCTCCTCGCCGAAGCCCTCGCAAAACTTGGCGCTCGCAACCGCGTTCTCGCCGTTCCTCCCGACATCACGCGCCTCCACTCGCAGGCTGGCGTCCTCACCCAGGCCGCCGCCCGCTACTACGGCACGCGCCTCAAGGCCGTCCTCCCCGCCATCGGCACCCACGCGCCCATGCAGCCCGCGCAGATCGCGCACATGTACGGCGACATGCCCCACGAGCTCTTCCGCGTCCACAACTGGCGCACCGATATTGAAACCCTCGGCGAAGTGCCCGCCGCCTTCATCCGCGAGCAATCCGAAGGCAAGCTCGACTTCCCATGGCCCGCGCAGGTCAACAGGCTCATCGTCAACGGCGGCTTCGATCTCATTCTCTCCATCGGCCAGGTCGTCCCGCATGAAGTCATCGGAATGGCCAACTACAACAAGAACATCCTCGTCGGCGCCGGCGGCCGCGAAGGCATCAACCGCAGCCACTACCTCGGCGCCGTCTATGGCATGGAGCGCATCATGGGACGCGCCGACACACCCGTCCGCGCCGTCCTCAACTACGCCTCGGACCGCTTCCTGCGCCATCTGCCCATCGTCTACGTGCAGACCGTCGTCGGCCGCAGCAGCACCGGCGGCCTCGCCGTCCGCGGCCTCTTCATCGGCGATGACATCGAGTGCTTCCACCGCGCCGCCGAGCTCAGCCTCAAGGTCAACTTCGAAATCGTCCCCGAGCCGCTCCACAAGGCCGTCGTCTACCTCGACCCGCACGAGTTCCACTCCACCTGGCTCGGCAACAAGGCCGTCTACCGCACCCGCATGGCGCTTGCCGACGGCGCCGAGCTCATCATCCTCGCCCCCGGCGTGAAAGAGTTCGGCGAAGACAAGACCATCGACGCCCTCATCCGCAAATACGGCTACCACGGCACGCCCGCCACTCTCGATGCCGTCAGCAAAAACGCCGACATCGCCGCCGAACTGGGCGCCGCCGCTCACCTCATCCACGCATCGTCTGAAGGCCGCTTCACCATCACCTGGTGCCCCGGCCATCTCACACGCGAAGAAATCGAAGGCGTCGGCTTCCGTTACGGCGACCTCGCCACCATGATGAAGCGCTACAACCCCGAAACCCTCAGCCACGGCATGAACACAATCGACGGCGAAGAAGTCTTCTTCATCGCCAACCCCGGCCTCGGCCTCTGGGCCCATCCCTCGCGCCTCGGCCAGACCGCGCAACCAGCCCTCTCATCATGAGCCTCAGTCCGCAGACACGCTGTTATGGATTGGAAAAGCCGCCGAACTCAAGATGGATCGACACCCGCACAGGCACGGGCGTGCCGTTCATGCGTCCAGCCTTGTAGTGCGATTCGAGCAGAGGACCGCATCGCCGCCTTTTCCAGGATGGGGCGTTCGCACTGAGTAACCTCAGCATTGGAAGCCTTCCCGCTCGCATCAACTTCAATCACCACATCCAGGAACCATCCGGGCGCCCAGAACGCCGCCATTCCATAACCATCGTCGATAAACTTGATCAACTCTGGTGCCTCCACTGAGCCAATAAGTGGATAGACACCGCTCGAATCAGGTTCGGCCGAGATAACACCCGGCGGCGTACGCACGGCATAACTGACCTGTACGTCTGCCCCATGTCCTCCAATCACCATGAAGTGCACAGCAACTCGAATCGTTGCCTCGACAGGCTGACCATTGGCATCGATCGCTGGCTTGAAGCGGTATTTCTTTACCGCATCAACGCTCTTCGGAGACGAATATGAGGCCATCCGTACAGCGAACGACCTTAATCTCCTGCGGCATCCCGTTCGTATCCACCGTTGTGCTTACAAGGCAGATTCCGTTCAACCTCCGGCGGCGCGCTTCCTCAGGGAACTCCGCGACAGGCGTAACGAGAGGAATGGGAGCGTGAACCCACTTGTGGTCAGGACTCGCGGCAGTTGGTGCTTGTGGCGTCGAAACGGGTACCTGTTGCGCCCGCGAGATACCAGTCATGAATACGACACAGAAGATCGGCAGGAACAGGCGTACAGTCCGCATCTTCGTCCTTTCCGGTATGGCCTGAACTCTATCACTCCGCTCCTGCTCCCTCAGCCGAAACACTAGTCGAAGACGAGTCTGGACGCTGCCCGGGCTGTCAGTTCTTACAGTTGAATTGCCCTCAAGCGGAGCGTATAAGTGCCAGATGTCTGAGCACTCAAGGACGGTGGTCTGGGCGCGCTGCACTCAGACGATAATTGGAGGATTTCATGATCAGGACCAGTCGAAGCTCGTCAGCGCAAGTTACTCAGCACAACGCGATGCCAGTCATAGTTGGGTCACGGCTCTCACGTGCGGAACTGTATGCGCAAGGCGAGCAGTTGCGGTCGAAGGTTCCACGCAGCTCACACGCCGCATGGAAACCACCGGCCGATCGCCTCGATCCGCTCGCGCTGATCAAAGAGTCCGACAAAGGTCGTCTACAGGATCTTGTTCCCATTCGCCACGGCCGCATGATGAAGTCGCCTTTCACGTTTTATCGGGGTGCGGCGCTCAATATGGCGGCCGACCTGGCAACGGTGCCCGCAACTGGAGCGCGGGTCCAGGCCTGCGGCGACGCGCATCTGCTCAATTTCGGAGTCTACGCAACACCGGAGCGGCGTCTCGTCTTCGACGTCAACGACCTCGATGAAACTCTTCCAGCTCCGTGGGAGTGGGACCTGAAGCGTCTGGCTGCAAGCTTCGTGCTTGCCTGCCGCAGCAATGGCATGAGCGAAGGCGACGCTCACGATGCAGCTCTGGCCTGCGGTCGTTCCTACCGTGAACACATGGCTACGTTTAGCCAGATGCGTGCGCTCGACGTGTGGTACGCCAGTCTGGATGTGGATGACTTTCTACCCAAAATCAAGAATGCCGACTCTCGCAAGCGGGCGCAGAAGCGGCTGGCGAAAGCCAGAAAACAAAGTGTCGCGGAGCATGATTTTCCTGTGCTGGCCGACACTTCCAGCGAATCCGTGACCATCCGGGACAACCCTCCGCTGATCTATCACTGGCCCGACGCTGGCAAGCGGAAGTATGCCGCGAACGTCCGGGATGCGTTCGCGGGTTACCGCGATAGTTTGCCCGAAGAACGCCGCGTGCTTCTCGACCGTTTCGTGATGAAGGATATGGCGCTCAAGGTTGTCGGGGTCGGTAGCGTCGGCACATTTTGCGGCATCGCGCTGATGATGGCCGCGGAAAACGATCCACTATTCCTGCAGATCAAGCAGGCAAATGCGTCGGTGCTCGAACCATACGCGGGAAAGAGCATCTACAAGAATCATGGAGAGCGAGTGGTAAGAGGCTGCCTTCTGATGCAGTCTGCCAGCGACCTCTTCCTTGGATGGACTGAAGGCAAACACGGCCGGCAATTCTATATCCGGCAGCTTAAAGACATGAAGATCAAAATCATGGTCGAGCTGTTCGGAATGACTGACATGCTTCAGTACGCGGAGCTTTGCGGCTTTACCTTGGCTCGCGCGCACGCCCGCTCGGGCGAGTCGGCGTTGATCAGCGGCTACCTGGGGCAGAGCGACTCTTTCGATAAGGCACTTGCAGCGTTTTCGGTCGCGTACGCAGATCAGAGTGAAAAAGACCACGCCGTTCTGATGAAGGCGGTGCGTAAAGGAGATATCGAGGTGGTCACGGAACCGGACTAAGCAAACTGTAACCGTCTATGCGAATCCCCGGTGAGAAACCACCTATCAGCAACCACCTAGCTCCCTCAGCAGAAACGCATAGTCGAACGCGATCTCCTTCAGATAGTCGTACCGCCCGCTCGCCCCGCCATGCCCCGCCTGCATATTCGTCACCAGCAGCAGCGGATGGCCGTCCGTCTTCAGCGTCCGCAGCTTCGCCACATACTTCGCCGGCTCCCAGTACATCACCTGGCTGTCGTAGAGCGACTGTCTTCACCAGCATCGCCGGATAACTCGCCGCCTTCAGATTGTCATACGGCGAATAACTCAGCATGTACTTGAAATACTGCTCCTCGTTCGGATCGCCCCACTCCTCATACTCCGGCACCGTCAGCGGCAGCGACGCATCCAGCATCGTGTTCATCACATCCACAAACGGAACATGCGACAGCACCACGCTGAAAAGATCCGGCCGCATATTCGCCACCGCGCCCATCAGCAGCCCGCCCGCCGATCCGCCTTCAATCGCCACCCGCTCCGGATCGCCGTAGCCCGCCGCCGTCAGGTGCTCCACAGCCGCAATAAAATCCGTGAACGTATTCCGCTTCACCATCATCTTGCCCGCGTCATGCCACGGCTCGCCCAGGTCGCCGCCGCCGCGAATGTGCGCATACGCCAGCACCACGCCGCGATCCAGCAGGCTCAGCCGGTTCGAGCTGAAGCCCAGCGGCAGCGCATACCCATACGATCCATACCCATACACATACAGCGGATTCTTTCCCGGCTCGCGCCTGTCCTTGCGATACACCAGCGACACCGGCACCTTCACGCCATCGCTCGCCGTCGCATGCACCCGCTCGCTCGCATACAGCGTGCGGTCAAAGCCTCCCGGAATCTCCACCTGCTTCAGCAGCGTCGATCCGCCGCTCTCCACGTCGTACTCATACACCGAGCCCGGCGTCACCAGCGACTGGTAGCTGTACCGAAACTTCGTCGTCTCGAAGATCCTGTTCACCTGCGGCCCCGCGCTGTACGCCGGCTCCGGAAACGCGATCTCGCCCGCCCGCGCCGCCTCCGGCCCCTCGCCCGCGAACTTCCACAGCCGCAGCTTCGGCAGCCCGTCCTCGCGCTCGCACGCCACAAAGAATCCCGCGAAGAGGTCCACATCCTCCAGCATCACATCCGCGCGCACCGCGATCTGCTCCGTCCAGTGCTCGCGCCCCGGCGTCTCCACCGGCGCCGTCACCAGCCGGCAATTCTTTCCCTTATCGTTCGTGCGGATAAACCACAGCCCATTCCTGTGATCGACCGAGTACTCGTGGTCATCCTCGCGCGCGGCGATCAGCGTAAACCTGCCCGCAGGATCATCCGCCCGCAGCACGTGCGCCTCGCTCGTGATGTGGCTCGCCGACTCCATCACCAGGTACGCGCCATCGCGCGTCTTGCCCACGCCCACATTGAAGCGTTCATCGTCCTCTTGATAAACCAGCACGTCGTCGCGTGTCTGCTCGACGCAGTCGTGCCGGAAGAGCTGATACTGCCGCTTCTGCTCTTCGTCCTCCACCGTGTAGAAGAGCGTGCGATTGTCCGCCGCCCACACCACCGACCCCACCCGCTCCACTCCGCCCGGCAGTGTCTCGCCCGTCTCCAGGTCCTTGATGTGCAGCGTGTACTGCCTGAAGCCCGTCGTGTCGGTCGTGTACGCCAGCCACCGCCCGTCGTCCGTAATGTCGCTTGCGCCGATCGCGAAAAATGCAAGCCCCTCGGCCAGCTTGTTCGCGTCCAGCACCACCTCTTCGGCTGCGTCCTGCGCCGGCCCCGCCGCATCGCCGCGCTTGCGGCAGCTGATGGCATACTGCAGGCCCTCTTCCGTGCGCGTGTAATACCACCAGCCGCCATCGCGAAAGGGAACTGACACATCCGTCTGCTTGATGTGGCTCAGCATCTCCTCGTAGAGCACTTCGCGCAGCTCAGCCAGCGCCGCCGTGTCCTCTTCGGCATAAGCGTTCTCTGCTTCCAGGTACGCCTTTACCTCAGGATTCTCCCGGTCGCGCAGCCATGCATAGTCATCCACCAGCACCGTGCCGTGCAGCGTCTTTTCGGTGTGATCCTTACGGGCAATCGGGGCGGTCTTCGTCTCAGTCATCTCATCTCCAGTCTAGTGGTTGTTCGCGGCCACCCCGCTCCCCCGACGGAACCCGCCGCTCCTCCGCCTCGTACAATTAAATGCGATGAATCTTTCTCGCCCTGCGCCGTGGGCCTTCCGCTCAATTCTCCTGGCCGCGCTGCTCGTTTCCGGTCTCTCCACCTCTTCGCGCAGGCCGTCAAGAGCCTCCCGCGCCCCACTGACTACGTCTCCGACTACGCCCACGTCCTCTCCCCGCAGACCGTCGCCGAGCTCGACAGCCTCGCCAGCCAGCTCGATCACTCCGCCGCCAACTCCCAGCTCGCCATCGTCACCGTCCGCAACCTCGACGGCGACGACTCAGCCGACTACGCCAACCAGCTCGAAGATGCCTGGAAAATCGGCAAGAAGGGTTCCGACAAGGGCGTCCTCGTCCTGCTCGCCGTCGACGACCACAAATACCGCATCGAGGTCGGTTATGGCCTTGAAGGCATCCTCAACGACGCAAAAATCGGCGACATCGGCCGCGATATGGTCCCCTACCTGCGCCAGAGAGATTATGATGGCGCTCTGACCCTTGCCGTCGGCCAGCTTGCCCAGGTCATTGCAGCCGATGCCGGCGTAACCCTCACCGACGCGCCCGTTGTTGCACGCCAGCAGGTTCACACGCACACAAACTTCGGCCCCCTGATTGTCCTGCTCATCATCTTTCTCTTCTTCGGCGGAATTCCCCTCCTCCGCTTCCTCCTCTTCGCCGGCCTCTTCGGCGGCGGCTTCCGCGGCGGCCCCTGGTTCGGTGGCGGCTCCGGCGGCGGAGGCGGGTTTGGCGGCGGTGGCTTCGGTGGCGGCGGCGGTGGGGGCGGCGGCTTCGGTGGTTTCGGAGGCGGCAGCTTCGGCGGCGGTGGCGCCGGCGGCGACTGGTAGTTCCTCGATTTCTTTCTTGTTGTGAACCGGCCTCCCAATCGGAGGCCACAGGAGAAAAAGCACTCTATGAGTCGTGCACTTTGGGTAGTCCTCGGAATCCTCGGTGTGCTGGTCGTCGCAGCATTAATGGTGGGCGGCAGCTACGTCAGCGCCCGCAACCAGATGGTCGCCCTCGACCAGAACGTCAAGGCCAACTGGTCGCAGGTCGACATCCAGCTCCAGCGCCGCGCCGACCTCATCCCCAACCTCGTCGAAACCGTCAAGGGCTTCACCAAAGAGGAGAGCACCGTCTTTGGTGACATCGCCAACGCCCGCGCAGGCCTGCTCAACGCGCAGGGTCCCGCCGCCAAAATCGCCGCCAACGGCCAGCTCGACTCCGCCTTCGGCCGCCTGCTCGCCCTCACTGAAAACTACCCCCAGCTCCGTTCGAGCGACCAGTTCATGCGCCTGCAGGATGAGCTGGCCGGCACTGAAAACCGCATCAGCGTCGCCCGCAAGCGCTATAACGACGCCCTCCAGGAATACAACACCTACATCCTGCAATTCCCCAACAACATCTGGGCAGGCATCTCCGGCTTCAAGGAAAACACGGCCTACTTCACCGCCAGCCCCGCGGCCCAGCAGGTGCCCAGCGTCAAGTTCTAACCCGCATTCCGCGAGCTCTTCACCTTTCTTGCGGAGATGTGAGAGTCGGGGTCCCCACGGACAGGTCCTCGTCCGCGGGGTGAGTCGAAGAACCTGCATTTCGGCGATGCATCAATCACCACGCACGGGATGCCCCATCCATGCGAAGCATGGGTGGGAATGCATCTACATTTCGCAGATACCTGACCCCTAACCCCTGTTCAACTGACCCTGACCTTCGCCCACGCAAAAAGGCCATCCCATCCGGGATGGCCCTCTCATTCCGCCTGGAGGCCGTAGCTGCAGCAGCCTACTTGAACGATGAGATTGCGCTCGCTTCGTCGTCGTAAATATCGAACACCGTGTAGAGCTTCGTCAGTTGCAGCACGTCCTTCACCTTCTTGGTCAGCCCAAGCAGCTTCAGGTTCGCGCCCTGGTTCTTCGACGTCGTGAACGCGCTCACCAGCTCACCCAGCCCCGAGCTGTCGATATAGTTCACATCTCCCAGGTTCAGCAGAACATTCTTCTGCCCCTTGCTGATCAAATCGCGAATCGCCTCGCGCAACTGCACACTGCCCTCGCCCAGAGTGATCCGCCCGCTCAGATCCAGAACGGTCACGCCGTCCACTTCACGGGAAGCAATTGTCAACGCCACGGAAAGTCCTCCTTTTTCTGTACTGAATGGTTATAGCACTTTCGCAGGAATGAATCTGGGGAATGCTTGGTAGAGCACTTCCGCGCCGGGCATCAAGAATCGCCGCGCCCGCCGGGCTTCTCCGCCGTGAACTTTCCTTGCGTAAAGCTCGTTAGGGTTTTTCACCGGCAGGCGCCAGGTG
This sequence comes from uncultured Acidobacteriota bacterium, assembly GCA_963718885.1. Lineage (GTDB taxonomy): Bacteria > Acidobacteriota > Terriglobia > Terriglobales > Acidobacteriaceae > Telmatobacter. Next base: position 26,109 of record CAVRAK010000003.1, read on the forward strand.
TTTCACCAGCGTCAGTTCGGTGCCAGGATGCAGTTGTCGAAAGTGTACCTCATCCATGAACGACCGGATGAGGAAGATGCCGCGGCCGGTCCCGCGCATCAGGTTTTCCGGGGCCAGCGGGTCGGGCAGCGAATCCGGATCCACGCCCTTGCCCTCATCGGCAATCGTGATCACCAGTTTCGCGCCCGTGTTCTCAAAGCTGGCCGTAATCTTCTTGGCCGGGTCATATTCATTCCCGTGCAGCACCGCGTTCACAGCGGCCTCCCGCACCGCCATCGTTACCCGGAACTGCTCGTCCTCGTCGAGGCCGGCCTCTTTGGCGTACTTCTCCGCGGCGGCTTCCACCTCGCTCACACTTTCCATGGTTGAGCTCAGTGAAAACCTCAACCGACCTCCCTGCGCTTTATCCAAAGGCCGCTCCCAACCCTGCCAGAAACACAATCCTGTCTGCTGCTGTCGTCCAGGAATCCTTAGCTCGCAGTTTCACGGTTGAAGCCTAAAGTGTCAAGATGGCCGTCGAGTTAAATACGCTCGCCAACCTGCGCCGTCTGAGAGGTATAGGTGTTTCGCATGAAAGTTCCTGTGCAAATAACCCTCGCACTTGCTGTGATGCTCATGGATCCTGGATCGCTCGCAATCAGCCAGGCTGCGCTCCCTGAGCCCGCTCCCGCGCAACTCGAACTCACCTCCGAAGTGGCTGCCACCACAGTAGACGGATATCCCGCCGCGCTCAGGGCCACGCTCAAGAACGTTGGCAATGGCGATGTCTACATGCCGCTTCCTTCTCCCGGTTGCATCCCGGACAAT
>CAVRAK010000004.1:0-141271 GCA_963718885.1 uncultured Acidobacteriota bacterium
AAGCGTACGGAGTTCCCCCTCTGGCGATGGAGGTATGTGATAGGCCGAAGATCGGCTCATGGCTGATGCAGTGGAAGTGAGTTCCGGTCGTCGGGTTCGCCGGTGGCGGACGGTTTCGGAGAAGCGGCGGATAGCGGAGCTGACATTGGAGCCGGGTGCGAGTGTGGCGCTGGTGGCTCGTGCGCACGGTGTGAACGCGAACCAGGTATTCAAGTGGCGTCGCGCATTGAAGCGGGGCGAGCTGAACGAGCCTCGGCGGCATCTACGGCGCTGCTTCCGGTCACGTTGTCTGCTGCCAGCGAAGCGGCCAACGATACAGGAGAGGTTGGCGCGAAGGAGCAGCCGACACCTGGCGGCGCGATTCACATCGAGTTTCCCGGTCGAGCCGATGATCAGCGTGGAGAGCGGTGCCGATCCGTGCTGGTGAGATCGATCCTTGAGAGTTTGCGCAAGTGATCGAACTTCGCACCGGAACGAAGATATGGATCGCCGCCGGCGTGACCGACATGCGTCGTGGTTTTGATGGCCTGAGCGCGAAGGTGCAGACCGTTCTTGAACAGCAACCGTTCTCCGGACACGTCTTCGTATTCCGAGGGCGCAGAGGCGACATCGTGAAGCTTTTGTGGTGGGACGGAGACGGCCTGTGTCTGTTTGCCAAGCGGCTGGAGCGAGGACGATTCATCTGGCCGCAGGCTACGGAGAGGAACTGTTTGTCTGAGTCGCGTGCGCAGCTTTCGATGCTACTCGAAGGCATCGATTGGCGCCGAGCCGCAGAGGACCTGGACGCCGGAGATCGCGGTGTGAGTGACAAGTGTGATTCCCCTTTATTCATGCGGGTTTTGTGCATGTTTTCCACGCAGCTTCATGGCATACTGCGTCCATGGATTGCGCTTCGCTCCCCGATCTCGATTCGCTCGATCGTGGAAGCGTTGAAGGCGCTGGTCATTCGCACATCAGGCTGAGACTCGCACTGCTCATGCAGGAGAGCCGAGATCGCGGCCAGGGATGCGGAGATCGAACAACAGCGCCAGAGGCTTTCAGACAAGATCGAGGAACTCGCGCTCCAGCAGCGAGCAGATCGAGCATCTGAAGCTGGTCATCGAGAAGCTGCGGCGCAGGGTGTTCGGCGTCAAGAGCGAGAAGATCGTTATTCAGCTTGAGCAACTCGAACTTCACCTGGAAGAGTTGGAGTCCTCGCAGGCCGAGATGGAAGCCGCTGTGGAGCGAGTAATGCCGGCTGCGGAACCGAAGACGAGATCCGGACGCAAGCCGCTTCCCGAACATCTGCCACGCGAGGTTGTCACTCACGCTTTTCGGGGCCACTGCTGTCCCGGACTGCGGCGGCCAGTTGCGCCAGTTCGGCGAAGATGTCTCCGAGCAACTGGAGTACATCCCCGATAGCTTCAAGGTCATTCGTCATGTGCGGCCGAAGTTCGCCTGCAGCGGCTGTGAGCGCGTGGTTGAAGCGCCTGCGCCATCGCGGCCGATCGAGCGTGGCCTTGCCGGACCGGGACTGCTGGCCCACGTCCTGGTTTCGAAGTTCGCCGATCACTTGCCGCTCTATCGCCAGTCGGAGATCTACGCTCGCCAGGGGGTCGAGATCTGAGCGCTCCACGCTGGCGGGCTGGGTAGGTGGAGCAAGTGAGTTGCTCGCGCCGTTGATCGATGCGATTCAGAAGCATGTGCTCGCCGGAGCCAAGCTTCACGCCGACGATACGCCCATACCGGTGCTTGCGCCTGGCAGCGGCAAGACCAAGACCGGGCGTCTCTGGACCTATGTGCGCGACGACAGGCCCGCTGGCGAAGATACCGCGCCGGCCGTCTGGTTCGCGTACTCGGAGGATCGCAAGGGCGAGCATCCGCGGCAGCATCTGAAGAACTTCAAGGGCGGCCTTCAGGCGGACGCCTATGCAGGGTTCCATCATCTGTACGGCGATGGCGCCATTTATGAAGTTGCCTGCTGGGCTCATGCACGCCGCAAGTTCCACGAGATCCATGTCATCCACGCATCGCCCACAACAACCGAGGCTCTGGCCAGGATCGGCGCTCTCTACGCGATCGAGGACGAGGTGCGCGGCAAGCCTGCCGATCTCAGGCTGAGTGTTCGTCAGGCGCGAGCCAGGCCACTGCTCGACGACATGCGCAAATGGATGGAGAAGGCACTGCGTTCGCTGTCAGCGAAGAGCGAAACCGCGGGCGCGATTCGATATGCGCTCTCGCGCTGGCGTGCCCTTACGCGCTACACCGACGACGGTCTGTTGGAGATCGACAACAGCGCGGCCGAGCGGGCGCTGCGTGCCGTGGCCCTTGGACGGAAGAACTACCTGTTTGCAGGTTCCGACTGCGGTGGAGAACGTGCCGCCGCCATGTACAGCCTGATCGGATCGGCCAAGCTGAACGGCCTCGATCCGGAGCTCTACCTTCGCACCGTCCTGGCCCAGATCGCCGACCATCCCATCAGCCGCATCGAAGAGCTCCTGCCCTGGAACCTCGCCCCGTCACTACAGACCCAATCCTCCCAAGCCGCTTAGACACACTCATCAGGTGTCCACCAAAAAACAAGCGGACACCTGATGACACACTCTACCTCTCGTCAAGAGGGACTCAGCGTACGCTTACCCCTGATGGCCGATTGAATACAGTGTTCATCGACCATGGGCATCTCTTTGGAGGGCCCCATGGAGTTGAACGTTGCGGTCTTAGGGTCTCCCGTTATCTTGACGCATGAGTCTACCTTGGTTTACAATTGAAGAGCATTGCGACCGTTCGAAACAGGCTGAAGTCCCTTAAAAAAGTAGACTTGCTCTGGCAGCAAACGATGAACCTCCCCGACGAGTGGAGGACCAAAACGGCACTCGATTCATTCTCGGAGTGCCTCGGTCGACTCTCAAACGTCACACTGGTGCAAACTTTGGTCGATGAAGTGATCGAAGTCCACAATAGGAGCACCTTAAGTGCAACAGCATATTCGTCACCGATTTTGCATACTGGGATACAAAGGGCCGAAACATCAGGAGTCGGAAGAAGATGAGACGAATCTGCTCCTGATAGGGCTTAGTAGCCTTGATGCGGAGGACGACCAATTCAAACTCAGACTCTTCGTCGATTCACACTGGCGAGAGCTTGTCGCCGAAGGTGATCGCAGCTATCTTGAAGCCTTATTCGAGGATTTCAGCGAGCGCGCCCTGCAAGACGGTGAGTCGCTTTTCAAACAGCTTTGCTCACTTGAGGCTGGCCCGCTCGTCGTTATCCAGGTCGGCAGTGAGATCTCAGAGACGCCCTCCATTCTCCCTATGATCGAAGCGTTGGTCGAACTCTGAGACTCGTTGCCAAGCTGATGCGGAACGGATGGTGAGAGCCCAACCTGCTGGGGGGGACAACGCCGCTCTATCATCTCCGCCTTCATTTTCCTCGAAACTTGACCCTCAGAAACTGTAGCGAAAACCCGCGCTTGGAAAGCGCGGCATTTGGTTCACCTTGGTCTCAGGTACCCCGACGATGGCGTTAACACTCGCACCACATGTAGCACCCCAATAAAGCCGCGGGCAGTTACTTTCCCAAGCCATACCCAGAAAGTTCTTGCGATCGAGCGCGTTTTCGAGGCCGCCGTGAATATTCAAAACACCATGAAATATTGGAAAGTCACGATTCAGATCTGCGTCGAGGCGGTTGTACGCGGATCCACGCAGAGCGTTGATTTTGCCTAGATCGTAGATGCCACGATTCTGTTGCTTTGAGAGTGAAATGTCGAATGGCGTGTAGGGCCGGCCGGTGGCGTAACTGTCACGAATGGAGATCTGAAGCTTCCATGGTAGCCGCGCCGTGATCATCCCGTTGGCAACGAGTGGAAAATCGAAATTTCCTGGACGAAGAACTCCATCTGCGGCTGCATAGCGGGTTTGGGCATAGCTCGTTGACCCCAGGAATTGTAGCCGGTCTCCTTGGTGGCCACGTAGAAGCAATTCAACGCCTTCCGCCCGTCCCCATCCGCCAGTTTTGAGGGGCAACCAGATAAACTGCTGACCCAGCGTATTGACCATATTGGCTGGCATGAGGCTTGGATATTCAGTAGACACAGGCTCGTCGAAGTAGCGCTTGTGGTATAAATCGACGCTCAGGGAGATCCACTCAGATCGCCAAAGCTCGGCGCCGAGCGAATAATCGCTGAGATGGATTGGTTTCAGGGATTCGTTGCTTGAATAGCTCAGAATCTCAATCCATGGGAGCTGCTGTGATGAACGGGAGTAGGAGCCTTTGATCAACCAGTGTTTTGCCAGGCGGAAAGACAGCGAAGCTCGAGGTTCAAGCGCATGGGTACCTGTCAGGCCAAAGGTTTCTTCACGCACGGCAGTCATTACATTGAGTGCCGACCCAACCTTGCCTGAGCCTTCTACGTATACGGCCGTCTGACCAAAGATGGGGTGGCGCGCAAAGCTCCCCGTATCAGTCCACGCTTGAGTTGAGTTAAATGGGGACTGCTGGCCGCGTGGCTGATCGACAAAGTAATCGAGGTAGAGCAATTGTCCCGATGTGCCGGCGGAGTACGTCCACCCCTTCCACCCCGACGTAAATGTGTACTTGAGCGTCCCGACGTGGTCGCTCGTATTCTCCTCATACAAGGGCTCAATTATGACGGGGCTGATAAAAAGCGATTGTTGTCCAATTTGTTGACGTTGTGTGGAGTAGCTCAGGGTGACTGTTGAGAGACTGCGCGGGGTGTGCGTGTGTTGCCAGACCAACCCATTCGTCGAACGCCAGCCGTGGTATTGGGTTCGAATCAACAATGTGTTGCCCCAATCGCCCTCACAAGGATTGACCGTGGCTGACCTTGAGTCACAAGGGCTAATGGCAATCGAATCTGCCCCAGTCAAGCTTAGGGCGCGAAAATGATTCTTGCTCCCCGCAGACCACTCCAATTTGGCGAGGCCGTTTGTGTAGATTGGAACGCCGTCGATGCCGATGTCATCTGTAACCAGGTTCAGGACACTACGGTGCACAGAGACCTGGACGTCGCCATTGGTCCCAATTGGGCGGAGAAGCATTGCGCCCATTCCAGTAATGCCAAGATCCACTTCAGAATCGTGCGCGCGAGGCCGTGCGTCTCTTGTGTGAATCTCTACCAGCGACGATAACCGGTCGGAGTAGCTCGCGTCATACGCTCCGGTGTTGAGGTCCACACTGCGGATCGCCGTCGTATCAATCATCGACGTGAATCCTCCCGTGGTTCCTTCCGTGGCCAGATGATTGATATTTGGAACCTCAATCCCATCGACGACAAATAAATTCTCTGCTGGATTGCCTCCTCGAACCATGAGGTCATTGCTCGTGTCCGTGTTCCACACTACACCGGGTAGCAGTTGTAGGTAGCGCGAAAAATCTCCCCAAGTGCCGGCAGATGAGAGAACTTCCTCCTGGGTCACACGGAGTGGTCCAGACACTTCGCTGGTGGCTTTCACTTCCACTGAGCTCCGTACTGTACGCACCTGCGACAAGGCTGAGACTGGCGCAGCCGAGTCGTCGGAATTTTCGGGGGGTGCATTTTTAGAAGGCGAAACGATCGCATCTCCTCCGGTGCGGTTCGCTTCCAGCTCGGAGGGGTAGGTTTGCCGCTGAGCAACGGAAGGCGATGGGGAAAGGAAGAGCGAAGGTGCGAGGAGAATGGGGAGGAGCCTGCAGAATGCTTGGAACAAATGGATGCGCATCGGAAGCCGTCCTTAGAAAAAGGATTCGGCGACTCCGCTTGATTCCATTTGGAAAGGCGAGTGCCAAATCCCTGAGAGGTCACAGATCCAGTGGCAAATGAGGACCCGATCAAGCCGCTTCGGGATTTGAAACTTCTTAGGATTGAGCACTCGAAGGCGCGTCCTTACAGATTGAAGACTCAGACAGAATGGAAGGACGGCGCTCTGGCGAGAGCTCCTTCCTGGCTTTAGTAACGAGCATTCGACCTTAGGCTAAAGCTGTACGCGATGCCAAACGAAGCGATCGGGTAGGTCTTTAGCAGGCTCAGGTCGCGCTTGTACTTTGCTAGCACGGCTTGCAGATCGCTCTGAAATGCCGGATCGGTCGCTGCGTCCTGGCAATTCAACCCTTGGGCATCGCATACCTGTCCGAGGCTGTTCGAGATGCTCATCGTCGGAGAGCCGAGAAAGGCGACTCCCAACTCCACGGGGAAGGAGAAGTGTCCACCACTTCGCGGAATCATGTTGCCCCAGCCGGTACTTACCGTAAATGCGGAGCTTCGGCTCAACTTGGCGACCCCAACTGCTTTTACGTCCGAACCTGTTGGCGTGGAGTACGTGTGACCGTTCAGCGTGAAAGTACCACCCCCGGGAGAATCAAGAAGAGCGGAGGCAATAAACGGGTTGTGAAAGAGAACGCCTGAACTGAAGCGCAGACCATGATTTGGAAACGGATAGAGATCGAGCGATGTGCCTAGGGAGGCCATGTGGACTTGAGCATTGATGGTAGTGTTCTGATTGCCGCTCCCAAGATTTGCTCCGACACTGAGAACACCGAGATTGCTGCGCAAGTTGGTGTACTTGTTCACATTTGTCGCGAATTGGAACTGCAGTCCCAGTGGCGAAAGTCCTTCGCTGTGCGCAGCCAGCGAAAAGGGACGCGCAGGGGATGGGACGCGATTTGAGGACGAGAGGATCACTCCGGATCCCGAGGAGGATGAACTCTCTGAGGGAGGGTTTGAGTTTTCGCTAGGCTGTTCGCCGAGCAACGACACTGGCATGACGAGCAAGGTAATAGCCAGAATTGCAGCATGAGGTTTCATGGAGTTTCCTTTCCAGACCGCCAATCTCGGTTACCTGCCCAAAGGTTGAACCAAAAACAAAGGGCGAAGTAGATGTTTCCTAGCCTCAAGATCGGCTACTTTCAGCTCCACGGGAGCAAAAAGTCATGCAGTTCTCACTAATCAGGGCCAATTTGGAACTTGCGAAACGGGGTGGCCCAAATCGGAACGGGATTCATCAGAGTGAGCTGCGGTCCGCCAACGGAGACTCCTTCGTCTACACGCAGAGGAGCATCTGGTCTCGATCGGGTAGTACAGCGCCTAGCGGTACGATGGTGCTGGAACTCGCGTCGCGAAGGCGACGAGCGAACGGGACAACGTACTACCTGGTCGACGAAATGAATCCAACCGCCTACCCGCAGGTGATCGGTCCTGGGAGCGGCACGAGGTCGGCAATGCTGTGCGCAGCGCGCGACCAACCAGGCAGCGAAAATATGGAGATATACAGAACCAATTCCCACACTCCCGCGACTGCCAAATGAGTTGGCCTTGTAACGCACTTGGCTGAGCGATACACAGCCGAGAGAGCGGCTAAGGGACGGTAGGGATTTTTGTAGGGGATTGGGGCTAAACAAGGCGCGAATTCTACATCGTCAGGCAAAATTTAACGCGACTAAATAATTTAAAGAGCGCACTGACCTGCCCCGTTTTTATCAGCCAGCCATAGCCGGAATTTCTCGGTTTAGGTTTGTGGGCGTATATCTCCCCGCCGCAGTCGGGGTTGTGGAGATGTGGGAAGCGCTGTTTGCTTTCCACATCTCCATAGCCCAGTGCGCGTCTGAACTCAGCAGGTGTTCAGTATGCCAACGAACTGTGCGGACGCTCACAGTTGTATTCCTCCCGATAGGTATCTAGGGTCCGCCGCACATCGTTGAGTGTGCGGAACCAGCTTGCGTTCAGGCACTCATCGCGCAGGCGGACGTGGAAGCTCTCCACATGGCCGTTCTGCATGGGGCGCCTGTGATGTTTCAAGAGGTTGTCCACTCGACTAGGTGTTTAGTCCCGGCATTTGATGGTGCATACTTTTCTGAACTCGAGAAGGAGGCACCATGGGACAAGTTTTACACCGGAGCGCACAACGACAGAGGCGATCCGTCGAGCAAATACAACATAGTCAAGAGAGCATGGGGGGCGCTGAAGATGATGATTGAGTTCATTAGCCCCCTGCGAGTTTGCGGGTAGCGAGTGATACCAGTGATACCGTTTTCGGGTAGAATGGGCTTCACAGTATGGATTCCATTGAAGCCCGGGAACTCTCTGGAAGACGTGGAACTTGCTGAATTCAAAATGAGTACAGCTTAAGCGGTTCAGATTCAATAAGTTGATATATGGTCGGGGCGGAGGGATTCGAACCCCCGACCCTCTGCTCCCAAAGCAGATGCGCTACCAGACTGCGCTACGCCCCGACGTTTCTTTTCCCTGCCCGACGCTTCTTTCCCTTGCGCTTCTTTCACTTGATTGTACCGTGGAATCAGCCTCTTCGGCGCCCCTCCCGGTCGGGCTCACTGGTGCAGCAGCCACGCGATGAACCACACGACTAGCACGATTGGAATCGCGATGACCAGCAGCATGCCAAGCATGATCAGCAGCAGAAATGTCCAGTCGCGCCAGGTGTGCCGCCGCGGAGCCAGCAGGTGGCGCTGCATCAGCAGGTAATTCCGGCGATTCGATTTCCACCCGACATCGAAGATGTCGCCGAAGATCGGTATTGAACCGACGAGGATCCCGATGGCGACGTTTGCCGTCATGCGCACAATCGTGATGTAGGGCACGCCGCGCGCCCATGCGGCAAAAGGAATCACCAGGGAGAGCAGGCCGGCGAGCACGTCGCCCAGACCTGGAACCAGGCCGACGATGCCGTCTATGCCGAAGCGCACCTGGGTGAATGGCACGCGGAACGCCTCATCGAGCAGCACCTCGAGATGCTTGAGCTTGTCGTCGCGAAAGTACCAGGAGCCGCGAGTCCACCGCCCCGAAGGCAGCAGCAGCGGCGGCTGGGAGACAGTCGGCGGAGCCGAAACGCTCGTTTGATCGGGATCGGAATCGCTCATAGTGAGGCGGGGGCAGAGCCAGGGCCTGTTTCTCATTCGATGCTACAATCGAAAGGGTATACGGCGGCTATAGTTCAGCGGCAGAACGCCTGACTGTGGCTCAGGATGTCGTGGGTTCGATCCCCTCTAGCCGCCCCAATTGATACAAAAGATTTAAGGCCCAATTCCTCCTGCAGCGTGCAATAGCGTGCAATGTTGCACCAGATTGCAATTTGCTCTAGGACGGAATGCATGGCGCTCAGGCTCTATCGGCGGCATCGCAAGGAGTGCGAAGCCGGACACCCCGAAGATTCACGAAGCGGAGAATTCGAAGAACACAGGCGTGGCTGGAAGCGCTGCGGGTGCCCGGTCCACGTCTCCGGCAGCCTCGGAGGCAGGTTCAAGCGACAGTCAACCGGCCGTTGGGAATGGGACGCTGCCAGGGAGATGGTCGCGAAATGGGAGTCTGCCCGCCTCTGGGAGATACCGTCCGAGGCGCCTCTGCCACCGCCCGTCGTAGCTCCGGCAGAGCCCGGAGTCCCCACCATAGTCGAAGCCGCGGAGGCGTTTCTCGCCAAGTGCCAGAACCGAGGCATTCGGCGGACCACCTTTGCCAAGTACCGCACCTTCGTGCGGCAACTGAATGCGTACGCCGAAGCCCGGGGCTACCCGCGGATAGATCAGCTCACCGTGGTTGACATGGACCGTTTCTACGCTTCCTGGTCCGACGGAATCCGTTCCCGCGCGAAAAAACTCGAGCGGCTCAAGAGTCTCATACGGTTTTGCAAAAAGAGGAACTGGCTCGCAGAAGACAGGCTCTCAGCGAAACTTCCGGCGTCGATCGCGCTTGGGTTATCGACAATCGTCCGGAGATGAAGGGTATTTGGTACAAGCTTGTGGTCAAAAGATCTGCCCATATTTGCCTCTCCTCTGGATGCCGGTTCTAGCTCTGCCTAATGCCGACGTTCAGGCGGACTAGGAGATCTTGCAATGAAGCCAATTTTCGGTCAAATTAGCGCCGGTCCCGACGATGGCAATGTATCGAGATTTGACCGAAGTTTTAAGCGAACTCATACTAGCCGAGTTTTTGGAGGGATACTGTGACACTTGACCTTGATTCAGTCGCGCCCGTCGCCGGCGAAGGTCCGAAGCAAGTCCGGGATATCCTTCGTCCGACGGGACCAGTTCCCGGAATGGACAAGAAGCCTCACTCTGGCTTCTCAGGCACCACTACGATCAGCCGCACGGCATTCGGAATCGCGACAAAATTCCCGACGGCTGTAGTGGGAGATGAAGTGAAGTTGACCATCGATCTCGACGTTGCAAAACAGTAAAGACGATGCGACAGGAGTATCCTTACGATGCCAAAAGCCATCCGATTCAACCAGCTTGGTGGTCCCGAAGTCCTTCATATTGAAGATCTGCCCGAGCGCCAGCCCGGTCCTGGTGAAGTTCAGCTCAAGGTCGAAGCAGTGGGCCTTAACCGGGCGGAAAGCATGTACTATCACGGCATCTACATGGAGAAGGTGAACCTTCCCTCCGGCCTCGGATACGAGGCCGTCGGAAAGGTCATCGCCGTTGGTCCCGAGGTCGACCCTACTCTCATCGGCAAGCGCTTCGGCACCATTCCGGGTTTCTCGATGAACCAGTACCCGGTGCTTGCAGAAGAGGCCGTCGTTCCCGTCAACGTTCTCGCAGCCGTTCCAAGCTCCTTCTCCGCGGTCGAGGGTGCCGCTGTCTGGATGCAGTACTGCACCGCCTATGGCGCCCTCGTGCCCTTCGGAAAAGTGTCTGCCGGCGACTTCGTAATCATCACTGCTGCAAGCTCGTCCGTTGGACTCGCGGCAATCCAGATCGTCAAGGCACAGGGAGGTATCTCTATCGCGACCACCCGTACTTCCGCCAAAAGGGACCAGCTCATAGCGCTTGGCGCCGACCATGTCATCGTCACTGAAGAGGAGGACCTGGTGGCCCGGGTGCAGTTGATCACGGGGGGCAAAGGTGCGCGCGTTGTCTTCGATCCGGTGGGCGGCGACTACATTAACACGCTTGCGCAGGCCACGGCGAACGGTGGCACCATCTTCTTGTATGGCATGCTGTCCGGCAAACCCACGCCCTTCCCCTTGGCTACCTTTGGTCGAACCGTTGGCATGTTCGGCTACACCTTCGGCGAATTGCGCGGCACCTCGGAATGGGAAACCATGAAGAAGTACATCTACGATCGGCTGGCGGATGGATCCTTCAAGCCGAAGATCGCCCGGACCTTCCCCTTCGATCAAACCGTCGAAGCCTACCGGTATCTCGAAAGCAACGAGCAGATAGGCAAAATTGTTATCACCCTGTAGACCTTGGCTCTTGTCGATGATCAAGAAAGCGGCTCACGATTGAATATCGTGATCTCGGCATTGCGTAGGCTGGGAGTTCTCCAGATCGCCGTTATGCCCCATCAATGCCCCGGCTCGTCATCCCGCCAATTGCCTGCGACACGGTACAGCTCGCCTTTCTCAGAACTTCGACAACGGCATCAGACGTTGTGGAATCGCCGACTCTCTGAAGAAAGGGAACGCTAATGGCTGCGACAGCGCAGCCCCGGTCATCCAGAATGGGGAAGGAAATGTTGATAACGCCCTCGACCTCATAACTCTGTCGTTGGTCGAATCCACGCTGTCGGATCCGGCTCAATTGCCGTGCCAGATCGTGCGGCGGACTCGAGCCATTGTGTTTGCGCCACAGGTTTATCGCCCGAGATGAAGCTTCCATCGTCTGATGCGCGAGGATTACCTGCCCTGTTGTCGACCGCATGAGATCGCCAATGCCGCCGGACTTCACGTAAAAGCCGCTTTTCTGCGGAGCATTGACTTGGGCGATGATTACGACTCGATCTCCATCGAGTATCCCCAAATGGCATGATTGCCTGGTTTGACGAGCGACTTTGTCCATGAGGGGCAAGGCCTCAGTGGCAAGACGCTCGATGGGAGGATGGCTACACGCCAGCCTGAACAATTGCAAGGTGAGTAAGTATCGCTCGTCGTCGCCAAATCGAGCGATATAGCCTCGCTTTTCGAGGCATATGAGCACCCTAAAAACCTCTGAGATCGTTCGGCCCATTCTGCGGGCAACCTCAGTTTTTGTAAGTCCATTCGACTCACTCGCAAAAAGCTCCAGGGCATCGAGCCCCTTTTCCAGAGCAGGGGTCGTATATCGCCAATCGACATCCACTCCCTTCTTCACGCGTCCATTTTGACCAAGGTGCGATGCGCTAATATGCCTCGCGGACCGGTTAGGCATGCTCGCCTCGGCATGCTCACTCATGGTGCCGGCCAAATCCTGCGATAGCTGTTGAGTTGCTCGTCGCAGGACTCGACCTACGGTTGCCGTGGTGGTTCGGTCACCGATCCGCTGGAGAAAAGGAACGGTTAAAGCCGCGATGGCGTTCCCTCGATGATCAAGAATGGGAAACGAGAGGTTTGTTACTCCCTCAACTTCATTACTGGAGCGCTCTTCGTATCCCCGGTTCTTGATTTCACCGAGTTGGCCTTGCAAATCGCGCGGGAGGCGCTCGCCCGTCAGCTCACGCCATGCGTTGATTGCACGAGAGCGAGCTTCAGGCGATTGATGAGCCAGGATCACTCGCCCGGTAGCCGAGTGCACTAGGTCGATGATGGAGCCCGTTCGTACATAGAATCCAGTACTGGCGTGCGAATCAGCGTGTGCAACAGCCACGACTGTCCCACGTTCAAGCACTCCCAGATGACACGACTGCGTTGTTTCCTGGGCAACGTTCTGCAAGACCGGCAGAGCCTCGGTAATGATTCGTTTGGTTGGCGGGTGCTCTTGAGCGAGCTTGAATAGATGGAGGGTCAACCGGTAGAGTTCGTCATTACGCGCCTGCGATATAAAGCCCCGAGTCTCGAGGCACAATAGCATTCGAAAAACCTCCGGAACAGTGCGATCGAGGCGGCGGGCAACGTCGCTCTTACTTAACCCTCCCGGTTCGTCTCCAAAAAGTTCCAAGATGTCCAGCCCTTTTTCAAGGGCAGGTGCGGAATACAGTCGGCTGACCTGCGCCAAAGGTTTCTGCTTCATCGCGGGCTCTTCCCATCTCCTGTTGGAATGCAATATTTCCTATATGTCACAAGAGTACTTTCATGATGTCGAATTCGTGAATGCAAGTGCATTTCGAGTTAAAAATCCCGGCCTGAAACGAATTACCCCAGAGCGCAGGCGGCTCAACCGCAAGTTCCTTTTCACGATTCAATTCGCGCTTCGCGAGACTGGTAAGAAAACCGCTTGAAAACATTGTAATCAGAATAAAGGGCTTACGATGCCAGAGCAGGGCGCGTTTCCATTGATGGTGAATCGCCCACTTGCTGGGTTGAGCGACCGATTCGCCTACTTAGCCGTGTTCCTGGAGGCCTTGCTTCGGAGAGCCTTCATTGGCTCTCCGGGCTTCGAAATACCGATTAACCACGTGTCAAGACCAAAATCAAAAGCGGCCTGCTGGCTTCCTTCTAGTGGAGCATTTGCGCGGCTTCTAGTCCCGCGATTCCATGCAGGAACGCCCAAAGCACAACCGATGAGCGCGCAGCTCAATCCGGGGGCAATTCGTTGCAACTGCTCAACAGTGAACGGCCAGAGGCACAGGCGGGACGTCGAATTGCGCTCCGGCGCGGTGGAGAGTCATCATCACCCTTGTAGAGGTACGGGTTGTTTTTCGCGAATTTGATGTAAGCAGTTGACACCTTTCGGATTGCGGCAGCTGGTTCGCAGCCGTCGGCAGCTCTTCGCAGCGCCAGTTCCAAAGCACGGGTCAATTGGCATTTTCGCTTCGCCGGACGAGGCCGCATCGGTCACATCATCTGTGTGGCCAAAGTCTAAGGCGTGGGATTCACGCCGGCAGCCGACTTGTAAACACCGAGTACTTCGAGACGTCGGAGGTGTTTCTTTGCCAAACTTTTTGAAGCTGGCATCACAATCCAGCAGTCTGTTGCTTGCGCTGCACGATCGACAACCACACGTTGAGCTTCGTTATGGGAGAACGTATTGTCTTTCGGTGCAAGGCCAATGTCCAGTGCGGTCTAAACGTGAAGAGTGCCGGTGGTGCCCACGCCGGCCGCTAGGTAACCCCCGTCTACGACAAGCGTGATTCCATTGACGTAGCTCGCACTGTCAGATACCAAAAATGCGATTGCATGAGCGACTTCATCCGCTGTTCCAAGTCTCCGCATCGGGATCATTGATTCATATGCGCTTCTGGTTTCTGGCGTATAGAAATCGCGTGTCATAGGAGTGCTGATCGGGCCTGGTGCGACACAATTGACCGTTACTCCGCCAATGGCGAGTTCAAGCGCCAATTGCCGCGTCAGGGCGCACACAGCACCCTTGGATGTACCATATGCAACCCGACCAATTCCCGCGCGCTCTGCGCTTATCGAGGCGAGGTTAACTATGCGCCCGTATTTTTGCGCAAGCATGGATTTCGCGGCTCGTTGCGCGCAAAGAAAAACTCCAGTGACATTGACCTGCATGACATCTCGGAAATCTTCCAATGAGCACTCCAATACAGGCGCCACTTTCATGATTCCAGCGCTATTAATCAGGACGTCAACAGGCTTTCGCCATGACTCGACAGCTGAAAACGCCCGCTCAACCGATTCGAAGTCCGTGACGTCAACGCACACCGGTAACGCAGAGCCTCCTCGATCGACAATTCGCTGAGCGACGGCTCGTGCCTTGTTCATGTCGTAGTCGAGCACTGCAATGTTGAAACCTGCATTCGAAAGGAGACATGCGGTTGCTTCACCGATTCCAGAGCCGGCACCAGTGATTGCGGCAATCCGGCTGATGTGGTCCTTGCTTACGGTCGCGTCGATGGTCATTGCCAGGTTTCCTCTCAGTCATGTAGGTGCGTCCGCCCAGTTCGGTAGCCGAGAATTCCGAGAATGAAGCCGAAAAGAAACCGATCATGCGCGTCTTGCAGCGACCGGAACACGGATGTCATTGAAACATCGGGCCGTTTCGCGCAGTGCCAATATGAGATCTTCCGGAATTCCGCATAGTCCAAAGCCGCCGACGACAACTGTCATCCCGCTCTCGATCAATCCATCCAATGCCGCTTTAGGGCTCACAACAACTTTGCTCATAGTTCCTCGACTGGTTCCGGTGTCAGTGCCGAGTATCTGCGCTCGCAAAGCCATAGAAGGCGACAACCGTGTAGGCCGTCAGCGCGACTGTGTATCCAAGCGCGTAGCTGCCGCTTTGTTTGGCAATGAAGCCGAGCAAAGGCGGAGCGAGTCCCCCGCCGATAACCGACATGACTATGATCGAACCGCCAATCTTTGTATTCGAACCGAGATCTTTGACGCCAAGGGCGAAGATTGTCGGAAACATAATGGACATAAAGAAGCTCGTAAGCAGAATGGCGCAAACACCCAGGATGCCGGGATGGAGAATCCCTACCGACAAAAGCCCGATATTGATCAACCCGTACACAGCAATCATCTTGGCTGGAGAGAACCAGCCCATCATCCAGGTCGAAAAGATGCGACCCAAACTAAACGCCACAAGACTCCCGGTAAGAAGAAGGGCTGCTGTCCTCTCCGTGGAGACGGTATATTGCTTGATGTAGGGAATGAAGGCGCTCCAGGTACTGACTTGCGCGCCGCAGTAACAGAATTGTGCGAATACGGCGAACCACAGATGCCGGTATCTAAATAGCTGAGAAAGGCCGCCCTGATCTCCGTCCGGTGGGTGTTCGGAGCCAATATCGGGGAATCTCGTCAATGCAATCCACGCCGCCCATAACAACACCACACTGCCGAGAACGGCATAAGTAGGAACCACGCGAAGGATCTCCGCATGAAGATAGGACGCGTATGTACCAGCGGCCTTCATATCGGCAATTTGATTTTTCGACAATTCAATGCCTGAGAAGATGAAAAACGTTCCAATCAATACGCCAGTGATTGTGCCAGGCGGGTTGAAGGCCTGCGAAAAATTGAGTCGGCGCTCTGAGGTGGCATATGCGCCAAACTGCGCGATGAATGGATTGGCTGCGGTCTCCAACGTCGCCGAGCCACAACCCACCATGAAGAGGGCGATCAAGAACCAGCTATATTTTCCCGCGATGGCCGCCGGCCAGAACATCAACATGCCACCGCCGAAGAGGCACAACCCCGCCAAGATGCCAGCCTTGTAACCCGTCTTGCGCATAAAAACGGCTGCAGGAATTGCCATACAGAAATAGCCAAAGAATACCGATGTCTGCACCAGCTGCGCTTGAAACGCAGAGAGCTCAAAGGACTTTTTGAATTGCTGTACGAGAATATCTGTAAGGTTGTTGGACATGCCCCACAGAAAGAACAAGAATGTCACCTGAAAAAAGACCATCCTGTGTTCTTCGGGAAAAACCGAAGCTGATTGGCTAGGTCTTTCAGCGTCAGGATTGACAGTAGCAATTGGTGAGTTCAGCATTGGCCGTCCATGCACGACGTGGAGCTGTGAGCCGCTGATCCACGGCGATGATCCTTGCGCTTGCAGGAGATCTTCCGGGTCGAGGACGGACTGTCATTCGTCAATTTCAACCTGTCTGAGAACAGCCCCAGAGGCCGATTTAGCGAGATTCTCGCACTTGCTGAGACATAGAGAGTCATGTAGTCGGTCTCTCCACACGCTAAATCCGCACCCTTCTCTGGGAAGTAATGGTCGCCCTAGGTGTGCGCTAGTTCTCCGGCCGAATAGTCTTATGCACGCGGAATCATTTCTATTCCCGAAACTATAAGTTTGTCAATAAAAATACGGTCAAATGCTTTCGGCGACCGGCGGATCTCGCTTCAACCGTGGCGCACGTCCGTTGTGGATGTGATGTTTCCAATTCGGTGGCGCATGTGGGGAACCGTTAGTCGGGCTCCTTATGTCCGAGCACCGACGGCAAAGCCGTCACGTCCGTCGAATATTGTGTCGGCACCGATGAGCGCAGGCGAGAGCCGCACTGACAGGCCACGACCACCGCATTGACGGAACTGAAAAGTTACACGCAAGACGCCCGTTGAGGGCCGTCTGATAAGCGATGCGACTCTCAATTGGCCCCGGGCATCTTCGAAGTGCTATTCAGTGATTAGGATTGGATCTTTCACGATTAGAAGGTAAGAGAGCGCGCCAAGAATTGACACCATGGAGCAGATCACCAAGGCGATATGGAATGAGTGTGTTCGATCTAGGAGCCTACCCGTGATAACAGGAGCAAAAGAAGCACATACGAAGCTGCCAAAATTTTGAATTGCCGCTACGGAACCGACAATCTCTCGAGGCGCTATAGACTGAACCAGTCCCCAACCTGAGTTTCCAGCTAGGTAATTGAAGAAAAGGGCCATCCCGATGGCAACGACTGCGCCAGTCGCGCCGGAAACATAGGGCACAAGCAGTGTGGACGCAGCTGAACACGACATCCCGATGATGAGCAAAGTTCTGTGGGTCCTGGTCGGAGGAATTCCGTTGCGTATGAGGAAATCTGCGATGATGCCACTCAGCAACATGCCAACAGCACCGCAAGAGAATGGGATTACAGCAATCATTCCCGTTTTCGCGACGCTGATGTGATGTTCAGCTTCGAGGTAGTTCGGCATCCAAGACATGTACAGCCATACCGTGTAGTTAATTCCTCCGAACCCGAGCATCAAACCCCAGACAGTACGTTTGCGAAATAGAGCGCACCACTGGGCAAAGGAGATCTGGGAGAGATTGTCCCCTCGACCTGAAGCTGAGATGTAGGCCAGTTCACTTCCGTTAAAGGAGACACCTTTGCGATCTCGATACACAGCGAACCACGCAATCGAAAGGATCAGGCCAGGGATACCAATCAGCACGAACATCCCGCGCCATCCAAATGCCAACATCGTGATCGTGAGAAGTGGTGGGGCAATCGCCTGTCCAAGAATGGTTGAAGCGTTGACAATTCCCATTGGCGTAGCGCGATTGCGAACGTCGAACCAGTCGTTGACTGCTTTGACCGCGGAGACAACGAAGGGCGATTCACCAATTGCCAAACCCATTCGGGCGGCCACGAATGACGCAAAACCTGTCACTAATCCGGTCGCTGTTTGCGTTAGAGACCAAAAAATCAGCCCTGCGCCTAGGACTAGACGTTCGCCGAACCGGTCTACGACTATCCCCATGGGAAGTTGGGAGAACGCGTATGACAACGAGAATATCGATAACAAGATCCCCATCTGCGTAGCGGAGATGCCAAGATCGGCTCGGATCGTTGTATTGGCTATGGCGAGGGAGCCACGATCGACATAGTTGATCACGCCTGCTATTGAGAGGATCGAGACCACGATGATTTGTATTCTCGCAATGCGTCGTGGCTTGTGAGGCTTTGTATTAGCGGCCATGTAGTTCAAACCATCCAAAACCGCCTTCAGCGAGGCGACGGCGCCGGCCTATCTGGGAACCTCTGAAGAACGCCGAGTTATGAAGGACCTTGACCGATATGTTTCCGTATCGGTTCAGAATCGGCCTTCTTACGAGGATGCAGCGATGGTTTTGTCGGCCGGAGGTCTCGCCCCCGGTGGACACACTTACGCTCCTTGCGGAGCAAGCCGTTGATTCAGCTTCGCGAGCCGCTTGCGGTTCTGGTAGAGATTGACCAGCGCGAAGCCCGCGCACAGCCACTCGTGATCCTTCTTCAAGCCGCGATAACGAACCTTGGTGAAGCCGAACGCGCGCTTGAGGATGCGGAAGGGCCACTCCACCCTGGCCCGCACCCGCGCCTTGGTGCGGTTCCTGCGTTTTTCCGCTTCATCGACGCCCGCCTTTGTTTTCACCCGCCGCGAGGTCATATCCTGCGCCTCAGGTGCGGCTTCATGGATCGCCTCAGTCTGCCCTTGATACCCAGCATCGCCCCGGACTTTCTTCTCACTGCCGTGCAGTAACTCCGGCAACATGTGCACATCGGAAACCGAGGCCGCCGTCGAGCAGACCGAATGCACGATGCCTTCTTTCGAGTGCACCCCGATGTGCGCCTTCATCCCGAAGTACCACTGGTTTCCCTTCTTCGTCTGATGCATCTCGGGGTCGCGCTCCTTCTTCTCGTTCTTGGTCGACGAGGGCGCGTGGATAATCGTTGCGTCGACGATAGTGCCCGTAGTGATGCGGATGCCCTTGCTCTCCAGATACAGGTTCACCGTGTCCAGCATCTGGCCGCACAGTTCATGCTCCTCAAGCAGGTGACGGAAATTCAAGATCGTCGTCTCGTCCGGCGCCGGCGCGCGGCCCAGATCGATGCCCGCAAAGCGGCGCAGCACCGGCGATTCGTACAGCGCGTCTTCCACCCCGGGATCCGATAGCGCGAACCACTGCTGCAGAAAGTAAACCCGAAGCATGATGTCCAGCCCCACCGGCTTGCGGCCCATTTCGCCCTTCGAGTAGTGCGGCGCAACCAGCGCCGGAAGCTCGCACCACGGCATCACCGCATCCATATCGGACAGAAACTCCTCCCGCCGTGTCTTCTTCGTGTAGCGTTGGAACTCTGCCTGATGGGCCAACGTCATCTGCCGCATGCGCAATCTTCTCCTTGACTCCACACTACCCGCAATTGTCGTGGATCGGGAAGTTCTTCAGAGGTTCCCTAGGGTATCCACGGGATCGATTCGTTTTTCAAGGGAAAGGCGTTGCGAACGAGACCGGCACCTCACTCCGCACGAGCTTATGTAGAGTATCTCCTCTGCTCAGATTCGGGCCCGGAACTGTGTCAGAAATCGTCGTCTTTTCTCAGGCGGGTTGACCATACTAGGCCTTACGTTGAGACTGAAATCCGATGGTCACTCCACACTGGACCATCCGGATACTGGTATGCGAGCAAAGTCTCCGGGAGTATCTCGGTGCTGTATCCGGGGTTTTCAGGCAGTAGATAGTGGCCGTTTGCAATGCGAGCGGGGTCAACAAAATGTTCATGCAGATGATCTACGAATTCAATGACCCGGTTTTCGAGTGACCCTGATACGCACAGATAGTCAAAGATCGCAAGGTGCTGCACACATTCGCACAAGCCGACTCCCCCCGCGTGAGGGCAAACCGGGATGTCAAATTTAGCGGCCATCAGGAGTACTGCGAGATTCTCGTTCACGCCAGCAACCCTGCAACTGTCAATCTGACAGACATCCATTGCACTCGCTTGCATGAATTGCTTGAACATAACTCGATTGTGGCAATGCTCACCGGTCGCGATGCGAATGGGTGAAACTTCTCGGCGAATGCGAGCGTGGCCCAAAATGTCGTCCGGACTAGTTGGCTCCTCCATCCACCAGGGATCTAGTTCGGCCAGTTCCTTCGTGCGCTGGATTGCTTCTATGACCCCCCACTTCTGGTTTGCATCCATCATTAATTTGTTACGCGGACCGATTTCTTCGCGTATCAATCTGGCT
The DNA here is from genome assembly GCA_963718885.1 of uncultured Acidobacteriota bacterium. GTDB lineage: Bacteria > Acidobacteriota > Terriglobia > Terriglobales > Acidobacteriaceae > Telmatobacter. The sequence goes on from CAVRAK010000004.1 coordinate 20,256, forward strand.
CGACGCAGATCATCAAACGGGTAACCGCCGACCTTCAGCTTGAAATGTGACCATCCTTGACTTATAGATTCGCGGCAGAGGTCCCGAATCTTGTCGTCACTGAAGCCGAACCACCCAGCTGATGTCGTGTATGCGGGATACCCGTGCCGCTCAAGTTCTCTGAGACGCGCGGATTGAGCTGGTCTACGGGTCTTTAGTAAATCAAGGGCTTCCTCCTGAGTAATCGCGTCGTCGATATATTTAAAATCGATTGAACGGACGATTTGCTCGGGCTCAAAATCCGTCAGCAGTTTCCAGAGAGGCTTGCCTTCCGTTCGCGCATAGAGGTCCCAGACTGCATTGATTAGAGCTGCTGCAGCCAGATGAATTACACCTTTTTCAGGACCGAGCCAGCGGAATTGACTGTCTTCCGTGAGCTGTCTGGAGAAGGCCACTGTGTCGTCTGTCGCAGAAGACAACCTGCGGCCCTTAACAAATTGCGCAAGATACTCAAGAGCGAGCACGCACAGTTCGGTTCCGTGTCCCAAGGTGAAAGCGAGGCCGTATCCCTCGATACCCAGATCCGTTTCGAGAATGCAATATGCCGCCGAGTAATCGGGGTCTGTGTTGACCGCGTCCGAGCCAATCTGGTGGCGCGAGGTCGGAAAGCGAAGATCAAGGACGCGAACATTCGTGATTTTAGGGTCGCTCAAACAGATCAACTCTCCTTCGGAGGGTTACTCTACCGGCGAGTGTTTACCGGTAAGACCAGGCCCGCGCCGACTAGCATTCTTCCTGTAACAATCGGACCAGAATCATAAGTTCTATTCCTGAAACCTTACGTTTGTCAATAAAACTTCGCGCCTTAGACGACCTGCGGCTTAGCGAGCTTGAATGTCAAGACTTAGTCCGCCTTCGTCCGCTCCCGCAGCGTTCCCCCGATCCCATGGGAGAGCTGAGAGCTCGCTCGCTTCAACGCTTGCCGAACGGCAGCTGTGGTGGTGTTGTCGCCAACTCGGCGCCGAATGTAGGGAACGGTTAGCGCGGCAGCCGCAAAGCCATTCTCGTCCAAGACCGGATAAGTCACATTGATGACACCATCCACTTCGTAACTTTTCTTCTCTTCATAGCCTCGCTCCTTGATGGCGGCAAGGTGAGAAGTCAGATCACGTGGAACCACTGTTTTGTTGCGCTTGCACCAAGTCTGTATGGCATATGCGCGAGCTTCAGAAGTTTGGTGTGCCAAGATGACGTGACCTGTAGCAGCATGCATCAGATCCACAACGGCGCCCGCCTTAACGTAGAAACCTGGACTAACGGGAGAATCGACCTGCGCTATGATCACGACTTGCCCCTCGTTGAGCACACCCAAATGACAAGACTGATTAAGCTCGTGCGCAAGTTGCTGCATAATCGGCAGAGCTTGTGTCGTCATGCGTTTGATCGGAGGATGCTCTTGTGCGAGCCGAAACAAATGTAAGGTGAGATGGTAACGTTCACTATCCGAAGCCTGCGCAATGTAGCCTCGTTCCTCGAGGCATAGCAGCATCCGAAAAATCTCTGAAATCGTCCGATCAAGTTTACGAGCTACGTCACTTTTCGTCAGGCCTGAGGGCTCGCCGACAAACAGCTCTAGAATATCCAAGCCCTTTTCTAAAGCTGGAGTCGGATAACGGGTGGAAACCTTAGGTCTTTGTGTCTTCATAAGTTGTCGAGGCCAATCACTGGAACTAAAAGGGCAATTTTGATGATCGCGTCAGGCTGGTCGTCGAAATACTCTCGCCCCTAAAGAGCCTCTGACCAAGAACGCAAAAGTTGGAGTAGCGCCCCTGCTCCGAGTCTCGCGGACGCACGCAGAGTTTTGTATATGAAAGCGGCCGGAAAAGCAAATACCGAAGAGTACAGAACGGGGGATCGTGACGACAGTATTAGCATCCCGTGAATAGTGGCATCGGCCAGGCTCGCTGCTTGCCTGATGGGCGATCAGCCTTTCTATCGCTCATTGAGGAATGATTGTGCGGTCCAGCGTAGTCTCGGTGGAGGCCGCGCCGATAAGCTCGCTTGCGAACGGCTGATAGCTTACGGTTTAGAAAAAGCCTACTTAGCAAAGGCGGAGTTGTTCCTGCCTTTGCTCCGTAAATAAATCGATTTGCTTTTGCTGATCGTGGGCACTTCCTGGCTTTGAATCACGCGACCGAGTCCGCCGCAATTCAAGTAGCAACAGCGCACGCTCAATTCGGGATTCCTTGGGTCTCATATCAGGTTTCATTGCGCTTTGGCTTCTGTCAGATTTGAAAGATCTGAACGTGGAATCGAAGCATGCGTCGAGGCGTTTAAGAAAGTTCTTGACAATCGCTCTTTGTCGAGACTATCAAGGTGACAGTTTAACATGCGAACCGGAACTTTTGCGTATGAAAGTCACAATGACGCACAACGGCAAGTCGACGCCAGTCCGCAATTGGCCACTCGATATGAGTGACCTTGAGTTGTCGCCACTCGCCATCAGAGCGTTTAAGCTCGCGGCGATCATCTTTGGAGGAGGTCAACAGTGAAGAGGCAAATCCCAAATATTCGACTCCGTCACCGCCGGCGGAGAAGTTAGAGTCTTGAAGAAGAGGAGTAGGCTTCTCTGCGCATTCATCTCTATTTGTCATTAGCCTGATTGCCAGCACATCCATGTTTGCGCAGTTTGATTCGGCACAGATCAATGGAACGATCCGCGACCAAGCTGGAGCAGTTCTACCTGATGCGACTGTCCAGATTCAGAACCGCGATACGGGACTAATTCGGGACACAATCAGCAATGCCACCGGCATCTTTGTGTTGAGCCACATTCCGCCAGGGGTGTACTCGATCATTGTCAGTGCGGCGGGCTTCTCATCATCATCGCGCACTGGGGTCGCACTTGTCGTAAGCCAAAGTGCGACGTTTGACTTTTTTCTCAAGCCGGGATCATCGAACGAAACAGTCGTCGTTTCCGCGCAAGAAGTAACGCTGGATACATCCTCGTCGTCCATTGGGGCGACGCTGGAGTCTGATTCCGTCAATGAATTGCCACTTGCCGGAAGGAACTATTCCGTTCTGTTGACGCTCCAGGCTGGTGTAACCCCGATCAACAACGACCAGACGGGAGGTCGCACAAATGCTATTGGCGGCGCTGTATATCCCTCCATACAAGGCCAGAACAACCGCAGCAATGTGTACCTGTTGGATGGCGTGAACAATAATGAGGCCGTTTCCGGCGCACAGATTATCACTCCAATTCCCGATGACATTCAGGAAATGAAAGTACTCACTCACACAGACTCTGCTCAATTTGGAGAGGGATTGGGTGGCACCATCAATGTCATCACTAAATCGGGCACCAACCGGTTTCACGGCTCTGCATGGGAGTTTTGGCGTGGTAGCCAATTCCTCGATGCCAAGAGCAATCCGAGTGGAGTCTTGCAGGCGTTGCATCAAAACCAGTTTGGCGGGGCTGTCGGCGGCCCGGTATTGTTGCCCCACTACCACGGCAGGAATCGCACGTTCTTCTATGGAAGCTATGAGGGATTCAGGCAGTCAATTGGGGCGGTCTCGCTCCAGTTGGTTCCCACTGCGGCCGAATACACCGGGGACTTCAGTGCCCTTCTGGCGAAGGGAATCCAACTCTATAACCCCTTCACTGCGAATCGGGATCCATTCCCAAACAATCAAATTCCTTCAAACATGATCGACCAGAACATGGTCACCTTGGCGCAGACCCTGTTTCCGAGTCCTACCGGCAGCTATGAGGGAGGTGTCTTCAACTATCAGAATACGACGCCGTCTACTCACACTTATAACCAGTACGACGTTCGCGGGGACGAATACCTGACCAAGAAGGATTTGGTCTGGGCGCATTTTTTGCACCAAGATAGCCCCATTGCCCAATATGGAGGATTCCCAGGGCTTGCCTCGACGGTAAGCTTCATTGCGCACAACTTCGGCGCACAGTGGGTTCATACCTTCGGCCCGTCCTCAATCCTCACCGTGGGGGTTGGTCAGAACATTGGCACGCAATCGTACAACAATTCATATGCTGGCGACGGCAACTCGATTGCTTCAGCTGCCGGTTTTGCATCAAGCTTTGCGTGCGAATATCCCCATGGTCGCAGTGGATGCTTGATTCCGGCGTTAAATATTGGGACTTATATGGGTGGCGGCGAAGCTAGCGAGACTGCAGGAGGCCTCTCGGGAATCTGGGAATACAAGGCAGATTTTCAACACACATTTCGGCGGCATACCCTTTACGTTGGAGGTAACTTCGATACGAACAACCTTGGCAGGACCGCTGGGGGCAATTCGGGGATTACTTTCACGTCTTTTCAAACTTCCAATGGATCAACTGGCGGCAATGAGTTCGCATCTTTTCTGCTAAGCTTACCCAACGGCGCGAGCCGTATTAACACTGACTATTGGCAGACCGGTGGTTGGGTAGACGGTTTCTATGGACAGGATCAGTGGAAGATTCGAGATGATCTGACCATCAATGTCGGCCTCCGCTATGACGTATCCACAATACCTGTGACCAATAACATTGTGGGGAACTTCTACGACATCTTCGACTTCAACAAGGGCGTGGATATTATTCAGAACACGCCGCCCCCGTGCTCTACGACACAGTTCTCTCCCTGCTTGCCTGGTGGTACTTTGCCCGACCATGTGGTCGTTTCAAGCCAACCGGGGAAGCTCTTCTTTGCGGATAAGGGCAACGTCCAGCCGAGATTTGGTTTCGCATACACATTCCGTCCAGACACAGTTGTGCACGGAGGTTATGGCCGCACCTATGACAACTGGGCCGCGGTGGAACAATCGGCACAGAATGAGAACAGCTGGCTGATGCAAACAAATCTCCTTGTGAGCAACCAGAACACGCAGCCGGGACTGACCTCGGCGACCGCTGTCACAGCGGAGAATCCTCTTGTGGGTTTCGGTGGCAATTATCCCGCACCCACCCCGTTCGGCGCCATTGGATGGGGTACTGCTCCTCAATTCAAGAATGCGTATTCGGATCAATGGACGTTTGGTATTCAGCAGAAGGTTGCCGGTGCCGGCGTTTGGACGGTCAATTATGTCGGATCGAAGGGAAGGAATCTGGATTATGCTCCGGTAGCAAATACTGCAAAAACTCCCGGCCCCGGACCGATCAGCCCCCGAACCCCGTTTCCATACATGCCACAGTCCTTTTTTGACCAGCCGAAAGGGCAACTCGATTACAACGCTCTGGAGACTTCATTGCAGGGCAGAAGCCGTGTTACTGGGCTGACGTATCTGCTGTCTTACACGTGGTCGAAAGGCCTTAATTATGGAACCGACGGATGGTATGGAATTGGGACTACAAGCATCCAGAACCCGTATGACTTCAAGGCTGATCGAAGCGTGACCGGCTACGACCTGCCGCATGTGTTTACTGCCGGCTGGGTGTGGGAAGTGCCAATTGGGAAGAATCACTTCTCGACGGGGAACCGGCTGGCGGACTACATGCTGGGCAATTGGCAGATCAATGGAATTGCCACTCTGGAATCCGGCCGCCCGTACACAGTTGGCGACGCGGGCGACATTGCCAACACGGGGAACATCAACTTCGTTGGTCCCGGTTACGAACGTCCAAATCGAGCAGGCAATCCCAAGCCTCAACATCAAACGCCGAGTCAATGGATCGATCCTGCTGCGTTTGTTGCTCCGGCTCAATATACATTTGGGAACACGCCAAGAAACTCACTGCGGACAGAGGCGTTCAAGAATCTTGACCTATCCTTCTTCCGGGAGTTTCCAGTATATGAGTTCATGAGGTTGCAACTTCGCATGGACGCATTCAATGCCTTTAACCATCCGGTGTGGGGTGTGCCCAATAACTGTCAGAATTGCGCCAACTTTGGCGTAGTGACGTCCACCATAACAAATGCCCGCCAAGTGCAATTGTCGGGGAAAATCGTCTTTTAGGGGGCGATGCCTGAACCCCATGACCCGGGACCGCCTTCACGGGGTTCCGGTTCTGCCCGCATACAGTACGGTTGATGTATGACGATTCTGTCCAAAATCAACGGTGTATGCTGCCAAGCGAAAGCTCAATCGTCACCTCGGAAGCAAATCGCTTTTAGGCGTAACAAGGGTTTTCAGATGGTCAACGTCGGTCGATGGCACTCGAAAATTGCATGCACTTGTAACTGCGGTATTTGGCTTGGCGCAATTCTAGCGCTGTCTTTTTGCTCCTTGTTTCACGCTCAAGAGAGGCCGTCTGCGAGGACAGATCGGCCATCAAGTCGAGAACTAGAAACGGGTTTTTCCCTGGCTCAGAAAGGCGATCTTGCGGGAGCCGAAAAATCGTTTGAGCGAGCAGTAGTGCTCCATCCTGGTGACGCTCAAGCGTTGACAGCTCTAGGACAAGTGCAAGAGCAGCAAGGTAAGTTGTCCGAATCGATCGAAACTTTCCGCAAAGTAATTGGTCTTGATCCGCTCTCGGCTGACGCCCACGTGAATCTCGGAATCGCGCTCGCCGATCACAGCGAACTTGCAGCTGCACTGCAGGAGAGCGAAACAGCAATTCACTTGACACCAAATTCAGCGAATGCGAACTTCTTACGAGGCCGACTCTTAAGTGATCTCGGCAAACCTGAAGATGCTCGTAACGAATTTAGAAAGGTACTTGAAATTGCTCCGAGATTCGCCGAAGCACTTTATTACTGGGCTGCGTTGGAGGGAGATGTTGAAAACAAGGTTGACCAAGGGAATCTACTTCGGCGATATCTCAATTTGCGTCCGGAGAATGCGACGGCGTGGTTTCGGCTCGGACAGATACTCGAGGAAGAGCATCGAGAGTCGGAGGCGATCGCAGCATGGAGACGTGCAACTGCGCTCAACCCGAAGTATTCCGCCGCTCTCTATTCACTTGGACGGGCGTTGAAAAGGACTGACCCCGTCGAGTCCAAGCGGCTTCTTGAGAGATGCAAAAAACTCGAAAGTGACCGCGAGACGATCGATCAAGTGAAGATGTTGGGAAATCAAGCCAATCTGAAAATATACGATGCAAATTACAAAGGGGCTATCGACGACCTGAAGAATGCCATCGTCTTATGCGGAAGATGTGAGCTACTGGGCGCTCTGGAAAAAAACCTCGGATTGGCATACTGCCACGCAGGTCAACTGGGTGCAGGTGAGCGGGAACTGAAAATCGCAGAAACATTAATACCGGAAGATCCGAGTGTCAAGGAAGCTCTGCAAATCGTGAAACAACAGCGATCGCAGATTCTTGACGGGCACTAGGAGATTAACTGTGAGGCAGCGCTCTGTGACTGTCGCCCAACCGGATGCTTGCATGCCGGGAAAAGTGTTCGGCGGAGGAGATATCAAAACGATGCATCGTTCCCTGACCCCCCTTGCAACGCTTTTGTTCTCTCCTTTCGTCCACTTGTCTCTCGCTCAAATTGCGACCTCACATGTTGGCATCACTCCAATTCAGAGCGCGAACATCCGGGCTGACGACCGAACGATATTGATGGGCGTAGACGCCGTTCGCCAGGGTGGAATCAAGCCGATCGACATGGGACCTGGGAAGACTGGCTGGATTGAGTCATGGTCAAATAACAGCGACTCACTTACTTGGACCGCACTCATCGCAAAAGAGGGGAAATACATAATCTCTGCCGTTCTTGAGAGCAGCGGGACCGCTTGTGCGGTAGAGGTGTCCGTTGATTCTAAGAGATTAGATGCGCCGTGTGGCAAGAAAAGATGGAACAGGGTAAGTCTTGGCACAGTTCATCTCGCGGCGGGCTTTAGGAGGATCTTATTTCGGTCGACTGGATCGACACCTCTCGGTAAGTTGTTTTCACTAGAACTAGTGACGCCCGAGGCTGAGGCGAATCTTGCTCGATTGAGTCAGCAGCAGGCATCGAGCACTGATTGGATGGTCGCGGCTAAGTACGGACTCATGTTTCATTGGACTAGCCAGACCAAACCGAAGAGCGGAGTTTCAAAACCCTATTGCGACGCAGTGCGCGATTTTGACGCTGACCGCTTCGCCGACATGGTTTCTCAAATGGGAGCCGGCTTTGTAGTTTTTACAACTTCGCATGCAGGCTTCTATTTCCCAGGGCCAAACCCTGTGATCGATGCGATCCTTCCTGGCCGAACTTGCCCAAGGGATCTGGTGGGAGATCTCGCCAAGGCGTTCGGAACGGCACAATATCAAGCTAGAGTTGTATTTCCATCCTGGACACGATGACAACGAGTGGTGGCCGCGCACGCATTTCAACGAGGATAAGACTGCTTACTTTGATCTTTGGTGCAAGATCATCAGCCAGATCGGTAGGCAATACGGCGATCAACTCGCGGGCTTCTGGTTTGATGATGCCGCTTTCACCTACTACCCGTTCAACCCACCCTGGCAAAAGATGACCGTCGCAGCCAAGACTGGGGAATGCAAATCGGGTCATCGCGTACAACAGTTGGATTCTGCCCAAACTGAATGACTTTTACGAAGTCTTTGCTGGCGAGAACGCGTTTTCGACACAGATGATTGACGGAGATGGCTATCTTCCGATCGGCGGAAATGGACGATTCACAGGTGGTCCGCAACAGGGCCTGCAAGGGCAGATCACCTCCATCATCAACAGAGATTGGGGTCATTTCAAGACAGATGCACCTATAGGCCCCCCGGAGTATTCAGCTGACGTCATGGTCGAGAAAATCGAAGACTCGATGAGGCGCCGTAATGTTCCCCTGTTCGATGTTGAGGTCTATCAGGATGGGACGATCTCACCGGACACATTTCAGATGTTTCAGGCTGTTCGCCAGGAAATTAATTTCGACGAACACACAGCGCAATCACCCAACTCGTGGATCTGCGTCGCGAGAATGAGGAGCTCTTTTGAGAAGACATCGTTTTACAATCGCCTTTGCCACGTTCTTGCTTGTTACATCTCCATTCGCAACGCGCGCCCAGATTGAGGGCGAGCATATCAATACAGGCACAAATCACCCGGTAGCCTCAATTCAGGATACGGAGACAGCAGCCCAGCGCGACGCGCGTATGCGCTGGTGGCGCGAGGCGCGTTTCGGCATGTTTATCCATTGGGGACTCTATTCAATTCCTGCAGGAACATGGAAAGGGAAACAGGTCCCAGGCATCGGTGAGTGGATCATGAATAGTGGGTCCATTCCCGTGGACGACTACAAGATGCTTGCGTCGCAGTTTAATCCCACTGCATTTAGTGCGCACGACATCGTTGCGCTCGCGAAGTCAGCCGGCATGAAATACATCGTCATTACGTCAAAGCACCATGATGGCTTCGCAATGTTCGACTCGAAGGCGGATCCGTTTAACATCGTTGCGGCGACACCGTTCCGCCGCGATCCTATTCGTGAACTTGCCGAGGAGTGCAGAAAGCAAGGCGTAAAACTCGGCTTCTATTACTCGCAAGACCAGGATTGGACAGCTCCGGGAGGCGCCGCTCTAAAGACGGGCAACCATGACCTGCCAACCCATCACTGGGATCCAAAGCAGGATGGCGATTTTGCGAGCTACCTCCACACCAAGGCAATTCCACAGCTCAAAGAACTGCTCACGAACTATGGCGAGTTTCCCGCAGTGATCTGGTTCGACACGCCAACAGACGATATGACACCCGAACTGGCAGGCGAGATTGTCACGCTGCTCAATCAACACCCAAATCTTATATGGAACAACCGCCTTGGCGGCGGCTATAAGGGGGACACTGAAACGCCGGAGCAATACATTCCTGCTAAAGGTTATCCCGGACGAGATTGGGAGGCATGCATGACGATGAACGAGACATGGGGATACAAATCGTACGACACAAACTTCAAATCGACTGAGACACTGCTGCGCAATCTGATCGACATCGCCAGCAAAGGCGGCAATTATCTTCTGAATATCGGCCCGGATTCCAAAGGCAATGTGCCTCCCGCCGAAATCGAAAGACTCCACGAGGTCGGTAGATGGCTGGCCGTGAATGGCGCGGCGATCTATGGCACGCAACCCACACTCTTCGGAGATGAGGCTGGCAGCTTCAGCACGACTGAAAAGAACGACGAAGGCAAGCCGAAGTTCATTCCCGCCTGGAACTGGCGATCGACTACAACTTCGAACAAAATTTACGTCGAGATTTTCACATGGCCCGCCGGTAGTTTTCACCTCGAAAAGGTACCGCGCACAGTGGTCGGCGCGTACCTGCTGGCAGACAAGACGAAAAGACCCCTCAGGATCACAAAGGTTGCAAACGGCATCGACATCGCTTTACCAAACAAACCGATCGACCCGATCGCCACCGTCCTCGTGCTCGACACAAAATGATCAAACGGTCCAGCGAATCACTCAGACCCGATGTACTTTGCCTGCTGCAAGCTCAACTCGTCTCCATCGAAAGGGCCGTTCCTTTTTGTGAAGGCGACGAAAAACCCATGCCACTCTCTTTTTCAAAGAAAGGATGAACACGTGAGAGAGAAGGATGAACCGGTACGAGAGTTCGAGAAGCAATCGCATCCCGCGGTGCCCAAAGAATCCACTGCTCCTATCTTGAGTGGAAGACGCACTCTGCTGGCTGGAATGGCAGCGTCGTGCGCAGGAATCACCGCTTCGGCCCTCGCACCGAAGAACTTTCTGGGCTCGCCGGCAACCGCTCCACCGACGAATCCGCACTCCGTCGCAGCCTCTTGCGGACGCAGCAAGCTCGTCGCTTCGGACGAGGCTACGGTGGTGGAGACGAGCGCGGGGAAGATCCGCGGATTCAAGCGGAACGGCATATACACTTTCAAAGGCGTGCCGTATGGTGCGTCTACCTCCGGAGCGGGGCGCTTTATGCCACCTGCCACGCCGGAGCCGTGGACAGGGATTCGCAACGCACTTGCATACGGTCGAGTCTGCCCACAGCAGGATTCCGCACACACCAATATGGACGGGAAGAACCTCGCGAATTCCGACGAGGACGCCTTCCTGCTTCACCGTGGATCAGCAGCGACGGTGCCAGGCGAAGACTGCCTTCGAGTAAATGTCTGGACGCCGGAGATCAACGGGTCGCATAAGCGTGCTGTCATGGTCTTCATGCATGGAGGGGGTTTCTCCGGAGGCTCTGGTCACGATCTTCTTTCCTATGATGGAGAAAGTCTCGCGCGCAACCACGATGTCGTTGTGGTGAATCACAATCATCGGCTCAACGTTCTTGGCTATCTCAATCTGGGAGCACTTGGCGGTGATGAATTTGCCATGTCCGCCAATGTCGGGATGCTCGACATCGTGGCCGTTCTCGATTGGATCCGCACACATATCGCGGCATTCGGCGGCGATCCCGGAAACGTAACCATATTCGGTCAATCCGGTGGCGGCGGGAAGGTTGCCGCTCTGATGGCGATGCCTGCAGCCAAAGGGCTGTTTCATCGCGCCATTATTCAAAGCGGCCCCTTTTTGAAGGCGCTTACTCCCGACTATTCTCTACGGGTGGCAGAATTGTTGATGGCCGAACTCGGATTATCAAGATCGCAAGTTAAGGACCTCCAAAAGATACCCGCGGAACGTCTGTTGGGTGCTGCCGCGGAAACTATGAAGAAGATTCCGAAGGCTCGACCATTCCTTCGCGACGGATATGGTTGGGAGACGGCAGTCGGTTGGGGGCCCACAGTGGATGGCCGCGTTCTTCCAAATCATCCATTCGACCCGGGAGCTCCTACTGTTTCCTCGGATGTCCCGCTGATTACCGGCACAAATCTCAACGAAAGCGTCAATGGAGTTGACCGCCCTCGCGCCGAAGCCATGACCGCCGATGAAATGAGAGGATTGGTTGGCGAGACCTTTGGCAGCAATGGCGATGCAATCATTGCTGCTTACCGTCAGGATTATGCCCAAGCGAGTCCATTCGACCTCTGGGCCGCCATCGCCACTTCGCAATGGCGCATTCCCGCGATCACGCAGGCCACAAGAAAAGCCAGCTTAGGCGCGGCGCCTGCGTACTCCTACATTTATTCATGGCGAACTCCAGTATTGGACAAACGTCCCGGCACGTTCCACGCGGCTGAGATCTCGTTCACATTCGACAATGCCGAGCTCTGCGACCACTACAGCGCCGGCGATCCGGGCGGTCTTATTCTGTCGAGGCAGATGGGCAGGGCGTGGACGAGTTTCGCGCGGACCGGAAATCCCAATCACAGCGGCATGCCGCATTGGCCCGCATACACCGCTGACACCCGCGCAACGATGTATTTCGATACACCATGCGCAGTGCGTAACAATCCTGAGGGAGATGGACTGAGAATCATCACAAGCAGTTCTAAGTAAAACAGCCCAGATAGCGGTCCGGCGTAGACCTACTATTCAGGCGAAGAGAACGCCACACGATCGAAACAAACGAAAGAATGCTGACTGAATGAATTGCGATTCACCGCATCTTGCACCACGGCTCTCTAGAACTCATCGAGACAGGACGCTTTGACGATGAAGATATCTGACCAACAAGACAGAGACAGGAACATCGAGCCGTCGTCCCCAGGGCGACGCAGCTTTGTCAAGGGCATCGCTGCCGTGGGAGCCGGTGTTGCCGCGTTCCCTCTCTTGACCAACACAGCTGACGCTCAGGTTCAGGCCGCTCTCGATAAGAAAACTCCATCGGGATCGGGCAGAACCGAGGTCGAGCTTCAGGCCCCCGTGGCCTTCCAGGGCGACAAGATCGACTGGCACGGATTCGACCGTTACGACTTCGTCATGGATAAGCAGACCTTGGCAATCACGCCCTTCAAGGCGCCGGTCGGCGAAGAGTCCGGCAATCTCGGAGATTCGGATAAAGGACAGTTACGGTGTGTTGTCGTTGTGCCCAAGCAGGCGGCTCCCGGCAACCCGTGGTCCTGGCGCGGAGTTTACTGGAATCATCAGCCACAGGCAGAAGTCGAATTGCTCAAACGGGGTTTTCACATTACATACATTTCAGTCGACCCCAAGCCAGGGTCATTAACAAATTTGAACATGGATGAGCTGATGGATGAGCTCGGAATGTCCAGAAGGGCATTAACGGAGTGGGACGCCTGGTATGCCTATCTTACCGGGCAGTACGGTTTGTCGAAGAAACCCGCGCTCATCGGCATGAGCCGCGGCGGGATCTTCGAGTATATGTGGGGCACCGCCAATCCCGACAAGGTCTCCTGCATCTACGCCGACAATCCCGGGATGGAGCGCGAAGGCTTTGAGAGGCTGGTAGATCTTGCTCGGGCCGATGTGCCTGTACTTCAAGTCTGCGGCAGCCTCGATCCGCTCCTCGGTCCGTATACTTCCGCCATCGAGGGTATCTATCTGCAGTTTGGAGGGCGCATCTCGATGATGATCAAGGAAGGTTACGCCCATCATCCGCATAGTCTCCGCAACCCCAAGCCGATCGCGGACTTTATCGAACAGAGCACACAGGAGGTGAGAGGACCGGCACCAGCCTTTGCGGGCGACAGGTTCAAAAAAACCTCTTACTACAGTACCGAGAGTTTCTATCGCGACTACCCGGACGAGGACACCTATATCACCTGCCGCGGGCCGCTGTTCTCGCCCTGCTACGACCGCTACGAATTCAGTGTGCGCAACACACCGATGAGCATCTCGGTGATCGCGCCGAGCACCTCAGCCCCAGGCATGCCCTGGGTCTACCGTGCGGGCTTTGTGTTTCGCGATGCGAAGGTCGATCAGGCGCTTCTTGCCAAGGGGTTCCACATCGTCACCGGCCCAGTAGGGGTCGACGTCGCGGCGAAAGACTGGGACACAGTGTATGACTACCTGACCGGGCACGGCTTTTCCAAGAAGCCATCGATGGAAGGAGCGGGCGGAGGCGCCGGCGAAGTCTACGCGTGGGCCATCGAAAATCCCGACAAAGTTTCCTGCGTTTACGCTGAGAATCCGCGTATGCATAGTGCCTCGGCGAAAACGCAGCCGCTCGATAATCTCGCCCCTCTGGCCAAAGCCAACGTGCCGCTTCTGCATGTTTGCGGCAGCCTCGACCCGTATTTCAGGAACAATACGCTTGAGGTCCAAAAGCGATACAGGAAACTTGGCGGGAAAATCGAGGTCATCGTCAAGAAGGGCGAGGGACATTATCCACTTGCACCCGAGGATCCGACCCCGGTCGTGGACTTTATCACGCGCGTTGCTACCTAGGGGGTGAGTGCTAAATCTGCCTGCTGGCAACGAGCTCATTCGGCACTTCACAGTGAAACTGAACGAATCCCCAAAAGGAAATTTCCATTGAAAACGTCCTTTCAACACACCCTCAGCAGAAAAGACTTTTTAAGAATAGTCACCAGCGGCGCAGCAAGCGTTGTTTCAGCCAGCGTTGGTTCCCCAGTGTCCCTACGAGCTGCAGTTCTCCCGGCGACAGAACATCTCATCCGTGGACTCACGCCATACATTCGTCTTTACGGAGCAACAGCGGCTGAGATCGAAGGCAATCTCGGGTTTACAGAAGTGTTGTTAGACGTGTCAGTCTGGAGGACAAGATCATGAACAAGCTTTCCCGAGCCGGGAACAAAGCTTCTCAAACTCTTGCAGAACTCGAGTCTCCAGCACGGCGCCTATTCGTGAAAGGGGTGGCCGGCCTCGGCGCCGCCATTGCTTCTTCGTCCGTCTTATCCGCAGCTGTCTCGGCTCGGGTTGATTCTCGCTCCCAGGATCCCCCTGGCAAAGAAAGTTCTCCAGCCCAGAGCGGCTGGGGACCTTTTACACCGTCCCGAAATACTGGCCGATACCTGCAGGTTGAATATCCGCCATCAACAACCGCAGGAGAGTTACAACTTGCTGCCACCTTTACTCTTTGGATTCCGGACGGTATCCAGACCGTGCGCGCCGTGATCGTTCATCAGCATGGAGCGAGTATTCCGGCGGCTCAGGCCGGAGCGACTTCTGCCTACGATTTGCACTGGCAGGCTTTGGCAAAAAAGTGGGACTGCGTTCTTCTTGGGCCTTCTTATCGCGTGCTCAACGATGCAATCGACTTGACTCCGGGAGGCGCAGAACTATGGTTCGACCCAAGAAAAGGTTCTGACCGTGTCTTCCTCAAGGCTCTCGACGAACTTGCTGCAAAGTCGGGACACGCTGAAATCGCTTCCGCCCCCTGGTGCCTTTGGGGACATTCGGGAGGCGGGATCTGGGCCAATGTCATGAGCATGCTTCATCCCGACCGAGTGCTTGCCGCATTCCTCCGTTCCGGCACAGCAGCAATGTTTCGTTCCAAACAAGAATTCGTCCAGCCCACGGTTCCGTCGGCAATTTATGAAATCCCAACATTGGTCAACTTTGGCGTCGGGGAGAGGGGAAATCTTCCTTGGGAGGGCTCGATAGCTACCTTCGAAGAGTATCGAGCCTCGGGTGCTCCCATTGGGATCGCTCCTGATCCGCGCTCAGCCCACTACTGTGGGGATTCTCGATATCTCGCCATTCCGTTTTTTGATGCTTGCCTGCAAATGCGTTTGTCGGAATGGAACAACATCCTAAAACCGGTTGACCTGAGCTCCGCATGGCTGGCAACTCCTTTCGCCGATACAGCCGTGCCTGCCGAAGAATTCAAAGACGATCCTAAGAAAGCTGTATGGCTCCCAAATGCAGCCATCGCAAGAATCTGGATGGAATATGTCAGGAGTGGAACCGTGGCCGACTCGAGCACTCCGCCCGCTCCCTTCAACGTTCGCGTAAAGGCTGAAGCCAATCGCGGCAATGAGATCACATGGGACACTGAGGTGGATATGGTGAGCGGACTCGGCGGCTTTATCGTGCTTCGGGATGGGCACGGAATCGCAAGACTTCCGACTCAACCGCCAGAATCTGTGTATGGCCGCCCGCTCTTTCAGGGATTGTCGTTTCACGATACACCCGTCGCCCCCCTACCCCAGATGGTGCACGTGGATAGGTCAGCCGAGGCAGGTGTCAAACATGTCTACACCGTTATCGCTTTGAATAGTGCGGGTGTCCCTTCGGTACCGTCCTCTCCGGGAGGCTTCGAATGAATCAGGAAGCGACCATTGGAGTGACCGGTGCCTCCGCGATCTGCCAGATCTTTAGTGAGTGTAGCGCTACGGGCGATTGATATGGCCCAGGTCGCAGGATTGTGAGGGGGACGATGGAGAGCTTTCGATTGGACGGCAAGCGCGCCGCCATCACCGGCGCCGCAAGCGGGATTGGCCGCGCTGTTGCAGCAAGGTTTTCACATGCCGGGGCCGAAGTAATCCTGCTTGATCTGAACGCGGCCAGCGCGCAGGAGGCTGCCGCTACCATCGCCTCCGAGACTTCGGGAAATGTGTCGTCGATTGCGCTGGATGTTTCGGAGGAGAGAAGTGTCGCAACTGCCTTTGACCAGATCGCCGCAAGCGGGAGCCTTGATGTGCTGGTCAATAGCGCCGGTGTCGCTCATATCGGCTCCATTTTGACTACGGCGCCCATCGACTTCGATCGGCTCTATCGGATCAACGTGCGCGGCACCTACCTTGCCATGCAGGCCGCGATTCCATTGATGGAGAAGCGCAAGGCTGGTGTGATCCTCAATATGGCTTCCATCGCAGCGACTTGCGGGTTGAGTGACCGATTTGCTTACTCGATGACCAAGGGCGCCGTGCTGGCGATGACGCTTTCTGTTGCCAAAGACTGCCTGCCCCTGAACATTCGCTGCAACTGTATCTCTCCAGCTCGCGTGCATACCCCGTTTGTTGATGGCTTTCTGGCCGGAAACTATCCTGGCCAGGAAGCGCAGATGATGCAGAAACTCTCCGCTGCCCAACCAATTGGCCGTATGGGAACCCCGAAAGAGATAGCGCAACTCGCTCTGTTCCTATCCTCCGACGCGGCGAGTTTCATGACTGGAGCAGATTATCCAATCGACGGTGGTTTTCTGACGCTGCGCTGAGAATTTCAGCACTGGAGACGAAATGGACCTCGGATTAGAAGGCAGCGTCATCGCAGTTACTGGCGGTGGGGCGGGTATTGGTCAAGGAATTTCACGCGCATGCCTCGCCGAGGGCGCGCGCGTTATCATTCTCAGCCATAACTCGGAGCATGTGCAGAAATTTCTTGCCGAAACGCAACGCGATGGACTGCCATGTGAACTGATTGTTGCAGACCTCGCTGAACAAGATGAGTGCAAGAAGGCCATTGAGCATATCGCCGTTCGCTACGGGAGACTCGATGGCCTGGTCAATAATGCTGGCCGAAATGACAGCGTAGGTCTGGAATCCGGCAGTCCGGAATGCTTTGAAGCGAGTCTACGTTCTAATTTGCTGCATTATTACGCACTGGCTCACTTTGCACTTCCAATGCTCAAAGCAGTGCGCGGCTCAATCGTCAATATCAGCTCCAAAGTTGCTCTTACAGGCCAGGGCAATACTTCGGCCTATGCAGCCGCCAAAGGAGCGCAACTTGCGCTTACCCGCGAGTGGGCCGCAGAACTGATCCAATACGGAATTCGTGTGAATGCGGTTTTGCCTGCTGAGGTTCTGACGCCTCTTTACGAGGCTTGGGTGGGGAGACAGCCGGATCCGAATGCTGCGCTGAAGCACATCTGCGGGCACATCCCGTTAGAAGGCCGGATGACCACCGCTGCGGAGATTGCTGCTTCCGTTGTCTTCTTGCTCTCGCCGACGCAGTCGGGTCACACCACCGCGCAGCACATCATTGTGGACGGCGGCTACGTTCACCTGGACCGAATGTTGACGGCCACAGGGTAGAACTCAACTCGCTCTTACGTCGATGCTCGGAATCTCTCTAGCGCTTTCTGGTGAATCCATCCCGCCGTAGACTGTGCCGCTGGCCGTCCGTGCAAATGGGATAGGTAGCATGTGGCTCTTCGGGCAGCCGCTTCTCCAACACGACGCTGTGTCCCCAGCTATCGCCGAGATCGTACGTGTAGATCATCTTGGCGCCCGCTCTCCCGAGCACTGCAGAGAGAAAGGCCGTACGCTCGCTTTCTAACTCTGGCATCCTCATGAATGTGTCCTGGGGTTCTGGGCGGCCGAAGCGCCCGGCCGACCAGCACGGAACTCATGCATGTGCTCATCATGCCATCCCATCGCGATTTGCAGGACTTTAATGCAGCTTCGCAAGAGTCAGATCTGCGGGAACCAGTATGCGGCGCCAGATGGGCGGGTTGGTGCCAAGTAGAGTGACCTTGAGTTGATAGATATCCTGAGTGATTTGGCTGCTCTCTGTTGCCATGTCCGGCCTGGTTCGATGTTACGATACAGCGCCCGTCAAGGATCGATTCATCAGGCCGGTCATCGCGCACGTAGGTCCAGAGTCGGCCAGTCTTGGTCTTGCCGTTGCCCGGTGAGAGCACCGGCATGGGCGTATCGTCGGCATGCAGCTTGCGGCCGGCAAGCACGTCCTTCTGAATCGCATCCACCAGCGAGCTGAGCAGATCGCTGGCGCCTCCGACCCAGCCGGCCAGCGTAGAGCGGGAAATCTCTACGCCCTGGCGAGCGTAGATCTCCGACTGCCTGTACAGCGGCTGGGCTATTCGGCATTCCAGTCGTTCAACCAGCACCAGAAGCTGTTTGAAGCCGGGCAAAGCGAGACGGGCGAAATCGAACCCTTTGCAGCTTGCGACTTTCCGTTTCGATCAACCTGCACGCGGAAGAACCGTTCGCCGGTGCTGAAATAGATCCCACATCAGCAGCAGTTGTGGCCCTGAGTCCTCGTCCAAGCTGCCTTGCTCATGGCACAGCAAAGATTACAGCGCTCAGAGTCATTATCTAGGCGCTCACTCGTCCGAGTTTGCCGAATTTTCGTCAATTCGTTCGTTTCCCATGAATCGTGATGTGACGCTGTGCGCCTTAGATAGACCCTGTCAAGTCACAATAGGCTAAAAACAGTTCATAATAGTCCGAAAGCATCCTTGACCTTTCACCTATTTGGCACGTATAAGAGATTTTGATCGGGAGATCCTAGCGATGCGGAGACAAAACACGACCTCGTCGAGCTTTTGCCAATTTCTGCCCGCTTCAGGCTGATGCCTCATGGTTCCCTGACTCTCTACGAGGTGGTGCCGATGGCGACCGCGATGGCTGCCCCAAAATTGATCGAAGTGAACGCGTTTCTCGCGCAGGATCCGCTCAGACTTTTTATTGGCGGCCGATGGGTACCTGCGAAGACGGGCGACACGTTTGAGACCCTAGATCCCGGTAATGGTAGGGTGTTAGCGCGAGTCGCGGCTGCCGATGCGGTGGACGTAGATGCTGCCGTTGGCGCGGCACGCCACGCTTTCCGGCACAGCGGCTGGGCTACGATGTCCAGCAACGACCGCGCCGTGATCCTTCACCGTTTGGCGGACCTGGTGGATCAGCACACGGCGGTTCTTGCGCAGATCGAGTCACTGGACGTGGGCAAGCCGCTCGCGCAACCGACGGGCTTCGATGTGCCCAATTGTGCGCAAACGCTGCGTTATTATGCCGATTTATCAGTCCACGCCACGCGCCGGGAATCGATTGCGGTTTCTGGGGCTGAGGCATATACGGCGCGCGTACCCTATGGCGCATGTGCGTTCATCATCCCCTGGAACTTCCCGTTCCTGCTGTTGGGATGGGGCGTGTCGCCAGCGCTGGCCGCAGGCAACACGATCGTGATCAAGCCGGCCGAGGAAACACCGCTTTCCACGCTCTACTTTGCGCACCTGGCGGAGATGGCAGGAGTGCCGCCGGGTGTGATCAATGTCGTTCCCGGCTATGGACATCAGGCTGGAGCGGCGCTCGCCGCGCACCCAGACATCAATCGCATGTCGTTCACTGGCTCTCCTGAAGTCGGGAGGGAGGTTGCGGCAGCCTGCGGTCGCAATCTGGTGCCTGCCAAACTCGAGCTAGGCGGTAAGGGCGCGGCGGTCGTTTTCTCCGACGCCGATGTGGAGCGCGTTGCCGAAGCGCTCGCGGGTGCGATCACGCTGAACAGCGGCCAGGTTTGTTGCACGGCTACGCGGTGGATCATTCACGAAAGCATTTATGAGCGATTTGTCGAGACCGCGAAAGTGTGCCTGGAACAAACGCGGATTGGCTACGGGCTCGATCCCGAGACCCAAATGGGGCCGCTGGTCAGCGAGAAACAGAAGAAGCGCGTGCTCGGTTACCTGGAGGATGGGGAGCATTCCGGGGCAGAGGTCATTTTACGAGGTGGGGAGGCTCAGGTGAGTGGACACCAGGGTTTCTACGTTCGTCCCAGCCTTCTTGCCGGGAAGCCCAATAATCGCTGCGCGGTTGAGGAAATATTTGGGCCGGTGGCCTACCTGATGCATTTTCGCGATGAGGACGAAGGCCTCGAGCTTGTCAACCGTTCGAATTACGGTTTGGCGAACAGCGTGTGGACCGCGGACCTGAATCGAGCACGACGGGTGGCGGAGTCCATGGTCGCGGGCAATAGCTGGATCAACGCGCACAATGTTTTCAAGCACGGCATTCCTTATGGCGGGTGCAACCTGAGCGGACTTGGTGGCGGGGTGCTGGGGCCGGATACGTTCTTCGATTACCTGCGCCCGCAGTCGATCGTGCGGCCTTTTTGAGACTCCGGAGATTTCGACGATAAGTGCGCCGACGTAGTTCGGATCATGTTCGTGGGCGTGCCCCAAGGCTCCTGGGGCGTCTTCGCCCGCAGCCACGGTAGTTGCACACAAGGTGCCTGGGAGCATAATTGGAAAATTTGGTTACGACAATTGCTCCTGCCTGGGGCTCTTCCCAAGCCAATGAGTCAGGATCGAGTGGAGAGATTGGAAAGCGGCTGCGCACTCTTCTTGGTTTCGGCCGCGTGCTGGACCGCGCGATCGATCGCATCGCGTTCTCGTCAGACGCGAGCTTCTACAGCCTCATACCTCAGGCCATTGCGCAACCCGCTACCCTCGAAGAGATCGGCGCACTCTTCCGCTTCAGCAGAACGCAGAAAGTTCCCCTCGTGTTCCGGGCAGGCGGCACCAGCCTTTCCGGGCAGGCGATTACGAATGGGGTGCTGATTGACATCTCGCGCTACTGGCGCATGTTTAAGGTGCTGGACGGTGGACGCTCGATTCGGGTACAACCCGGTGTCATTGGGCAAGTTGCAAACGACAGTCTGAAGCGGTATGGCGCGAAGATCGGGCCCGACCCAGCCTCCATCAGTGTTGCGCGCTTGGGCGGGATCCTCTCCAACAACGCGAGCGGAATGTGTTGTGGCGTGACCCACAATGCCTATCACACGCTGCGATCGATGAAGCTCATGCTTCCATCCGGCACCGTTATTGACACGGGGCAACCCCATTGCGAGCTACGGCTTCAGCAGTTGGAGCCGACGCTATGTTCTGGACTTTTGGAGCTGAAAACCCGCATACAACGAAACCATGCGCTCGCTGAGCGCATCCGGGCGAAGTACCAGATAAAGAATACGACTGGATACTCTCTGAATGCGTTCCTCGATTTCGATACGCCTGCGCAGATCCTCAGCCATCTAATGATTGGCGCCGAAGGCACACTCGGTTTCATCGCGGAGGCGGTGCTGGAAACGATTCCGGATATGCCTCTCAAATACACAGGACTGCTGGTCTTTTCGTCGATCCATGCAGCTTGTGGGGCGATTGTGCCATTGCGGGAGGCAGGCGCTGCCACAATCGAGCTGATGGACAGGGCGTCGTTGCGGTCAGTCGAAAAGAAGCCGGGAATGCCGGCTGATCTTAGCGTCTCTTCCCGAGAATGCGGCGGCACTGCTCATCGAATTCCACGCGGCCACTGAATGAGAGCGACCAGTTGAATCGCCTTGCGGCGGTCGACAGTGGTGCAGAGTCTTAATCTGCTCGTTCCACCCGCCTGACGGGAGAAGCGACTGAGCAGGCTCAACTTTGGAGCATACGCAAGGGTCTTTTCCCGTCTGTAGGCGCAGTACGCGCGCGAGGCACGAGTGTCATTATCGAAGACGTTGCATTCCCGATCGAGCAACTGGCAGACGCTGCGACAGAACTCACAACGCTCTTTAAAAGGCACGGCTACAGCGAAGCAATTCTGTTTGGCCACGCCAAAGATGGCAATCTGCATTTTGTAATCTCGCAGGGATTCGAAACCTCAGCGCGCGTGGCCCAATATCGCGCGTTCATCGAAGACGTGGTGAGCCTGGTCGTGCATCGCTACGATGGGTCTCTTAAAGCCGAGCACGGGACAGGTCGCAATATGGCGCCGTTTGTTCAGTCCGAGTGGGGGCCTGAGGCTTTTGCGATCATGCGCGAGTTGAAATCTCTGGTCGATCCCGAGAACCTGCTTAATCCAGGTGTGATTCTCAATCCCCATTCGGACGCCCACATCCGCGACCTGAAGCTGATGCCGGAAGTGGAACCGGAGATCGACAAATGCATCGAGTGCGGGTATTGCGAGCCCAAATGTCCGAGCCGCGACCTGACCCTGACGCCGCGGCAGCGAATCGTGGTGAGGCGCACAATGGAGCGGCTCAGTAAGGGGGCCGACGATCTCGAGATGCGCACTGCGCTTGATCGCGATTTCCCCTACATGGTCCTCGATACCTGCGCGGTGGATGGTCTTTGCGCTACTGCCTGCCCAGTCGACATTGACACCGGTTCCTTGACCAAGCGTCTTCGCGTTGCGCGGCATTCGCAGATGGCCCATCGGGCTGCGCTTGCGATGGCTGATGGCTTTTCTGCGGTAGAAGTTGCCGCGCGGCTGGCGCTCCGCGCCGGTCATCTGGTCCAGTCCTTCGCCGGACCCGGCGCCATAATCACGCTCACACGGGCGTTCGATTTCCTGTCTCGCCGAGTCGGCGGAGAGCCGTTCTGGAAGTGGTGCGCGGAGATGCCGCACCCGCGCAAAGGACACCTGCCCAGCCAGATTGTTCGGAATCCAGAAGCGGTGTACTTCCCAACCTGCATCAGCCGGATCATGGGTGCGCTTCCAGGAGAACCTGACGAGGTCACGGCGATCGAAGCTTTGTTGAGGATTGCCCGCCGCGCCGGTGTTCATCTTGCATTGCCGCACGATGTGCAAGGTCATTGCTGCGGCGTGCCATTTTCATCGAAAGGCTTCGACCGTGCCCACCATGCCGCAGCAAACAGGACAATTGAGAGCTTCTTCCGGTGGTCGAATGGAGGAGCAGTGCCCATCGTCCTCGACACCAGCCCATGCACGTATGGACTGAAGACGTGCCGGACGCACCTGACACCCAGAAATCAGGAGAGATTCGATAGGCTCACAATCCTGGACTCTATCGAATTCGTCTTCGAGCGCATTCTTCCCAAACTCGGTGTGCGGAGGAAAACCCGCCGGGTTGCAGTGCATCCAGTCTGCTCGGCTGTCAAAATGGGGCTTACCGATAAGTTGACCCATGTGATGAAAGCCTGCAGCGAAGAGGTACTTGTGCCCCCCGACGGAGGGTGCTGTGCATTTGCGGGAGACCGAGGATTCCTCTTCCCGGAGTTGACTGCGTCTGCTACGCAGACAGAGGCCAGTCATATCCGCCAACAGCCGTGCGATGCATACTATTCAAGCAGCAGAACGTGCGAGATTGGCATGACGCGCGCTACCGGCCAAGTTTACCGGTCGTACCTTCACTTGCTGGAATACGCGTCCAGGTTGGATGAGAATCTTGAGACCCAACCCTGACGAAGCGGCGGTATCGGTTCAGGCGAGAAGAATCTCGATGCCATTTTCTTTGAGCATTTGCTGAAACTTCGGATCTAGGTCGGTATCGGAAACAATCTGGTCCACATCGGTGAGAGGCGCAACGTGAACCATGCCATCAGTACCGAATTTGGAATGGTCGGCGACGAGAACCACTTCTCGAGCAACCTTGATCATGGCGCGCAACGACTCGACAATCAACGTGTTGTGGTCGCTGATTCCGGCGGCAGTAATACCCCGGATCCCCATGATCAGCATATCGGCGGAGACACTGTTCAGCATCTTTTCGCAAAATGGGCCCAGCTGAACTCCGAGCCGTGGATAAAAGTAGCCGCCCGTCAGCGTCACCTCAACTTGCTTGCTATCCCAGAAGACCTGCACAACCGGAATGGAGTTCGTAATCACCTGAATCGGTCGGGAAACCAGGTTCTTGGCCACCTCCACTGCCGTCGATCCCCCCCCGAGGATGATCGTTTGGCCGTCTTTGACCAGAGATGCAGCCAGCCTGCCGATGCGACCCTTCTCATTCTGGGACGAACCGGAAAGGCGACCAAAGTCTACCCCCTCGTCGCGAACCTGGAGAGAAATGGCCCCACCGTGAACGCGGCGCACCAACCCCTTTTGCTCCAATTCGAGCAAATCACGCCGCATGCTGGATTTCGAGGCTCCGAAAACTTTACAGAGCTGCTCGAAATCGACAAACTCCTGACGTGCGAAGACTTCCTGAACCTTCAGAATCCGTTCGGCTTGGCGCATGCTATTCCACTTTCTTGAGATCTTAGCATAATGTGCTGCGGCGGCAGTAAGGAACGAGGAGCCACAAAGGTGGACTATTTTGGTTGTTTATGATTAAACTGTGGATTATGATGAACCGCCTGTGAATCGAGGAGTGATGGATTCTTTCAGCCGAGAGGTTATATCGCCAATCCTTCGTCGCGCCGTCCTGGAATGTATCGCCAATGCAATCAAGGATGACCACGTGGGTACCACGCCGGGAGAATTCTTCCGCTCACCGGCCGTTCATGCACTCAAACAGGAAATTGTTCGCACCGGGAAGAAGCTTTGGGAGCGCCAGTACGTGGACGGAAACGGCGGAAACATTTCGGTGCGGATCTCTCCACGATGGGTAATTTGCACACCCACCATGTGCAGCAAGGCCGATGTAACTGTCGATGACATCTCCCTGGTCGACCTGGAGAGCAGCCAGATCTGTGGAGATCGTCCGCGAACCAGCGAGATACTGCTTCACCTTGAAATATATAAGGCGATTCCAGAGGCGAAAGCCGTTATCCACTGCCACCCACCGTACGCGACCGCCCACGCGATTGCCGGAGTGCTTCCTCAAGGCAATCTGCTTCCCGAGCAGGAGGTCTTTGTGGGCCCGGTGGCGTTGACACCGTATGAGACGCCTGGAACGATTGAGTTCGCTCAAACCATTTTGCCGGTTGTGAAGAACCACAATACGATTCTTCTAGAAAACCACGGAGTGGTGAGTTGGGCAGATACGATTACCCACGCAGAATGGTTGATCGAGGTGATCGAAACGTATTGCAAAACTGTCATGATAGCAGGGCAACTGCGCTCGCCTTTGAAGGAGATTCCACCGGAAAAGATCGCGGACCTGCTGGCGATCAAGAGGAAGCTTGGGCTGCCGGATGCGCGCTATCCAGATGATCCGGAAGCGATCGAGATGGACGTGGCACCGCATCTATTCAAGAGTGCGAGCATCACGGGAACACCTGATCCGCAAGAGATCGATCAACTGGTCAACTCGCTGGCCTCGCAGGTGTTGGATTTCTTCAAGGAAGCCTATGCCGACCGCCGCTAGCTTTATAGGCGTAGATCTGGGCGCCTCCAGCGGCCGAGTGATGGCCGGTCATTGGGATGGACGCCGATTCAAGCTGGAAGAGCTGCATCGCTTCCCGAATGGAGGAGTTTGCATTGGCGATAGAATTCATTGGGATGTGCTGAGAATCTGGGAACAAATGCTACAGGGCCTCAGTCGATTCAGCGAAATCCACCGCTGCTGTCCTGTCTCGCTCGGGGTGGATGGCTGGGGTATTGACTTTGGATTACTCGACAACAGGGGGCGCCTGATATCGAATCCGGTGCACTACCGCGACCCGAGGACCGAAGGCATTCCAGAGCGCCTCTTCGACATCATCGACGAAAAAACGCTTTTCTCTTTGACAGGTGTGCAATCCTGGCGGATCAACACTCTGTTCCAGCTGTACAGCATGGTGATCGCTGGAGATGCGGAGATTCAGTTTGCAGAGACCATGCTCACCATCCCCGACCTGTTCTCCTACTTTCTGTGCGGAGCAACTTCGGTTGAATATACCGAGGCCACCACGACGCAGATGTTCTCTCCCCATGCGAACGGTTGGGCGAGACAGGTGATGCGGAAAGTCGGAATTCCGGAAAAGATTCTGCCGGAAGTATCGCAGCCGGGCACTCGGCTTGATCGCACTCGCCCAGCCGTGCGCAAGGAATGCGGCTTCTCGCAAAACGTCCCGGTTATCTCTGTTGCATCCCACGACACCGCCTCCGCTGTAGCTGCTATCCCCAATATGGACGCCGAGAGTGCATTCATCAGCAGCGGAACCTGGAGCTTGATGGGAACGGAGACTCCAGGTTCGAATACTTCCGACGAGGCCCGTTGCCTCGGGTTCACGAATGAAGGTTCGGCGACGGGCGGATTTCTGCTCTTAAAAAACTTGGCCGGCCTATGGATCATCCAGGAGTGTCTTCGTTGCTGGGAAAAGGCAGGTCGTGATTACGATTGGGGCGGGGTGATAGATGCCGCGACAAGCGCTCCGGCCTTCGGCCCGTTGTTAAATCCAAACGACAGCGTGTTTGAATTGCCGGCGGATATGCCCGCTGCGGTGCAACAGTACTGCAAAGAGACGGAACAACCGATTCCCCGGGTTGTGGGAGAGTTTGCGCGCGCCCTTTTTGAGGGCCTTGCGCTAAGTTATCGGATGGTTCTGGAATCACTGGAGACGCTGACAAGCCGCTCGCTTTCGACGATCCGTATTGTTGGAGGAGGCTCGCGGAACACACTCCTATCTCAACTGGTGGCGGATGCCTGCAACCGCGTCGTCGTGGCGGGTCCCGCCGAAGCAACTGTGCTCGGCAATGTCATGATGCAGGCAATAGCAACCGGTCACATCGGAGACGTTAGGCAAGGAAGGATCGCGGTTGCCGAAACTTGCGAGTGCCAGACGTACGAGCCACATCATTCCGCGGCTTGGGACGAGGCGTTTGCGCGTTTCGAGCGGATGACTCACCGGCATCAAGCACATTATTCGACATAGGGCCTGGGTAATTTCGGGGAATTGTGATGAACCGCTATTCCATTCCTAAAGTAAAACCTTCGAAGAAGGTCAACCCGGGCGAGGTGCTCCTGGTCGCAAGCGGTGATCTTCGGCAATCGGCAAACCGGGCTTGTTGGCCGGCCCAAGCCGGGCTGGAAGAGGCACTTTCGAAGTCTTTCTTTGCCGAAGGCGTGACGTTGGTCCGAGCTCATACCTATGACGCGAACCTGCAGCATGGGTTCATTTACAACCAGCGCATGGGTATGGATGTTTTCGAGAACATTGATCGAGATGCACCATTAGTGGTGGCTGAGGCGGTTTGGCAGTACAGCCACAATGTTCTTGCCGGCCTACAGAGCCATCGCGGTCCGATCCTCACCGTTGCGAACTGGTCCGGTCAGTGGCCGGGCTTAGTCGGCATGCTCAACCTGAACGGATGCCTGCACAAATGCGGTGTCCCGTTCAGTACTTTATGGAGCATGGATTTCAAAGACGAGTTCTTCCGGCGGGGCATTCGGCAATGGATTCAGGAAAAGAAGATCGAGTACGATTCCAGCCACGTGCGGGACTTTGATCCCGAAGCCGTCGCTCGGCCTGAAGTTGAACTTGGTCGTGCCCTGGCTCGGCAATTGCAGAGTCGCAAGGCGATCCTCGGAGTCTTCGACGAAGGCTGCATGGGCATGTACAACGCCATCATCGAGGATTCTCTGCTGAATCCTTCCGGCGTGTACAAGGAGCGTCTGAGCCAGTCGGCCCTCGTGGCAGCCATGCGTGAGGTGCCGGAGACTGACGCGGCCCGAGTGCGCCATTGGCTCGACCAGCGCGGGAGTGAAGTTTCGACCGGTCCCGACGAAGAGAAGGACCTTACCGATCGCCAGATTCTCGAGCAATGCAGGATGTACATTGCGGCCGTGAACATTGCCGCGGAGTTCGGGTGTGATGCGATCGGAATCCAGTATCAGCAGGGGTTGAAAGACATGACCGCGGCGTCCGACTTGGTTGAGGGTCTGCTGAACAATGCGGACCGGCCACCTGTTTTTGATCGGGAGGGCAGGGAACTCTATGCCGGGCTGCCACTGCCGCATTTCAATGAAGTCGACGAGTGCGCCGGACTGGATGCCCTGGTTACCAACCGGGTCTGGCGGGCCATGCACCTCGATCCGTCTACCACTTTGCATGACGTGCGCTGGGGTGAGCGGTACACGGCCGGAGACTTGGACGATTTCATTTGGTTGTTCCAGATTTCGGGAGCTGCGCCGGCCTCGCACTTCATTGCCGGTTACGCCGGGGCAATCAGCGAACGTCAGCCTGCTATGTATTTCCGTCTGGGGGGCGGCACGCTGAAGGGAATCGGAAAACCAGGGGAGCTGGTCTGGAGCCGCATCTTCGTAGAGGCCGGGAAACTGCACGCAGACATCGGCCGTGCCACGGCGCTTCAACTTCCCCGCGAAGAGACAGATCGCCGGTGGGCGCAAGTCACTCCGCAGTGGCCAATCGTCCACACCCGGCTGCATGGCGTCACGCGTGACCAATTCATGGCCCGTCACAGAGCGAATCACCTGAACGTGGCCTATGCGCCCAGCCAGGATACGGCGGATAAAGCGCTGGCAGCCAAGGCGGTCATGATGGCTGAGATGGGAATCAGGGTGCACCTGTGCGGGACCGGTTTGAGCGATCGTTTTCAATAGTTTTGGCATCCGACAGGGGGATTAGTGGTAGATCTGACGGTTCGCAAGTCAAAAAATCAGTCAGTGGAATCAAGCGCTCCACCGGCCCGTATGCTTCCGCATGGCGTGTTGATTCCTTTCATTCTCGTCATAGGTCTCTTCTTCCTGTGGGGCGTCCCTAACAACCTGAATGATGTTCTGATCCGCCAGTTCATGAAATCGTTCGCCTTGTCCCGCTTCCAGGCTGGGCTCGTGCAGTCGGCGTTCTACATGGGCTATTTCGTGCTCGCGACGCCGGCGGCACTGCTCATGCGCCGCTTCGGATACAAGGCCGGTTTCATCGTAGGGCTTTTGCTTTTTGGAACGGGCGCGTTTCTCTTTTGGCCTGCTGCACTTCTCGGCAAGTATCAATACTTCTTGGCGGCACTGTTTGTCATTGCCAGTGGCCTCTCCTTTCTTGAGACCGCTGCAAATCCCTTTGTGGCGCAGTTAGGAGCACCAGAAACAGCTGCACAACGATTGAACTTCGCGCAGGCTTTCAATCCCCTGGGGTCGATCAGCGGCGCCTTGGTCGGAACGGTCTACATTTTCTCAGGGATCGAATTGAGCAGCAGCCAGGTCGCGGCCATGCAGGCGGACCATACCTACTCCACATATCTGCGCAGCGAGACCATGCGGGTCGTCGCCCCTTACGTGGTCCTTGGTGTGGTCGTCATCCTCTGGGCAATTCTCATCGCCTTCACGCGCTTTCCAAAAATGGCCGGCGAGTCCCTTGCTGAGGGAGAAAGCCACGGACGCTTCCGCGATCTGTTGCACCACCCGAGTTTCTTGCTGGCAGTCTTCGCGCAGTTCATGTACGTGGGCGCGCAGATTGGAACCTGGAGCTATTTCATTCAGTACATCCAGGACTCGACGCACCAACACGAAAAAATGGCAGGCTATTTACTCACCGGCACATTGGCCGCGTTTGGCGTTGGGCGCTTCAGTTCATCAGCGATCATGCGTTATGTCCGCCCGGACAGATTGATGGCCGTCTATAGTGCCATTAACATACTGCTGGTGAGCGTCGGTGTGCTATTCCCCGGATGGATTGGACTCTGGGCCATCTTCCTGACGAGCTTTTTCATGTCGGTCATGTTCCCCACAATTTTCGCTCTAGGAATCGATGGTCTGGGCAGAAACACCAAGATCGGCGGCTCGTTGATCGTAATGGCCATTATCGGGGGAGCGATTCTGACGCCGCTGATGGGCTGGATCGCACAGGAGACTCATCACATCTCCACCGCCTATACGGTTCCGCTCGCATGCTACGGCGTTGTGGGGATCTTCTCCGTTTTGTGGCGCAAGCTGAAGCGGGAAAATTCCGGGTTCGTTAAGCGCGCCGCTTCATAAGTAGGTTGTAGTGGAAACAAAATGGCTCATGAAACGCGCACAATCGCGCCCGTCTATGAGCCAACGCCAAATTATGGCATGTAGGGAAGCTCTGGCGTTGCCATGTGCCCGTCGGAAGAGTTCGCGAATATGTCTTCATCTGAGGGCTGCATGCGCAGACACCGGCCTGAACTTCGGTGGCGATCAACGCAATCACTTGCAGGCAGTGCTATCGCAGCTACCTGGACAGCGATTCGAGATATTGATAGTCCCGCGTTGCGGCCTCCATTGCCGTCATCCCGATAAACGGCGGCTCCTGTTCAACGTAGAAATGTTCAACACCAGCGGCCTTGGCTGCCGTCAGTATGGGTTTGTACTGGATGAACCCGGTCCCCAGAACAGCACCTTGAGGACGTTCATCTTTTTGAGTCGAGGTACTGGATTTGTCGGGGCGAACAAAGTCCTTGATGTGCACCATTCGATAACGGTTGGGATAGCGTTCAAAATAATTGATTGGATCCTGGCCCGCCGCGATCATCCAGCCACAGTCGAGTTCGAGTTTGACCAGTTCAGCATCCGTCGCTTCCAGGAATACGTCGTAACCCAATTTTCCATTGCCGAGATCTTTGAACTCGGAGTTGTGGTTGTGATAGGCAAACTGCAGTCCCGCGCGTTTTGCAGTGGCGCCCAGTTGATTGCACAAGTCCGCCATGGCTTTGTAGTCGTCAACATTCATCTCCACACCGGCTGGCCTTCTGCTGAACCTGCTCATGAGAGAACTGACTGTATAGTGCACGCCCAGAAGATTTGCTTGCTCGAACAGAAGATTCGGGTCCGCATCACCGAAATTAAAGAAATGTGTGCTACTTGCATTTAAGGCCTGCGTTGTCTAAAGCGCCTCGGAACTGCTTTGCGGTAAGTCCGGCAAAGCCCGCTCCTTCCACCTCCTTGTAGCCGATTTTCTGGAGCGACAAAAGGGTGCCGCTCACGTCGGTTTTCAGTTCCTTATCGACTGTGTAGAGTTGAATCCCCGGATACGTCACGATGGGTTCTGCCCAAAGCCGTTTCGTAATCAGGTTTGAGGACGCAATTGCCCCCACGCCGGCTGCGATGCCGCTCTGAATGGCCTTTCGACGGGAGATGGGGCTCATGATCTGTCATTTCCTTTCCTGGGAGTTCGTCACGTAACCGGTTGCCAATGGAAGATTGATTGACTCGGCGGCAGCATGGGCTGCTTAGTGGCGTTATTAGTCTATGACGATTCGCAATCGTGCAGCTATATGAATTAATGTGACGCTTCTTTCTTGACAGGCTTCCAGCAGAACACTTAACATCCGTGCGTCGACTCTAAAGAGACGCGGTATGACCATGGATGTTCATGACGAACCACAAAGATTCAGGTTCAATGGCAGGCCCTGGCTTGGCCAGACGGATGCTGAGAGACATGCGCAGCCATTGGTTCTTCGGCCACTGCGCGCAGCAATGCCGGCGCGCGCATGCCGGCAGGTTTGCTCAATCTCATACACAATGATGGACTTGCCGGGTTGAGATGCCGCCGTACTGTTCTTCAGGATCTGCGTAAACGCCAGGGTGATTCGTCGAGCCCGGAATCTGGGCGTTGCGGGCGGCTCCCCCAGGCAATCTGGGAACGCAAGTCCAAACGACAACCAGTTATCAAAACATGGAGGAGAGGGAAACATGAAACGACGGGATTTTTGCCGGCTGGTTGCCGCGGCGGCCACCACAATAGCCGCACCGACTTTCGGGGAAAGAACACAAGAACCTTCAGAGCAAACAGGGGATGCCGCTCAGTCGCCTGCATTCAAGGCATTCGATTCTCCAACGGAGCCTCGCAACTATGCCGAGTTTTGTGCCACTCCGGCGAGCGAGAGGAAGTTTTTCGCGTTCGAGAATGGCCTGTTTATTGAAGAAAAGCTTGACGAGAAGACCTGGGAACCGGGAGATCGTTGGGGCCAACCGCCCAGTTTGCCTATCCCCGGAGGGTCGTGGGATGGCGTTCCGATGAACTCTCCATTCACTGCCAATCTTGCAGGCGAGGGCCCGTACAAACCTACCTGGGATTCTTTGCTGCAGTACGAAGTTCCTGAGTGGTATCGCGATGCCAAGTTGTGCATCTGGTCTCACTGGAGCCCGCAGTGTGTTCCAGAGGCGGGAGATTGGTATGCCCAAGGTATGTACATGGAAGGCTCCAAACAATACAAGTATCACCTCGAGCACTATGGTCACCCTTCGAAGTTTGGATACAAGGATTTCACCGCCCAGTGGACGCTTCTCAACTGGGAGCCCGATGAGCTCATTCAGCGATTCAAAAGAGCCGGCGCCAGGCTGTTTATGGCGCTCGGCGGCCATCACGACGGTTTTGATGCTTGGGATTCAAAGCATCATCCGTGGAATTCAGTAAACGTGGGTCCGCACCGCGATGTTGTGGGCACCTGGGCAGACGCAGCTCGCAAACAAGGATTACGTTTCGGCGTATCCGTTCACCAGCCGCGCAATTGGTGGTGGTTCCAGGTCGCACACTCAGCCGATAAAACCGGCCCAATGGCCGGCGTTTCCTATGACGGTGATTTGACGTTGGCCGACGGCAAAGGCCAATGGTGGGAGGGTTTGGATCCCCAACGGTTGTATGGCCCAAAACATCCCGCTGATGCGCTACCTGACATCTCATTCGTGAAGAACTGGTACGATCGGACGCGCGACTTGATCGATCAGCACGACCCGGATTTCATCTACGGGGATAACCCCTTGTTTCCTTTGGGTTGGGGCGGAATGAACATCGGCGCCTACTTTTATAACCACAACCTGAAGACTCACGATGGAAAGATGGAAGGGGTATACACCATTAAGAGAGTCCCGGACCGCCTGCTGAAAGCCGCTGTATTCGATTGGGAGACTGGCTTGAGCGGCAAGATCATGCCGTACCCGTGGCAGGCGGAATTCTGCATTGGGAATTGTTGGCACTACGATCGCGCCAACTTCGATCACCCGGGAGAATATGGTGCTTATCAGCATCCGAAGGATGTGGTTCATTGTTTGATTGATTTAGTCAGCAAGAATGGGACGTTGGTGTTGAATGTACCGGGCAGGCCTGACGGCACCATCGACAGCAAGGAAATTGCGGTGCTTGATGCGTTCACAGCCTGGATGCAGTTGAATGGCGAAGCGATCTTCGACACGCGGCCCTGGAAAGTGTATGGCGAGGGGCCGACGAAGTTGGATACCGCGGAGTTTAAGGGTGTCGACAGCATCAAGAACCTTGGGGTTCGCGACATTCGATTCACGCGCAACAAAGCCAACACCGTGATCTATGCTTTGGTGCTTGGCTGGCCGGCAGGTGAGTTCGTTGTGGAGTCTCTAGGCACGGCAAGCTCGGTGCAACCAGGAAAGATCAAAGAAGTTCGGCTTTTGGGCACCGACCAGAAGCTAAAGTGGAAGCAGGCTGCAGACGGCTTGCGCGTGG
The DNA here is from genome assembly GCA_963718885.1 of uncultured Acidobacteriota bacterium. Lineage (GTDB taxonomy): Bacteria > Acidobacteriota > Terriglobia > Terriglobales > Acidobacteriaceae > Telmatobacter. The sequence continues at coordinate 53,681 of CAVRAK010000004.1, forward strand.
AAATCCCGAATGCGTATCACCCCAAAGCTGACTATGCGGCAGCGCTGAAGGTGTTCCTCACTTAAGCTGATTGAGCATGAATTCAGAGGGGACTCCGAATTGAAGGCTTCAAATTCCTTTTGAAGAGACCCCTCAGGATTGGGGTACCAGTGGCGGTTAAGCGGCCGAAGTACGGATGCCGTCAAAGATCAACTGCGCGACTGGCTGAAAGAAAAAACTAAAGAACAGCCGGATCGGACTTTGGCGGAATCGGGTGCCGCATCGCCGAGGCACGCCAAATATATGTATTGAATGGAAGAATTTGCCTTCGAGTATCCACTACTCGTCAATTAATGAATTATTATGGCGAAAAGTTCTTGACAATGTTCGCTTTTTACGGATAGGCTCCCCAATAGAAATTGCCTAAGTCGGCCACAACAGTTCTGATGTGTTCATTATAGTTCACGACACGTCGCGATTCTTTTGCGGAACCAATCGAACGGGTCCCGTGCAATCTCGTGCGCAATGAGCATCGCGTGCGGTCAAGATCAACTTTGTTTTGTGAAAGGAGCCCAGATGTCAGGACGCAACAGCCTAAGGTCGGCTATTTCTGACCTGAAATTCACAACATGTTCTTACCCCCACACCACAAACGGTTTGGTTTCTGGCGTGGTGTCCGACTCTTCTAATTCGACAGTTCCAGGTGCACAGATTAGTGCGATTAGAGGCGGGTTGCGCTCTTCCCGGAATGTTGTGTGGAAGGGTTTCCTTCTGATGGCGGCTTTTTGCCTTTTGTGCGGCAGCGCATGGGCCCAGACCACAGGCTCTCTCCTCGGTGTAGTCACCGATCAAAACGGGGCTGCGATTTCGTCGGCAACCGTGCGCGCCACAAATACGGACACGGGTTTTACTGCAAATACCGTGTCCAACGCGGAAGGATTCTATTTGGTTCCATTGCTGCCGCTCGGCCACTATTCGATTTCGGTTACAGCAAACGGATTCAATTCCTTCACTCAGTCCAACGTGCAGGTTCCAGTCGCCCAAAATATTCGTGTTGACGTGAAGCTGGAAATAGGGCGGGTGGCTCAAACAGTCACGGTCAATGGTAATGCCATTAACATCGACACAACCAGCGCCACTCTAGGGGAGACGGTGGACAATGCGCGGCTGGAAGATCTTCCGCTGAATGGAAGGAATGCCGCGAGCCTTCTCGGTCTTGTTCCTGGCGTGGCCGATGTGAACGTACCTGTTTACCAAACCGGTGCCCGCGGCGGCCCATCGTTCAGCATTTCGGGAAGCAGAACCGCTTTCGGCAATATGCAACTCGATGGCACTACGATCACCGATGCACTCTCAAACTCTACTCAGAATCTTCCCACTCCCGACGCATTGTCGGAATTCCGGGTTCTTACCGACAGCTACGGCGCCGAGTATGGAAGGGCGGGCGGCGGTGTCATTCTGGCAGTAACCAAGTCAGGTACCAATCAATTCCATGGAGGCGCCTGGAATTACCTGCGCAACGACGCGTTCGATGCGACTACGAAACTCGCGCCCGCTGGCACGCACAAGTCCTTGCTGCGCCAGGATCAGTTTGGAGGCGATATCGGAGGGCCGGTTCTTCTTCCCAAATACAATGGCAGGAATCGGACCTTTTTCTTTGTTGGCTATGAAGGGCTTCGGATTCATCAGGAGAGCTTGACCACTACATTTGTGCCGACAGCAGAGGAGCGCAACGGGGATTTTTCGGCTGTGTCTACGCCTCTCACGAATCCGAATACGGGCTTGCCATTCCTCAACAACCAGATTCCCAGTACCATGCTCGACGCGGTCGCAGCACAATACGATACTGAGTTTGTGCCTTTGCCGAATCAGGCCGGTAACGAACTGCAATACTTGCAACCAAATCCGACGCATGAGAACCAATTAATTATCAAAATCGATCAGTCGTTGGGATCGAAGGATAGAATGTGGTTCCGTTTGTTCCGGAACAAGGCTATAAGTACCGGGCCAAATCCCATTCCGTTTTTTACGACCCCGGGCGGCGAACAATATCAATCCTATGCGGCGGACGAGATCCACATGTTCAGTCCAAACCTTATCAATGAGTTCGAAGCTTCTTACTCGCATCCGGAAGGATTACCCTTCACCACAAAAAACGGTAAGTCCCCGTCGCAACTCGGCATCAATTCCAACAGCTTCACCCCATATCCTCAAACCCCAGACATGAGCGTGAGTGGCGCCTTTTCGGCCGGTTCCGGTTGGTTCGTGGACGAACCTTCTTATTTCCGCGAATTTGACGACAAAGTCTCATGGGTCCACGGGAAGCACAACATTCAGGCTGGTATGATGTTCAATGCTCAGTCAAATGGAGATCTTGCATTTCCACCGATGACTTGGTCATTCTCTGGGCAGTATACCGGGAATAGTTTGGCGGACTATATCATCGGCCGCCCCAATAACTTCAACGTGACGACCACCATCGTCGACCATGGCCGCTCCAAACTATTCCAGCCCTTCGTGCAGGACACTTACAAGGTAGCCAGGAATTTGACACTGGCCCTTGGTCTTCGCTACGACTACCAGACGCCTTGGACGGAAAGTTCGCCTGGTGGCGCCTCGACCTATTTGCCTGGCGCACAATCCACGGTATATCCAACGGCGCCTCCCGGATTGGTGGTTCCAGGAGACAAAGGAGTTCCCCCGGGGCTTTATTTCACGTACAAACTCGGGTTTGAACCCCGGATCGGCGTTGCCTGGGACGTAACGGGCAACGGAACAACTTCCGTGCGGGCGGGCTGGGGAGTGTTTCACCCTGTCGTCGACCAGGAAGTCGAGGCAATCGAGACAAACAATGAGCCCTACCTGGTAGGGTTTAGCAGCGCCCCGCCGGATACCGCAGACCCCTGGGCAGGTACAACCGATCCTCTGCCTTACGATCCGAAAAACCCGAGTTTCGGCCCATTCCCGGGTATCACCCAATCGTACCTCGATCCGCATTTCAGGCAGGCGGATATTCAACAATTCAATCTCAACGTCCAGCATCGGTTCGGCGCCGACCTGTTTACCGATGTTGCTTACGTGGGAACTGTTTCGCATCACCTATACAGTGCGAGCGACCTGAACGCTGCCGTCTTCGGGCCGGGCGCCACCGAAGCCAACGCGCAGTCGCGGCGGCCGATCTTCCCGCAGTACTACGGCAGCATTCCCTCTCTCTACTCCAACGCAAACGCCAACTACCACTCGCTTCAGGCTGAGGTACAAAAGAGAATTTCACACAGCTATTCGGTGCAACTGGCCTATACCTGGGAGAAATCAATCGACCAGCACTCTGGATCGTTGATCGGAGACAATTATGGGCCCCAAAATCCAAATGATTTAAAGGCGGAACGGGGGCTTTCCGATTTCAATGTCGGCCAGATATTTGTCGTTAACGGACTTTGGAATCTCCCGGAATTGAAGGGAAAAGGATTTTTGACTGCGGTTGCCGGAGGTTGGGAGTTGACTGCCATCGTCGGCTGGAGCGGCGGCAATCCTCAAAGCGTATTATCGGGTCAAGACAATGCCTTGCTCGGATACAACCGCGCCATCACTGGGGGAGAAAGAGCAGATCTTATCGGAAATCCAAACCTGGCTGGGGGCCGCTCGCGCGCTGCGCAGCGAGCCGAATACTTCAACACCGCGGCGTTTGCACAACCGGGTCCAGGTCTCTTCGGCACATCGGGACGGAATATCATTATTAGCCCGGGTAATTTTCAGAACGACATCTCTGTCATGAAGAAACTTGTCACCTTGCCGCACGAAATGGGAGCGTTTCAATTTAGGTTCGACTTCTTCAACGTGCTGAATCGAACAAACCTTGGTAGGCCGAACACCACACTAACTTCTCCGGCGATGGGGCAGATTACAAGCGCCGGACCTCAAAGAATTGGTCAGGTTGCGCTGAGGTACGATTTCTAGGCCCTCGACAGCCGACAGCAGCCCCACCTTTATTTCGCCGCGCTGTTTTGCGGAGCAATAGAGGTGGGGCCGCACTTTTCTTGCGACGAAGGTATCTTCAATGAGCTTGCTGCGTGCGTGTCTAGCCATATGCTTGATTTCTACAGTTGCGAACAATTCTGTTCCGCTTCTGGCCGACGCGCAGGCTTTGGCTGCGCCGGCCGGAAACAGCGCTTTAAGGCGCGCGGCGAAACTGGAAGAGCGCGGTCAGTTGGCTGAGGCTGAGCAAATCTATCTTGCGCAGGAAAGGCATTTTCCCAAGAACGAAGAGATCCTCTTTCATCTGGGCACACTGCGCATGCGCCAAAGGGACTGGCCGAAGGCGATCGAGTATCTAGAAAAATGCAAGGCGCTGCAACCGCGGAATGTCGATGTCCTCTTCTATCTTGCGCAAGCCCACTACCTGAATGGTGAACTTGTCGAGGCACAAAAAACAATTCTCAGCGCGGTGAGCCTTACCCCAAAGGATGCGGCTGTGCTTCAGAAGGCCGGCGAATACTTGTGCGAAGGCAACGATTGCGGGCCGGGATTGGATGATCTTCTCAAGGCCCGCAAACTGGATCCCGCGCTTGAGAATATCGACATGGACCTTGGAATGGCCTATTACAAGCTGTTCAAGCACGAGGAAGCGCAACCGATTCTGGAAGCCGCCTTTCGCAAAGATCCCAACAATCTGGTTGCGCCACTTATTCTGGGAGAGATAGCGGCATATCAGGGGAACTGGGAAAGGGCCCGTGGGCTCTACGAATATGTGCTCATGCGGAAACCGCGGAACGCGAGCGCGCTGAAAGATCTGGGTACCGCACTGGTCGCTTTGGGAAAGGATCAAGAGGCGCTCTCTCCCCTGCACGAAGCTTTAGACATAGATCCGAGTCTGTCGGACGTCCATTTCCAACTAGGGAGAGCGTTGCGCAATCTGGGGCGTTCGGAGGAGTCGCTTCATGAAATGGAGTTATACCAGTCGATTCGCGACCGGGCCCACATCGCCCAGACACTTGTGAGCCCCGATAAGGCGTCGCAGAACGAGCATTGGAGGGAATGCGAAAAGCTGCTGAAAGAGAAAGGTGAATCGGCTGCAATCGCATATGTGAACTCGGTTGCCGCGGAATCGCAAACGCAATTGAATGCGTACTACATGGTCGGAATGCTTTATTCTGCGCAGCAGAGGGACGAAGATGCGATTCGAGTGCTGAATAAGGCCGCGCAAGTGTCGCCAGACAACGCGGACATCGTTGCGTTTCTGGGGCGTGTCTACTTAAGAGAACATAATTACGAGCAAAGCGCACTGGATCTTAAACGGGCGCTCGAGATGAGTCCCCTGAATCAAATCGCGCTTGTGGGCATGGGCGAACTGCAATACGTGAAGGGACAATGGACAGAGGCGGCTCACTACTTCGATGAGTCCCGCACCCAGGAGGTCTCGGCCTTGCTACTGATGTGCAATGCATATGCACGGGCCGGCAACCGCGACAAGGCGCGTGAGGCGGCCGAACTGGTTCGGGCTTTTGCGCATGGAGATACAAAGTCCCTGGAAGAATTGAATTCATCCGGGTGCACCGGCGATGCACTTGAACCACAGCCTTCTACCCAACTGCGACAATAGAGTGAGTTCCATGCCAACCGGGGATTTCTTTCTCGCGAAGGTGCCTGGGCGCTGGGTCGGTGCTCTTTGGCGCTCACTGCATTCCCGTAATGAATTAGCCACTGCCTCCGGCCGTATTTTTTACGCAGTAACGAACGGCGTAGGGTTTTTGCCTTCCAGAAATCGGCGCGTGCGTATTGGTTCTGGAACCGGAAGCAAGGCCGCTTCCATTGAAATTCGGTGGCCGAGTGGAGTGGTGCAATCCGTCACGGACGCGGCGGCATACCAGTTCCTCAAGATCGAGGGGCACCCAAATTGACATCCCACGACAACCGACAATCAAAGAAGCATTTCCCCTTCCTCACTCGCCGCCAATTGATGCGCGGAATGTTGGGATTCGCAGCATCCTCTTTGCTGGCTGAACGCAGTTTCTCCTTGTATCCCAACTCGTCCGCGACGTCCGGTAGTCCTGGCGTTTCGCGGATGCTCTCCATCGATCCGCAAGGCAAATCCGCGGTCGTGCGAGGGCCCATCACATTTGAGAACATCGCCCGGCAGAGCGGAGTCACCTTTGTGTTGGACAACTCTGCCAGTCCGCACCGTCTCCAGCCCGAAACGGCGATTGCGGGCGTGGGCATCTTCGACTACAACAACGATGGGTTGATGGATTTGTTCTTCGTCAATGGTGCCCATTTACCCGACATGGACAAGCGCGATCCGAGGTATTGGAACAGACTTTACCGCAACAACGGTGACGGCACATTTGCCGATGTAACGGAGAAGGCCGGCCTTCAGGGCATGTATTTCGGCATGGGCGTTGCCGCCGCGGACTATGACAATGATGGGTGGGTCGATCTCTTCGTGACCGGGGTCAACGGCTGTCAGCTCTTCCATAACAACGGCGACGGCACATTTACCGATGTCACGGCTAAGGCAGGACTCGGAGAGACTCATTGGAAGTGGGCGACCAGCGCCGGGTGGTTTGACTACGATAACGATGGGTTGCTCGACCTGTTCGTAACCAATTACGTGGAATGGTCTGCCGCCACTGAACCTGTCTGTTTAATCGGCAGTGCAACTACGTATTGCTCGCCTGATGTTTTCAAGGGCGAGCCCAATATGCTCTTTCATAACAACGGCGATGGTACGTTTACGGATGTTTCGGAGAAATCTGGAATCGGCAAGTACATCGGCAAAGGGATGGGCGTGGCTTTTGCCGACTTCAACGGAGATGGCTATACGGATGTCTTCGTTTCGAACGATACATATCGGAATTTCCTCTTCCGCAACAATGGGAATGGTACGTTCGACGAGGTAGGAGTTGAGATGGGCGTTGCCTACAATCAGTTCGGCAAGTCCATTGCGGGGATGGGAACGGATTTCCGGGACGTGGACAACGATGGACGCCCCGACATTTTTGTGGTTGGAATGGCTGGTGATACGTTTCCGCTTTTTCGCAATACCGGCGAAGACTTTGAAGACATCACCGGCGAGTCCGGGATCGCAACCGCTACGGGACGGTTTACGGGGTGGGGAGCTGGAATCGCCGATCTTGACAATGACGGCTGGAAAGACTTGTTCGTTGCCTGTGCGGCGATACTCGACAATTCCGAAGAGGTGATTCATCTTCCTTCTAAGCTGCCAAACATTGTTCTTCGCAACACCGGCCGTAACCGATTTGTGGACGTCAGCGCACTGGCCGGCTCCTCATTTCGGGTCCCTGGAGCACACCGCGGGGCGGCGATGGGTGATCTGAACAATGATGGCCGCATGGATGTGGTCGTTACAAATCAACATGCATTACCCGAAATCTGGATAAACCGCACCGTCAATTCCAACCACTGGTTATTGGTTAAGCTCGTCGGAACGCGGAGCAACCGCGACGGACTCGGGGCCCGCCTGAAGGTGACGCTCGCTGATGGCAATGCTCTCTACAATCACGCAACCACCAGCACTGGCTACGGCGCATCCAGCGATCCGCGCGTTCACTTTGGCCTGGGAAGTTTCGACCATGCCGGCAAATTGGAAATCTGGTGGCCAAGTGGGACACACCAGACCCTCACGAACGTAAAGGGTGACCAGATCCTGGTGGTGCGCGAATCTGCCAAGTGAAATAGAGTTTCCAGACGTGCGCGAAGTCGAAATCTCACTGACCCTAGATCCCTCGAAGTTGGGCACTCCTGGGCTTGAATACGGGCCGAGTCTGTCGGTTCAGTCCTTCAAGACTCAGAAACGTGTGCGCCAATCTGTTCGAGTGTGCGCCCTTTGGTCTCGGGCACAAAGGCAGCAACGAAAACTGAGCCTAGAAGGCAAATTACGCCATAGGTGAGGAAGATGCCGGAGGTGCCTTCAAGTTGGCTGAGGAACGGGAAGGTGTAGGTGAGGAGGAAGGAGGCGATCCATAAGGCGCTCACTGCCGTGGAGACGCCGGAAGAACGGATTCGGCCGGGAAATATCTCTGCGATCAGAACCCAGGTGACGGGTGCGAGGGTGAGGGCATAGCATGCGATCGCGCTCAGGGTCAGGGCCAGGACCACGGTGCCGCGCAATTGTGCATGATAGGCCCATGCGCAGAGGATATGTGAAACGCCTATGCCAATGCAGCCTGCGAGCATCATTAGACGGCGCCCGAGGCGGTCCACAAGAGCCATGGCGAGCACGGTGAAGACCAAATTGATGGTGCCGGTGATGACGATGTTGAGGAAGATATCGTTGTCTCCATAGCCCGCACTGCGATAGACGTCGCCGGCGTAGTTGAAGAGGATGTTGATCCCGGTCCACTGCTGAAGCACTGCGAGGGCGATCCCTACGAGGACGATCTTGCGGAATGACGGAAGAAGAAGATCGCGCCAAGAAGACTGGTTGAGTGGTGAATCTGCGCGCTGGGCGGATTCGATTCCGGTCATTTCGAATCGGGCGTAGTCCGATCCGCCGAGGCGTTCAAGAATTGCGCTGGCCTCATGGGAGCGGCCGACACGGCAGAGCCAGCGGGGACTTTCGGGGATGAAGATAGAAGCGACGGTGAAGACGAGGGCCGGCGCTGCGACGGCAGTGAACATCCAACGCCATCCGTACTGCACGTTCCAGGTGTGAAGGAGCATGTCGGCCGACAGGCCCGCTGAAATGGGACGTGCCAGGAGCCAGTTGACAATTTGGGCGAGAAGAATGCCGACGACAATTGCGAACTGATTGAGGCTGACAAGGCGTCCGCGATGAGCCGCAGGACTGATCTCTGCTATATAGAGGGGCGAGACATTTGAACTGAGTCCAATGGCGACGCCGCCGAGAATGCGCCACATGATGAACGCGGCAAAGGACCAGGCCCAGCCCGTCAACACCGAGGAGACAGCGAAGAGCACGGCGGCGGCGAAAAGAATGCGGCGGCGTCCGTATCGGTCGGCAAGAGTTCCCGCGGAGAGAGACCCAAGCAGGCATCCGACAAGTGCGCTACTGTTCGCCCAGCCAACGGCCGCGGTGGAAGTGAGATGGAAAAAGACTTCGTAGAATTGACGTGCCCCTCCGATCACAACCCAGTCATAACCAAACAGGAGCCCCCCCAAGGCGGCAATCAGGGCGACGCCCCAGATGTAGGCGCTTTGCCGAGGTTCAACCGAAGTGTGCTGCGGCGTTGAGGGGAGCGAAGGACCGTGCATCGTTACCTCGAATGGAACCGAAGCAGATCGATGGCGCCCGCATGGGCATTGTCCATCGCGAGGACTTCTCCGAGCAGTTGAAGTCCTTCTGATTCCTCGCCCAGCCCGAGCATGGATTGCGCTTTAAGGAAGCGAGCGGTGACTTTTTGACGGTGGGCAAGGTCTTCCTCAAAGAGGAGCATGGCAGGCAGCGAGGTGGCGAAATAGTCGATCCGCGGCGTCTGCTGTTCGAGTTTTGCGGAGTGGTCGAGGATCGCACGGAATGCGCCGAGCGCGTCCTGCTCTCTGTTGAGACGGCGAAGGGCGCAGGCGCTCCAATAGGTGTTGTCCGAGATGGATTTTGTTTGCATCTGCTGGAAGTCGCCTTTCTGGCGGGCGGCGCGGTTCCAGTGGTACTCTGCCTCGCTGACGTTGCCTGCATCGTGATATGCCACGCCAAGCCAGTAGTCGATCATGCTGAGGTTCATGAGCAGATGCTTGGCTTCGCTAAGATTTTGGGGTGGCTGTGAAGCCGCTAACAGCCAGGTGATCGCCTGCGACGGATCGCTCGCATGCAGCGAACGATAAGCGAGCAGGACATTGGCGCGTATGTATTGAGTGAGGACAAGACCTTCGCCGCCTTCCCAAGGCTGAAATTCACGGTGAACGAGCAGATCGAGTGCGCGTTGAGGTTGATTGACGCTGTTGTAAAGCGAGGCAAGCTCGACGGTGAGATCGTCGCGCCGTTCAACGAGCATGGCGGTGGCTTCTAGATCCGCGAGTCGTTCGGATAGAGCATGGCCCGTGCGCTTCATCAGTTGGTCGTATTCGTACAGGATGCGCGCGTCGCTGGGTGCGGCTGAGCGGGCCTTGACAAAAGCCTGAACGGCGCGAGCAGGGTTGTGCAGCGCGTTGAAATATCCAATGCCGAGATTGCGCCAGACAGTTGCGAAGGAAGGTTCAAGCGCGGCTGTACTCTCCCACATCGCGATGCCTTCAGCATACCGGCGGCGGTCATAGAGAAGGTTGCCCAAATAGTACGGGGCGTGTGGATCGTTTGGATTCGCATCGACCTCCTTGCGGAGCAGAACCAATTCTTCAATCCTGTTGGGAAACACGCCGAAGGGACTTATCTTGCGGGCGTGCTCACGTGCTTTAGCGCCATCCGCGGATCGGCCAAGTCGATCGAGAATTTCTGCCTGAAGATAAAGCAACATCGGTTCGGCGGTGCCTGTCGTGCCGAGGTCGTTTTCATTAAGCAGGGACAGCGCGTCATCAAGAAAACCTGCACGCACGAGGTCAAATGCGAGGTCAAGCAAGAGCTGGCCGTCTTGAGACGATGTTTTCGTTGCGAGCCATCGGCTGAATATGTCGAGTGGATCGAGCGCGCGAGTTTCGTCAAGATATGCGTTGGATTCTGCGGTTCGCCCAAGGCGCTGGAGCACAAGTGTGCGAAGGTTTCGGGCGTTGAGGTTGTCAGTTCCGGCGCGGAGAGACTGGTCAAGATGATCGAGGGCGGTTGTCCAATCGGCACGCGTGCAATCGATTTCGGCCAGGCGATGATAAGCGGGAGAGCGCCAGGCGGCATTCCACGCGCTTTTGTAGAAGGCGTTGTAAGCGTCCTCTCGACGTCCAAGATAAGAGAGCGCCAGACCGAGCGTGTAGTGCGGCTCACCATCAGGCGGATTAGGATTGCGCATGGTAAGGCGTGTAATGGAGGCAGCAAGAAACTTCTCGGCCTCGGCGAATTCGCCTCGGTTCAGGTGCCAGCGGCCCAGGGCTAGATTTGAGCGGCTGTCACCGGGGTCGCGCTTGATGGCTTCGAGCCAGTATGCCTCCGGCTCGCGCGTCGGGTGACGATACTGCTCAAGATGAAGACCGATGAGAAAGAGCTCGTCATTGCTTGTCACTTCTTCAGGCGGAGGTGGCTCAATGGCGACGGCGGGGGCTGGCACGGGCACAATTTCGTCCGGTGCATAGCGAAGGACCTGGTTATCGCCGTTTGCAAGCGTGACCAGAAGGGGGCCCGTGGCTTCACCGCAAGGGAAGTCGAGTTGTAGTGGACCAGCCGCTATGAGCTTGCCAACCCAGCGTGCAATTTCGGCGGTACCAATGCGGATTCTGATGCAGGCATTCGGAATGTTTTCGGTAACCTGAAGGTGGAGCCTGACGAGGCCCTCCGAGTTCTCCACGCGAAGCGCTGCGTGCAAATTGGCGAAGTCGGGTACGCCAATGTCGCCAATTGGGTACCAGAACTGGCTGAATGTCTTTGTCTCACCAGGGGCGAGAAAGGAGAAATCCGGCTGATTGTCTGTGTAAACGCCGGACATTAGCTCTACGTAGGGGCCATCATGGTCCGTCAGGCTCCGGTCCCACGCGTATCCAAAGTCGTGGTTGCCCCACGTCCATTGCTTTTTGCCAGGAGCGATATGGTGATTCGCGTAAGCGACAGTGCCGGCCCGACGCCGATGATCATAGCCGCCGAAGAAGTCTCCTCGCGACCCCACGATCATATAGCTCGTAGGTACGGGAATGTTGGCATACCAGGCGAGGTCGTTCGTCGTGTAAGAGCCGTCGGGAATGAATTTACCGGGCGCTTCTTCCTGTGGGACTCCTGTGCGGGCGCGCTCACCGTAGTCGATGCCGTAATAGACTCCCTGGCTGTGGGGAAACTCTGTGACGGCGCGCTTGGCGTGATCGGCAACAAATCGCACATCTTTGGGAAAGAACGACTGATACTGCTCGTGCGCGTGTGTGGCCGCATTGGCCCACCACAAAAAGGTGCGAGTTTGGAGAGTAGCGGTTATAAAGACGGACTTTGAGTTCAACATAGGCCTTGCCAGGATGAAGGCAAATGCCATGCATGCCCTTCATGCGCGCCATGGGATCGTGGTCGCTGCACCAGATTGTGACCGAGCCGTCGACATGACGATCAATGGCGGTTTCAACCGGCATGAACGTGGCGGGACGATGATGCTGAGGCCAGTTGAATTCAACGCCTCCTGAGATCCATGGGCCGGCTAGACCTACCAACGCAGGTTTGATGACATTCTGCCTGTAAAAGAAGTCGTAGCCGGTACGCTTGTCGAGGCCAACATGGATACGGCCGCCTATAGCGGGCAGAATCATGAGGCGCAGGAATTCGTTCTCGATATGAACAGCATCCCAGAATCGAGGATGAGGAGTCCGCTCAATAAAGTCGATGACGGGCAGAGGGTAGACGCGGCCGCTGCTTCCCTGATAGACGCGTTTGTCGAGGAAGAGGGGATTGGGATCGGGGGCCGCAGGTGCGTAGGTGAGCATCGAAACGGGGGCACGCCAGGCTTTAATGGGGCCAACTTCGCTGGCAGGGGGTGGCGGCAGTTCGAGTTTGGGCGGATCGGTAGGAGCCAGATCGCCTTCGTTTGCTGCGTCCACTACATCTTGCCGCATTGGTTCCCTCTAACGGCGCGGTGGAATGCGGAAATGTCTGTGGAATTCGGCGCGATTTTCACGTGTACGTTACCGCTTGTGTCACTTTATGTGCTGTGCTTTGCACTTGTCAAGCAATGAAAATCCGGGATGGTCTCTTGCGGGACAGACACGCAACCTATTCGCAGAGCCGATACTGCGATCGCTGTTGTACTCCCCCTGTGTCATGTTCTGTGAAACACACGTACCAAGATTGCTCAGAACGTTGTCCATGTCAGCTTCTCACTAAGCCGCGAAGTCTGTCGATGAAGAGTGGAAGATTGCTGCGCAGAATGATGTGTGGAGCAAAACGATGGGCTCTGATGGGCTTTGCTTTATCAGTCAGGTAAGAGAGGAGTGTTTCCAGAGCGGTTTTACCTTGTGCTTCGGGGCGTTGATAAAGCGTGGCAAGCACTTTACCGGACTCAAGTAGAGGCACCAGCTCCGGAAAGAGGTCGGTCGCAATTACCTGGACCCGGCCAAGAAGTTTCAGCTCCTGAAGCGCACGTAACACGGGAAGACTATTTGCAGTACTGATATAGATCGCATCCGGGCGGGCTTTGGACTTCAAGAGCGCGATCGATTGGCGATACGCGTCCTCGGCGCTTTCGTGCGACTCGACTACCGGCAGAAGATTGAGATGGGGAGCGAGCATCGCCAGAGCGGCAGCAAATCCTCGAAGCTTTTCCGCATGATCGAAAGTGGCTAAATCGCCGGTAATGGTGGCAATCCGGCATGGAGTTTGCAGTTTGTACGAAAGCAATTCGGCTGCAAGGGCCCCACTGACGTGCGCATCCACTGTGACGGAAGAAATGCACCCGCAATTGGGTGCGTCACTAGCGACGCAGAGCATGGGGATCCCTTTTTCTGCGATTCCTCGAATCGTTTCCGCCAGCTCGCGCGGTTGGCCGGGCGTAAAGAGAATTCCATCGTAATTCTTTGACCCTACGCTTTTGAGCGCGGCGATGTCGCCCGAACCGAGTCGCGGAAAATCAATAAAATCGAGAGTGAGCTGTGTGCTTCTAGCTTCGTCCGCGGCGGCTTGAATGCCAGCACGCAGAGGATCGAAGAAAGCCGCAATCTCGCGCGGAAACACAGCGGCAATTCGAATATTTCGGTTGAGCTTGAGAGACCGTGCGGCGATGTTGGGCTTGTAGCCGAGTTGCTCTGCCATGCGCAGAACTCGCGCTTTGGTGCGCGCGCTCACCCCCCTTCGCCCGTGCAACGCCCGATCGACGGTGCCGATCGAGATCCCTAGAGCATGAGCGATGTCGCGAATTCCAGCTGCTCTTCCGTTCTTGCTTGCCGACTTCATCTCAATACAAGCTCAAAGTGTCGCACATTATGCCAAAGATCAACAGAGACTTTGACACAGAAGGTAACGGATGTGTACTTTAATGCGTGAACGTACACGCACTGTCAACACGACTCTCGACCGCGCAGGTCGATCGCCAGGTCGTGTGGGGGATTATATGGGGCCAAATCGGCGCGAGTTTCTGCTGGGGGCAATGGCTGTTGCTGGATTGAACCGCGGCCTGGCCGTGCCTGAAATCCGCGAGAGGCCAATATGGTTTGACCGTCCGGCAGATAGGTGGCTGCAAGCGTTGCCGGTGGGCAACGGAAGACTTGGAGCCATGGTGTTTGGTGGCACGTCTAGAGAAAGAATTCATCTGACAGAGAGTACTGTGTGGTCAGGCGCGCCCGGATCCGACGACATCAATCCTGCGGCTCGAGAGTCCCTTTCTGCAATCCGCAACCTGATCTTTAACGGGCACTACTCGGAGGCGGAGGAGCGTTGCCAGAAAGACCTCCTGGGACGGGGAAGACAATTTGGAACGTCTTTGCCAATTGCATTTCTTGAAATACAAACTCAACTTTCATCAGAGGTCTCTCGATATCGACGTTCTCTTGATCTTGATGAAGCCATCGCGCATGTCGAATTTACCGCCAAAGGCGAGACGTACCGCCGCGAAGTGCTCGCCTCGCATCCTGCCGGTGTCCTTGTTGTCCGATTGACTTCCAGCAAACCTGGGGGGCTCTCTTGCAACGTCGCTTTCGGCGAACCGCGTCTGAAAGGAAAGGTCACGGCCGAGGACGGAGTGCTGAGCCTCAATGGAAATGCCTGGGAGACATTGCATAGCGACGGACGGCACGGAACGCGGTTCGCATGTCAGGTACGAGCAATCCCCGAGGCCGGAGAGATTCGATTCGGCAATGAACAGATCACCATCCGATCAGCCAACGCCGTGACACTGCTGATTGCAATCGCGAGCGACTTCAAGGGAGGAACACCGGAAGAGGACTGCGCCGGGACACTGAAGGTTGCCGGCAGGCAATCGTACTCATCTCTCCGCGAAGCTCACATTGCGGATTACGAGAGCCTCTATCGCCGTACTTCAATTGATCTGGGCAAACGTGGAGACCTTTCGATGCTGCCGATCAACGAACGGAGAAAGCGACTAGCGGCCGGCGGCGATGATCCAGAGATTTGCGGAATTTTCTTTCAATATGGCCGCTATCTGACGATCGCAGGTTCGCGCGACGATTCGCCGCTGCCTCTTGCTCTGCAGGGCATCTGGAACGATGGACTTGCCGCGGGTATGGGTTGGACGGACGATTTTCATCTCGATATCAACACCCAGCAGAATTATTGGCTGTGCGAGGTCGGTAATTTAAGTGAATGCCACGCACCACTTGCAAGACTGGTGGAGGGACTCAGCAAAAGCGGTGCAGTGACCGCCCGGGCAATGTACGGCGCAGATGGCTGGGTTGCACACGTGGTCACTAATGCTTGGGGGTACTCTGCTCCGGGTTGGGGACTTGGTTGGGGTATGTTTGTGACCGGCGGTCTCTGGATTGCCCTACAGCTCTGGGATCATTTCCAATTCACCGGCGATCGAGCATTCCTGCGAGACACGGCCTATCCCTTGCTGCGCGAGGCGTCGAAATTTTTCCTGTCGTATATGGTGGAGCATCCCACAAAGAATTGGCTAGTGACCGGCCCTTCCAATTCTCCGGAAAACTGGTTTATCGCGCCAGACACGGGAAAGCCTTGTTCGGATTCGATGGGGCCGACCTGTGATCGCGTGCTGGTGTATGCAGTGTTGTCAGCCTGCATTGATGCATCCAGGCTTCTTGGATTGGATGAGAATCTTCGTGCCCGGATGGTGGAGGCAAGAGATCGATTGCCGCCATTTCAGGTTGGCAAACACGGCCAACTGCAGGAGTGGCTGGAGGATTTTGACGAGGCCGAGCCGAACCATAGGCACACTTCGCACCTCATCGCACTCTTCCCCGAAGATCAGATCACTCCAGACAAGACGCCCGCCTTGGCGGCGGCGGCGCGCGTCACCATCGAGAGGCGCGTCCATCAGCCAAACTGGGAAGACACGGAGTGGAGTCGCGCTAATCTCGTGAATTACTTTGCAAGGCTTTATGATGCTGAAACTGCACATCAGCACTTGGTCGGTCTCATTGCTCATGCGACGGATGATTCATTGTTGACCTATTCGCGCGGCGGAGTTGCCGGAGCAGAAAGCAATATCTTCGCGATGGATGGGAATACCGCAGGCGCCGCAGGCATTGCCGAGATGTTGCTTCAATCGCACGGCGATGTGCTGCACCTGCTTCCCGCACTTCCGGCAAAATGGCCTGTGGGTTCCATGCGTGGAGCGAGGGCGCGTGGAGGTATCACGGTCTCTATCTTCTGGCGGGAGGGACGCTTGGCTTCTGCGGAATTGAAGGCGGACCGTGATACGGAGCTTACGATCCGATACCAAACCCGGATTGTCAAGATTCAACTATCCGCAGGCAGGGAACAGCTGATCCCGTCGTCAATGTTTCGAGATTCAAATGCCGAGCGAGTGACTATAAACAACAGCTAAGGGAGGTGAGAAGTGCGCAGTAGAACCTTCTCGGATTTGCGGGATTCATTTACTCACGCGGCCTGCGTGAGAACAACTTCGCCGAACGGAGCCTGGCGGCCCCCCGTCGAGGCACATAGAGCCGGATAGCAAGGAGTGGAAGGCGGAAATGGATTAAGAGCGATAGGCTGGCCGGCTTCGTAGGTTTCTACCTTTTGAACCACCGCGTCAAAGCAGAGCACGTAGACACGCTCTGGCCTTTGCTCTTCCAGAATGAATCTTCACGATCGTTTCTTTCAGTGCCCCAAGAAGCCATCCGTGGCGCTTGTTTTTTTGTAAGTTACGCCCCCTTTTTTCGTTGTCACGCAGGCGGTCGCGGTTCGACTCTCGGCGCCCGCCAAAGTTTCGAGTTCAACGGCCATACTGGCGAAACGTAATCGCTGCGTATGGATGAGATCGCCGAGCGGGAGCGGGCTAACCAAACACAAATCCACTTCGCGAAAAAGATTTCACTCACGTTCACGCTTCCATACGAATAGCCGGGAACTGCCTTCCCTAATTCCGCCTGAGCCAGTCCATCTCCGTTCAGAAGCAGATTTTGCAGAATTGCGCGAACGCAGCGAACGCACCAATTCGGATGAGGTTCTCCTCAGCGTGCAATAGCGCGCAACGGTGCGGTGGAAATAAGGTCTTGATGGCAACTGTGGCAACGTATAATCTGTAACTTGCAGGATGGAAATGGCGCCTGGAGGTTCGATCCCCACTAGCCGCCCCAATAGAAATCAATCAAATATAAATAAATCAATCGTTTAACAAGTTCGAAGAGCAACACGCGTTCTTTGGCGTCCCCTCGAAAAATCAGCCTGCCATTTAGTTCGAATTGAAGACGCACAGCGAGGCGGTTTGCGTGCGCAATCGCCAACTCTCAGGAGCAATAACCCGCAAGCAAGCCCGGCCTGCGTCGGCATTGCTGGCCCAGTTGCCAGCGTGTATTCTCAAGCTGACGGACGGCCAGTGATCCAGTGATATCGAGCTTCGATTTCTCACCGTTCTGCCCGGGCCGACGGATCAGAGAGTGCCGGCCTCAGGCAACACGCCAGTGACCCCAGAAACCGCGCAGATCCCAATTCACGCCGAAGAGGCCTCCTTGTCTTTGCCGACATGGCACACTCCCTTTGTGCCCCGTCGCTGGATGCGGAATGGGCACGTGCAGACGATCATCGGAAACTTTCTGCCACGCCCCGCGCTTCCCCTTGAATCGATCGCCGAGATTGTGGAAGTGGATCCGGCCGATGGGAGCCGCGTGTTGTGCCACTGCAACTGGCAACCGGCTGCGCATCGCGCCCGGGACCTGACTGTGGTGCTCGTGCATGGGCTTGAGGGGTCCTCGGATTCGCGCTACATGCGCGGGCTTGCTGCGCGCGCCTGGAATGCGGGCTGCAACGTAGTGCGCATGAACATGCGCAACTGTTGCGATACCGACAGCCTCACGCCGACGCTCTACAATTCGGCGCTCTCGGGCGATGTAGGCGCGGTGGTCGAGCACTTCGTCGCGGCGCACGGGCTTGAGCGATTCGCGCTCGTCGGTTACTCCATGGGCGGCAACCTAGTGCTGAAGCTCGCTGGCGAGTGGGGCGCGCGCAAGCCGCTATGCGCGGTTGCAACGGTCTGCCCGGCGATCGATCTCGCCGCGGGGGCCGACGCGCTGCATCTGCCGGCCAACCGCATCTACGAGAGGCGCTTTCTGGTCGGCCTTATGGCCCGCTTCCGCCGCAAGGTGTCGCTCTTTCCGCAGATCTACACCGCCCACGGCGTCGGCCCTGTGCGCTCGCTGCGCGAGTTCGACGATAAGATTGTCGCCCGCTACTGCGGCTACCGCGATGCCGACGATTATTATTACCGCGCCGCTAGCGCCCGCGTCGTCGACCGCATCGCCGTGCCCACGCTGATATTGCAGGCCATCGACGACCCGTTCATCCGCCTTCTGCCGGAGACGCGCGCTCTGCTGCTCGAGAATCCGCACATCACCTTCATCGAGACGGCCCATGGCGGGCACTGCGCCTTTCTCTCAGAGGATGCGGGCGACGACATTCACTGGGCCGAAGCAACCGTCATGCGCTACCTGCTGAGCGTAACCGGCGGCGCCGATGCAGGCTGACTGGGAAGTAGAGATCGGCGGGGAAGCGCCGGTGATTGACGCCTGCTGGCCGGGATTGGTCGATCTGCGGTCCTCTCCAAATCGCGTGACCGAGTTGCAGGAGGTCCAGGCGCTTCCGGCCTTCGCCGCCGCGCTCATGCTGCTCAACGCGAAGCATTCGCCGGTAAGTACAGCCAAGTGCGATGTGTGGACCGCGGATGCGAGGCTGACCCCTTTGAACTGGATGCCGAGGCCGATGAAGCAGCTTGCGGACTGGCCTGCTACATCGATCTGCTGCCGCAGTGGCGATCGGCAGTGGGCTTCTGTTGAGAGCGTTGTCGCATTCTGCAAAGGGGTGTGTGCCCATCTCGAGAGGCTGCCGCTGCGTTGTTGCCGGGCCGATCTGATTGTGCGCCGGGCGATAATCACGCCGGAGGCAAGCGACCTCGGCATTACTGCCTATCTCACCGCCTGCGGATCGAGAGAACCGCGCGCGCGGGATCAGCTTGAAAGCGCGCTCGCTGCCTTTGCGGATGCCGTCGCGGCGCAGGCGCCTCCCGCGCCGGCGCATTCATCGGTAAAATGAAAGCATCTACGGGCGAGTAGCTCAACTGGATAGAGCACCGGCCTTCTAAGCCGGGGGTTGTGGGTTCGATTCCCGCCTCGCCTACCACATCTCAACGCATTTCCTTAAATTGCAGACAAAAAGCAAGGCCGGAGTTGTGGCTCCGGCCTTGCTTTTGAATTGAGATTCCGATCGTTAAGAAATGCCGTTGGGGACAAGCCGCGCCTTCGAGAGCTGGTATTGGATATCGCCGAAAATATCGTTCAGACTGCCACGTGGTGGAGCAGTTTCCGCCGTAGCCATAGAAGTCTCCGGTCCGACGAAGCCATAGCCTTGAGCTCATCGCAAGCGGTGATGGGGTTCTTTTTGTCGGTGGAACAGGTGCCGCGTTGTCAAGGCATCGTACCCGATTGTGTAAACGGTTGTGCCGAGGGTCTTCGCATAGTTGGCCGCGGCGATCGACTGGTGGCACTGGTCCGTCGTGGAGGGGTACGTCGAATGAGTAGCCCGTCGAATCCGTGTAGGAGAAGGATTTAGTTTTCCGAAGTTCGATTCCTTGGTTGAGATGTTCTGATCGCCGTCACTCAGCATGATCATGACGTTCTGGGTGGTGGTGTTGTAGGACTGTGCCATCAGGGCTGTCTGCGCGGCATAGATAGCGCCGGCAAGATACGTTCCTTGCCCCCCCTTAGGCTGTATGCCGCTGCACTTTCCAGCTCCAGTAGCCATCCCCAACTGCGAAGAGGTGCTGATTGATCCGCCGACTTGATTGTTCGAGCTGTAGTCGTAGAGAAAGCCTGTGAGCTGATAAGTGCCACTCGAGCCGGTTGGCGCTGTCCACGAATTCGTCGAGGGCGTGGGCGCTGTGGGCGCCGTATACGGGATGATACTTGGCGAGCCGGTGCAATTGTTGTCCGCGCCGGTAGTGTTCGCGGCTATATTCGGAAACGTGAAAAGGCTTACGGAATCGTATGCTGAGCACGTTGAACTGCCTGGGGCGCAAGGCAGAAGCCCCTGCAAAAGTGTCTGAACGCCGCCGAGCGCACATTCTTCCTTGGTGACACCCTTGCCGCATGCCGCGTCATTACTAGCCATCGAGCCTGTCGAATCGAGAACGATCGCAACGTTTAGCTGTGTGGGCTTACCGCCCGTCGTGGCCGTGGCGTACGACCTCAGAGTGATGGAATTTGCCGCCTTGATTCCAAACAACGACAGCGTACGGATGAAGTACATCGGCACCGTCGAGGTTTGCATCACCTGAATCACGTTCATCTTTGCGGGATATGCACTGCATGGAACGGGCACCATATTCGCGTTGTCGCTGATGCACTGATATGTTGTCGTGAGCACGGCGCCGGGCAGGTTAGGCGTTGCATTCGCCTTGCCGCTCTCCGAGCCGTATTGGTGGACCAGCGTATCGACCGCTGTCGTGGAGGTGGCGCTTGTCAGGGCGTAAGCGCCTGCCAGAGCTGCCGCATCGGTTGATGCCTGCAGTTCGTGGTAAGCGACGTAGGCGCGGCCGAGATCGAGCGTGAGGCCGGCCATGCCGAAGAAAACGACGATCAGCAGCGGCAGCCACCAGATGATCTGGCCCTGCTCACCGCGCAAACGAGAGATTGAAGAACCGCCAACTTCTTTCATTGGACGACCTCCGTTACCTGGGCATACAGCGTGCAGGCGCCTGTCATGTTCTTGCCGAATACGTTCACTATATTCAGAAAGCAACCGGTATACGTCGCCTGAATCTGTGCATTCCCGCCAACTACCATGTTGGTGTTTCCATTGGTACCTGTCATCTTGCAGGATGTTCCCGCGGTGACGACGCCATTAAGGGTATAGGTGAGCGATATGCTTTTCTGTACGAGGCCCGGCGCCGCCGCATAGATTGCGGTCGTCGCATCCTGACAGGGATCTTGGGATCCGCGGTCAACCGCAAGCGTGCGGCCGGCATTGCCCACGGCTTCGCGCCAGCTGCAACTTTTGATAGAGCGCAACCGAAAACGAGAAAATGCCGGTCATGATCAGCAGCAGGATAGGCAGAGAAATGGCCATCTCGACCAGCGCTCCGCCTTCATTGTCGCGACCAAAAAACGCTCGAACCCAGGCAACTACAAAATTCTTCTTGGGCATATTGCTCCCAGACGACGAACTCATTTCCAGCCTCCTCGGCATCCAGACCCTCTGCGGACTTGTCACAGCTCATTCCTTGCGTGAACCTTGTACAAATCGCACAAAAAGCCCGCACTACTGCTCTCCAGGGCGAAAAAGGTGATGCTGGGGTAAGCGACGATCTTAAGGCTATGCTGAATGTACTGATTTGGACAATGGCCAATTAGTGTGCCAGTTTAACCCAGGTCGTAATGCTCTATGAAGTTACGAAGATCATGGATAAGGTGACGATCCTTAAGTAATCTCTTCGCGCTGCCCGCCTGTGATCACTATATGATTGATAGTAAATAGCTTACAGTGATTAAGATAGATCTTTGGCTGGCCGATCGTCCCTCGAGCTCTCCTCTCGAACCTGGTCCGCGGGTCCGAGTTTTAGAGTGCTACCCCGTCATTGATCTGGGCGCAGTCCATCCGCAGGGTGCCTCCGTCATTAAATATCAACCCATTGAAGCGGAAGATTCCCCCAACCGCCAGCACCCCCGCATTGCGCTCCAGGGTATGGTTGCCAGCGTAGACCACCACCGTGTTCGGGCTGGTCAGCAGCGTAGCCTGGCCAGGCTGCTGCGAGAGATTAGGGAAGAGGTCGTAGGCCGCGAGGGTGACCGTGTAGGTCGTGAATCCCCCTTCGGTCGAGATGGCGCTCACCGTTCCGTCGATCGTCTGGGGCATCAGCGTGATCGTCGCCACGGGCAGCGAGCCGGTCGAGAACGTCGCCGCATGCGCAGTCATCGATACATTCTGGCCTGCCACCATGTTCGTCGCCTCAAACCGGGCCGCGAAGGGCAAGCTCGGCTGGTTCGTCAGCGCTCCCGAGGTCTGGTAGACGGCATTGGAGAAATTGCCCGGCAACGCGCCCAGATAGTAGGACGATCTGTCGAGGTAGCCCTGCTGTTCCTGGCTGAGCACTGAAAACTGGCTAGGCGAGGCGGCCACGGTGTTCATCGGACCGATGAAGACGTTCAGGTTCGTTGTGTCTGTGTCGTAGACCGCGATCCGCGTAGCCAGCAGCGAGCCATCGTCTTCGATCGTTACGTCCATATCGACGGGCATGCCGGCGGTGAGTTGCGCAAAGCCTGAGACGCCTTGAAAGGCCGTGTCGCCGTCTGCGCGCACCTGCCAGCTCGGCCCATATTGTTTGGGACCATCGGCGCCGGCTACCGTAATCGTCGAAGCGCTTCCGCCGATCGAACCGATCAGTCCATGCAAACCAGTGGCCGTCAGGTTTGAGCCCGTTGTGGCACTGGCGGAGAGCGCAAAGGTTGGCGAGATTGAAAACGAAGTGCTGTTGCCGCCGCGGCAGCTTGAAAAAGTTGCGGACTGCGAGACCAGCATATCGAGCGTCAACCCCATGCTCGTTCCCGCAACGGTGATCGTCGAAGGCAGAATCGTGGTCACGCTCGCTGCGGGCACCTGCGCGTCTTCAAAGGTGGAGTTCTGCAACCCGGCGGAAGCGTCGTAATTCGTGCACACAAAAAAAGCAGAGCTCACCGTCACGCTCGCGGAGGTGTAGATACCCTGCGGAACGTTGACGGTGACCAGCGGCTCTTCAATACCATTCAGATGAATAAACTCCGGACTGACCGGCGCGCTGACCAGCGTCACGGATTTACCGGCCGCGTTGGTGAGGGTGATGCCGGTGATTTGCACGTTGAAGGCGGAGAGCCGATCGTTGGCCGTGCTCGTCGCCAGCACCGTCACCGAGGTGCTGCTGGCCGCAGCGGGGGTCTTGGCCTTGCTCGCGGAGAGGCCTGGCGAGGCTCCGCATCCAGCAAGCGCAATCGCACTGAGAGATGCTGCCGCGGTGAGAACCGTCAAGCAACAACGCAAACGCCTGGGAAGTGGTGCAGCCAATCTAGCGGGACCCAATCTACTCTCCATTTGGCCTGCCCCAAAATGCGAACAAGGCGCTGGATCGGACGGTTCAATTCGGACGGTTCAATTATGCAGAGCCGCGCAAGGCTTAGCGCTCACGTAAGGGCTGGATGCCTGTACAACTAATGGGGTAGGATGCTCAGATTGCCGCTCGGGCAATGCATTCTGCACGATTTATGCATGAGGTAAGTTCCCGAAGATTCGGAGTTTCGATTACATGAGAGATATCGCGATTGTTACTGCGGTGCGGACGCCGCTGGGCAAATTTCAGGGTTCGCTGCAATCATTCGCTTCGCCGCGGCTCGGAGCGCTCGTTGTGCGCGAGGCTGTGCGCCGCGCCGGGCTCGACGATAATTCGGGGGCAGGCAGAGAAATCAGGCGAAGCCGGCAAAGCAGGGCTCAAAGAGATCAACGAGTGCATCATGGGCTGCGTGCTGCAGGCCGGCGTGGGACAAAACCCCGCGCGCCAGGCGGCGATCCATGCCGGCATTCCTGCCGAGGCCTCCGCGCTCACCGTCAACCAGGTGTGCGGTTCCGGGCTGCGCGCGGTTGCTCTCGCCGCGCAGGCAATTCAGAGCGGAGACAGCAACATCGTTGTCGCGGGCGGCATGGAGTCGATGACCAACGCGCCTTATTTGCTGCCGCAGGCGCGCCGCGGCTATCGCATGGGCAACAGTCAGATCGTCGACGCCATGATCCACGACGGCCTGCTCGACGCCTACAACAACTTTCATATGGGCATCGGCGCCGAGATGGTGGCGGAGAAATACGGCATCACCCGCGCAGAGCAGGATGCCTTCGCCGCCGAATCGCATCGCCGCGCGGCCGAGGCGACGCAGAAGGGATTTTTCCGCGACGAGATTCTTGCCGTGCCGCTGCCCCCCGCAAAGAAGGGCGAAGAGAGCTGCAGCTTCGACGCGGACGAAGCGGTGCGTCCCGGCACGAGTGTGGAAATTCTCGCGCGCCTCAAGCCTGCCTTCAAGGAAGGTGGTACGGTCACCGCAGGCAATGCACCCGGCGTGAGCGACGGCGCCGCTGCCACGGTGGTGATGAGCGCCGAAGAGGCGGCCAGGCGAGGACTGAAGCCGATGGCCCTGATTCGCGCGCAGGCGGTGGCCGGCCGCGAGCCCGCATGGTTCGGCCTGGCGCCCATCGATGCCGTGCGTAAGGTTGTGGCGAAAGCCGGTTGGGCTCTCAGTGATGTCGAGCTCTTCGAACTCAACGAGGCCTTCAGCGTGCAGGCACTCGCCGTGATGCGCGATCTCGACCTCGATCCGGCTCGCGTCAATATACATGGTGGCGCCGTTGCTCTCGGGCATCCCATCGGGGCGAGCGGCGCGCGCGTGCTCGTGACGCTGCTCTACGCAATGCAGCGCTATGGCAGGTCAAAAGGCGTTGCGGCGCTTTGCCTCGGCGGCGGAAACGCGGTCGCCCTCGCCGTGGAACTGCCCTGAGGACCGGAGTTGCCCTGAGGACCGCGCCTGATTCGTGCGACGCGGCCCGGCTCCCACTGTTCATAAACGGACACTCGCGCGTTGCAAGCGGTCACCCGCCGTCTTGTCTTTACGGCGGAGTGCAGGCTGTAAGCGCTTTATCTGCACCATCTGGCTGACTGGTCTCTTTGGCACGGCAAGTGCTCTTCTCATCAGGTGATGGATATCGCCCGGCCTGATATTAAGCAGAAGAAGAAGCGCCAGATGTTCGTGTGGGCTGGCGTTGCGGTGGTGGTTCTCCTCGGTGCAGTTTTCGCTGTCTCCCGGCTCAAACCGGCGGCGCCGCCTGTGGACCGCTCCACTATCTGGACCGACACGGTAAAGCGCGGCCCGCATGATCCGCCAGGTGCGCGGCTCAACCGGCACGCTGGTGCCGCGCGAAGACTCGATCGAGCTGATCCCGGCGCAGACCGACGCGACCGTGGTGCGCATTCGCGTGCTGCCCGGCGCGCAAGGTGACGCCGGACACGATCATCATGGATCTGGCCGATCCGCAGCTTGCAGCAGGAACTGCTGAACGCGCAGCTGGCGCTCAAGGCTGCGCAGGCCGACTACAAGAGCCTGCAGGCGACGCTTGAAAGCACGCTGATGGACAAGAAGACCGCGGCCGCGCAGGTGAATTCCGACTACACGCAGGACCAGCTGCAGGCGCAGACCGACAAGGCGCTCTACGATCTCGGCGTGATCTCGGGCCTCGCCTACAACAAGTCGAAGAGCACTGCCGACCAGCTCACTGCGCAGCACCAGCTCAGCCAGCAGCAGCTCGACGTGAACCAGAAGGCGATCGAAGATCCAGCTCGCCTCGCGCAGACCAAGATCGACCAGGCGCAAGGCGCTGCTCGATCTCTATCGAGAAGCAGGCGCAGGCGCTGCAGGTGCGCGCCGGCATCTCCGGCGACGCTGGCGCCGCTGGCCGTCCCGTTGCAGGTGGGCGAGCACGTGACCGCCGGAACCATCGGTGGCCGAGGTCATCCAGCGCGACAAGCTGAAGGCCGCGCTGCAGATTGCCGAAACGCAGGCGCACGACATTCAGATCGGCCAGCCGGCCTCGATCGACACGCACAACGGCGTGATTCCGGGCCACGTCATCCGAATTGATCCGGCGGTAGTGAACGGAACGCGCACCGTTGACGTAACACTGGATGGGCCGCTGCCTCCGGGCGCGGTTCCGCAGTTGAGCGTGGACGGAACCATCGACCTGGAGCGGATGACGGATGTGCTCTACGTCGGCCGGCCGGCCCTGGGCAATGAGAACTCCACGCTGAGCCTGTTCAAGGTCGATCCTGACGGCAAGGGCGCCACGCGCGTTCCGGTCAAGGTGGGCCGCGCCTCGGTGAACAGCATTCAGGTGCTTGAAGGACTGAAGGAAGGCGACACGGTGATCCTCTCCGACATGTCGCGATACGACAACGTCGATCGCGTCCGGCTGGAGTAGGCATTCAACTGATCCGCGAATTCAAAGGCTTGAATTCAGAACGAAACTTGTACACAAATTCAAGGGGGATAGGATGGCAACCAACGACACGCTGATCGAAATTGAGGACCTCACCAAGGTCTTCTACACCGACGAAGTGGAGACGCACGCGCTCTCCGGCATTCACCTCACCATCTCGCGCGGCGAGTACGTGGCCATGTCGGGGCCGTCGGGCTGCGGCAAGTCCACGCTGCTGTCGATCCTTGGCCTGCTCGATACGCCCACCGGCGGCCGCTACCTAGCTCAACGGCAAGCCGGTCGAGAACCTGAGCTTCAGCGAGCGCTCGCGCATCCGCAACCAGGAGATCGGGTTCATCTTTCAGAGCTTCAACCTGATCGGCGACCTCACCGTCGAAGAGAACGTCGAGCTGCCCCTGACCTATCGCGCCGGCATGCCTTCGGCCGAGCGCAAGAGGCGCGTGAAAGAAGCGCTGGAGCGCGTGAACATGGCGCACCGCATGCGGCACTATCCGGCGCAGCTCTCCGGCGGTCAGCAGCAGCGCGTCGCCGTGGCCCGCGCCCTGGCCGGCTCGCCCTCGATCCTGCTGGCCGACGAGCCTACCGGCAACCTGGACTCGAAGAACGGCGAAGCCGTGATGCATCTGCTGGCCGATCTGCACCGCGAGGGCTCGACCATCTGCATGGTCACGCACGATCCGCGCTTCGCCAAGCACGCGCAGCGCGAGGTGCATCTCTTCGACGGCAAGGTCGTCTCTGAAGACGAGCTGCGCAAGCTCACCGAAGAAGTGGAGGTCTAGCGATGCCGCTCCGGAGCATCGGTCGCGATCTCCGTTTTGTCCTGCGGCAGTTGCGCAAGAGCCCCGGCTTCACCCTCACGGCGGTTCTCACGCTTGCCTTCGGCATCGGCGCCACGACTGCAATCTTCTCGATCGTTGAAGGCGTGCTGCTGCGGCCGCTGCCCTTCCCCCATCCCGACCGGCTGGTGCTGCTCGGCGATGTTCCGGAGGGAATCAAAGTGCAGGGCAATGCTCCCGGCTCGACGGCCCCCGGCGCGCTCGCCTACGCACGCGACACGCGGGTTTTCGAGAGCATGGGCGGGTATCAGCAGACAGGCTTCGAGTTTTCCGGCCCCAGCGAGCCCGCGCAGATCAGCGCCTCGCGCCTCCAGGCCGGCGTCTTCAAGACGCTCGGGGTTTCGCCGCTCATGGGCCGCGCATTTACCAGCGAAGAGGACCAGAACCGCGCCCAGGTTGCCGTCATCAGTTATCAGATGTGGCGCGGCCGCTTTCACGGCGATCCGCACGCTGTAGGTGCCACGATCTTTCTCGACCGCAAGCCATACCAGGTCGTCGGCGTGATGCCGCGCGACTTCGAGTTCCCTCTGGTGCCCGGTCAGTTGAATCGGAGCGAGCTGTGGGTGCCCGTGAGCTTTACCCAGACCGAGCTGGTACAGGGCGCCGGCAGTTGGAATTTCAGAATCGTCGGCCGGCTCAAACCGGGCGTCACTCTTGAACAGGCGCGTCAGGACATGCTGCCCGGTGCGCGCGACATCATGGCCCACTTCCCCTCGTCCATGGGGATGAGCGGTCTGCACATCGATCCGGTCGTGAAATCGCTCACTGAAGTTACGATCGCCGAGGCGCGGCCTCTTGTCCGCATGCTCTTTTTCGCGGTCGTCGTCGTGCTGTTCATCGCCTGCGCGAATCTCGCCGGCATCCTTCTGGTCCGCGTCATTCGCCGCCGCCGCGAATTCTCAGTGCGGCTCGCTCTGGGAGCCAGCAGCGCCGCCATCCTCCGTCAGTCCCTCGTCGAGGCATGCCTGCTCAGCGTGGGCGGCGGACTGCTCGGCCTCGCCCTGGCATCCGCGGCCTTGCGCATTGGACTTAGCTTTCTGCCCGAGACCCTGCCACGCGTAAGCGCCATCACGCTGGATGGGCGCGTGGTGACTTTCGCCCTGGTGCTCGCCGTTCTTACCGGCCTTTTCTGCGGAATGATCCCCGCGCTCACCGCCATGCGCACGGGCGTCAACGAATCTCTCAAGGAAGGCGGCCGCACCGGCAGCGAGGGCGGCGGGCACGCACGCTTGCGCTCTGCGCTCGTCGTGGCCGAGCTCGCCGTGGCTCTCGTTCTACTCACCGCATCCGGCCTTCTCCTCAGCAGCTTTGAGAAGATGCGCAAGGTCGATCTTGGCTTCCGTACCGATCACACGCTCACTGCCTTTTTCGGTCTGCCGGATAAGCAGTACTCCACGCAAGCCTCCGTGGATGCTTTCGATTCGATGCTGTTCACGAAGCTTCGGCAGCTGCCCGGCGCTCAAGCCGTGGGCGCAACAACTTCGCTGCCTCTGGGCAGCAATTTCAACAACACCGGCTTTGTGCCGGAAGGCTATGTGCCCCCCAGTGGGACCAAAATCAACCTCTCCTGGACCTCCGAGGTTTTCGGCGACTACTTCCAGGCTGCCGGGATTCCCATTCTGAGAGGCCGCGCCTTCACCGAATCGGATACGGCAACCGCGCCGCTCGCCGTAATGGTGAATCGCACGCTGGCCCGGCATTACTGGCCCGGGCAGGATCCAATCGGCAAGCGGATCAAGATCGGCATACCAAATTCGCCTACGCCGTGGGCCACCGTGGTCGGTGAAATTGGCGACATCAAGGAGACTTCGCCGGATGCCGAAACGCAGAGTCAGCTCTACTTTCCTGCTGCCCAGTTCAAGGCTGCTCTTGGCCAATTTGCTCCCACTGATATGCTCACCGGCAGCTACGGGTCTATCGTGGTGCGCACGCCAGCAGCCCCCCGAGGAAATGGTCGCGTCGCTGCGCGCTGCCGTTCACTCCATCGACCCGCAGCTCGCTCTGACCAGCGTTGAGTCGATGCAGCAGGTGGTAGCTGAAGGCCAGGCTTCGCGGCGTTTCAATACCGTGCTGATTTCAAGCTTCGCTGCCGCCGCCGTCCTGCTTGCCTTGCTCGGCATCTACAGCGTCATTGCTTTTTCCGCGGCCATGCGCACGCACGAGCTGGCGATTCGCCTCGCTCTCGGCTCGCAGCGCTCCAGCATCATGCGGCTCGTGCTTGCCTCGGGAGCAAAGCTCGGCCTTGCCGGCTGCCTCATCGGAACCGTAACCGCGCTCTTCGCGACGCAGATGCTTCGCTCGCTGCTCTTTGAAGTGAATCCGCTCGATCCGCTGGTGCTGTTTCTGGCTGTCATTTCCATCTTCCTGCTTGCGCTCGCCGCGTCGGTTATTCCTGCGCGCCGCGCCGCAACCATTGAGCCCATGCAGGCATTGCGGAACGAGTAAGGCGCGTTCTGCCACAACTTGATGCCGGCTTCGGCACGGAGGGGAGAAGCAATGGTCCAGATGCTGCAGGATATTCGCTACGCATTGCGCCAGCTTCGCAAGTCGCCCGGATTCACCGTCACTGCGATCCTCACTCTCGCCCTCGGCATCGGCGCCACAACGGCCATCTTCACCCTGGTGCATGCCGTGATGCTCAAGTCGCTCCCCGTTACACGGCCGGATGAGCTCTATCGCATCGGCAAGAAGGTGCACTGCTGCCAGTGGGGCGGCTTTACGCAGTACGAAGAGTTCTCCATCTTCAACGACGAGCTGTACCGCCGCTTCCGCGACAATACGCCGGCCTTCGTTGATCTTGCCGCCTTTCAGGCCGGAAGCACCGGCCTCGGCGTGCGCCGCGCGGGCACGGCGGAGACGGCGGCGACCCGCAACGGACAGTTCGTCTCGGGCAATTTCTTCCGTACTTTTGGCGTCGGTCCGTGGATCGGCCGTGTTCTCAATGACTCGGATGACCGAGACGGCGCGCCGCCCGTCGCCGTCATGAGCTATCACGCGTGGGCGGCGAAGTACAACTCCGACCCATCCGTCGTCGGGGCGTCCTTTCAGTTCAACGGCAAGCCCTTCACGGTTGTCGGCGTTGGCGCTCCAGGCTTCTATGGCGCCGATCTGCGCGGCTGGGGAATGGCCGGATTTCTGGATGCCGCTCTCTGCGGAGCCCCTGATCCGAGAGCAGACCTCGTGGTTGAAGATTCCCAGCTCCAACTGGCTCGACATCATCGGCAGGGTCAAGCCGGGCACCGATCCCAAAGCTCTTGAAGCGCAGCTGAGGGTGGAGCTGCGGCAGTGGCAGATGAGCCACTTCTCTGACCTCAGCACGCAGGACAAGGAGTATCTGCCCAAGCAGAATCTTTTCCTCACGCCGGGTGGCGCGGGCGTTACCGATCTGCGCGAGCAGTACGAGGCCGACCTGCGCGTGCTCATGATCGCCGCCGGATGCGTGCTGCTGATTGCCTGCGCGAATCTCGCCAACCTGCTGCTCGCGCGCGGACTGCGCAACCGCCAGCAGACTTCAGTCCGCGTGGCGCTGGGCGCTTCCCGCAGACGCCTCGTCGGCAAAGCGCTCGTCGAGAGCCTGCTTCTCGGGCTGCTGGGCGGCGCAGCCGGTCTGGGCGTAGCTTACCTTGGCAGTAACCTCATACTTCATCTGGCGTTCACGCGGCCCCAACAGCTACGTCCCCATCGATGCAACACCTTCTCTGCCGGTGCTGCTCTTCGCACTGGGTGTTTCGCTCGTGACCGGCGTGCTCTTCGGCATTGTGCCTGCGTGGCTGACGTCGCACGCCGAGCCGATCGAGGCACTGCGCGGCGCAAACCGCTCCACCGCCCATGGTGCGCGATGGCCGCAGAGGACTCTGGTGATTCTGCAGGCAGCGCTTTCGCTCGTGCTGCTGAGCGCAGCCGCCATGCTCACGCAGAGCCTCCGCAATCTGCAGCATCAGAACTTCGGATTCACGCCCGAAGACCGCTACCTGGCCTGGATCGATCCTCACCTTGCCGGATATCAGCCCGAGCAGCTTGAGTTGCTGTACCGCCGCATCCTCGAAAGCCTGCGCCGAATCCCTGGTATGCGCGACGTTGCCGCCGTCACCTATGCTCCCATGAGCGGCGACAGCTGGAATGACGGCGTCCGTGTGCAGGGCAAGCCGGAGCCGCACTCCGGCGAAGACGATGGGGCCACCTGGACGCGCGTTAGTCCCGGCTTCTTTGAAACCCTGAACAACCGCATTCTTCTTGGCCGCCCGGTCACCGAGCAGGACACGGCGACGTCGCCTCTGGTCGCGGTCGTCAATGAAGCGTTCGTGAAGAAGTTCTTCAAAGGGGAAAACCCCATTGGCAAGCACTTCGGCATGGACGAGATGGCGCATGCCGGAGACTTTGAGGTGGTGGGCGTCGCCGCCGATATGCAGTATGTGACCTACGGCTTCAAAGATCCTGCGCGGCCCATGTTCTTTCTCCCCGCTGTGCAGCACGTAACCTGGTCGAAGCCGCCCCAGATGGCCGGGGACACAGCCTCGCACTACCTCTCTAACCTTGTGCTGTGGATGCCGGGTGAGCCGGAGGCCCTGGAGAATCAGGTGCGCCGCGCTCTTTCTGAAATCGATCCCAACCTGGTGATCGCGGACTTCGGCAGCTATCACCAGATCCTGCACAAAGACTTTGACCAGCAGGACATGATTGCCAAACTTACGCTGCTCTTCGGCGTTCTCGCGCTCGTCCTCGCGGCCATCGGCCTCTACGGCGTCACAGCTTACACCGTGGAGCAGCGCTCCAGCGAAATCGGCATTCGCATGGCGCTTGGCGCGGACAGGAGTTCTGTCCTCGCCATGGTGCTGCGATCCGCCTTCCTGCAGGTTGCCATCGGACTTGCCATCGGCATACCGGCTGCAATCCTGGCCGGCCGGGGCATGACAAATCAGCTGTATGGCGTGAAGCCATACGATCCCGCGATGCTTGTCATTGCGACGCTTCTGCTTGCTTTCGCGGCTTTGATCGCGGCGGTGATTCCAGCCCGGAGAGCGGCGAATGTAAACCCGATGCTGGCGCTGCGCGGTGAGTGAGGCCGTCATGCGCAGTGCATTTGATCACATCCGCGCGCCCAGGTGCTGGCGGTTGCGGCCACGTTGATGAAGCTAATCACGGAGAAGGGAAGGAATGAGCCAATTACTGCAGGACATCCGCTATGCGCTGCGCCAGTTGCGAAAATCACCGGGCTTTACGCTGACGGCCGTGCTCACCCTGGCTCTCGGCATCGGCGCGAATACCGCCATCTTCACCCTGGTCCAGGGCATTCTGCTGCGCTCCTTGCCGGTCGCCGACCCGGCGCAGCTCTATCGCATTGGCGACACGGATGATTGCTGCGTCGATGGCGGCTTCCAGAACTCGAATGGCGACTTTGCCATTTTCTCCTACGATCTGTATCAGCGCCTGCGTGAGGCTGCTCCCGAATTTGAGCAGCTCGCGGCCGTGCAGGCGGGCCAGAACAGCTACTACGTGCGTCACGGAGAGACCGAGCCGCGCAGCCTGCGCACCGAGTATGTGACAGGCAATTACTTCACCACGCTCGGCATGGGGTCTTACCTCGGCCGCACTCTGATCGCCTCAGACGACGTGCCGGGCGCGACGCCTGCCGTGGTTATCAGCTATGCATCGTGGCAGAGTGACTTCGCCGCCGACCCTTCTCTGGTCGGCTCCACCGTCTTTATCCAGACTCATCCGTTCACGGTTGTCGGCATCGCGCCTCCGGGCTTCTTCGGAGACAGGGTCACGCAGAATCCGCCCGCGGTCTGGATTCCCATCAATACCGAGCCGCTGGTCGAAGGATCGAACACCATCCTGCATCACCCCGACACCAACTGGCTCTATCCCATCGGCCGCGTGAGGCCTGGCGCGAATCTTGCGGCGCTCAACGCGAAGCTCTCCGAAGTCTCTGCGGCAGTTCCTCTATACGCGCCCGATCTATGTTGCGTTAGGCGCGCAGCGGCAGATCGCCCGCCAGCATGTGGTGCTCGCGCCTGCCGGGGGAGGCATTCAGAACCTGCAGCAGGAGACGGGCACCGGCCTAAAGATGCTGATGATCCTGGCTTCCGTGGTGCTGCTCATCGCCTGCGCCAATATCGCCAATCTTCTGCTCGCGCGTGCCACGGCGCGGCGCGCCGATGTCGCCGTGCGCATGGCGATGGGTGCCGGACGCGTGCGCCTTGTGCGCCAGATGCTGACCGAAAGCGTGATTCTCGCCTGCATCGGCGGACTCGCGGGCCTTGTCGTCGCCTATGCCGGCTCCAGCACGATTCTCGCGCTGGCGTTTCCCGATGCGCGCAACCTTCCCATTCAGGCCACTCCTTCATTGCCTGTGCTTGGTTTTGCCTTTCTCGTTTCTCTCGTTACAGGAGCTCTCTTCGGCATCGCTCCCGCATGGCTCTCTTCGCGCGCCCAGCCTGCAGACGTGCTGCGCGGCTCAAATCGCTCCACGCGCGATCGCTCATCGTTTCCGCAGCGCGCTCTCGTCGTCTTTCAGGCTGCGCTCTCCATCGTGCTGCTCGCCGGCGCAATCCTGATGACGCGCTCGCTTGCAAACCTGCAGAACCAGAACTTCGGCATTCAGACCGAGAACCGCTACGTCTTTCACTTCGACCCTGCAGGCGCCGGCTACACGGTCGACCGCCTGCCTGCGCTCTACCAGCAAATCGAAGATCGCTTCTCGAGCCTGCCCGGCGTGGCCAACGCGGCCATCGCTCTCTACAGCCCGCTCGAGGGAGATAACTGGGGCGACCGCATCGTGGTGCAAGGCAAACCCGATCCTGCCGCAGACGATTCGACGAGCGGCGCGACCTGGGACCGCGTCAGCCCGCAGTTCCTCGACGCCATCGGCGTGCCCGTGGTGCGCGGCCGCGGCATCACCGCGCAGGACACCGCCACGTCGCGACCGGTCGCCGTGGTGAATGAGGCTTTTGCGAAACGCTTCTTTCCCAATGAGGATCCCATCGGCAAGCACTTCGGCCTCGATGTTCGCCAGTACGCAGGAGCTTTTGAGATCGTCGGTGTCATTGCGGACTTCAAGATGAACAATCCGCGCGATCCGGCGCGCCGCCTCTTCCTGCGGCCCACGACCCAGGTCTATTCCTTCAAGGACGTTCAATCCATCACCGGTGAAACGCGCTCACTTTTTCTTCAGTCTGTGATCCTGCATTTCAAAGGCCCGCAGGAGAATGTTGAGCAAACCGTTCGCCGCACCCTCGCCTCCATCGATCCCAACCTCACCATCACGCATTTCGGACCCTACGACGCGCAGGTTGCCGGCAACTTCAATGACGAACGGCTTGTCGCGCGGCTCACCGCTCTCTTTGGAGCGCTCGCCCTGATCCTCGCCTGCGTCGGCCTCTACGGCGTTACTTCCTACTTTGTCGCGCGCCGTTCGAGCGAAATTGGCATCCGCATGGCGCTTGGCGCAACGCGTTCGAGCGTTGTCGCCATGGTGCTGCGCGGCGTACTTGTGCAGATCGGCCTTGGGCTTGCGCTCGGCATTCCTGCGGCTCTGCTTGCCGGTCACCTGATGGCAAGCC
Organism: uncultured Acidobacteriota bacterium; assembly: GCA_963718885.1. GTDB lineage: Bacteria > Acidobacteriota > Terriglobia > Terriglobales > Acidobacteriaceae > Telmatobacter. The sequence continues at coordinate 88,270 of CAVRAK010000004.1, forward strand.
AGCTTTACCACGTGGGCGCATACGATCCTTTTGCGCTCGCTGCCGCTGTTGCGGTTCTTACCCTTTGTGCGGTCGTTGCGGGGCTCATTCCCGCCCGCCGCGCCGCGACCATTGAACCCATGCAGGCTCTGCGAACTGAGTAAGGAGAGGAAAAGTGATACGAGCGCTTTTCATGGATCTTCGCTTCGCGTTCCGCCAGTTGCGCGCGTCCCGCGGCTTCACTCTGACCGCGGTGCTCGCGCTCGCTCTCGGCGTGGGCGTCGCTGCGGCAGTCTGCAGCGTGACCATGAATGTGCTTCTGCGACCCTTGCCCTATCCGGATCCCGGCAGCCTCGTCGGCGTCGCCTACAGCTATCCCTATGAGCGCCCCAATGCAGAGCAAGCGGGCACCGCGGCTGACTTTGTCCGGGCGCACAGCCAGGCTTTTTCTTCCTCGGCTGTCATGGATGATTCCGGCGCACTGGTGAATGTTTCGCCGGGCGGGGGCCATGCCATCCAGGCCACGGCCCTGAAAGTGTCTGAAGGCTACTTTCGCACTCTCGGCATTGAGCCCGCTGTGGGCCGCGCCTTCCTTCAGCAGGAAGACCTTCCCGGCGGACCGCGCGCCGTGATTCTCAGCAACGGCTTCTGGACGCGGGTTTTCAATGCCAATCCTTCCATCGTGGGCCGCGCTGTGCGCATCAACCAGGAACAGTTCACCGTGGTGGGCGTGATGCCCGCGCACTTTGCGGTTACGGCTGAAACAGCGCCGGGCGTGATGGCCGACCCCGATCTCTGGCAACCGCTGCAACTCAGTCCCAAAGACCCCGGCTATGACGGCGACAACTACGAGATGATCGCGCGCCTGCGTCCCGGCGTGACCCTCGAGCAGGCACGGCAGCAATTGAAGGCCCTGACGCCTGCCTTCTATCGGGAGAATCCGAAATTCCGAAAGTGGTACGGTCATGGCAACGTGGTGCACGAGTTCCGTGCTTTTCCGCTGCAGGATGTCGTCGTGGGCCGCGTGCGTCGCAGCCTGCTTACGGTCTTCGGCGCTGCGCTTGCCGTCCTGTTCGTCACCTGTCTTAACATCGCCGGCCTCATGATCGCCCGCGCCATGGGGCGCTCCCGTGAGCTTGCGGTGCGTGCCGCTCTCGGCGCAACCGGCGCGCAGCTTGTCCGCCTCATTGCCTGCGAAGGGTCTTTGCTCGCCGTCGGCGGCGGAGTGCTGGGTATTGCGGTTGCGCTGGTTTCTGCCAGACTGATGCTGCAGACGGTCGCCCCTCGCCATTCCCGATTTGCACGGCGGCATCAGTCCGTGGATGCTCGGCTCGGTTGTCTTCGGCATCGCCTTGCTCGCGATGGGAATATTTTCGATCCTCCCCGCGTGGATCATCCTGCGCGGGCGCGAACGCCGCATGCAACTCGGCGCCTCCGGACTCGGCGAGACCATCTCTCAGGCACGGCTTTCGCGTGCGCTGATCGTCACGCAGGTGGCCATCGCCATGGTCCTCGTCTCCTCTGCCGTCGTCCTCATGGGCTCATTCGTCCGGCTGCAGGCGCTTCCCTCCGGCGTTGAGCCAAAGCAGCTCTCGGTCTTTCAGGTCGCGCTCAAGGGCGATCGCTACGCCAGCACGCGGCAGACCGTGCAGTTCATCAACCACGTGCTTGACAATCTCAATCACACGCCCGGTGTCGAACGGGTTGCTGCGGTCAACGGACTGCCGCTCGATCGCGGCCTCAATGAAGGCGGCGCCCCGGCAGACCGCCCTCAGCTTCAGCAGATTGTCGAGTTCCGTGCGGTCACCCCCGGCTACTTCGAGACCATGGGCATTCCGCTGCTTGCAGGCCGCGACCTCGACGCGGATGACCACGCCGACGGCGATCCGGTTGCCGTCATCAGCGAAACCGCCGCCCGGCAAATGGTGGCCGGGCCGTTCTCCGATAGGCGAATCCGTGCGCATGGGCAATGAGAAAAACTGGCGCATCGTCGGTATCGTCGCGGATGCGCGCACCCACTCTCTGGTTGAGACGGACGGTATCGTTGTCTACGCGCCGATCGTGCAGCTTTCCGATGAGCTCACGGGCATTGTCAACGGCTGGTTCCCCACCAGCTTCGCTGTGCGCACCGAGGCAAATGTAAATCTTGCCCTTGCTGCACAGCACGCCGTCGAACAAGCTGATCCCGAGATACCCATCGCACGTCTCACCACCATGCAGCGCGTGATTGACTCCACTATCCGTGAGCCGCGATTCTTTTCTCTTCTGGCCATCGGCTTTTCATGCTTCGCCCTTGCGCTCGCGGTCATCGGGCTTTACGGTCTGCTCAGCTACCGGGTCACACGCCGTACGCGTGAAATTGGCGTGCGCATGGCGCTCGGTGCCGATCGCGCTGCGATTCTGCGCGTCTTCCTCAGCGGAGGAGTCGCGCTGGCAGCCATCGGCATTGGCCTCGGCGCTGTGGGATCACTGCTGGTCCGGCCTGTGCTGCACGGCATTCTGTCCGATACCGGCATGATCGACTCCAGCGGCGCAACCGACATCGTGATGAACGGCGCGTTGGCCGCTGGCCTCGCCGTGATCGCTCTTCTCATCGCCGCGATTGCGGCAAGCTGGCTGCCCGCCCGCCGTGCGGCAGCGGTTGAGCCCATGCGGGCTCTACGAACGGAGTAAGGAGAAACCAATGGCTGTCTTGATTCAGGACCTTCGCTATGCGCTCCGTCAGTTGCGCCGCGCGCCCGGCTTCACGCTGACGGTCGTGCTCACCCTCGCGCTCGGCATCGGCGCCAGTGCCGCAGTCTTCACTCTCTTCAATCAGGTGCTTCTGCGCATGCTGCCGGTGGAGCACCCGAAGGAACTGGTGCGCTTCGAGTGGACCGGCTCATTCCGCGGGTCGGCCAGCAGCTTCGGCGGCGGACGAACACAACTACTTCTCCTATCCGATGTACAAGGACCTGCGCGATCAGAACCAGGTCTTCTCCGGCGTTGCCGCTGCGGACAAGGCCTACGCCGGCGTCTCGTGGCACAACCAGTCGGAAGATCAGGATACGGAGGTCGTCTCCGGCAACTACTTCCAGGTGCTCGGCCTCAAACCATTCGCCGGCCGCCTGCTCACGCCGCAGGATGACACTGCGAAGAACGCCAACCCGGTGCTCGTCCTCAGCTACAACTACTGGCGTCTCCGCTTCAATGCGTCGCGCGATGTCATCGGCCAGGACCTGCTCGTCAATGGGCATCCCTTCACAATTGTTGGCGTCGCTCCGCCGAACTTCGACACCGCGATCGGGGGCTACAAGCCCGGCATCTTCGTGCCCATCAGCATGGTTGAGGTCGTCATTCCGTTCATGGAGGGCCGCGACGATCTCACCAATCACAAATCCATCTGGCTTACCCTTGTTGCCCGCCTCAAGCCCGGCCTCACGCCGCAGCAGGCCGAGGCCAGTCTGCAGTCGCTCTGGCACTCGCTGCGCGCCAATGAGCTTTCGCTCTACAAGACGCACAGTGCGCGCTTCAGCAAGAGCTTTCTCGACAATTCCCGGCTCAAGGTTGTCGACGACTCACGCGGGTTTGCGCCTGACCGTCTCGGCTACCAGAAGCCGCTCGTCATCCTCATGGGCATGTCGGGCGTGCTCGTCGTTCTCTGCGCCATCAACGTCGCCACGCTGCTGCTGCTGCGCGCCGCCAATCGCGCCCGCGAAATGTCCATGCGTTATGCTCTCGGCGCGAAGCGCAGCCGCATTGTTTCGCAGCTCCTTGTCGAAGGCGGCTTGCTTGGCCTCGCCGGTGCGGCAGCGGGCCTCGCGGTTGCGCCCATCGTTGCCGCCGCGCTGGTGCGCCTCATGACGGGCGCCGATCCGGGCAGTGAGCCGTATTCAACCTCGATCGACGCGCGCGTCCTGCTCTTCACTCTTGCCATTGCGCTCGCGGCCACCTTCCTCTTCAGCATCGCGCCTGTGCTGCATTATCTGCGCCCTAACCTTGCCCAAACGTTGCGTCAGAACAGCGGCACAGCGTCGAAAAGTTCGCAGCGCTTCCGCAAGTTCGCCGTGGGCGCGCAGATTGCGCTCAGCGTTCTGCTGCTTGCCGGCGCGGGCCTCTTCGTGCGCACCGTCGACAATCTGCGCAGGCAGCCGGTCGGCTTCGATCCTTCGCATCTCGTCAAGTTCTCGCTCGACCCCGCCAACGCCGGGCTTACCGATCAGCGCGGAACCCAGGCCGTCATGGATTCGATTGCCACCGTCGCCCGCATTCCCGGCATCGTCTCCGCGGCGGCAACCACTGATCCCGAACTCTCCGGCGATGATTCGAGCTCCAATTTTTCCATTCAGGGATACAAGGCTGCCGAAGACGAGAACATGGATTTCGAACGCGCGTCTGTCACGCCCGGCTACTTCGCTACGCTGCGTCTGCCGCTCCTCGCCGGCCGCGAGTTCACCGCTTCCGATGCCAAAGATCAGCCCAAGGTCGCCGTCGTCAATCTCGCGCTTGCCAAACGCTTCTTCGGCTACTCCGCGGAACGCGCTTGGCCGCGCGATCGCTCATGGCGCCGGAAGTGATGTGAAGTACGACACCACGATCATCGGTGTTGTTGGCGACATCCGGCACGTCGACGTGCGAACGCCTCTTGGCCCCGCCGTCTATCAGTCCTATCTGCAGCAGCCTCGCCCCGGCGCCGTCGACATCTACGTGCAGACCGTACAGCCGCCGCAGACCGCCGAGGCCTCAGTGCGCGCGGCCATGCGTCAGTTCAATTCCGCCCTGGTGGTCGATGGCCTGCGCACCATGGACGAGCAGATCGACCGCACCATGAACGGCGAACGCGCCATTGCTGTGCTCGCGCTCGGCTTCGCCGTCGTCGCGCTCGTCATGGCAGCGGTGGGGCTCTACGGCGTTCTGGCTTACTCTACTGAGCAGCGTACGCGCGAGATCGGCGTTCGCCTCGCTCTTGGCGCTCCGCGCTCTTCGGTTGTTGCGCTTGTGGTGCGCGAAATGGTTCTCATCGCCGCCATTGCCACCGCGATTGCGCTCCCATGCACCGTTGCGCTGGCGCGGCTTTTCACCACGCAGCTCTATGGCGTCACCGCTTTCGACCCGCTCGCGCTTGTCGCATCGGTGGTGCTCACCATGTTGATGATTGCCGTTGCAGGCGCGCTGCCTGCGCGCCGCGCCGCAAGCGTCGAACCCGTACAGGCACTGAGGGCAGAGTAGAGAGGAGCACGATGAATATTCTCCGCAACCTTCGCTACAGCCTGCGCATGCTGCGCAAGAGCCCCGGCTTGACGGTCACTGTGGCCTTACGCTGGCGCTCGGCATCGGCGCCACCACTGCCATCTACACCGTGGTCTACGCCACTTTGATCGCTGCCATGCCTTATCCGAAGCCCGAGCAGCTTGTGATGGTCTGGTCCAAAATTCAGGGATTTAACAACGGGGTTTCAGCGGGCGACTACACAGACTGGGCGAGGCAGAGCACGGCATTTCAAGAGCTGAAGGCTTTCACCGGAGCAAGCTTCAACATGGCGGGCAAAGAAGCTCCGGAGATGGTTCGCGCGTCGATGACGACGCCCGGAATGTACCGGATGATGGGCAACACCTTTCAAATGGGCCGCGACTTTCTTCCCGAAGAAGGAGTCGCGGGTAAAGATCACGTCGTCGTACTGATGAATAAATTGTGGCGAAGGCTCGGAGCCGATCCTCATATCATCGGCAAACAAATCATGCTCGATCAGAAGCCGTACACCGTCGTGGGCGTCCTCTCCGGTGGGCAGGCGGATCGGCTCAACCAGGATCCTGATCGTGCCGCTCGTCTTCAAGCCCGAGCAGCTGAATCATGACTTTCACTGGCTCCTTGTAATGGGCCGTCTCAAGGATGGCGTGACCATTCAGCAGGCACAGGCTGATATGAACACCGTCACCAAGCACATCGCAGAAGCGAATCCGCGCTCAAACACCGGATGGGGCGCTTCCGTTGAAGACTTGCACAACGATTTCATGGGCGACAACACCAAACTGACGCTCAAGCTGCTGCTCGGCGCCGTTGGATTCGTTCTGCTGATCGCTTGTGTCAACGTTGCGAATCTGCTGCTGGCCAAGGGCACGACACGTCAACGCGAGATTGCCATTCGCAGCGCCGTCGGCGCGTCGCGCAGTGATGTCTTCACTCAATTCGTCACGGAGAGCTTGTTGCTCGCAGTCATCGGAGGTGCGCTGGGTATCGGCCTCGGCTACGCCATGCTGCGCGGACTCATCGCTGTCATGCCGGATGGCACGCTGCCAACCGAAGCCGATCTGCGGCTCAATCTTCCGGTGCTCCTCGTCGCGATAGGCGCGACCACCTTTGCCGGTCTGCTCTTCGGGTGCACTCCGGCATGGTACGCGTCGCGCGTCGATCCCGCCGAGTCCTTGAAAGAGGGCGGCAGAGCCGGCTCCAGCCGCGTGCGCAATCGATTGCGTCAGGCGCTCGTCGTCGGTGAATTTGCTCTTGCCGTGGCATTGCTCGCGGGTGCTGGACTGGCGTTGCACAGCTTCTGGAATCTGACACAGGTTGACCTTGGCGTCAGAACCGATCACGTGCTCACCTTTGGTTTGCCCATGGTGAAGGATAAGGACTTCACCTCAGAGCAGATCATCGGTCACTATAAGCAGGTTCTGCGCAGCATTGAGTCGACAACCGGCGTGGAGAGTGCCACCGCTATGACGGGAATGCCTCTCCAGGGGCCCGGATTCGGAATGCCCTACACCATCGCCGGTGACAAGGACTTTACCGATCCATCGCAGCGTCCTTCGGCTGGATTTGGGATGGCGACTCCGGGGTACTTCAACGCCTACGGCATCCGCCTTATCAAAGGCCGCGAATTTACCGATCAGGATGACGCCGCCAATCTGAAGGTCGCGGTGGTGAACGAGCAACTCGTCAAAGAGCGCTTCAAGGGCAGAGATCCCATCGGCCAGCGGTTGATGGTGGAACAGCTTTATCCTGGCGCGACAAAGCTCGGGCCTCCGCAGGCATGGCAGATCGTCGGTGTCTATCACGATGTGCGCGGTGGCTCATTCAGCCGGCAGCGGCCAGAGATTATTGTCCCCTTCTACCAGAGCCCGTGGCCTAATGTAGCGATCGGTGTGCGCACCGCGGGCGATCCGGCGACGATGACGAAGACCATCGCGGCCGCTGTGCATGCCGTCGATCCGAATGCCGCGCTGGCAAATGTTGAAACGTTGGACCAGATCAAAAGCGAAGACCTCTCCGGAGATCGCTTCAGCCTCTTGCTGTATGTCTTCTTCGCCGCCATCGCACTGGCACTGGCGGCGGTCGGCATTTACGGCATGATGGCGTTTGCCGTGGGCCAGCGAGTCCACGAAATCGGGGTGCGCATGGCGCTGGGGGCAAGCCGGGAGCGCGTCGTGCGCATGATCCTGCGCGAAGGCTTCATCCTGGCGGTCTCCGGGTTGGCGCTTGGCCTTGTCGGAGCTTACTTCGTGGGCCGGGCCATGCGAAGCACGTTGTATGGCGTAGGCACAGTGGATCTCGGCGCATTCAGCGCAGTGGGCGTGGTGCTGCTGCTCGCAGCGCTCGTGGCCTGCTACTTTCCCGCGCGCCGCGCAGCACAGGTTGAACCGATGCGCGCGCTGCGCACAGAGTAGCCGGCGTAATAACGATGGATAAGAACGGAGTATTACAACATCATGATCGAGCTTAAGAATATCGAGCGCAGCTATAAGACCGGCCACACCGAGACATGGGTGCTGCGCCGTATTAACATCACCATTCGCGAAGGCGAGTTCGTCACCGTCATGGGACCGTCGGGCGCGGGCAAGTCATCGCTGCTCAATGCGCTCGCGCTGCTGGACGACGCGTGGCTCGGCGAGTACTGGTTTGGCGAAACTCCCGTGCACAAGCTGAATCGCAAGCAGCGCGCCGACCTCGCCCGCCAGCGCATCGGCATGGTCTTCCAGAGCTATCACCTTCTTGACGATCTTACGGTCGCGGAGAACATCGACCTGCCGCTTTCCTACAAGAACCTGCCTGCGAAAGAGCGGCAGGGCATGGTGGCCGATATTCTCGACCGCTTCCAGATCGTCGCCAAAAAAGACCTCTTTCCGAATCAGCTCTCCGGTGGGCAGCAGCAGCTCGTCGGCATCGCGCGAGCGGTCGTGCATGCGCCTTCGCTGCTGCTTGCCGATGAGCCAACCGGCAATCTGCATTCCACGCAGGCCCGCGAGATCATGGAACTCTTTCGCGAACTGAACCGGCAGGGAACCACCATCGTGCAGGTCACGCACTCTGACGAAAATGCGCGCTACGGCTCGCGCATTCTCGAGCTGCGCGATGGCTGGCTCACGCGCGATGAAGCACCACATTCTGCACCCCCGGAGGTCGAGGCGAAGTGAATTTTTCCCAGGTGAACTTATCCATGACAAGACAACGCAATCCTCTTCGTACTCTTCAATCCGTTGCCGCAATTCTCTTGCTGCAGGTCAATCTCGCTCTGGCTGCCGCGCCCCCCGCTGCGGCGTCTTCACCGCAGGCGCCCGCGCGGGATGAGGCCGCTCAGCTTGCGCCTGAGGCTCCAGCGCCCGCGGCAAGCCGCGCAACGGCTCCGCCCCCCACACTGGCGCAGCAGGCGCAGCAAGCCCAGCAACAGGCAATCACACCGCAGCAGCCATTTCACGTGGAGCTGCCGCACTCGCGTAAGCCGTTTGCACCCTATCGGCCGAGCGATGCGCCCCCTCTCGATCTCAACAACTCGCAGCGCCTGCAAAGCCTCATCCGCGATGGGAAGCTCTACATTTCTCTGCACGATGCCATCGCTCTTGCCATCGAGAACAATCTTGATCTTGCCTACTTCCGCTACAACTTTCCCATTGCGGAAACCGATCTTGCGCGCACCAAGGCGGGTGGTCAGGTGAACGGCGTCAATACCGAGGTGGTGCAGTCTTCAACGCAGGGCGGCTTCGGCTCCGGGGGCGCAAGCTCCGGAGGAGCCTCTTCGGGCTCGTCAGCGGCCGGCGTGGGCGGCATTGTGACCTCGAGCCTCGGCGCCGGAACAGCCGTGGCCTCCTTCGATCCCTTTCTTACCTTCAAGGGCTTTGTTGATCACACCGTCACGCAAGAGGCGAATGCTTCGCAGGTAGGCGTGCCCATCTTCAAGCAAAACGAGATCCAGGGCCAGGCTAACTACTCAGAGTCGTTTCCCCTCGGAACCAACTTGAACGTCAACTACTTCGGCCAGCGCTTCGCCAATAACAGCCCCTTCTACGCCGTCAATCCCACGCTCTATTCGAGCTTGACGGTGGTCATCTCGCAGCACCTTCTCGCCGGCTTTGGCATCTCCACCAACGAGCGTTTTATGCACATTGCCAAGAAGAATCTCCAGATTACCGATCTGGCGTTTCGTGCTCAGGTGATTGCGACCATCACGCAGGTGGAAAATATCTATTGGGACCTCGTGAATGCCTATCAGGACGAGCAGGTCAAAGAGCGATTGCTGGCCTTCTCGCAACAGACCCTGGACAACGACCAGAAGGAGCTTCAACTCAACGCCATTCCGGCCATGCAAATCACCAAAGACCAGTCGGACGTGGCCACCAGCGAAGGCGATCTTACCGTTGCTCGCGCCAACTTGCGGTTGAATGAGCTCCTCATCAAAAATGCCATCACCAAGGTCGACGACCCGGTGATTGACGAAATGCCGGTGATTCCTCTCGATCACAGTGGACCGGCCGATTCCAACGCCGCGAAATCGATTGACGATCTGATCGCGGAAGCTGAAAAGAATCGCCCCGACGTGCGACAGGACGAGATCGCGATGGAGGTCGCTCGCGAGAGTCTCAAGTCCATCCGTAGCTCCCTGCTCCCCGTTTTGGACGGCTACGGCCTCTATTCCGGAAACGGAGTCGCCGGCCCGAAGAATCCGAACTGCGTCCTGGGTCCCGATGAATGCTCTTCCGATCTTCCGTCGGACTTTCCTGGAATGCTTGCCAACACCTTCAACTATTCCGGTCCGGAGTATCAGATTGGCATGACTTTGTCGATCAACCTGCGCAACCGCGTCGCCAAGGCCGATCAGTTTCGCGCGGCGCTCGAATACCGGCAGCGCCAGATCACCTTCGAGGAGCAGAAGAAGAAGATCCGCTTCGACGTGCGCAACTCGCAGTTTGCTCTGCAGCAGGCTGAAGCGCGCGTCAAGGCCGCGCAGAAGGCCCGCGATCTGGCTCAGCACACCTTCGACGTCACGGCGCAGGAACAGAAGCTCGGCGCCAAATCCAGCTACGACACGCTCCTGGCGCAGCACGACCTGGGCATCGCTGAATCGACGCTCGCGGCCGCCCAAACCGCGTACGAAAAAGCGAAGGTGGATATTGACCGCGCTACCGGAGAAACGCTGGACCGCACCAATGTCTCGATTGAGGACGCGAAAACCGGCGTAGTGACACGCGCACCGTAGAATCGGTAGAAGAACGATCTGAAGCGATCGACGGCGATGATCAGTGAGAGCGCGCAATGCCGAACGCAAGTGTCAAGCTCCAAGTGCCAGGCCTCAGGTGCCAAGTCGATGACCTGAGGCCGAGAAACGAACAGAATGCGCCAGCGAAACAGATGACCGACCACCGCAAGCAGGAACGAATCCGGGTTCTCGTCGCCGACGATCAACCGCACATTCTCGAGGCCGTGGAGCTGCTGCTGAACCCGCTCGGCTTCCATGTAGACTCCGTGCGCTCGCCTCAGCTTCTGCTTGAGGCTCTGGGGCACAGCGACTACGATGTGCTGCTGATCGACCTGAACTACACGCGCGACACCACCTCCGGCAAGGAGGGCCTGGACCTTCTCGCCCGTTTACAGGAGATCGACCCGCGCCTGCCCGTCATCGTCATGACTGCGTGGGGCAACATCGACCTCGCCGTCGAAAGCATCAAGCGCGGCGCCCGCGACTTCATTCAGAAGCCGTGGGAAAACGAACGTCTCGTCTCGCTCATCCGCGTGCATGCCGAGTTGCACCAGGCCCTGCGCCGTGCTCGGCAGCTTGAGCTTGAAAACCGTCTGCTGCGCGCTGAAGGCAAACCGGACTTCGTCGCAGGCGCGCCCTCGATGCAACCTGTGCTCGAACTCATCGCGCAGGTTGGCCCATCCGATGCGCACGTGCTCATCACAGGCGAGCACGGCACGGGCAAGGAGATTGTTGCCAAGCTGCTCCACTCCGCATCGCAGCGATCGCGCATGCCGCTGGTCGCCGTCAATGCCGGCGGCCTGCCCGAGGGCACCTTCGAGAGCGAGATCTTCGGCCACGTGAAAGGCGCGTTTACTGATGCGCGCACTGACCGCGTCGGCCGCTTCGAGCTCGCCAACGGCGGCACCCTCTTTCTCGACGAGATCGCCAATGTCCCGTTGCGCCAGCAGGCCAAGCTGCTGCGCGTGCTTGAAACCGGAGAGCTTGAGCGCGTCGGCTCTTCGCAGACGCGCCGCGTCGACGTGCGCATTCTCTCCGCTACCAATGCCGATCTGCATGAAGAAGCGAAGAACGGGAATTTCCGCGAAGATTTGCTCTTCCGCATCAACACGGTCGAAATTCACCTGCCGCCGCTGCGCGAGCGCCGCGAGGATATTCCTCTGCTCGCCATGCACTTCCTCTCCCGCAACCGCACTCGCTACCGCAAACAGGTCAGCGCTTTTTCGCCGGCAGCCATGCAGCAGATGATGCAGTACCCCTGGCCGGGCAATGTGCGCGAGTTGGAGCACGCCGTGGAACGCGCCGTGCTGCTCTGCCGCGGCGACGAGATCGAGCCGGCCAACCTGGCCGTCGCCAACCCGCGCTCCAGCGTGCCTTCCTTTGACAACATGAGCATCGACGAGGTCGAGTCGCTTCTGATTCGCAAGGTTCTGCGCCGCTGCGATGGCAACATCTCGCAGGCGGCCGAAGCCCTCGGGCTCAGCAGGGCAGCGCTCTACCGCCGCATTGAAAAATATGGCCTATGATAAGCGTGCTCGCAGGCAATCACTTCCGGCGCTGCGCCGGGCGTGGCTCTATTGCCTTCTGCTGTCCCTTCCAGGGCTGATCTTCGCGGCGATTCTTATCTATCAGCATCATGTCGCCGTGGCGCCGGCAATCCTGTCGGCTTTCTGCCTGCTGCTTTACCTTGTCATGGTTGCTGCGTCGCTCATCGACGGGCTGATTCGCCCGCTGCAGACCCTGGCCAACGTGGTGTCGTCGTTGCGCGAAGGCGACTACTCCTTTCGCGCGCGGGGAGCAGGTTCGCGCGACGCCTATGGCGAGCTGGCTGCCGAAGTCAATGCGCTCGCCGACCTCCTGCAGAAGCAGCGCGTGCGCTCGCTCGAGGCTACGGCGCTGCTTGCCCGCATTCTCGAGGTCATGCACTCGCCCCTTTACGCCTTTGATCGCGAAAACGTGCTTCAGCTTGTCAATGAAGCCGGCGTGCAGCTGCTCGGCATCCCTCATGCGCGATGCTTCGGCCGCACCGCGCGCGAACTGGGGCTTGAGGGCCTGCTTGCCGCGCCTGACCAGAGCGTGCACTCCTTTGGCGGCAAGCCCACGCGGTGGCTGCTGCGCAAAGCCGCATTTCGCCAGGATGGCGCCCCGCACACCCTGCTGCTGCTCGCCGATGTGAGCCAGCCCCTGCGCGAAGAAGAGCAGGCAGCGTGGAAGCGTCTCGTCCGTGTGCTCGGGCATGAGCTTTCCAATTCGCTGGCGCCCATCAAGTCCATCGCCGGCAGCCTGCTGGCGCGTGCCGCGCAGTTGCATGGCGATGAAGCCACCGAGCATGACTTTCGCCGCGGTCTCAGCGTGGTTGAGAGCCGCGCGGACTCTCTGCATCGCTTTGTGCAGTCGTACCGAATTCTTGCCCAGTTGCCGCCGCCGCGTCTCAAGCCTGTGGCCGTCGCACCCCTCGTCGATCGCGTGGCTCTTCTCGAGCAGCGGGTCCCGGTGCAGATTACTCACGGTCCGGCGGCCACATTGCACGCAGACTCGGACCAGCTCGAACAGATGCTCATCAACCTGCTCGCCAATGCCGCCGATGCGTCACTGGCCAACGGTGGGCATCCGATACGCATGGGCTGGCGCGTCGAGGAGCAGGACGTCGAGCTCTTCGTTGAAGATCGAGGCCTGGGCATCGCCAACGAGGAAAATTTATTTGTGCCGTTCTACACCACCAAGCCGACCGGCAGCGGCGTAGGCCTCGCGCTCGCGCAACAGATCGCCCGCGGTCACGGAGGAGAGATTCGACTGGTGAACAGGGAAGATGCTGAAGGCGCGCGGGCCACGGTACGGCTGCCGCTCCGTTAATGCGGCCTTCGGTTATCCGGCGCGCGATACCGAGATCTTGCGCGCGTCGATCTCGATCGAAACCACGCAGTTGCGCCCATTATTTTTGGCGCGATACAGCGCCTCATCCGCCTCGCGAATTAACTCCTCATGGCTCGCGGGGAAGCCCGAAGCCACGCCGAAGCTCGCCGTCAGGGGAATCGCGGTTTTGCCTTCCAGCACACATGCGGTTTCAAAGGCCACCCTCAGGTCTTCGGCGCGTTGCCGTGCGTGCATGTAGCCCGACCCCGGCAGGATGAGCAGGAATTCCTCGCCGCCATAGCGGCCCACCCAGTCATAGCTGCGAACCATGCGCCGGAAGATGGTGGCCGCTTCTTTCAGGACCTGGTCGCCGGCCGGATGGCCGTAGGTGTCGTTGATGCGCTTGAAAAAATCGAGGTCGGCGAGAATGATGCTCAGCGGCAAGCCCTCGCGCTGCGAGCGGTCCACTTCAATCCGCAATCGCTCAACGATGATGCGGTGGTTCCATAGCCCGGTCAGGTCATCGTGCTCGGCATAGTGGCGCATCTGCTCGCGCGTGCGCATCAGTTCCCCTTTTTCCTGCTCCAGGTCCTGCGTGCGGTGCTTCACTGCCTCTTCCAGTTGCCGTTTCTGTCGCACCAGCAGCCCTACCCGGCGCCGCCACGCAAATACCAGAGTCACAAGCGCAATCATCGCAGCGAGAATCTGCAGCGCGCTGTTCTGCCACCAGCGCGGCGTAATTTGAAACTCGAAGACGGCCACCGGCGAAATCGCATTTCCCGCCTGATCGGCCTCGGCGACTTCAAAGCGGTAATCGCCCGGCGCCAGGCCCCGATAGTGGACCTCCATGTCGCGCGTCGTCTCCCAGTCCGTTCCCTGTGCTCCAACGAGCCGGTACCGCAGCCCCACATCCTGCGTACCCTTGAAGGAGAGAAGCGCCATTGAAATCTCGATCGGCGTGGACGACTCCCACGTCACCGATGACTTGTTCGCGACTGCGGCGTTGCCGTAGGAAACCTGCGAGAAGGCGGGAGCCTGGGGAGAGGCGTCCGGGGCATCGTCGGGGGTGATCAGGTGGCTCAGTCCCCCTGAGGTGCCAATCCACATGCTGCCGTCGGTGTCTTCAGCCAGCGCGAAGCTGTCGGTGTCGTTCCACAGCAGGCCGTCGTCCTGCGTGAAACTGTGCCAAGTGCTGCCATCGAAAGCCGTCAGTCCTGCGTCCTGGCCCACCCATATCCAGCCGCGATGATCCACCATCAGAGACACCACCTGCTCTGAAAGCAGCGGAGGCCGGCCTACTTGTTCCGTCTCCACCACGCGGTAGCCCGCCAGGCGCTGGCGCAGAAGCTCCTGCGATGCGCCGCCGGTCCACATGTAGCCCTTCTGATCGATCGCAATCAGATCGGGATTCAACCCCTTCGATCCCAGGTCGATGCGATGCCAGCCCTTTTCATCCAGCGTGAAAACGCCCTGATCTGCCGCCGCCCACAAATGCCCGCTTCCGTCGATGCAGAGATCGGCAACACGCTGCCGCGGATTGCCGAAGATGGCGTCCTCGATCAGTGCTGGACCACGGCCGGCGCCATGCGCCGTATTCATCATGTAGAGCCCGGCATTGGTCGCAGCCCATAGCCGCTGCTGCCCGTCTACCGCAATCGTGTAGACCGGAGGAATCCGCCACTGCCGCGCGGTCAACGAATTCGGATCGATCCGCACCAGCGCGCCTGCCGTGCTGCCCATCCAGACTGCGCCGTCTGCGCTCTGGGTCAACGCGCCCGCCCGCGATGTAACAATGCCGGGCTGATGCCAGGGCCGCGGCGTGACCGCACCCGCGGGAATCCAGTCCAGTCCCGACTCGGTTCCAATCCACAGCCGCCCCTTGTGATCCCGCAGCGACGCCCATACCAGGTCGTCGCTCAGTCCATCGGCAGCCGTGTAGCCTTCCCAGCGGTCCTGACCCACCCACCGCTGCAAACCGTGGCCAACCACGCCGATCCACACCGACCCTTCACGGTCGACATAGAAATCCTGGACTTCAAAACGGGGCAGCCCATTGCGTTCTGTCACCATCCGCCAGTGGCCCTTTTCCCAAAGCCCCAATGCGGACCCCTGTGAGGTGAGAACCCGGCCCTGCGAATCCTCTCCCAGCTCCGGATACGCCTCCGACATCAGCGATCCCGGCAGGTCGTGCAGCTCAAAAAGATTTGTTTTCGGATCAATCTCGCCTACATGCACATTGCCGCGGATCCAGATATGTCCGTCCCGCGTCAGAAGCAGATTTGACCAGCTCTCCTCGGGCAGCTTGAGGGCCTCGCCCATATGCGTGGTTTTTCCATTTGCCAGCCGGCAAAGATCGGAGTCGCACCCGTACCAGAGCGCGCCATCGGGAGAGAAAACCACGCTGCGCAGCGCGGCGCCCTCGAGGTGCATGGGCTCGGCCACCCACTCTTCGTCGCTTTTGCGTTGCAGCAGAAAGCCGCCGTCGCGTGTGACCGTGACCACCTGGTGCGGCTGGTGCGACGCGAAGCTGGTGCCCGGCCGCTGCAGAAACTGCCCACCCGGCATGGGCGATTTCACTTCGGTGAAGTGCCCGTCGTGCCGCTCAAAGAAGATGCCCGTCGTGGTTGCGACCCACAGCGTCCCGTCTTCGCCTACGAAGAGGTTCTGGATCATCCGCTCCGGCAGTCCCTGGGCTACGCCGAAGCTCTGGAACTGCGTGCCGTCATACCGGTAGAGACCGTTCTGCGTTCCCACCCACAGGTAGCCGGTATGGTCCTGCACCAGGCAGGCGATATTCAGATTGCCCAGGCCCTGGGTGTATTCGCGGAAGCTGTAGCGTTGCGCTGCGCAACTGGCCGCCGTCGCGCAAAGCAGCGCGAGACCGCAGAGCAGCGACCTCAGCAAGCTTCCGGTCTTAGGCAGTCCGCGCACGTCGTAACTGGCCCTCCGCTTTCCTGGCACAATCAACGTTCTAAAACGGCGTTAATTTCTGGATTCCTTGCGAGGAGAATTCCCCGCCGGCAATTCGCTGAACCCTGGTGGCGCATCCCTTAACGCAAATTACCTTGGAATCAATATAGGGTTACCGGCATCCGTGGAAAATCACACGAAAGTCGATAGTCATAGCTATTTAGGAATGGCGCGGATGGGGGCTGCGGGGACCCGCAAACGGGGTATAAGCAGGGAGAGAAAAATCAGTCGCAGACCAGCGAGGCTTCAGAGGCGAAGGGGCTTCCATCCACTTCATCGGCCGTCAGCATCTCGGCGGGCGCCGTCGCCAGCGCGGTGAAAAACGCATCCACCTGCGCCAGCACGTCGGCTCCGGTGCGCGCCTGGAAAATCGAGGCCCGCAGCTTCGCGCCGCCGGCCACACCGTGCGTAAACCACGAGGCAAACTGCTTCATCTTCCCGGCCGTCTCGCCCATCCGCGCATCGCGTGGCAATGCCTGGCTCGCCTCGGCCTCGTCCAGCAGCATCTGGAAGTAGCTGCGGATCATCCGGTAGCGATCCTCGACCGTGGGCTGGTCATAGAATCCAGTTGAGGTGTACTGCGCGATCTGTCTGAAAATCCACGGGTTCGAAGGCGCCGAGCGGCCGATCATCACGGCATCGCATCCCGTCTGCTCCACCATCGCCGCCGCGTCTTCCGGCGTGCGGATATCCCCATTGCCGATCACCGGAATTCCGACCGCCTCCTTCACCGCGGCGATCCACTCCCAGCGCGCCTGCCCGGTATAGCCCTGCTCGCGCGTCCGGGCATGCAGGGCGACCGCGTTCAACCCCTCCGCCTCGGCCATCCGCGCCAGCTCCACGCACACAATCTGCGCATCGTTCCAGCCCAGCCGGAACTTCACGGTGAAGGGAATCGTCACCGCCTTCCGCACCGCGCGAAAGATCTCGCCGATCTTCGGCAGATCGCGCAGCAGCCCCGACCCGCCATTGCAGCCCACCACGCGCTTCGCCGGGCAGCCCAGGTTCAGGTCGATCAGTATCGAAGCCCGTATCCTCCACAATGCGCGCCGCCTCGGCCAGCGTCTCCGCATTCGAGCCGAAAAGCTGCGCCCCGATCGGATGCTCGTCGTCATAGAAGGTCAGGTAGCGTTTCCGCTTGGTCTCCCGCATCCGCGACAGCCCATCTGCCGAGGTAAACTCCGTCATCAGCAGCCCGCAGCCGGACTGCGCATTCTGACCGATCGACTCAATGCGCGATCTCGTCGATTTGCCTGGATCCACTGCATCGATGCGGTAAACAAGCTCGCATGCCGGATGAAGCGCCGGAAGACCGTGTCGGTCACCCCGGCCATCGGAGCAAGCACCGTTGCCGGCGCGACACAGCACCGTGCCGAGGCGCACCTCCGCCGGCACCCGACGCCTCTCGGGCATCGCGTGCTCCCTGGGATTATCCCAGTTCTTCTTCACCGTGAATCCCCTGCGCGACACATTGCGCCTTTCCCCGGACTGGCTCCAGGTGAGCCCAGCCCCAAAGCGCCCCTGAACAAACGTGGGCCCCCGCCGCAGCGGAGGCCCACTGGAACCATCAGCTGGGGCGCTTACTTCTGCTCCGCCTTGGCATACTTGCGGCGGAAGCGCTCCACGCGGCCCGCCGTGTCCACCAGCCTCTGCTTGCCCGTAAAGAACGGGTGGCAAGCCGAGCAGATTTCCACGTGAATATCGCCCTTGTGGGTCGAGCGGGTCTCAAAGTTGTTTCCGCAGGCGCAAACCACCCGCACTGCGTCATAGCTGGGATGAATCTTTTCCTTGGGCATCTGAAAACAAACCTTTCCTTGTCTATTGTAGGGGGATTCGGCCCCTCGCGCAAACATCCTCTCCGGCCCCGAGCCGAACTTCCGCCACCCCGCCTACTTCGCCCCCAGCGCCTTCTCGATCCCCGCCTCAGCCAGCGGAGCCATCACCGCATATCCTGCCGGCAGCGGGTGAACCCCATCCTTGCTCAGGTTCGGCGGCAGCCCGTCCCGCGCGTCCTTCATCGCCGAGTGGTAATCGACGTAAACATAGCCCTTCTCAGCCGCATAGTTTTTGATCCACGTATTCAGCGCATCGATCTTCGGCGCCGGCTCCACGCCCGGCTCCCAGGGATAGTCGAACGCCGGCGTGATCGAGCACAGCACCACCTTGATGCCGTTTATCGTCGCCAGGTCGGCCATCGAGGCGATGTTGTCCTCGATCTGCTCGGGCGTCGAGGGGCCGGTGTTTCCGGCGATATCGTTTGTCCCCGCCAGAATGATCGACCACCTTCGGCTGCAGATGGATCACATCCTGCCGGAAGCGCAGCACCATCTGCGGCGTCGTCTGCCCGCTGATGCCGCGATTGACATACGGCTTGCCGGGGAAGCTCTCATCGAGGTGCCAGCCCTCGGTGATCGAGTCGCCCATGAAGACCACGCGCTTCTCGCCCGGCGCCGGCGGCCCCAGCTTTGCGTTCTCGTCCTTGAAGCGCGCAAGATTGGGGAAATCCGAAAGCAGCTGCTCGTCGTGCTTGCGCCAGTACTCGTTGTCGGGGTGTCCCGAGGGCGTAAGCTGCGCCGGCGCTTTCGTCTCCGGAACATTGCCCGGCTCCTGCGCGTTCAGGTTCATGGTCACCAGTGTCACCAGCAAAGGCCGCAGCCCAAATCCGCAAGGCAAATCGCATCACGTCGAGTTTCTCCCCGAATGAGATCGGAACAAGCTGTATCCAAAGTGCGCTACCGATTATAGGACTCCCCGGCCCGCAGCCCAAGCGTGCCCCGACGTGCCGCGAGCTGCAAACTATGAACTACGAACTGTGAACTACGAACCTTCTTTCCGCCATTTCCACATAACCGCGGCCTTCCCCACCGGCAGCGCTGCGCCCCCCAGTGCGCTACGCTGGAAAAGCGATGAGCAATGTCTGTTCCATCTGCGGCGGATCGGGTCTGATCGAAGAAGTCTCCGCCACCGGCCTCTGGGTTTCCCGCACCTGCGAGTGCCAGGCCACCGAGCGCGAGCAGCGCCGCCTCGCCGCCGCGCACATTCCGCAGCGCTACCGCGACTGCACCCTCGACGACTACGAGATCTACCACGGCGCCGACCGCTCGCTCAGCCAGGCCCTCAACACCGCGCGCAAATTCGTCGAGACCTATCCCGTCGACACCGCCGGCAAGGGCCTGCTCTTCACCGGCTCCATCGGCGTCGGCAAAACCCATCTCGCCGTCGGCGTCCTGCGCCGTCTCGTGCAGGAGCGCGGCGCCCGCGGCCTCTTCTGCGACTACCGCGAGCTGCTCAAGAACATCCAGAACAGCTACAACCCGCAGGTCAACACCACCGAACTCGAGCTGCTCAAGCCCGTCTTCGCCGCCGAGGTCCTCGTGCTCGACGACATCGGCGCGCAGAAGCCCAACGAGTGGGTCTGGGACACCGTCGCCATGATCCTCAACACCCGCTACAACGACCGCCAGACCACCATCATCACCACCAACTACCCCGAACCTGCCCGCCGGCGGCGGCGCGCAGACCGACGCCGAACGCGCCGCCCGCGAGCAGACTCTCGGCGACCGCATCGGCGACCGCATGCGCTCCCGCCTCGCCGAGATGTGCATCGCCGTCGAAATGACCGGCAAGGACTTTCGCCAGACCGAAGTCCGCCGCGCCAAGTTCGGATAGTCTTCAGGCAACACCGGGCCCGGCTCTATCCTTTCCTGTGCACTGAAAAAAGTGAAAGGAATCTATGCGCAAGCTCTTTGAACTAGTCGCAATACTGGGTCTCATCGCCACGGCCTGGCTCGCCTATGGCGCCGTCTACGGTCCCAACCGTCTGCCCGATCGCATCGCCACCCACTTCGACGCCGCCGGCAATCCCAATGGCTGGGGATCGCCTTCCATGATGATGCTCATGCCGGTGATCGCCCTGAGCATCTATCTCTCGCTCACCGTCGCCGCGCGTTTCCCCGCCGCGTTTCATTACCCCATCCGCACCACGCCGGAGCTCCTGCCCCGCCTGCAATCGATCACCCTCGACCTGCTCGCGCTGCTCAAGGCCGAGCTCACCTGCCTCTTCGCCGTACTCCAATGGATCTTCATCCGCTCGGCGCGCACCGGCGACGGCCACCTCTTCGCCGCGATTCTCCCCGTGGTCATGGTGGTCATCCTCGGCACCGTCGCCTGGTACATCCTCGCGCTCATTCGCGCGGCCACCGCACGCACCGAGGCATAGCGCCTCGGCTCCGGGATGCTCGTTGACCACGCTAATCTGGGTGCCCATGTGCCGCTTCTGGCACATGGGAAAGCAGACGCGGCCTGTGTCACCGCCAACTCGGATGGAGAGGGATTGACCTTATCTTCCGGCCGCTTGCAGCACCAGCGCTGGGTCCTTCACCTTGCTAAGGAACCGTTCGAGGGTCTTCTTGTCCGCGCCATTTTCTTTGCGCGACTCGTGCAGATCAGCTTTTGAGACGACAAACGCGAGCCCCATACCGTCGCTTACCCACCGTACGATCAGCGATTGAACGGCTATCGAGTCATCGACATTCTTGCCAGAGCTATCGGTTCTTTGCAGCGTCATGCGGACCAATGTGCCCGGGGACCACTGCTCCTCACTGAGAATATAGAACCCGTCGGAACTGATATCGGTAACCTGGTATGCGCGCGGAGCGCCTCCGGTGAAGTAGTAGGCAACCAGGCTCGGCAGTGGCCGTCTTGGCGACCGTCGCCGGTCAGACGAGAAGAAATCTCGCAGCCACGTTTTCAGAAAACTTGCTTTACCGGTTCCAGCCTCGAAACTATTCGTGGTTTCCGACACCGAAAGCATGGTTTCCCTCCCTCGCAGAGTTGCCAGCTACAGCCATAGGGGTGCCAATCCCGTTTTTCTGGTTGCGTTTGATCTCGAGCATACAACATCTGGAGTATCGGGCGGCAGTAAATGACTCTGAGAGCCGTCCAAGGTGCCCGCGAAGCAAACGTGGGTATCGCCCAAAGCAGCAGCTAATCAGCTGATCGATTCAGATGAAGCCGGAGATATCGATCTCTCCTGTCAAATCTGACAGGTGTGGTTATCGCCGGAGCCGACATAGAATTCAGTCCTCAAGAGGTGCTTCGCGTTGCTGCCATGCCATACGTTGCCGGGGAATTTATCTGATGAACTGGACGCAACGGGCCAACCGGATAAGGAAAGACGCACGAGTGTTCTACTTTGCATTCAAACATCCCCGCGTGGGCTGGCCTGCAAAGTTGGTTGCGGTGTGCACCGCTGGCTACTTGTTCAGCCCTATTCAACTCATTCCGAGCTTCATTCCGGTAATCGGATTCCTCGACGATTTTCTGGTTCTTTTCCTGGGTGTGGTGGTGCTTCGGAGAATAGTTCCCGCGGATGTGCTTGATGAATGTCGTCAGCGTGCCGAGGCCCACGAAATGAGCAGAAGAGACGAAGTGAGATCGCCGGCCGCCGTCGTTGCCTTCGTCGCAATCGTGACCCTTTGGCTTGCCGCCGCGGTCTTATCCAGTGCGTTGGTGGCAAACTACCTTACCCGTTGAGTCAATTGGCGCCCGATCCTTGAGGGGGCCGGATGGTTGAATGATGAACAAAACTGACATTACCCCTCAGCGGCTGAGAACGCCGCGCGCCGCCGCCATCGCCGGTATCGTCTTTTCGCTGACAGCCATGACCAGCTTCGTCATTATCCGGATTTCCATTCCCGCCACTCCAACGGGGCCAGCGGCTGATTTCACCGCTCATCTTAAAGAGCTTTCTTTCTCGTTGAACCTGCTGCCGTTTGCCGGCATCGCCTTCTTGTGGTTCATCGCCGTCCTGCGCGATCGTTTAGGAGACCGTGAAGACCGCTTTTTTGCCACCGTCTTTCTCGGTACCGGTTTGTTGTACATCGCCACGATCTTCGCGCTGGCAACGGTCGCGGGAGGGCTCATCTCCATCTTGCGCAGCCCGCAGGAAGGCCTGCCGCAAAGTGGCGCTTACGCACTCGGTCGCGCAGAAATTTATGAGGCAATGTACACCTTTGCGACGAAGATGGCCGGGGCTTTCATGCTTACCACCTCGACAATCTCGCTGCGAACCAGGATCTACCCGCGTTGGATGGCAATACTGGGCTACGTGCTGGCGGTCGTGCTCCTGGTGAGCGTCAAAGCCGTGGTTTGGATGTCACTGGTCTTCCCCATGTGGGTGCTGCTGATTAGCGTATATATCCTTGCTGAGACCTTTCACGGGCGTTCTAGCCTACAAGATAAGAATTAAAGGACGGCAGGCGAGCGTTCGCGCTCCCCCATCCACCATCCTCGATTCCGGGCAACGCCGTCGACAATAATGCCTGCCATTCTCAGTTGGATTTCCCGCCCGCCGCTCCCGCATCCCACTTCCGTACCCGTTACCGCCGGTCTTCTCCCCTCGTTTCGGTCTGGCGAGTGGTTGCCTTGCCCTGCTATTGTGGCCAACGCATCAAGCTGCAGCATTGGGCACACCACAACCGGCGTCGAGGATCGTTGTCGATGAAGTTTGTTTGGACATCCCTGGCCATCTTTGTTCTCCTCGCTCCTTCCGCGATGGCAAAAAAATCGAACGAAAAGAAACGGGTCAACCACGAGGATGGTTTGACCTACATCTGGATCCCGGCAGGCAGCTACCACACCGGCTGCCTCGCGGATGACTCGCACTGCCTTGGAAACGAGCGGAAGAGCGCCAACATCACCATCGCCGACGGCTTCTGGATCACCGAAACCGAAATCACCCAGGCCGCCTACAAGAAGGTGATGGACGCCGAACCCAGCTACTACCAGGGCAGCCGCCTGCCCGTTGAGCGCGTCAGCTGGTCGGATGCCGACGCCTACTGCCGCCGCGCCGGCATGCGCCTGCCAACTGAATCAGAGTGGGAGTACGCCGCCTATGGCGGAACCGAACAGCTCCCGGGAGCCCTTGGTTTAAGCGCGTGGTACAGCTCCAACAGCAGCGACCAGACCCACCCAGTGCGCGAGAAGCAGTCCAATGAATTCGGCTTATATGACATGCTGGGCAACGTGTGGGAGTGGGTCAGCGATGCCGGCGCCGGCGCCGGCAGCCACCTGGTGAAGGGCGGCTCGTTTTACAGCGACGAGCCCGACGTGCGCGTGGCCGGCCGACAGGTCGCACCCCAGGACCTGAAGCACCGGGATATCGGCTTCCGCTGCGCGTCGAGTACGTGGTGATGCGGCCACATGGTGATGCGGCGATCGCGCAGGACGATCGCTCTTCAGGCCCTTAAGCTTCTGCTCTGAAAATGCGTGCCGGTCAAAACGGCGGCTGATTCGGCTGGAAATTCACAGTCCTCGAAGCACGCGAAACGGCGAGCATCCGCGCGCCGCGCCGCGCTGGGCTCAGCGCCCGGGCTAGAACACCCACACCGATACCAGAACGATCAGCATGGCGGCGACAGTCACCGCCTCGTAGATCAGCTCTTCGCGACGGCGCGAACGCCTCGGTCTGCTGCCACTGGCCAGGGCAGTGCTACCTGCGGATTGAGAGAGACTCTCGATCATTGTGAACCCGTTTCGGTCGGTTGATCCGACTCCTTACACTACGCACGCAACTCCGGTCCGAATTGATCGCGCGTCTTTGTGATCCCTATATAGGCACAATTCACATGCGATGGCAAATCGAACGAAAGATGTACGCCGCCGACTCTATTTCCGATGTCGCGATGCTGCTGCTCGATGCTCTTTTATGGTTATCGGCAACCGGCGCGGAATCATCAGTTCAAACTGCAGCCCTCACTCTGTTCTTGCAGAAGCGCGCCGCCGCGCGGCATGACTTCCGTTACTCGGTGTAAAATCCGCTCGTGAGCTCAGGGCACAATCTCGAACTCGTTCCTCACAGAGAATCTGAAGGTCGCAACTGGCTACCGCTTGCCATCGCGGCCGCGGTCGTCCTGCTGGTTGCCGCCATTGTCGTCATCGCCCTGCAGCACGGCAATCAACCCGCCGCCGTCACGCCCATCTCGGCCAGCGCCGATCCCTATGCCGCGAACCTGCCCATCTCCGATCTCGCCATGAGCGAGTCCAGCAACCTCGCCGGCGGCAAAGTCACCTATGTCGATGGCCACATCGCCAACAAAGGCAGCCGCACCGTCACCGGGATCACCGTCCAGGTGCTCTTCCATAACGTCGCCAATGAAGTGACCCGCAACGACACCCAGCCCATGAAGCTGATCCGCACCCGCGAGCCCTACGTCGATACCCAGCCCGTATCGGCTGCGCCGCTCGCCCCCGGCGACGAGCGCGACTTTCGCCTCATCTTCGACGCGGCTCCGCCCGACTGGGACGGCGCCTATCCGCAGATCCGCATCATCCACGTCGACGCGAGATAGGCCGCACAGCCCCCGGTGCCCCGCTCCGAGCACTTACTACTCAGTAGAACTTTCCCCCGTCCGGTAAAAATTACATGAACCTCCGTTGGCGGCCCTGCCCCGAGAGGTGGAAAAGCTTACCCCATCCTCCATCAACTCATTGATACAAAATCGACTTATAAAACCAGGACGTGACGCCGTCGCCTTTGGCACGGGGCTTGCTATTTATCCGGGCGAGCGGCAGTAAGGAAGCTCACCCGCAGACCCTGCGGTTGTTCGAATAAAGAGGCGAAAGCGAATGACACGACCTTACGTAATCCCCAGCTTGCTGCTGGCTTCTGCATTGGTTGTCCCGGCGATTGCTCAACAGCCGCAACCCGCGGCGAGTGATTCAAGCACGCCTCCTGCGGCGCAGAGCACGACTCCGTCGTCTGCCTCCACCCCTAACACCGATAAGGAAGGGTTCTGGGGTCACATGAACCCGTTCGCCCGCAAGAAGTGGGTGAACAAGCGCCTCGATCCGATCAAGGATCAGCTCACCGAGCTCGACCAGGTAAACGCGAAGAACGCGTCCGACATTAAGGATGTGGACGCCCGTGCTCAGGCAGGCATTCGGCATGCCCAGCAAACAGCCGATGCGGCAAACCAGCAGGCCACCACCGCCGGCAACACTGCCCAGACTGCAAGCAATGTCGCACAGGGCGCCTCGGGCCACGTCGATCAGTTG
Organism: uncultured Acidobacteriota bacterium; assembly: GCA_963718885.1. Lineage (GTDB taxonomy): Bacteria > Acidobacteriota > Terriglobia > Terriglobales > Acidobacteriaceae > Telmatobacter. Next base: position 113,573 of record CAVRAK010000004.1, read on the forward strand.
AACACCACTGTCAACGGACTTGACCAGTATCACCAGATCAGCGACATCGACGTTCCCTTCCGCGGCGGAAGCCCCGTGCTCTCTCAGGCGGCTCGCGGACAGCTTGACGACCTCGCTGCCAATCTGGCTGGTCATCAGGGTTACATCATCGAAATGGAAGCGCGCTCACCCGCGGCAGGCGCAGCCGGCATTCAGGCTTCGCAGCGGTTGGCCCAGTCGGTGCAGCGCTATCTCGTAACCGAACATCAGATTCCCGTCTACCGGATGCATTTTGTCGCTCTCGGCAACGCACCGATGGTGTCCGCAGATGACACCACGAAGCCAGAGCGGGTGCGCAAGAGCACCGTACACATCCGGCTGATGGAAAACAGCTTGGCGGCCCAGGGTTCCACACCTCCCCATGGTGTGGCATCTGATGCGGGCGCGGAGCGGCCATAAGCCGCGCAGCCACCCCCTGAGGCTCCTTTCCGCCCCGACGGCTCCCCGGCCGTCTGGCCGCCAAACAAGCTCTCGCAACACGAGAGAACCAAGGCAACTTGGCCCCCGCTAAAAACGGGGGCCGTTTTTTGTCTTGGCGCAGAGATAATTCATGTTGTCGGCTCAGAATCGGCAGTTCGTCGGGGCAGGCATGTCAATCCGTCGCTGCGCACCGGCCGGAATGAACTGGACAGCCACCGTTTCCGCTTCGGTGTCGCTCTCGTTCCGGATGATGTGCGCGTGGCTGCCCCCGAAATCGACGAACCCCATCCCTTTGGTGTAGATGTGAGGCGTGCAATGCGGATCGTCGCCTTCGTAGTCCGTTACCGTTCCCTTCGTCACCATGATCAGGCTCCTGCCAGGGTGTGAATGCCAGCCTGTATCCCCTCCTGGCTGCCAGATATTCCGCTGCACATAGACTTCTGCCTGCCCCTTCATCCACTGGCGGGAAGGTCGGACTCTATTCCCGTTTGCGATCTCTGCGGAGTCGACGGCGCCGACGAGATCGATTCCGCTGAAGCGACCCGCTGCGACTTTGGCGCTTTCGTATCCCTTCGCCTGGGTCGCCAGAGCACTCCTTCCGGGGTCAGGCAGAGCTGCGATTACAGCCGTTCCGAAGAGCGCCAGAATCCTGTGCGTCCGTCGCATGCCCTCTCTATCCTCTCTCCCGATTGCGGGAACTCGCTCTAAATGACACTCGGGCGGAGCCGGAGCTTGGCTGATCCGGAGTCCGCCCGAAGGCGCCTGTGAACAAGCTGCGTTCATCTCGAATCTCGATCGTTTTATCGCGAACCCCAGAGCGGATCCGGCTCGATACGCACTACGCCGTGGATCGGCGCTGACCCGAAATGCTTGATCTGAGCGGGCCCTCCAAATACCAGGGTGATGTTTGAATCTGGCTGGAAGTACTTGAGATTGTCGCCCCCAACCACGCACACTTGAAGTGTCGACGAAGGCGGATTCGTCTCGAAGGGAGCTATCAGTCCGTTCCCGGTCAACAGGCTGACGACTTTTGTGAACTGAAAGCCCATTGTCGGAACCGGAGTCTGGTAGGCAGGGCAGCCTGTCATATTCCACACGATTTTTGCATTCGTCACCTTGATGTGGTGAGTGTGAGGATTTACCAGTGGCTGCGTAGGATCCACTGCGCCGGTCGAGGTTCTTCCAAAGCCGGACATCGTCAAATCTGCGGCGAAATCGGCAGTGCCCAATTCCGGGTGGATGTCCATTGCCCATTGACCATGGATTTCCCAGGGGCTGCCGCCGATGGTCGCACTGTAGGGCACGTAGTCGTTCAGCAGACCGGTAAAGTGCAGTGGTGGGCGCTGCTGTGCGAGGGCACAACTGCCGGAAACTAGTAAAAGCAGCGCAAGGGCGCGTACCGTTGAAGTCCAGGTTTCTCTCCGCATGTGAAGGTCCTTAAATTTGAGATTGGTCTCCTACCACGGACACATTCGGAGATCCGAGAGGGTGCTTTCAAGAGGTAAAGCGCGGAACCGTGGCAATTCAGTGCTTTGCCGTGAAATGCCGCATTTTGCGGTGCCTTTCTGGGCTACAATTTGGGCTTCAGTCTCCGATCAGAGCGGAACCCTTGGAGGCGCGATGAGCGAAGCTTCCCTTCCCACAACGTCGCCTGCACAGCCGGCCGAAGGCCGTCTCGATTCGTGGAAGGAGATCGCGGCTTACTTCAACCGTGACTTGACGACGGTCCAGCGCTGGGAGAAGCGGGAAGGGATGCCCGTTCACCGGCACCTGCACGACAGGATGGGCTCGATCTACGCTTACCGGGCGGAATTGGATGCGTGGTCGCGGGGCCGGAATCTTCAAGGATCGCAGGGCAACGGTAGTGACTTGCCCCTGTCCGATCCTCCCCTGGTGCCGCCGTCCGCCACGAAAATCTCGCGACTTGAATGGAAGTACGTCGTGCCGCTCACGGCGGCGGTGATCGCATTGGTAGTCGGCGGGATCCTCTGGATGCGCCAGACGGAATATTTCTGGCGAAGCCCGATCGCTGACGCAAAGTTTCAGACAGTGACGGATTTTGGTGGTCAGGAGCAAGCTGCCGCGGTTTCGCGAGATGGTCATTTCATTGCGTTCTTGTCGGACCGGGACGGGCAGATGGACGTCTGGGTTACACAGGTTGGCTCCGGACAGTTTCACAACCTGACCCACGGGACCGCGCCGCAGATCGTTAATCCATCGATCCGGACTTTGGGGTTTTCGCCGGATGGCTCATTGGTCGCCTTCTGGCGTCGCAGGGAAGAAGCCACCAGCGGCCCCGAAATCAGCATTTGGGCTGTGCCAACGCTCGGCGGGGAGCCTCGGCCATACCTTGACGGTGTGGCCGAAGTCGACTGGTCGCGTGACGGCTCGCGACTCGTGTATCACACGCCTGGCCCCGGAGACCCGATGTTCGTGTCAAACGACGCCCGGCTATCCGACAGCCACCCCATCTTCACCGCGCCGGTCGGGCTCCACAGTCACTTTCCGTTGTGGGCGCCCGACGGAAAGTTCATCTACTTCGTCCTGGGTACCCTCCCCGACAAACTGGACATCTGGCGCATTCATCCATCTGGTGGAAATCCTGAACAAATCACGTCGCAGATTGGACGAGAGATCTACCCGGTGTTCTTGGATCGGCGGACGCTGATGTACCTCGGCAACGATCCCGATGGCTCCGGGCCTTTTCTTTACAGCATGGACGTCGAGCGCCGCCGTCCTCACCAGCTAACTTCCGGCCCTGACCGGTATACATCGTTGTCGGCCAGCGCTGACGGTCGTCGTCTGGTGGCCACCGTCGAAAGCACAAAGAGAACGCTTTGGACCCTGCAACTCGACAATGAACACGCGGAAGTATCAACGCCGGCTCAAGTCTCGGTGACAACTACCACTGGCTTTTCTCCGCGCGTCGGTCCGGATTACCTTCTGTACGTTTCTGCCACAGGGACGAGCGAGAGCATCTGGAAGGTCGCCAAAGGAGCGACCACCGAATTGTGGCGAGGGCAGGGAGCGCGAATTCTTGGCGGTCCGGCAATCTCGTCCGACGGCCGGAATATCGCGTTCTCTGTCCGGCAACACGGACAAACACCCTTGTATGTCATGCAGGCCGACGGCACAAACGCCCGGATTGTTACCGCCGCGCTCCATCTCGAAGGAGCTCCTGCATGGGAACCGGATGGACAATCGATCACCGTCTCCGCAGACGATCACGACTCACCGAAGCTCTTCCGCGTGCGGGTCGATGGCCGTTCCCCCGCTCTTTTTGTCGGCGAGTACTCGGTCGATCCAGCGTGGTCGCCTGACGGCAGCTTCGTTGTCTACTCGGGCCCCGACATCGGCACCGTGTTTTCGGTCAAAGCCGTCACGCCAGAGGCCGCGCCCCATCCACTCCCGGCTCTGAGCCTGACTCGAGGCGCTCGACATCTCGCGTTCCTGCCTGGAGGACGCAGACTTCTGCTCCTGCAAGGAGAGATTGGCCACATGAATCTCTGGCTGATTGACCTGGGCACCGGCGCCGAGCGCCAGTTAACCAACTTCGCTCCCGACTTCGACATTCGCGACTTCGATGTCTCTCCGGACGGTCGCGAGGTGGTCCTCGAACGCGTGCAGGAGCGCTCGGACGTGATCCTGCTGGATCTCCAGCGACCATAACTCTGCCCATAACTTTGCCTTGACCCCGGGTGCCGCAGGCGGCGCCTCAAAGATGCCTCGCCCGGTAAAATCAATCTCGATGGAGATTGTTGATCCCAACCTCGCCGTCCCAGGCCTTGCTGCTAAAGACACGCTCCTCGACGGCAGCCGCTTTCTGCGCGCCTGCCTGCGCAAACCCGTCGATCGCACGCCCGTCTGGTTTCTGCGCCAGGCCGGCCGCTACATGCAGGAGTACCGCGACGTCCGCAAGCACCATACCCTGGTCGAAATCTGCAAGCAGCCTGAGATCGCCGCCGAAGTCACCATCACCGCCGCGGAAAAGCTCGGCGTCGACGCCGCCATCATCTTCGCCGACCTGCTTGCTGCCCCTCGAGCCCATGGGCCTGGCCTTCGAGTTCCAGGCCGGCGAGGGCCCGGTCGTCCATCAGCCCGTGCGCACGGCAGAAGACGTGCGCGCACTGCGCACCGATCGCGCCGCGGATCTCGCCTACGTGGCACGCGCCATTGAGAAAGTCGCCGCTCACTTTCGTGACCGCCTCGGCATCATCGGCTTCTGCGGCGCGCCCTTTACGCTGGCCAGCTACATGATCGAGGGCGGCGGCTCGCGCAACTACATCCACACCAAGCAGATGATGTACTCCGATCCCGCCTCGTGGCGTCTGCTTCTCGACAAGCTGATCCTCGTGCTCACCGAGTACTGCCGGCTTCAGGTGCAGGCCGGCGCTGACGTCATCCAGATCTTCGACAGCTGGGTCGGCTCGCTCAGCCTGGCCGACTATCGCGACTACGCCTTCGAGGCCTCGAAGCGCCTTGTTCGCGCCGTGCAGGATCTCGGCGTGCCCGTCATCTACTTTGGCGTCGAAACCGCGGGCCTGCTCGGGGCAATGGCTTCGACCGGCGCCGATGTCATCGGCCTCGACTGGCGGCAGCCGCTCGATGAAGGCTGGCGCGCCGTGGGACACGCGCATGCCGTGCAGGGCAATCTCGATCCCATCACGCTCTTTGCCCCGCTTGAGATCCTTGAGCAGCGCGTGAAAGAGATTCTGCGCGCCGCGCAAGGGCGCCCCGGCCACATCTTCAACCTTGGTCACGGCATCGTTCCCGGCACGCCGGTAGAAAACGTGCAGGCCGTCGTGCGCATGGTCCGCGAATTCCGTCTCGAGGAAGCGCATGCCTGAACAGGCCGTTCTGCTGCTGGCGCACGGCACCCCCGAAACTGCCGACCAGATTCCGGAGTATCTGCGCAACGTGGTCAGCGGGCGCCCCATGCCGCAGCACGTCGTCGAAGAGATTCAGCATCGCTACGCGCTCATCGGCCACAGCCCGCTCACCGAGATCACCCTTGAGCAGGGCCGCCTCGTCGAGGCAGAGCTGGCCGCATCCGGCCTGCCCGTTCCCGTTTACGTCGGCATGCGCAACTGGCGCCCGTATATTCCTGACGTGGTGCGCCGCATGCGCGCCGACGGTGTTGAAGAAGCCGCCGTGGTTTGTCTCGCCCCGCAGAATTCGCGCACCAGCGTGGGCCTCTACGAGCGCGCGGTTAAAGCCGAGGCCGGCCGCGTTGCGCATCGACTTCACGCGGGGCTGGGCAGATCACCCGCTGCTCGCCGAAGCCTTCGCCGAGCGGCTGCGCGACGCCGAAGCGAAACTCGCTGCCGAAACCGGCGCTCCCGTCCCGGTGCTCTTCACCGCGCACAGCGTGCCGGCACGCACCGTCGAGCCGCAAGCAGATTCGGCTCAGCCCCGCGAATGGCCGAAGGGCAGCAGCGCCGACCCCTACGCCGAGGAAGCGCGCCACACCGCCGAACTCGTCGCCGCGCGCGTGCCGCAGATTCCGCAGTGGTGGTTCGCTTTCCAGAGCCAGGGCGCGAGCGGCGGACCCTGGATCGGCCCGACCGTGGAGGAAACGCTTGGCCAGATCGCCGAACAAGGCGTGAAGACGCTGCTGCTGCAGCCCATCGGCTTTCTTTGCGATCACGTCGAGATTCTTTACGACGTTGACATCGCTTTCAGGCAGCACGCCGCGAAACTCGGCATCCGCCTCGAACGGCCTGCGTCGCTGAACGCGTCGCCCACGCTGGCCAGCGCCGTTGCCGATCTGGCTCGCCAGGGGCTTGCACGGCTCCGCGGTTGAAGCGGTGAGTGTCGATTAACGCAGCTTGCAAAGCCAGCCTTGCAAGAAATCGCTGGACGACCGGTGGCCGCGGCATGGATCATGTCACCGGGTAACCGCGCGCCGCGCGTCATGCGCTCCGAAAGGATTGCACGCTTGTCTGAATCGACCCCCCGAGATTCCACCTTGCCAGCTGTCAAATCCATTTGCCTCGGCTGCGGACACCGGAACCTCCGCCGCATCGAGAGGAGCGGATTTCTCCGCGAGACGGTTTTTCCGCTCTTCGGCTACTATCCGTGGGAGTGCAGCGTTTGCAGACGCTCCTGGATGCTGCGCAAGCGGGGCGAGCGCGCCAGGAGCCAGGGCTGACGCGCCTGCGTCCGCGTTGCTCCATCCCCAACGTTCGCCGCAGCGACACGAGCAGGGGGATGATGGATCTGCGTTCAGGTCGCCCTCGCATCAGCGCGCAACCGGAGGCCAGAAATCCTGATCAGTGCTGCGAACGGCGTTTATCGTTCCCGATTCCGCACGCTGCCGCAATTGATCTCAGACGTAATCGAGCACGCTCACAGCTTCAGCGTTTCGGACAGTCGCCGCATCAGTTCATCGCCTGAATCCGAGTCGACAAATTGTTGCCGTGCGCACTGGCATGTATCCAAGACCTTTGACCCTGAATGGGCTGGCGGCGTAGAACACCATGCCACGTATCGCCGGTTCCTTTCGCCGACGGATATTTGCCTCTCGACCTTCGATCACGCGATGAATCATGTTCGATAGCATCCCGCACCGGATGCACTTCACCTATTATAGTCCACGAGCCATCACCGCTATTGAACAAACGCGATATGTTCAGAGGAGCCAATGTCGGATCTGGCGCAGACTTTCGAAAACGTCAGGCAAAGGCGGAAAGACGAAGGAAATCCTTGTCGATTCGCCCCGGTGCAAACTGGCCAGTTGAGTTCGCCTCACAAGAAAAGGTTTCGAGGAATGAGACCTTCAGCGATGAGTTCATCGAGAAAATCATTGGTTTGGATTGCGCATGGATCTCCGATGAGTCGAGTCTTTGGGACTTTCATTCAGATCGGACAAATGAACCACTGTGTGCGAAGATTCGCGAGGTTTATGGCGTCGACGTTTCAGATAACGAATCGTCAATGTGGTCCAGGTCACCGAAGAGCGTCGACTCATCGAATCGTGTCACCTTCATTTCTTGAGCCTACTCCCGACAGTCTTTTCGATTAGCATGGGTCCCCATAGGTCGTCTTCTCGCAAACGGTGGTTGCATCCTCCCTTGGTCCATGGAGCGAGCCCGCCTTACTGCCGCAGCAGGTTCTTCGCGATGAAGAAGACGTTCGCTGGCCGCTCCGCCAGCCGCCGCATGAAGTAGGGATACCACTCGCGCCCGAACGGAATATAGACGCGCACGTTGTAGCCCTCAGCCACCAGCTTCCGCTGCAGGTCGCGCCGCACGCCGAAGAGCATCTGAAACTCGAAGCGGTCAGGCGCAATCCTGTGCTGTTGCGCAAACGCCTTCGCCGCCTCGATCATCGCTTCGTCATGCGTGGCCAGACCGTGGTAGACAGGGCTCTCAAGCAGCATGCCGCTCAGCTTCACATAATTCGCATCCACGTCGGCCTTGTTGGGGAAGGCGACCTCGGGCGGCTCCAGATACGCGCCCTTGCACAGCCGGATGCGAATGCTCTCGCTCAGCAGGGCTTCAATATCGGCCTGCGAGCGGTAGAGATACGCCTGGATCACGATGCCGATTGCCCCGCGCAGTTCGGGCCGCGCATGGATGCGGCGCACAATGTCGATCGTGACCTGCGTCAGCGGCGAGTCTTCCATGTCGATGCGCAGGAAGTTATTCGTGGCCCGCGCATGCTCCGCGAGGCTCAGCGCGATCGATTCTGCAATCTTTGGATCGAGCGCCAGCCCCATCTGCGTGAGCTTTACGCTGATGTTCGCGTCAAGCCTGCGCTCGGCGATGGCGTCGAGCAGCTGGTGGTAGATGCCGGCGGCCCGCTGTGCTTCCTCTGCCGAGGTCACACTCTCGCCCAGCGAGTCGAGCGTTACGTGCATGCCCTGTTTGTTGACCGCTGCGGCAACGCTGAGCGCTTCGTCAATCTCCATGCCGGCGACAAAGCGGGAACTCAGCTTATGGCCGATGCTGGAGCTCTCGCAGAAGCTGCGCAGCCGGGCGTTGCGAGAGAGCGCGATAAAGGTGGAGCGAAGAACTGGCATCCAATAGACCCGCCGGAAATTGCCTCGCGCTACCACCGCCGCGCTGTCCCGACACATTAGTTTCGCATACGCGGCTGGCCCGCTCTCGGCGCCGCACAGCCCTCCGGATTTCTCTTGTGGCGCATCGTTTCTTTTGTTTGCTAGAATCGCGCGCTATGCTGACGGACCAGCCCCAACACGGCGTTCTATCGCACCCGGCAAGCCGCAATCGCTTTCGGCATCTCCACGCCGCCGCGCTTTTGCTCTGCGTAATTCCGGCCTGCGCCGCTGCTTCGCCCCGGCTTGCGCCCATCGATCTCGGCGACAACCACCCATCGGACGAGGGGCTGCTGCGCGCGCTCGATGAGCAGTGGTCCGCTACCGCGGCGAAAAACGATCTCGACGGCACCGTTGCCTTTTACGCCGAAAACGCGGTGCTGCTGCCGCCGAATGCGCCCATTTGCACGGATGCAAAGGCGATTCGCGCTTCGTGGGCGGGGCTGCTTGGGCCGAACACCGCGCTCTCGTGGAAGGTTGCCGGCGCTGAAGTCGCATCCTCCGGCGAGCTGGGCTACGTCTACGGCGCTTATGCGCTGACCATTAAGGATCCGAAGGGCGGAGCCCCGGTGCACGATACCGGCAAATTCGTCGAGATATGGAAGAAGCAGCCCAACGGCCAGTGGAAGTGCATCATCGACACCTACAACTCCGACCTGCCTGCACCCGCACCCCTCGCCTCTGGGAAGTGAGCCCAGCGAACCGGATTGGACTCTGGTGCGTAATGCAATCTTGAGGGGTTCATTCTGAGGTGCTGATTGAGGTGCTGATCGTGTATCGTGCCATCCTTCACTTTCTCGCGCTGGTTGCGGTTGGTCTCGGATCCAGCGGCTGCGTCGCTCAATCTCTGCCCACAACTCCCGGGGAGACGCTTAGCGGCAGACACATCGTGCTTGCCGACGCGGTGAAGGGCCACACGGCCGTGCTTGTCGCCGGCTTCAGCCGTGAAGGCGGCATGGCCACCGGCGACTGGAGCAAACGGATTCGCGCCGACTCTGCGTTTTCTGGCGTGGAGGTCTACCAGGTCGCGATGCTCGCCGGAGCGCCGGGCTTCATTCGTGGAATGATCCGTAGCGGCATGAAGAAGGGGATGTCACCCATCGAGCAGGACTTCTCGGTTGTCCTTGCCGAAGATCAGAAGCTTTGGGAGACCTACTTCGGCGTAACGACAGACAAGGACCCGTACGTAGTGCTGATTGACCCATCAGGCAAGATTCTCTGGCACGGTCACGGAGACGCGGCGAACCTTGAACCACTTGTGCGGGCCGCGCTTCACTGAGACGCGGCAGCGGCGCCTCACTCCACCAGAAACAGTGCGCATCCGTGCGGCGGCAGCTCTACATGCAGCGCTTTCGCCTTGGGGATATGCTGCTGGTTCCAGATATCGAAGACCGCATAGCTCTTGTCTTCCAGGTGGAAGACCTCCCACGGCAGATCGGCCTTCGAGGCGTGATCGTCGAGATTGAAGGCCGCGAGATAGTGCCGCGGATGGCTGCCCCCGGTGCGCGCGTACCAGTAGCGCTGCGGGAATGAATCGGAGTTGCCGTCCTGCAAGGGCATCAGCCCCTGGCCGCTCTCCACAGCCTTCTGATTGATGTCGATCACGTTGCGGTTGGTGATCAGTGACCGCGTGAAATCGTCGAGCTTGGTAAGATTCGCGCCCAGGATCAGCGGCGAGCGCGAGATCGCCCACAGCGTGAACTCGCTGCGCTGCTCGTCGTGGGTGTAGCGGGACTGGCGGGGCTCTCCCCAGCCCGGGTGGGGCGTAAGCGAGCCCTCGGGCAGCATGTCGGGGTCGGGCCAGTTGCCGGGCCTTACGTAGTTCTGCCACTCGGCGATGCGGTCAAAGGCATTGCGCACGCTAAAAGGGAACTCGCTCTGTCCCGGCTTGTGCTCCGCCGACCACACGTCCCAGTGATCGTCTGAGATGCGCCACATCTGCGCGTACTTTGCCACGTAGGCGGCGTGCTCAAGCGAAGTGGGCCCCGGCGAAAGGCTCAGCAGAATGGGCCGCCCGGTTTTGCGGATGGCTTCGGCGATCTGCCGGATCTCGGTTGGCCGGTAGGGATGGTCGCTGATGCAGTCCACCTTGATGAAGTCGAGACCCCATGAGGCGTAGAGCTTCATCATCGAGTCGTAATAGGCCTGGCCGGCGGCGTTGTCCTTGACGCCCCAGTTGCCCTCGTCCCACGGGCAGGGAGAGTCTTTGTCGGCCGCGTCGACGGCGTGAAAGCTCGAGCCGCCGATGGGCAGATTGGCGTCCACGACCCCGCGGGGAATGCCGCGCACGATGTGAATCCCAAACTTGAGGCCCTGCGCGTGTACCCAGTCAGCGAGCGGCTTGAACCCCGCGCCATTGGCCGCGGAAGGGAAGCGATCGGCCGCGGGAATGAGGATGCCGTTCGCATCCCAAACGTATTTACGCGTGGCGACCGTGCCGGCGAAGGGATCCTGCATGTACCAGCCCTCGTCGATCACCGAGTATTCCCACCCGTATTGCCGCAGGCCGGCCAGCACCGTAGTGTTAGCGCGGTACTGGCCCTCGTCGATGGTGAGGCCGTAGGCGTCCCAGCTATTCCACCCCATCGGCGGCGTGGGAGCGATCTTTGCTGCTTCGTGGGCCGCATCGTGGGCTGCACCGGAAGGCCAGGCCGCAAGCGACGCTGCAACAACGCCCAAGGCTAGCAATGCATTACGTAGAGAGCATGCGGACACGTATACCACATCCGGAGCAGAATGTGGCTCTTGAATGACGCAGTTGACTCCTTGGCTCTCCCGATGCCATTCCACAAAATCGGGTGATGCCGCGCACTTTCAACTAGGCCTATAATGCAGTCGAATCTAAACCAGACAGCTGCACGACTCCTGTTCCCCTGGGACCCCCTGCAACTGAGGAGAGTGTCATGTCCAAGCGCTTCCTGTTCGTTTCCGTAGTGGCCCTGGTCCTGTTCGCCCCCATGGGAGCTTCCGCGCAGGCGGGCGCGCGGGCGGGCGCGAAGGCCGCCCCAGCCAAGCCGGGCACCGATGAGACGGCCAAGGCGAAGCAGATCTACTCGATCGATTGCGCACTGTGCCATGGGGCGACCGGCGACGGCAAAACCGATCTCGCAAAGGATATGCAGCTCACGCTCATTGACTGGACCGATCCGAAATCGCTGGCTGGCATGAGTGACCAGGATCTCTTCAAGATCATCCGCAACGGCAAGGACAAGATGCCGCCCGAGGATGCGGGCCGGGCCAAGGACAACGAAGTGCAGGCCCTGGTGGTTTACATCCGCACGTTCTCGAAGAATGGTCCCGCCCCGGCGGCTGCTCCGGCAGCGGCCCCTGGCCGCCCCGGCGCCTGCGCCAGCCCCGGAGCCCAAGCCAAGCCGATAGCCCGGTTGCATGGTCACTTGCCGATTGGAGTGGTGATTGTTGCGCCCCACGCGTCCGGACTCAGGTCGCGTGCGTGGCGCGAGAAGAGCCAGCGATGCCCGTCCAAGTCTAGCGCAGCATACTGAAATTCTCCGTAAACGGTTTCGTGCGGTTCTTCCGCAATTGTCGCGCCGGCGCCGCGGGCGCGTTCAAAGTGCTGCTCCACCTCTTCAACAAAGATCGTGAGGCCCTGGGTTCCGAAGCCCAGCTCGGCGGGCGTCTTGTAGCCGGGCTTGGCTGCATGCACCATGATCCAGGCGTCGCCGATGTGGAGTTGCGCGCCCGAGATGGGGTCGCCGTAGCGATAATGCTCGACGAAGCCGAAGGTGCGTTCAAGGTAGGCGATTGCTGCGGGCAGATCCTTATATGCAACGTGAGGCAGCAGAATGTTGGTCGGCACGGATCGATTCTGCATCATGCGGCAAGCATACTCCGGTTGAGTTAGCGGAAAATGCTCCCCGTGGAACAATGGCGGCGGTCGGTATTCCGTCTTGCGTGCTCCCCGTGGAACAAAAAAATGCTCCCCGTGGAACATTCCGAGACTAAGTTGAGTCGTAACTCCTGCAGATTTGAGTTAGCCGCGGGTGTTCCTGCTCCACGTGGAACAATTTGTCTGCGCTCGGCTGCTCCCGTGGGCATTTTTCGCTGAGGGACATTTTCCAGCGAGAAAAAAAGCGACCGGACTGGTCGGAGTTACAGCGCGATATACTTCGCAAGCTTCGCTGTGAAATTGCCCATTACTTTCGCGGCAGAGTCTACACTACGGGCACGTCCGAGAGGCAATACGTCTCGCCGAGGTGTCTCATGGTCATAAAGCGCACAGCAATCCGGCTTGGCCTCGAATTGGTAGCCTGCCTTTTCGCCATCTGTCCCGCCAGCCTTGTTCAAGCTCAGAATCAGGTATCTGACACGCAGAAAGTGCCAGAGGCGCCTGTGACGATTGATGGCAAAGCTATCTTCAGCGTGCAGGGTTTGTTGTCATTCCCGGCAAGCGCTCGTGCAGAGGCGATCACGAAGCGCATAACGGAGCGGTCGGAAGATGTGACGTTCGATCCGAAATCGATCTCTGTAGCGGATGGGGGGAGTACAACGGATATCGTGGCTGGTGATCTGGTGATCATGACCGTCACCGATCAGGATGCCCGGCTTGAAGGCAAGTCTCGGCAAGAGCTTGCTCAGGACTACGCTCAACGCATTCGTTCCAGCCTGATCGCCCTGCGAAAGGAATACTCGATCAAGAGCCTGACGCTCGGCGCCGTATACGCTCTCATCGCCACCGCGGTTCTAATCCTGGTTCTTCGCCTTCTGGCATTTCTGTTCCCAAAGCTGTACGTCAAACTCGACACCTGGCGCACCACCCTCATTCCCTCAGTGCGTATTCAGAAATTTGAGATTTTGCCCGCTGACCGGATCGCAGACTTTTTGATTGGTGTCGCCCGACTTATACGACTTGCCCTCATGCTCGTCGTGCTCTATTTCTACGCATCCGTTGTGCTGGGTTTCTTCCCGTGGACGCGTGGGTACGCGCGAATTCTGATTGGTTACATCATTTCTCCCCTGGAAATCATCGGCCACACCATTCTCGCCTACCTTCCAAATTTGTTTTTCATTGCCGTCTTCGTCTTCGTGGCCTATTACGTGACGAAGCTAACGCGCATCATTTTCGTGGAGATCGGCAAGGGATCGATCACCATCTCAGGGTTTCATGCCGAATGGGCCGCGCCTACATACAAGATTGTTCGATTCACGATCCTGGCCATCACCGTGATCGCGGCCTTTCCCTACCTGCCTGGAAGCTCATCGCCGGCGTTTCGGGGAATCTCGATCTTTCTCGGAGTCCTTTTTTCGCTAGGCTCAACCTCAGCAGTTGCGAATATCGTTGCCGGAGTCATCCTGACCTATATGCGAGCCTTTCGGCTGGGGGACAGAGTTCAGATCGCCGATACTGTGGGCGACGTGGTTGAGGTTTCGCTGCTTGTCACCCGGATTCGCACCATCAAGAACGTCGAAATCACCATTGCGAATTCGATGGTGTTGAGCAGTCATATCATCAACTTCAGCGGCTCGATCCAAGAGGACGGTCTCATCCTTCATACGACCGTAACGATCGGCTATGACGCTCCATGGAGAAAGATCCACGAACTCTTGATTAGCGCCGCAGTTGAAACAGAAAACGTTCTCAAGACACCCGCTCCGTTTGTCCTTCAGACGACGCTGGACGATTTTTACGTTCACTATCAGATCAATGCTTACACGGATCAGCCGCGACGAATGTCGAAGACCTACTCCGATCTGCACCAGAAGATTCAGGATAAGTTCTATGAAGCAGGGGTAGAGATCATGTCGCCACACTTCTCAACTCTCCGCGATGGTAACCATATCGCCATACCCGATGAGTATCTGCCCAAGGGATACAACGCTCCGCCGTTTCGTGTCGGGGTAGACAACGCGGTTGCGAAAACCGCCAATATGGCCGAATGAATCGGGCTCCTGTTGTGCCCTGATGCCACACTGGCTTTATGATCCCCGTGCGATAAGCTGGAGCGGAGGAACTCACTGATGCGAATGCGTGCATGGAGCCGCAGTGCTCTTGCAGGTGTGGTGCTGGCGCTGGGGCTGGCGTTTGGGCCGGGCGGTTTCGGGTGCAACGCGCGGGCGCAGGAATCTGCGGCAACCGCGGCACACGCGACGCTGCCGGTTATTCATGTCGACAACGGGCCGAACTCGGAGGCGGCGCAGAAGGCGCACTACATTGTGCTGGTGTCGCTGGACGGTTTCCGCTGGGATTATGCGAAGCGCGATGGCGCGACGCATCTGCTGGCGCTGGGCAGGAAGGGCGTGTGGGCGCCCGAGGGCATGATGCCGAGCTATCCTTCCCTGACCTTTCCCAATCACCTCACGATCGTGACGGGCCTGTATCCCGAACATCACGGCATTGTGGCCAACAGCTTTTACGATCCGGCGCGCAACGAGCACTATGCGATCAGCGACCAGAAGGCTGTGACGGACGGAACGTGGTACAGCGGGATGCCGCTGTGGAGCCTGGCGGAGAGCCAGGGCATGCGGACGGCGTGCTTCTTCTGGCCGGGGTCGGAGGCGAAGATTGCCGGATACCGGCCGACGTATTATCTGCACTTCGATGACAAGGTGCCCAACGACGCGCGCATTGCGCAGGTGATTGAGTGGCTGCATCTGCCGCCGGCGGACAGGCCGCACTTCATCACGCTGTATTTCTCTGAGGTGGATCACGCAGGGCATGAGTTCGGCCCGGATGCCGCGCAGACGAAGGCCGCGGTGCACAAGCTGGACGCGGTGATTGGCGAGCTGAAGACGAAGCTGGATGCGACCCACCTTCCGATTGACCTGATCGTGGTGAGCGATCACGGCATGGCGAAGACCGAGGGCGGCTGGATCACGCTGGACAAGTTCACCGATCTGACGGGATTTGAGACGGCGGGGTATCTGCTCTACGGCAAGACGGAGGAAGACACGGCGCGGGTCTACGACCAGTTGAAGCATGCGACATCGGAGTTCATGGTGTACCGGCGGAAGGATTCGCCGGCGGGGCTTGATTACCGGGAGAATCCGCGGGAGGGGGATCCGGTGCTGATTGCGACGGGTCCGTATGCGATTCGCGCGCATGGGCCGCCAGCGGGCAAGCCGGATCACGCGCCGAACGCGGGGAGTCATGGATACGATCCGCGCAAGGTACCGGAGATGAAGGCGAGCTTTTATGCGCAGGGGCCGGACCTGGTGCACGGCAGGACGGTGCGGACGTTTGAGAATGTGAATCTGTATCCGTGGATGGCGCACATGCTTGGACTGACGGCGCCGAAGACGGACGGCAAGCTGAGCGTGCTGGCGGGAACGCTGCGGGATCACGGCGGCGATGCAGCAGGAATGAAATAAGGAGTGCGGAGAGCATGAGCGTTGTGCTGGGGATTGACGGCGGCGGGACGAAGACGCGGGCCTCGATTGTGGATGCGGGACAAGGTGCTGGGCTATGCGGAGAACGGCTCGATCAAGCGGCTGCGCGTGGGAGCCGAGGCAGCGGAGAAGCATCTGCGCGCGGTGCTGAAGGATGCCTTTGCGCAGGCGGGTTCGGTGAGCATCGCGGCGGCAACGGTGGGCGTGGCTTCGGCGACGATGCCGGGCGTGCCGGAGTGGATCACGGCGGTGCTACGCGACTTTGGCGTGGAGCGCTCGGAGATTGTGGGCGACGAAGTGATCGCGCTCGATGCGGCGTTCAAGGGCGGGCCGGGGATTCTGCAGATTGCGGGGACGGGCTCGAACACGGTGGGACGCGGGCCCGATGGGCGGCGCGAGAATGCGGGCGGGTGGAGTTCGCGGCTGGGCGATGAGGGCTCGGGCTACTGGATCGGGGTGAACGCGGTGCGGCAGGCGCTGCGCGCCTACGATCGCGAAGAGCCGTCGCGGGTGCTGGAGACGGTGGGGCGCATCTGGGGCACAAAGACGATTGACGAGCTGGTGAACGTGGGCGACGGCACGCCTGGTCCGGATTTTGCCGCGCTGGCGCCGGCGATCAGCGGGCTGGCGGAAGAAGGCGATGCGGTGGCGGCGGCAGTGCTGGCGCAGGCTGCGAAGGATCTGGTGGAGTTTGTGCTGCTGGTGCGCGCGAAGCTGCGCCGCAAGCACAACCTGACGGCCGAGGTTCCGGTGGCGTGGATCGGCAGCGTGATCGGCAAGTCGCGGCTGGTGCGGGAGCCGTTTTTTGCGGGGTTGCGGGCGGCGGCGCCGGAGATGCCGGTGCTCGAGACGGAAGTGGCAGGGATTGAGGGCGCGGTGTGGCGGGCGCAGCGGATGGCGGCGGAGTAGAGCACGTAGCGTGCCGTCAGTAGTGGTCAGCGCGGCTGGAGTGGTTCGCCGGCGACGATGGAGGCGACGAGCTCTCCCTGTGCGTTGACGGCGACGAGGTCGGCGCTGCGGCCAGGGTCGAGTGAGCCGGCGCGGTCGTCGAGGCCGGTCATGGCGGCGGGGTTTGCGGCGAGCAGCGCGCAGGCTCTGTCGATGGTTGCGCCGGTGAACTCGACGAAATTGCCGAGAGCGCGGTCGAGCGTGAGCACGCTGCCGGCGAGGACGCCGTCTGCGGTGGCGCGGCCGTTGGCGACCTGCACGGCGAAACCGCCGAGGTGATATTCGCCGTCGGGCATGCCGGCGGCGCTCATGCCGTCGGTGACGAGGATGCCGCGGTCGGGGCCTTTGGCGCTCCACCAGAGGCGGACGATCTCGGGCGCGACGTGGATGCCGTCGCAGATGAGCTCGGCGAATAGAGTCGGTCGTGGTGAGCACGGTGCCGAGGATGCCGGGCTCGCGGTGGTCGAGCGGGCGCATGGCGTTGAAGGTGTGCGTGGCGCTGGCGGCTCCGGCGGCGATGGCGGCGCGGGTTTCGGCGGCGGTGGCGTTGGAGTGGCCGACGGAGACGCGTACGCCGCGCGCTGGTGGCGTGGGCGGTGAGCTCGACGGCGCCGGGGAGCTCGGGCGCGATGGTCATGAGGCGGATGTGGCCGCCGGCGGCGTCGATAGAGGCGGTCGAAGGTGGCGATGTCGGGCGCGAGCAGATGTGCGGCGGGCTGCACGCCGCGCTTGGCGTGGGAGAGGAATGGGCCTTCGAGATGAATGCCGATGGGGCGCGCGCGGCCTGGCGTGGGCGGCTTCTCGATGAGCGTTGGCGATGCCTTCGAGGGCGCGCAGGGTGGCGTCGAGCGGCGCGGTGACGGTGGTGGCGAGAAAGCTGCCGGTGCCGCGCGTGGCGAGGAAGCGGCCGATGGTGGCGAGGGCTTCGGGCGTGGCTTCCATGACGTCGTGGCCGGCGGCGCCGTGGATGTGCATGTCGAAGAAGGCGGGCGCGAGCGTGGCGCCGGGGAAGTCGAGTACACGCGCGCCGGCGGGCAGCGGCGACGATGCGCGGCTTGCGATCGAGAGGATGCGGCCGTCTTCAATTTCAACGACGGGGTGGTCGATGTGTGCGGTCTTGCTCCAGAGCCGGGCCGCGGTGACGACTGTACGCATGAAGATGATTATTGCAGGCGGTCCACCGCGATGAAGCCTCGCGGACCCGTGCGCTGGTCGCGTAACAGGCGATTCACGCGTTTGAGCCGATGAGCCTGCTATCGTTTTACGCATGCGAATCAGGGTCTGCTGGATGGTGATTCTTGCCGCGGGTCAGATGGCAGCGCAGACGCGGGATCTGCCGACGAGCAAGCAACTGATCGAGCCGGTGCCGGGCAGTCCGCAGCGACTGAACAGCTTGCCGATGACGATGGCGGTGTCTGCCGGACGGGCGCTACGTGGTGACGGTGAACGCGGGCTACGGAACATTCGAGTCGCAGTACATGCAGTCGCTGGCGGTGCTCGATACGCAGACGGGCACGCTGACCGATTTTCCCGATGACGCGGACGCTGGCGCGCGATGCAAAGCAGACGTTGTATTCGGGGCTGGCCTTCAGCCGCGACGGCAGCCACATATATGCGAGCATGGGTTCGATTGACGCGATCCGACAGAGCGACGGAACGGCGACGACGGGAAGCGGCATCATCGGTCTACAGGTTCGACGAAGGGAAGATCACGCCAGAGCGCTTCATCCACCTGCCGATGCAGCAACTGGCGCCGGGGCGAACGACGCGGCTGGTCGGCGAGAGAGAAGGCGACAAGGGAGTACCGTTCCCGGCGGCGATTGGCGATTGTTGGGCGCGAGGGCACGGAGAAGCTGCTGGTTGCGGAAAATCTTTCCGACGACGTGCTGCTGCTTGATCCGGCGAGCGGGGCGATCGAGCATCGATTCGATCTTGTCGGAGAGTGACGCGGTGCCGTCAACGTATCCGAGGGCGCTGGCGCTGTCGCAAGGATGGCAAGCGCGCGTTTGTGGCGCTGTGGAATGCGTCGGAGATTGTGGAGCTCGATCTCGCGAACGGGCACGGTGGGGCGCAAGCTGGCGCTGCTGAAGCCGTCCGAGCCCGATCGACGCCGGGCACGCATCCGTGTGCTTTGCGGTTTCGCGCCGGATGGGAAGACGCTTTATGTGGCGCTTGGCCAATCGCGATGCGGTTGCCGCGGTGAATGTGGCCGCGGAGAGTTTTCGATCAAGGGCTACTTCGACACGCGGCTGCCGGGGCAGAGCTATTTTGGCGCCGAGCCGTAGCGCTGGCGGTGAATGCGAACGGAACGCGGCTGTACGTCGCCAATATGGCGAGCGACGCGGTTGCGGTGATGGACACGGCAAAGCTGAACGCCGAAGACGTCGCAGGCAGGGCATGGTGGAACCGATCGGATTTGTGCCGACGGAGTGGCTGCCGATGTCGATGGCGTTTCTGCCGACGCGGACGGCGGAAGCTCTACATCGCCACGGCGAAAAGGCAAGGGAACGGGGCCGAACAATTTCGCGCAGCGGCGCGTCGGAGACGCAGGAGCAGCACGACAAACCGGAGCCAGTACCTATATTGCGACGCTGCTCTATGGGTCGCTGGCGGCGATTGATGCGGCGGAGATTGCGAAGAACCTGACGGAGTGGACAGCGGAGGTGCTTGAGTCGAACCGCATGAAGGCCGCGCAGGAGACAGGTTACGTTTGCGCGACGGTGCGCGGCAAGCCGCATCAAGCATGTGATCTACATCATCAAAGAGAATCGCACTTACGATCAGATTCTCGGCGATCTTGAAAGAGAACGGCAAACCCGTGGGCAATGGCGACCCGAGCCTGACGATGTATGGCGCAGCCGTGACGCCGAACATGCACAAGCTCGCGTTGCAGTTTGGAGTGCTCGACAATTTCTTCGACTCGGGCGAGGTGTCGGGCGACGGGCACGTTTGGTCGACGGCGGCGATCGGAACGGACTATCTCGAGAAGACGTGGCAGCAAACGTATCGCGGAAGCCAGCGGACTTACGACTACGAAGGCGTGGTGGCGGACGGATATCCGCTGCTGCAGAAGATTCCCGACGTGAACGAGCCGGCGAGCGGCTATCTCTGGGGCAACCTGGCGGCGCATGGAAAGACCTACTACCACTTCGGCGAGTTCATTTCGACGATATTCTGCGATGAGCCGGCGGCGGCAGATCCGCAGCTGGGCCAGATGCTGCTGGGGCCGCAGTGCGCGCGCAAGGCAGATTCAGCCGGGCGAAGCGCTGCCGGCGGAGTGGGGCGGCGGCGTAAACAAGTGGCCGTGGGCGATTCCGCTGATCGCGACGAATACGGCGACGAAGCCGGAGCTTGTCGGGCATTTGCGCCGGAGGCGCCGGACTTCAATCTGCTGGTTCCCGACCAGGTTCGCGTGGATATTTTTCTGCGCCATCTGAAGGGATGGATTGCGGACAAGCAGCGGGGCAACGACACGATGCCGAATTTTGTGATGCTGCGGCTGCCGAACGATCACACAGCTGGCACGCGGCCTGGCGGGCCGACGCCGAAGGCTCAGTTGCGGACAACGATCTGGCGGTGGGGCGCGCGGTCGAGGCGATCTCGCACTCGCCGTTCTGGGACGACACGGCGTTCTTCATCCTTGAAGACGACGCGCAGGATGGCGGCGGACCATGTGGATGCGCATCGCAGCCGCGCTGGTGATCAGCAAGTATGCGCCGCACGGCGCAGACGGCGCGCCGTTCGTCGACAGCCAGTTCTACTCGACGGTGAGCGTGGTGCGCACGATGGAGACGCTGCTGGGTTTGCCGCCGATGAACAACAACGATGCGTTCAGCTCGCTGATCGCGAGCGCTGTTTACGGGGCCGGGCGATCAGCCGCCTAGACGGCCGATTACGTCGAACCGCGACAACGGGCTGATCTATACGGCGAATGCAAAGAGATGCACCGGGCGCGCAGCGAGAGCATGAAGATGGATTTTCGCCATGCGGATCGCGCGGATGCGCAGAAGCTCAACGTGATCCTGTGGAAGGATGCGATGGGCAAGGCGCCGGTGCCGGCGATGCTGACGCAGCGGCATGCGAAGTCGCGCAAGGATGACGACGATTAGCGATTGGTGATCGCCATGTCGAATTAGATGGGCGATCGTCAGCTCAAGAAAGTCGGACGCGAGACGACGTTTGTCGATACATCAGATCGGAAGAGCTGATCGACCATCGCCGAAGTAGAGACTAGCTCGGGATGAAAATTCGTCATAGTGCGCCGAACTAGGGCAGCGTTCCGTGCTTTTCGATCTGAACATGGATGATGCTTCGAGCGATGGTACCGCCATATCGCGGAAATTATTCGCTCTTATCGGTCGCGGATTCCAAGGCGAAGCGTGCAAAATTTCTCGTGCTGAGAGTGGTGTGGCGATGAAGCGATCGCCGACTCTGCGTTGTTAACTGCAATTTCAATGCTCGTGAATGACGTAATGTACAGACTATGAGCACCCTGCGAGACTTGAATGATTTGAGCAGAAGGGTCAACTCGAGCTCTCTCATTGCCGAGCATGGAGTCTGAGGTCTTATCTAGCACATGTCGCAAGATACGAGTCGAGAACTCGGTGACTATCCGATGCGAACCATTACTCGGTGATTCGGGCTCAATTGCGGTGTCTGTCGCGTCGTCGCATGCAGATCGTTTCGGTTACTAGGCCAGTGCTGCTGCCAGAGAGAGCAAGACGCCAGCATTCCATTCGCAGGTCTCTGACGCTCAGATCGAGAAGCGCTTGGGGATCCACGATTGACGCCTGGGATCAGTGCGATTGACGCGGTCTCGTATAACAGACTGGGATATTCGGATTCTCGC
The DNA here is from genome assembly GCA_963718885.1 of uncultured Acidobacteriota bacterium. Lineage (GTDB taxonomy): Bacteria > Acidobacteriota > Terriglobia > Terriglobales > Acidobacteriaceae > Telmatobacter. Next base: position 135,232 of record CAVRAK010000004.1, read on the forward strand.
GTGTATGGTGGTATGCGTCAAGAAATTCGCTGTGCGGAGGGACATGTGCACGTGTTTGAATCGTAGAGGTTTTCTTAAGGTGGCCGGGGCGGCATCGGCCGGTACGTTGACGAGTTCGCTGATTGCGCCGCGGCTGCTATGCGCTGGCGATCGCTCGAGGAGCCGCAGGAGGCGCGCGATCGGTGGCGCGAACGATCATATCCAGATCGCGCTGATCGGCGCGGGCGGACAGGGGCAGGGCGACACGCAAGACCGCCGTGCAGGTGCCCGGCGTGAAGCTGGTGGCGGTGGCCGACTGCTACAACGGGCGGCTGGAGCACAGCAAAGAAGCTCTGGGGCAACGACATCTTCACCACGCGCGACTACAACGAGATTCTCGCGCGCAAGGATATCGACGCCGTGATCATCGGCACGCCCGATCACTGGCACAAGCAGGCCGTCGGTCGACGCGATGAAGGCCGGCAAGGACGTCTACTGCGAGAAGCCGATGATCCATCTCTACTCCGACGGGCCGGAGATGATCGAGACGGCGCGCGCGACGAAGCGCATCCTGCAGATCGGCAGCCAGCGCGTGAGCTCGATGATCTACGCCAAGGCCAAGGAACTGCTGGCGTCGGGCGCAATCGGCCAGCTGAACATGGTGACGGCGCACTGGGACCGCAACTCGTCGATGGGCGCGTGGAACTACACGGTTCCGCCGGATGCCTCGACCGGAGACCTGCGACTGGCCGCGCTTTCTGGGCACCGCGCCGAAGATTCCGTTCAACGCGGAGCAGTTTTTCCAGTGGCGCAAGTGGAAGGCCTACGGCAGCGGCGTGGCGGGCGATCTGTTTGTGCATCTCTTCAGCGGAACGCATTTCATCACCGGCTCGCACGGGCCGACGCGCGGCATGGCGACGGGCGGCCTGCGCTTCTGGAAGGACGGCCGCGATGCGCCCGACGTGATGCTGGGACTGTTCGACTATCCCGAGGGATTCAACCTGAGCCTGCGCGTGAACTTTGTGGACGGCGGCGAGGAGAGCGAGGGCCTGATCTTCACCGGCTCAGAAGGGACGATGGAGATCGGCGGGAACGGCGTGACGCGTGAACCGCGTGCCGCGCGAGAAGGAGCCGGGCTGCACGATCGATACGTTTCCCGAGGCGATGCAGGAGCAGATCGAGGCCGAGCTACCAGAAGAAGTATCCGCCGACGCATCCTGAGGGCGCGCCGCCGGCTGGGTACGAGAGGTATGTGGCGCCGGAGGGCTACAGCGACAGCTACGACCACTTCAAGAATTTCTTCGCTTCGGTGCGGTCGCGCAAGCCGGTGGTGGAGGATGCGGTCTTCGGCTATCGCGCGGCGGGCGCGGCGCTGCTGAGCAATCTGAGCATCGAGCGCGGCGCGGTGGTGGAGCTGGGATCCGGAAGCGATGAAGCTGCTGTAGGTGGCACGAGGCGGGAGCAGGCTTCGACTTGCTCTCTGCCCGACCGATTAGACTGTTCGGAATGACGAAGCGGATCGGGATTCACCTGGGCACGGCGGGCGGCGCGTCGAACGCCATGGAAAAGGCGCACGAGATTGGCGCGAACACGCTGCAGATTTTTTCGTCGAGCCCGCGGATGTGGCGCGCGCCGAAGGTGGATCCCGAAGCAGGCCGAGCGGATGCGGCGAGCTGCGCGCGAAGTATGACGTGGGGCCGCTGGTGATTCACACCAGCTACCTGGTGAACGTGTGCAGCCAGACGGAGAGGTGCGCGAGAAGAGCGTGGCGGCGTTTCGCGGCGAGATTGAGCGCGCGCTGGCGCTGGGCGCGGAGTACCTGGTGCTGCATCCGGGGTCGTGGAAGGGGATGACGCGCGACGAAGGGCTGAAGCTGGCGGCGGAGTCGATTGCAAGCGCGCGATCGACGGGCTGCCATGGCAGGGAACGGATTTTCACATCCTGATTGAGAACACGGCCGGCGCGGAGTGTTCGCTGGGCGGCAACTTCGAGCAGGTGGCGGAACTGGTGGCGCGGCTGGGGCGCATGCGCCGGTGGGCGTGTGCCTGGACACGTGCCACACGCATGTTTCCGGCTACGACATCGTGACGCCCGAGGGCTATGAGGAGACGATGAAGCAGGCCGGCGCGACGGTGGGCTTCGATGCGGTGCGGGTGTGGCACTGCAACGATGCCAAGGCGGCGCGAGGATCGAAGCTGGACCGGCACGAGCATATCGGCCAGGGGAATATCGGGGATTGAGCCGTTCCGGCGGCTGCTGAACGATCCGCGGTTTGCCCATTGCGCGTTTATTGCGGAGACGCCGGTGGACGAGCCGGGCGACGAGGAGCGGAACGTGCGGGTGCTGAAGAGCCTGGTTCGGGCTGCGTAGGTTTGCATGGCCACAAGCGGAAAGTCCTGTACTTAAAGGATCAGGAAATGCTCTATTGTCTTGTGCAGAGGAGCTTTCGCATGAAGAACAGTAGTAAGTATCTTTTCCTCATCCTGATGATCATGCTGTTGCTGCCACTTGATACGCGCCAGACAGAGCCCAGGATGGATTACGCCCCGAAACCCCCAGGAGGCCCATCGCGGGTTCTGCTTGATAACTGGAACGAAATTGGCCGAAAGCTGATTGCAATGGCCGAGGACTTTCCCGAGGACAAGTACGACTTCAAGCCGACCCCGGCTCAGCGGTCGTTTGCCGAACAACTGCTGCACGCCGCCGGCGCGAATTACTTCTTCATCAACCCGGTGAAGGGTGTCAAGCCGCCTTCCGGAGACCCAAAACGATCTGAATACAAAACCAAAGCAGCCGTCGTGGAGTTTGTGAAGCAATCCTTCGCGGATGGGGCGGTGCTGATCAAGAGCAAAGGCGACGGCGGTCTCAATGACCTGTGGGTTGACCCGTTCTCGAACCGGACAGGCGCGCTTTTCCGAAGGAGCCTGGGGCTTTATGGAGCATTCCGGGGAGCATTACGGACAACTCGTGGTGTATTACCGTGTAGCGGGACTGGTGCCGCCGGAGTCGCGGCCCAAGAAATAGCCGGGAGTCGCTGTGCCCGACGGCTCAGCGGTTTGTTGCTGCTCCTTCACCGCAGCTGAGCAAGCCTGGCGGAGAGGCGCAGGCTGATCGTCGCCTGCCCATTTACACTGAAAGAGTGATGGCGGACGAAAAAGAACTGCGATACGATCCGGCGGCGATTGAGCCGAAATGGCAGGAGCGCTGGGCCGCGGATCCCAAGCTGTATGCGGCCGAGCCTCCGGACAGCGGCAAACCGAAGTATTACGTGCTGGAGATGCTGCCGTATCCGAGCGGGCAGCTGCACATGGGGCACGTGCGCAACTACGCGATTGGCGACGCGCTGGCGCGGCACATGTGGATGCGCGGCTACAACGTGCTGCACCCGATGGGCTGGGACGCTTTCGGGCTGCCGGCGGAGAACGCCGCGCTCAAGAACAACACGCCTCCGCGCGAGTGGACGCTGGCCAACATCGCCGCGATGAAGCGGCAGATGCAGCGGCTGGGCCTGGGCTACGACTGGGCGACCGAAATGACGACCTGCCTGCCCGAGTACTACCGCTGGAACCAGTGGTTCTTTCTGCGCATGTACGAGAAGGGGCTGGTCTACCGCAAGAAGAGCAAGGTGAACTGGTGCCCGGAGTGCGCGACGGTGCTGGCCAACGAGCAGGTGATCGACGGCTGCTGCTGGCGGCACGAAGACACGCTGGTGGAGCAGCGCGACCTGGAGCAGTGGTTCTTCCGCATCACCGCCTATGCGCAGGAGCTGCTGGACGGGCTGGACAAGCTGGACGGCTGGCCGGAAAAGGTGCGCACGATGCAGCGCAACTGGATCGGCCGCAGCGAGGGCACCGAGGTCGATTTCGACGGTCGAAGAACCGCGACGCGAGACAGATTCGCGTGTTCACCACGCGCGTGGACACGATCTTTGGCGCGACCAGCGTGCAGCTTGCGCCGGAGCATCCGCTGGTGGCGGCGCTTGCGGCGGAGATGCGGGGCTGAAGGAGCAGGTCGACAAGCTGCTCGAGGAGCAGAAGAAGGCGCGCGAGACGGGCGACGTGGGCGCGATTGAGAAGCACGGCGTTCCGACCGGGCATTTGCGATCAATCCTTACAACGGCGAGCGGGTGCCGATCTGGGTGGCGAACTACGTGCTGATGGATTACGGCACGGGCGCGATCATGAGCGTGCCGGCGCACGACGAGCGCGACTTCGAGTTTGCGAAGAAATATGCGATTGCCGATTCGGCGCGTGATTGCGCCGGCGGATCCGAGCGCCGAGGAGCCGGCGCTGCCGTTTATCGTCGGAAGACGGCATGCTGGTGAATTCCGGCGCGTACAACGGGCTGAGCTGCGCTGCAGGCGCAGAAGAAGCTGCAGGAGGTTGCGCGCAGGCGAGGGCTTCGGCGAAGGCGACGGTGACGTTTCGCTTGAAGGACTGGGGCATGAGCCGGCAGCGCTATTGGGGCACGCCGATTCCGATGATCCACTGCGAGCGCGATGGCCTGGTGCCGGTGCCGGAGGATCAGCTGCCGGTGGTGTTGCCGGAGCAAGATTGAGATTACGCAGCAGGGCGGCTCGCCGCTGGCGCGCGTGCCGGAATTTGTGAACGTGACCTGCCCGAAGTGCGGCGGTCCGGCGCGGCGCGAGACCGACACGATGGACACGTTCGTCGATTCGAGCTGGTACTTCTATCGCTACACGGACGCGAAGAACGTCGAAGGCGCCGTTCGATCCGGCGAAGGCGCAGTACTGGTTTCCGATCGACCAGTACATCGGCGGCGTGGAGCACGCGATTCTGCACCTGATCTATTCGCGCTTCTGGACGAAGGTGATGCGCGACCTGGGCCTGGTCAAGAACGACGAGCCGGCGCGCGCCTGTTCACGCAGGGCATGGTGATCAAGGACGGCGCGAAGATGTCGAAGTCGAAGGGCAACGTGGTTTCGCCCGACGACATGGTGGCGCGCTACGGCGCGGACGCGACGCGCATGTATGCGCTGTTTGCCGCGCCGCCGGATCGCGATCTGGACTGGCAGGAAGATGGCGTTGCGGGCGTGAGCCGCTTCCTGGGGCGCGTGTGGCGGCTGGTGACGAAACATGCGCCGGTGGCGCGCGCTGGCGCAGTGGCGCAGCGCAGTGGCGCCGGACGGGAGCATCGGCGCTGAAGCTGCTGCGCAAACTGCACCAGACGATTGCCAAGATCACGCAGGATTTTGAAGGCCGCTGGCACTTCAACACGTGCGTGGCGGCAATTATGGAGTTGGTGAACGAATTGCAGGCGGCCGATGCGCAACTGGCTGCGGGCGAAGTTCCCGCGCCGGTGGTGCGTGAACTGCTGCGACGCTGGTGCTGCTGCTGGCGCCCTTCGCGCCGTTTCTTGCGGCGGAGTTGTGGGAAGAACTTGGTGGCGAGGGCGCTGTGCTGCGCGCGCCGTGGCCGAAGAGCGATCCGGGCTGGCGAAGGAAGACGAGATCGAGATTCCGGTGCAGATCAACGGCAAGCTGGTGAACGTGGTGCGCGTGGCGGCGGATGCCGATGCCAAGACGATTGAAGCGGCGGCGCTGGCAGATGAGAAGGTGCGGGCGCGCATCGCAGGCAAGACGGTGGCCAAGGTGATCGTGGTGCCGGGCAAGCGGTGAATCTGGTGGTGAAGTGAACACGGAGCACACGGCAGCGCCAATACGCGGAACGCAGAAGTTGGTCGACCAGATGGGCTGGGTCTTTCGGCGGCCCGCGATCGTTGTAACCGAAATCGGTTGGCGGTGGTTGTTCGGCATCCCGCTGTTGTGGGTGTGCTGGCGCGAGGCGCAGAGGATCCTGGCGGTTGTGCCGCCGTCGTCGACAGGCTTTGGAACCTCGATTCGCAAAACCCATGGGTGGCGGCGGTGCAGCTGGCGGGCGTGTGGGAGCAGTATGCGCCGCACGCGATCGCTGTGATGACGTGGCTTGTGCCGGCTGCAGCGATTGCGTGGGTGGTGATCTCGGGGCTGGGCCGTGCTGCCGTTCTGAAGAAAATTGAGCCGGGACTGCGCTTCAGGCCGCTGGGGATGATGCTGCTTCAG
>CAVRAK010000005.1:0-47455 GCA_963718885.1 uncultured Acidobacteriota bacterium
GGCTGCTTGATGCTCCCTCAAAGCTGAAGCCTCGAACTCGCGACTGATCTCCACACGGCCATCTCGTCTCGTGGCTCGAAAGGCGATTAGAACCTTTTTTGGTTGCAAAGGGCATCTGTGAGGCGGGTGGCCCGGGTCTCTAGCGAAGCCTGCAGTAGCACGATCGTGGGTGGCTGTAGAAGATCAAGAGGTTGTACCTGGATCGGATCTGCTGATGGGCGGCTTGTAATCGAGGCTACCATGGGGTCTTTGGTGGTTGTAGTAATCGGTCCATGGGAGCAGGTGAGCGTCCCTTTGCTCGGAGTCTGTCCAGTGTTTTGCGTAGGCCCACTCGCGCAGGGCGGTCTGGATAAAGCGCTCTGCCTTTCCATTGGTTCGTGGCGTGTAGGGTCTGGTGCGGCTGTGTTTGATCTGCATCAGCTGGCATGCCTGGCGGAACTGCCTGGAGCGATAGCTTGATCCGTTGTCGGTCAACAGGGCGCGCACGCCGATGCCGTGGCGAGCGAAGAACTCGACCGCGGAGTTCAGGAAGCTGATGGTGGTTTCGGTCTTCTGATCGGGCAGCATCTGGGTGAAGGCCATCCGCGAGTGATCGTCCACAGCCACGTGCAAGGCCAGGAAGCCGGGATGTTTCTGCTTGCCGCGCAGCCGGCCGTCGCCACGCAGACTTACCTCCGAAAAGCGGGTCATGCCCTTGATATCCAGGTGCAGCATGTCGCCCGGCCGGGGATGCTCATAGCGCTGGATCGGCGGCGGCGGGTTCAGGTCGCGCCACCGGCTCAGCCGGGCCCGGCGCAGGATGCGGCTGACCGAAGCAGGACTGAGGCCCGTGCGCCGCGCGATCTCGTAGCCGGGCATGTGCCCGCGACGAAAAGCAAGTACCTTTTCCACTAAGAAGGAACTGGTCTGGCGCGGACTGCGGTGCGGACGCGAGCTGCGATCGGCCAGGCCGGCTGACGGCCACCTACGACAGGAGCGGTCTGCACTACGAGCTTGCTGATCCCGTCCTCTAACTGAACTCTTCACTTGCCGGGAGACGGCGCGGCCCACTTCACAACCTGGCCAGCGACTGTTGGATCGATCCTGGTTGCTGCGGCGATGTCTGCATCCGATGCAGTGAGGTCACCATTCATGCGTTCGGCGATGCCGCGGCCGTAGAGAGAGGCAGCCATGGAGGGGTTGATTGCGAGCGCGGCATTGTAGTCGGCGATGGCAGCGCTGGCGCTCTTCATCAAGTAGAGATGGCCACGATTGGTGAGGGCTGCAGCGTAGTCGGGCTTGAATCGTATGGCCTGGTCGTAGTCCTGAAGGGCACGGTCGTAGTCGCCCATCTGGTTGTAGACGATGCCGCGATTATTGAAAGCGGCAGCATAATCGGGCTTGAGTCTTATGGCGTGGTCGTAATCCTGCATTGCGCGGCCATAGTCTCCCTTCTGGTTGAAGGCGTTGCCGCGATTGTTGAAGGCGATGGCGTCGTCGGGTTTGAGCTTTATGGCCTTGTTGAAGTCCTGAATGGCGCGGTCGTATTCTCCCTTTTGTTTCAAGGCTACGCCGCGATTGTTGAAGGCCGCCGCGTAATCAGGTTTGAGCCAGATGGCGCGGCCATAGTCCTGAATGGCGCGATCGTATTCGCCCATGTCGTCGTAGACAATGCCGCGGCTGTAGAATGCCTCGGCGAAGTCTCGATTGAGCCCAATGACCTCGTTGAGGTCGTGGAGTGCCTGGTCATATTTCCCACGGCGCTCAAAGGCGGTGCCGCGATTGTAGAAAGCCCAGGCCAGAATTGATGGGTCATGCCGGGAGACGATAAGCGCCGTGCATCCGTCGATTTTGGCGTCAGAATCGGCACCTGCGCAATGCGCGGAGTCTTCGTCGGTGTTCCTGGGCTGCCGCCGGCCTGAGGCTGAGACTGACCACAAAACATAGAGCCGCTGCTGCCGCCAGAATGCGTCTGTGATCGAGAACAGACCACCGCGTCATTCGCCCACTCGACATACCACGCCCTCGCATTCCGCCTGGGGGACGGCAGCGTGATCCGGAGAAAAGGCGGGAAAAAAGACAATGAATCAGCGATTTGCCAGGCATACACCCCTGCGTGCCGAGGGTGAGGCCGAGTCAATCCCTGAATCAGCTATTTGCTTTGGTCACTGTTTATCCCGATCGATGAGTAGATGGCAAGAGAATTCTTTGGCTCAGGCGCAGGCAAGCCGGAAGGAGGGGGATTAACGATTTGAGTGGTGAGGGTGAAGAAAACGCCTGGGCCTCCGTTCGTTCAGAATGACAGCGGGTGGGGTGGGGTCTGTGCTTTCCCACCCATGTCGTCTGCTCACGCAGACTCCGTGGATGGGGCACCCTGTTTTGGTGGGGATTGATGCGCCGCACTCATCTAGTCTGAGGAGTTGGCGTCGTCGCTGCCGCTGTCGTGGTGGTGGTGATCGTACTGACCGAGGCTCTCGCTGAGGTGATCGGGGTCGACGGAGATCTGGACGATGTTCATGTCGTCGCCGTCGAGATCGACGATGAACATGCCCATGCGCTTGCCTTCAGGGCGCGTGAAGATGAGCGTCTGCTCGTTGCTTTTGCGGGATGTTTCGCGGATCATGCGTTCCCAGCCGCTGCCGAGCTTCTCGGTAACGAGAGTGTTGAGCTCGTCGCCGTCGACAGGAGCGGAAAAGTTCTCGAACTCGGCGATGTGCAGGTTGCCGACGCCGTTGTGGGTGGCGCCGCGCGAAACCAGACTGACGAGTCCGATAAAGGGGATGCGCGTGGCGTGGGCGTGGTAGCGGCTCTCAAGCGAGCCGACGACGCTGTCGAAGCCGCCGTCGCCTTCGCCCCAGCGGCCAAGACCTGCCGCCGGGGACCCCGAGCCACCTGACGCAAGCACGGCTACGGGCACGAGGAGCGCTGCGCTGCAGACTGCGAAAAAGACAAGTCTCTTCATGGGTCACCGTCCTCGTTTCTATTTCGGGCCCTTTGGGCCTTTGGGACCTTTTGGCCCTTTGCCTTCGTCGCCAAGGTCGGCGATGTTGCCGAGGCCGCTGAGGCCCTGCAGCTTGCCGAGGTCCTGCATCTGGATGGGGCCGAGGATGAGCACGATGGAGAGCTCGCGCGGCTCGGCGGAGAGGATGAACATGCCGCGGGACTCGCCATTGACGAGCTTAATGAGCACGTCGGTCGATTCACCGGATTTGCGCTCGCGCTCGCGGACGATGGGAGACCACTCGGGCGTTTCAAAGGCCTTGCGCAGCTGCTCGATCTGCTCCATCGAGTACTGATTGTCTTTGTCAAACTCGTAGTTGCGGACGTAGATGCCGTCGAGGTTCTGGATGAGCTGGCGCGCCGCAGCGTCGTCGGCGTCTTTGCCGTTCAGGTACTTTGACGCGAAGGCGAGCATGTTTTTACCGAGCGTGACCTCGGTGACGTCGGAGGCGCGGGCGGCAAGCTCCTTCTCAAGCGCCGGAGGCAGAGGCAGCGGCGACGGCTGGGAGGATGCGCTCTGCGCAAGGGCCGCCGAGGGGACGGCGAGGGCGCAGGCCAGCAGGAATGCCGCGACAGGGTTCTTCATTCTTTCTCTCCTTGTAAATCGTCTTTGCTCTCGTCGGCGCGGTTGCGGGCAGCGAGACGGGCACTCATCTGATTCAAAGTGCGATTGGTGATACGCAGTGCAGTGAAGACCTCGCGGCGTGCCTCTTCGCCTTTGCGGCGCTCGTCTGCCTGATGCCACGCGAAGCCGCCGCCGAGCAGGATCGCGATGAGAAAACAGGCGGCGAGGCGCTGCCAGAGCACGGCGCGCTGGTGCAGACGCAGAGTGCGGCGTCGCTGGCGGGCGTCCATGAGGCGGCGCTTGAGGCCCGGCGGCGCGGGGCGGCGCACGAAGGCCTGCTGCAACTGCTTCTCGAAGTCATCCATGGTTTTGAGCCTTTCCCAGCAGGCTTCCCGAGGCATTGGTTGCGGCCTTTTCAGTTCGCATAAAATCCCCTAGGCTGGTTTCTGCTTTTGCGCGCAGCAGCTTGAGGCCGCGCTGCAGATTGCTTTTGACGGTGGCGAGGGGCGCTTCGAGCGTGGTTGCGATTTCGTCGGGGGTGAGATCTTCCTGGTAGCGGAGAACGAGAGCGGCGCGCTGCGGCTCAGGCAAAGTGGCGAGCAGTTGCTCGAGGCGCGCACCGAGAGCCGAGGAGCGCTCTTCAGGCTGGGCGCCGTGATCTTCTTCGATTTCGACCCAGAGATCGACTCCGCGGACGCGGCGGCGGCGCAGCGCGTCGGCTGAGCGGCTCATGGTGACGCGGCGGAGCCAGAAGAGCGCGTGTTGTGGAGACTCGATCTTGGTCATGTGCATGTCCAGCTCCAGAAAAACATCCTGCGCTATTTCTTCGGCGAGTCCGCGATCGCCGGTCATGCGCCAGGCGAGCGAGAACACCATCGACTGATGCTCGTCCACGAGTTTCTCGAAGTCCGGCTGCCAGTCGCGGGCCATAGATCGCTTCTAGAGCAGCTTCAGGAATAAAGAGGCATTGCCAACTTTGTGAAAGGTCGTCGCTCCCTGATGGTCGCGCCGACTCGACTCTGCGGGTTTGCTCTTCATGCGATTCCTGAACCTGCTATACCTTCTTATCCGCAGGGGAGCGCGGAATGGGATGCAAAAGGTACGCGCGGGGCAGGAAAAAGTTCAGAAGGGATGGGAGCCGGGAAGAGGCGAGGACCTTAGAAGAGATCGGGGATGCTGTGGAAGGCGATGCGTGTGGGCGCGGCCTTATAGGCGGCGAGCATGGCGGCGGGGGCGAGGGCGCCGGTGCCGTACTTGTGATTGAGCTCGTCCATGGCGGCGAGCAGGCGGGTGCGGCTCTGGGTGTTTTCGAGCGCGTCGAAGAGGTTGAGCGAGTGCAGCCGGTCGGGGACGAGGCCGGTGAGCTGCACGCCGATGTAGTAGGGCTGGTTGAACTCCGGCTGCGCGGGGCGGCCGGCCCAGAGGCGGCTCAGGGCGGCGATGAGGGTCTGGTTGTCCTGGCACTCCATGAGGCGCAACTCGCCGTGCCAGCCGCGGGTGGGCACGCCGAAGCGGCTCACGGGGATAGGCGCTGCGCTTTCGCCGCCGGCGGGTTTGGCGCGCGGCACGCTGAAGCCGATGGCGAGGCCGATGCCCGCGGCCCAGAGCTTGTTGGAGCGCAGGCGCATGGCGGCCTTGTGCAGAAGCTTGTGCGCGACGGCCCAGGCTTTCTCGGGCGTGCGCATCTCGGGGGCGAGAACGTGCGAGTGGCTGATGGACTTGAGGTGGTCGGTCTCGGACATCTCGAAGTCTTCGCCGCGCAGCCAGTGCCAGAGGCGCTCGCCCCAGACGGAACCCCACAGTTCGCCGGCCTGTTCGCAGTCGAGAGCGAGAAGCTGGTCCATGGTGTGAATGCCTTTGGCGTTGAGGCGCTTCTCAGTGCGGGCGCCGACGCCGGGCAGGTCGCGCAGGGTGAGCTGCGGCGAGCGCTCCGGGCAGAATGATCGAGGGGCAGAGCGACGAGGCCGTCGGGCTTTTCCATATCGCTGGCGATCTTGGCGAGGTAGCGATTGGTGGCGAGGCCGACGGAGCTGCGCAGCATGGGACCGACCTTGTCGCGGATGGTCGCCTTGACTCGAAGGCCGAGGTCCAGCGCCGCCCGCAAGGGCCGCTCGCGGCCCATGAGGCGGCAGGCCATCTCGTCGATGGAGAGGACGGCAGCGACGGGGAGGCAGCTTTCGACGGCTTCGACGATGCGGTGGTGGTAGTCGACGTAGATCTCGTGGCGGGCCTCGACGAGGACGATCTCGGGGCACATGCGTTTGGCGTCGCCAACGAGGGTGCCGGTGCGGACGCCGAAGGCCTTGGCCTCGTAGCTGGCGGCGATGCAGCAGGTGGTGTCGGCAAGCATGGGCACAACGGCGACGGGCCGGCCGCGCAGATCGGGGCGGACCTCCTGCTCGACCGAGGCGAAGTAGGAGTTGAGATCGACGAAGAGCCAGTTGAGGCAGGGGCCGGCATCGGGCTGGGCAGGCGGAGCGAAGGCGGTGTCAGGCTCGAAGGGGACCGGGATCTGATCCGGCGGCGGATCGGGAAAAGGGTCGGGGTCCGAAGAGATCTCCAGGTCGGCGAACGGGTCCGGATCTGAGAGCGCGAAGACGCCCGGAGAGAGGCCTAAAGCCGCGCCTGGGGCCGGGCTCAAAGATGCCTCCTGCACAGGGCTGGGGATCAGAGGGGCCGGCTTTGTGGGAAACGGGGCCATCTACCGTTATTTTCGCCTTTTATTCTCTATCCACAATAGCCATTGCATATTATGGTGCATCGAAGTAAGAGTCGTTATCCCTTTGCCGGGATGCCGGAGGGTTTTGTGGTAGCGGCGAGTCGGCACTTGAGGCGCAATGGGGTACGGTGGAGGGTGGGCTCCCGGCACTTATGCATGTTTTGATTCATTGGTTTGCGGCAAATGCGACTCTGCTGGCGGTGCTCGTCACCCTGGCCGTGGGCGTTCTGCTGGTCTGCTGCCTGGAATGCACGAAGTGCCCGCGCCGCGAAAAGGACGACCTTTTCAAGCGTCATGAAGTCTGACGTGCCCCCCGAATTCATCCGGTTTCGATAGAGCCGCCATGATAAAACTGCGTCGAAAAAGCGCTACGGCATCCTTGTGCCCTGGTGAAAGCGGAGCCGCCAGCCTGCGCTTTCCTCAATCCAGATGGAGCTGCGCAGCGTGACCGGTCCCTGGCCGGTTTGTGCTTCTGTGCGAACAGCCTTATAGGTCACGAGGGCGACGCCGGGGGCGATGAGGCGGCAGGCAAAGTCTTCGAGGACGGGCGGCGCATATGGCTCGGCTTCGAGCAGGTCCAGGATTTCGCAGCGGGTCCAGATGCGGCCCGAGGCGCCGAACTCGATGAAGTCTTCGGCGAGCAGAGCCGATACGCGGGTGCGGTCGCGGCGGATAGCGGGATCGAGCAGCGCCCGCTCCGAGGCTAACAACTGATCGGCTAACAAAGGATCAGACAAGCGATCGCAACCTCCTCGACCGGCTCGCTCATTCAACGGGCGGCATCAGGTACTGCTCGAAGTGCGCGAGGATGCGCTTGTAGAGATGCGTGCGCGCCTCGGGCCCGGAGATGGAATGGGTTTTGCGCGGGTAGATCTGCAGGTCGTAGGGCTTGTCGGCGTCGATGAGCTTCTGCACAAACTGCACGGTGTTCTCGAAGTGAACGTTGTCGTCGCCGGTGCCGTGGACGATGAGCAGAGCGGCCGTGGAGATTGGCGGCGGAGTTGACGACGGAGAAGTCCTTGTAGCCGGAGGAGAACTCCGAGGGCAGCGTCATGTAGCGCTCGGTGTAAATGGAGTCGTAGTTGCGCCAGTCGGTGACGGGAGCAACGGCGACGCCGGCACGGAAACGGTCAGAGTGGGTGAGGGCGTAGAGGGTGAAGGTTCCGCCCCAGCTCCAGCCCCACCAGCCGAGGCGCTTGCTGTCGAGCTGCGGATACTTGGCGAGGACGGCATCGAGCGCGGTGAGCTGGTCTTCAAGCTGCACGGGGCCGAAGTTGTGGTAGGCCGCCTGCGCGAAGTCGCGGCCGCGCAGGCCCGTGCCGCGGTTATCGACGTGCAGCACGGCGAAGCCATGCTCGGCGAGCAGCTCGTCAAAGAGCAGAGCGTCGGACCATTTGTTGGCGACCTGCTGCGGGCCTGGTCCTCCGTAAGGGTTGAGGATGAGCGGGACAGAGGCGGGCTTATCGGCGCCGGCGGGCAGCAGCAGCGTTCCATAAAGCACGGTGCCGTCGTGGGCCTTGATCTCAAGTTGCTCCGGCGGGCGCAGGGCGTAGGGATCAATGGCGCGCGTGGACCAATAAGCGTCACAGGCGCCGGGAACGGTGCAGAGCTGCAGGGTGGGCGGGCTCATGCGCGCCGAAAACTTGTCACTGTAGCTGGCGCCGGTAGGTGAGAACTCGGCCTGGTGGTTCCCTGCCCCGGTGCTGAGCTGCTTGCGCTCGCCATCGAAGCTGACCTGCCAGATCTGCTGCTCAAGAGTGTTGCCCTCGTTCGAGGCATAGTAAACAACCTTGCGGGCGTCATCGACGCGGTAGACGGTGCTGACGTCGAAGTCGCCTTTGGTGAGCTGGCGCTCAAGCTTGAGGCCTGCGCCCATGGGATTCTGCTGGTCGTAGCTGTAGAGGTAGATGTGGCTGTGGCCGTCGCTCCAGTTGGTGAGCACCACCTTGCCGTTTTCGACGAAGAGATCGTAGGCCTCGTCGAAGAACTTCTCATCGGTGAGGCTGAGCACCTGCTTCGAATCGCCGCTGCCGATATCGGCGAAGTGGAGATCGCGGTGCTTGTGATCGCGGCTGAGGGTTTCGATCCAGAGAGTTTTGCGGTCAACCCAGCCGAAGCGGGGAATGTAGTCCTGGCCGGGACGGATGGGAAGCCTGATCCAGGTGACGCGGCCGCCGGAGGCGCCGATGACGCCGACGCGCACGTTGGGATTGGGGTCGCCGGGCTGCGGATAGCGCTGCAGCGAGACTCCGGCGTGGGTAGGTATCCAGTCAGTGAGGGGATAGAGCGGCACCTCGGACTCATTCATCTGCAGGAAGGCGATGTTCTTCGAGTCGGGCGACCAGAAGTAGTTGCTGCGCACGCCCAGCTCTTCTTCATAGACCCAGTCAACCTCGCCATTAAGGACGGTTTCGTTAATCGCAGGCGCAATGACGTTGGTCGGCGTCCCGGCATCGCGCAGCTTGATGACGGCGAGGCTGTGATTCTTGATGAAGGAGATTTCGCGGCCATTGGGCGAGAATTTGGGATCGTCGCCGGCGGCCTCGCCGCTGCTGCCCAACTCGACGCCAGTGCCATTCCCGAGGTCGTACATCCAGAGGCGTCCGCTCGAATCGAAGAGCAGGTGCTTTGAGTCGGGCGCCCACTGATAGCTCGACATGTCGTAGCGGCTGCGATGATCGCGGTCCTGCTCCGTTCCATTCTTCTCAGTGAGAGGCGCGAACTTGGCGCGGCTGACGAGCACGTGCGGCTTGCCGGCGCCGGGATCGAGATCGACGAGCTCACCGCCATCAATGTAGGTGAGGTGCTGTCCATCGGGCGACCAGGTGATGTCTTCAGGCGGCTTGCCGATCAGGGGGCCGTGAGCAAAGATTTTTTCAACCGTGAGGGGGATCGCGCCTTCCTGCGCGGGCGTGATTGCGGGAGCAAGGAGAAGAAAAGCGGAAAACGAACACAGCGGCAATGCGCTTCAAGAGGATTTTCCTCCCGGGGAATCTGGGGCCGAGGCTTTGCGCTTCGGAGATGAAGGCTGGAGCGGGGTACCCGTGAGAAGTGTAAATCACGCGGCGAGACCCAACCTTTGCGAGCTTGTTCGAAGTGCATCAAATCCACCAAGCTGAACGGGCGTTGTGATTGACGGACTCGGCGCAGCACTAAAAAAGCTGAATAACCCGCAGGAGGCTACACCATGAGACTTGAGAACAAGGTTGCGCTCATCACTGGAGGTTACGGTGGCATGGGCCGCGCGTCCGCCCGGCTGTTCGCCCGAGAGGGCGCGACTGTCTTTGTTGCTGGCCGCAGCCATGAGCGAGGCGCCGAGTTAGTCCGGGAGATCAACGGTTCAGGGGGCAAGGCCCATTTTGTTGAACTGGACACAACAAAGCAAGATCACTGGAATGCCGCCGTCGCCGAAGTGAAGGAGAAAGCCGGCGCGCTACACATATTGATGAACATCGTCGGCAGTAACGATCTTGTCAGGTTTCCTGATGTCGATATCGAGCAGTTGAACAAGATCTTCGAGGTAAACGTGACGGGCACCGTGCGCGGCATACAGACCTGCGCTCCGCTCATCAAGGAGTCTGGAGGCGGTTCAATCGTCAACATCGGATCGGTTGCCGGCATCACCGGCAACTTCAGCACCGGCTACTCTGCCTCCAAATGGGCTCTTGAGGGGTTGTCGCGGTCCGCAGCCTACATCTACGCCGATTGGGGCATTCGCTCCAACGTCATCCAACCGGGGTGGATTGAAACCGACATGACCGCATCGATGGAATCAAACCCGATCGTGAAGAAGATGCAATCCAGCATGCTTAAAAACACCGTTCTGCTGCGCCGCAGTGGAAAGGCGGAGGACATCGCCAACACGGCTCTTTTTCTGGCAAGCGACGAGTCCTCCTACATCACCGGGACCGATATCGTAGTCGATGGCGGATGGTTTTCTGCGGCTCCCTATCTCGCGAATGAACGATCCCATCACATGCTTCAGTTGCTATCGGCCAAAGACAAGGCGGAGCAGGTACTCGATGATATCCTCAAGCACTTCCGGTAACGGCGGAAGCATTCGCTTTTGCGCGGCCGTGGCCGGACAGTGTATGTTCGCGTCTAGATTGACGCGAATGCACTTTGCGGCGGCGAAAATTGCCGGCGCAGAAAGGCCGCGAAATGCACTGGGCAACTCCGGAAGAGCGCCGCAGGATCGGGCAGGCACGGCGCAAGCAGGCGGGCCGCCAGCAGCACGCGGAGCTGAACATCAAAGCCCGGCAGATGCCTGCGCTTGCGATGCTTGAGCGCACCGAGCGCGGCCGCATTCCCGCGCTGCTGAAGTTGAAGCACAGCCTGATGGCGCAGTCGCCCTTCGTCTACTTTCGCGGCGCGGCGCCGGTGATGGCCGCCGACCTTTCCGTGCTGTCGAATACGGGTATCTATTCGCAGATCTGCGGCGACGCGCACGTGCGCAATCTCGGCGCCTTTGCCGCGCCCGATGGCCGGCTGGTTTTCGACATCAACGACTTCGACGAGACGATTCGCGCGCCGTTTGAGTGGGACCTGAAGCGGATGGCGGCGTCGATCGTGCTTGCGGGGCGCGAGTCAGGCCACAAGGATGCCGTGGCCCGCAATGCGGTGGAGACGCTTGTCGACCGCTACATCGCAAAGATGAAGGCTTTCGCCTCAATGCCGATTCTCGAAATGGCTCGTTATCAGGTGCATCGGCTGGGCACGGTGGAACCGGTGCATGATGCGCTGCGGAAAGCCGAGCGCGCGACGCCGCTGCATACCCTGGCGCAGCTTACCGAACCAGAAAGCAGGAAGCAGGGCGCGCCGCTTCGCCTGCGCGAGATGAAGCCGACGCTGACGCGCGTGACGGGCGCACAGGCGACAAAGGTCATTGGCGCGCTGGGGCCTTACAGGCAGACGCTGGAGCCGCAGCGGCAGCATCTGCTCTCGCTCTACCGGCCAATCGCGGTGGGCTTCAAGGTGGTGGGCACGGGCTCGGTGGGCCTGCGCGACTACTGCATCTACTTTGAAGGCAACGGGCCGGGAGATCCTCTCTTTCTGCAGATGAAGGAAGAGGCGCACTCGGTCTATGAGCCGTATCTGCACGATGCGCACCCCGCGCACCAGAACGGGCAGCGCGTGGTGGAGGGCCAGCGGGCGATGCAGTTACAGTCTGACCCGTTTCTGGGGTGGACGCACATGGAAGGGCGCGACTACCTGGTGCGGCAGCTCAACGATCACAAGGGATCGATTGAGCTGGAGGATTTGGCGGGCACGGGGCTCGCGGCTTTCGCCGAGATCTGCGGCGAGTTGCTGGCGCGGGGTCACGCACGCTCGGGTGATGCGGTGATGATGGCGGGATACCTCGGCGCGGGCGGAGGTACTCGAGAAGCGCTGGCTGAGTTTGGCGTGCTCTACGCAGACCAGACAGAGAAGGACTGGGAGGCTCTGCGCCGCTCAGGCAAGGCAAAACCGGTCGCATAGGAGAAAGTGAATGGATCGTCGTACATTTGCGCAGGCATTGGCAGCAACAGCACTGGGAGCAGCAGCCGCACCGCGGCTGGCAACAGCAAGCGAGGGCACAGCACAGGCAGAGGCGGCACCGGCGACGCCGTTTCCGCTTTCGATCATGCTGTGGACCGTCTACCGCGATCTTCCCTTTGAAGAGCGGCTGGCGAAGGTCAAAGAAGCCGGCTACAGCAACGTGGAGCTGGTGGGCGAATATCACGGCTGGAGCGAGGCCGAGTTTGCCAAGGCCAACGCAGCGCGCAAAAAGCTTGGCATCCGCTTCGACGCGACGGCGGGCTTGAAGAACGGAGTGGGTGATCCATCTGTGCGCGAGGCGTTGCTGAAAGAGCTCAAGGAAGGTCTGGTGCCGATGGAAACGCTGGAGTGCCCGGCGATGATTGTGCTCTCGGGCAACAAGGTGCCGGGGCTATCGCATGAGGACCAGCACAAGAGCTGCGTAGACGGACTGAAAGAGGCGGCGAAGGTTGTGGAGGGCAAGAGCATCGGGGGCGAGCCGGTGCGGCTGCTGCTGGAGACGATCGATCCGGAAGAGAACCCAAAGTATTTCCTGACGTCGATTGCCGAGGCCGCCCAGGTGGTGCGCGAGGTGAATCATCCGCAGGTGCAGCTGCTCTATGACATGTTTCATGAGCAGATCGCAGAGGGCAATTTGATCGAGAAGCTGGTGAAGGACATCGACGTGATCGGGCTGATCCACGTGGCCGATGTGCCGGGGCGACACGAGCCGGGCACGGGCGAGATCAACTATATGAACATCTATCGCAAGCTGGTGGAGCTGAAGTACACGAAGATGGTTGCGATGGAGTTCTACCCCACGGGCGACCCGGTGGCCACGCTGCGGAAGGCGCGAGAAGAAGTGGCGCAGGCGGCGAAGGCGTAGGGGACGTCGCGCTGCAAATCAATCGAAGAGCAAACATTATCCGACGGGCACGAGGGCCAGGTCGGTTGGCTGTGGTGCGGGCGCGTTCTGCATGCGCATGGTGGTGGGCATCGAGTCCAGGTGCAGCGTAGTGCGGTCGGAGGCGAAGCGGACGAGCAGGTTCTTCTGATCGAAGGTAACGGCAAAGTTCTGCATGGGGCAGGCGCCGAAGTTCACGAGCGGGAACGCGGGATGAATTTCGACGACAGGATGAACGAAGCGGAAGCGGCCGATGAAAACGTCGGCGTCGAGGCGCGCGGCCTTGAGCTCGAAGCGTGTGGCGAGCGACTCGCCATTGGCGTAGACGACGGGCGTTGAGGCGAAACGGAGATCGCGGGAGAGAGACTCGGGGAGGGTGAGGCCGACTCCGCCGGAGTCGATCTGCGCCTCGACGCGCTCGCTGCCGATCTCGATAGGCGCGATGGGAACACCATCAGGCATGCGGAAAGGCAGCACGGAGCGCTCCCCATCGGGGGAGAGTGCACCCTGGGAGAGGGCAAGTGTACGGCCGGGGAAGTCGAGGGTGAGCAGGTAGTCGCGAAAAAGCGTGAAGCCAAGCAGGCCCATGCAGGTTTCGTCTTCAGCGGCGAGGGTGTGGCGCAGGGCGCGGACGTCGGCGAACTCGACGCCACCGAGATTGAGCGACTGCACGTAGAGCACCTGCGCGCGCTGATCGCCTTTGCCGCTGGGGTCCATCAGGCGGGCTTGTCCGATGGCGGGAAGCTGGAGCTGGTCAGCCAACGCGGGCGTGATGAAGGCCTGGCCTCCGGTGCCGGTGTCCACCACGAAGCGGAAGGGGCCGCGACCATTGACCATCACCATGACATAAGGCTTGCCATGCACGACGTCCATGTGAACGACGTGGGCGGGAGTTTGCGCAGGGGCGGCGGCGGAGAGTGCGGCCAGCGAGAGCACGCTGGCAGCGGCGACGCGTATGGCGATTTGGGAGACGGAAGGCATTGCGGCCCTCCTTTCACGTTCGATCGGGTCACGCTCGATCGGGTCACGCTCGATCGGAGTCACGCTTGATCGGGGCTCGATTTTGGAGCAGGCCGGGGAGGAGATGAGGGAGATGGAATGAGAGACCTTCCCCGGCTTTGCGGCCATTACTGGTTGGACAGGGCCGGCGGGGCGAAGTTAGGGCATCTTTCCAATGAAATGAAGCTTTTGTGCAGGACGGACGGGGGCCCGGCAGGCCGGTCCGGCCCTACAATGGTCCGGTATGCCGACAGCCGTTCGTTCGCACGCCAAAATCAACCTGGGCCTGGGCATCGGTGCGCCCCGGGCTGACGGTTTTCATGCCCTGGCGACCGCCTATCAGACGCTGGAAATGCATGATGTGGTTACGGTTACGGCGCGCCCGGCGGCGGAAACGGCGATTCGGTTGACGTCGAATGACGAGCGCGTTCCGGCGGATAGCCACAATACGGCATGGAAGATGGCGGAACTGGCGCTGAGGGAGCTGGGGGTGTCGGCGGAGGTCGCTATCCATATAGAGAAGCGGCTGCCGGTGCAGGGCGGCATGGGGGCAGGCTCGGCAAACGCGGTGGCGGCGCTGGTGGGGCTTGAGAGAGAGCTCGGCGTCAGGGGTAAGGGATCAGGGAGGCAGAGGTCAGAAGAACTGGCTGGCGCGGCGGCTGGAGATGGCGGCCGAGGTGGGGTCGGATGTGCCGCTGTTTCTGATCGGCGGGACGGTGCTGGGGGTCGATCGCGGGCAGGAGGTCTATCCGCTGCCGGAGATTGAGCCGCTGTGGTGCGCAGTGGCGCTTCCGGCGGTTGGCGTGTCGACGCCGCAGGCCTTTCGGGACTGGGACGCGCTCTGCCTCCGGGAAGGTTTGACCGCTGAGCGCAGTACCGCTAAACTGAATGAGTTGAGCCGCGCCTATGCCAGCGCCTTTGCGGGAGGTTTTCCGCAGGCAGGGTTTGGAACCGGCTCCTCCGGTGTCCTCTCTTTGGGAGAGGACCTGGCCGGACCACAGGAGTCCGCGCTTGTCCGCACCGGGATCATGAGCTGGATCGAGAACGACTTCGAGCGCGTTGTCTTTCCCCAGCATCCCTTCCTAAGCGAGATCAAGCGTCTTCTTGCGGCTTCGGGCACTCCGGAGGCAGCCCTCCATGCTGAGCTGTCGGGGTCCGGTTCGGCGCTTTTCGGGTTGTACCTGACCCGGGAGGCAGCAGAAGCTGCGGGCGAGCGTTTAAGGGCAGCCGGCGTCGAGTACAAGGTGACCCGGACATTGCCGCGCGACGCGTACTGGAGCGAAATGCTGCTGCCCTCGGCGAGTTGACAGCCATGCTCTGCGAGAGCGAGATTTGCAGACGCGTCCCAGGACAGCGGGATGATTTTGCGGCAGAGAAGTAGTGCGGGTTTGGGATTCGGAAATGAGTTACTGGGCGATCGACTAATGGTAGGTCAAGTGCCTTTCTGCCGGATGCGGCCAAAGGCGGGCCACATCCGGGGTGGATCGAGTTTTGTACGGGTACGGAAGTGAATGTTACTGGGCGATCGACTAATGGTAGGTCAAGTGCCTTTCTGCCGGATGCGGCCAAAGGCGGGCCACATCCGGGGTGGATCGAGTTTTGTACGGGTACGGAAGTGAATTTACTGGGCGATCGACTAATGGTAGGTCAAGTGCCTTTGGAGCACTTTGTCCAGGTTCGAATCCTGGTCGCCCAGCCAGAGTGAGAGAAGTCGAGCGACAGCGAAGTAAGGTGAGCAGCCAAAGCCAACCAGCTTGGAGGTTCGAGGAACGATGGAAACCGGAACGGTGACGACAGTAGCGGACGAGAAGCAACAGGGCGTTGGGGACGCGTCCAAGGACGGCGCGGGCAGTGCTCCCAGAGGTTCTTCGGGCGATGGCGCGAAGGCCAGGGAGGCGAAGCCTGCGGCGGAGCGCAAGCGCACGCGCAATCTGAGCGAAGACAAGCGGTTCAGGCTCTTCTCCGGCTCGGCGAATCGGGCGCTGGCTGAAGAGATCGCGACGCACATCGGCGTGAAGGTGGGCGAGGCCAAGCTGCAGCGCTTTGCCGACGGCGAGGTCTACTTCCAGCTGCTTGAAAACGTGCGCGGCGTGGATGTCTTCGTCGTGCAGCCGACCTGCTATCCGGTGGATCAGCACCTGGTGGAGCTTTTCATCATGATCGACGCGCTGAAGCGCGCATCGGCCGCGCGCATCACCGTGGTGGTTCCCTACTACGGCTACGCACGGCAGGACCGCAAGGACCGGCCGCGTGTTGCGATCAGCGCCAAGCTGATTGCCGACCTGCTGACGAAGGCCGGCGCCAACCGCGCGCTGTTTGTGGACCTGCATGCGGCGCAGATTCAGGGCTTCTTCGATATCCCGGTGGATCATCTTTTCGCGAGCCCGGTGCTGGTGAGTTATTTCCGCGAGCTGAACCTGCCCAATCTGACGGTGGTTTCTCCTGATGCGGGCGGCGTGGAACGCGCGCGGTTTTTTGCGCAGAAGGTGGGCGCACCGCTGGCGATTGTGGACAAGCGGCGCACGGACATCAACGTGGCCGAAGTGATGAACGTGGTGGGCGATGTGGAAGGAAAGACCTGCCTGATCATCGACGACATTATCGACACGGCCGGAACGCTGGTGAAGACGGTGGATGCCCTGCTGGCCAATGGCGCAACGGCCGTGTATGCCTGCGCGAGCCACGCCGTGCTGTCCGGTCCGGCGATCGATCGCATTGCCAGCTCGCGGCTGGAGCAGGTCGTCGTGACCAACACGGTTCCGCTGCGCGAAGCGGCGCAGAAGCTTTCGAAGATCAAGGTGCTGTCCATTGCCGGCCTGCTGGGCGCGGCGATTGAGAGCATTCACATGGAGACCAGCGTAAGCACGCTGTTTTCGTAACCGCCGGCTCTTTGCCGGCCACAACAAAGGGAGCGGACCTCGATGGCCGTGCCCGATAGAAAAGAGAGACGGAATGCCTGAAGTTGTTATCGCCAAGCCCCGTGAGGGCAAGTTCAACAAGAATGCCGCGCGCCGCGTGCGTGCCGCCGGCAAGATTCCCGCGGTGCTGTATGGCGCCGGACATGAACCGGTCGCGATTGAAGTGGAACCGAAGCAGATTTCGCGGATTCTCTTCTCTGAGACCGGTCACAACACGATTTTTGACGTGCAGGTTGCGGGCAAGCCCGATGCCAAGGCCATGATCGTGGACTGGCAGTACGAGCCGATCAAGGACACCCTGATCCACATCGACCTCAAGCGCATTGCGCTCGACAAGCTGCTGCAGGTGAGCGTGCGCGTGAAGCTGCTGGGTACGCCCGTGGGCGTGAAGACGGAAGGCGGCATCCTCGACCACGTGCTGCGCGAAGTTGAGATCGAGTGCCTGCCTGCGGATATTCCCAGCCACATCGATCTGGATGTGAGCGAGCTGGCTCTGCATGGGTCGCTGCGCGTGAGCGATCTGCCCCACTCCGACAAGATCAAGTTCCTGAACGCTGAAGATGCGACGATTGCCCACGTGGTATCGATTCGCGAAGAAGCGGCGCCGGTGGTTGAGGGTGCTGCGGTGGCAGGCGAAGGCGCTGCTGCGGAGCCTGAAGTTGCGAAGAAGGGCAAGACGGAGCCTGCGGCGGGCGCTGAGGCCGGGGCGAAGAAGTAGGCCTTGGCCGAGGCAAGCGCCAATGGAGGCCGGAGGAGCCCTTTCCTGGTGGTGGGGCTCGGCAATCCGGGTATCGAGTATCTCTGGACGCCGCATAACGCGGGGTTCATGGCAATTGACCGCATCGCCGAGCAAGAAGGCGTTGCGGTGCAGAACCGGCGATGCCGGGCCACAACTGCGACCTGCAGAATTGCCGGTCGGGACGTGATTCTGGCCAAGCCGGAGACGTTTATGAATCTGAGCGGCGCTTCGGTGGCTGCCCTGATTCAGGAGTTTGAAGCGGACCCGGCACGGGATCTGCTCGTGATCTACGACGAGCTGGACCTGGTGCTGGGGACGTTCAAGATCAGGGAGCGGGGTTCACCGGCGGGCCATAACGGCGCCCGCAGCGTGACCGCGGCCCTGGGCAGCCAGGAGTGGCTGCGGTTGCGGATCGGAGTGGGGCACGATCTTCCGCCTGAAGCCAGAGAGGCAGCGGAGGCAAGACGGCCGGGCAGGGATTATCTGCTTGCCCCAATGCGCAAAGCGGAACTGTCCGTACTGGATGAGGTGCTCGACCGGGTGGCGAATGCGGTCCGGCGAATTATCCAGGATGGGCCGGGGCCCGCGATGAACGAGTTTAACCGCCGCGAGTAAAACAGCCCGGCGGATGGGAAGCATGCAGGCAGATGCCTGCACACAATCAGGGCCGCTATGGCCTGGGAACGCCAGCGACAGGGAGTCGATGGCGGGGCCGGCGGCAAAGGCCGGGGTCAGGGTGACTCCGGCGGAAAAGGAAACCGATGTCCCGTTTGTATGAAGTGATGTTCATTGTTCGGCCTGATACGGTCGAAGAAGATATTGACAAGCTGATCGCCGGCTTCACCACCTCGGTGACCAATGGCGGCGGCGTGGTGAAGAACGCGGAAAAGATGGGTCGCCGCAAGCTCGCCTATATGGTGCGCAAGTTCAACGATGGCAATTACGTTCTGCTGACCGTTGAGGCCAACGGGGCGGTAATCGCCGAGTTGGAGCGCCGTCTGCGCGTCTCAGAGCCGGTGATCAAGTTCATCACCGTGCGCATTGACGAGGAAGAGAAGCGGCTTGCCAAGGTCAGGGCCCTGCGCGGCCAGCGGAGAAAGCTGAGCGCCGAGCCGGCGGCGGCCCCCGCTCCGGCTCCCGCTGCTCAGGCTCCTGCTCCTCCAGCGCCTGCCACGGCAGCGCCCGAGCCCGCCACTGAAGCGGTTCAGGCCAGCGCCTAGTAGCGGCGTTCGAGGGCTTGACGAGAAACCTGCTGCCGCTGCGGCTTGCGAGAGCCAGAGGCGCCAGCCTGTCGCAGCCTGACCTGCGTCTCCGCATGGGAGCGGGGAAGGCTCAAAAGAATGAAGAGGAATGACGATGGCTGAAGAGACAACTGGAAAGGCGCCCGAGACGGGCGCAACCGCAGCACCCACACCGCAAAGCGGCCCGCCCTCGGGTCCCCGCCCCGGCGGACGCCCCTCAGGACCCGGCGGCCGCGGCAAGTTTTTCCGCCGCAAGAAGGTGTGCAAGTTCTGCACCGAAAAGATCGATGCGATCCCCTACCGCGATGTTCGCCTGCTGCAGCAGTTTGTGGCCGAGCGCGGCAAGATCGTTCCGCGGCGGCTCACGGGCGTGTGCACCACGCACCAGCGGCGCCTGACGCGCGCAATCAAGCAGGCCCGCAATATCGCCCTGCTGCCGTTTGCGACGCGCCACTAAGGCAGTGGCAATGCCTTTGCCGGCGGTAACCCATTGGTAATGAGCAGGGCCAAAGAGAAGAGGATGGAATTGACGACAGGTCAATGAAGTCCGTTGTAGAATCCTGCGCGGTGCAACCCCTCGTCCCCGTCTGTGTCTAACAGACTGGCGGGCAAGTTGGGTCGCCGCCTGTAACACTGGAGAGTTTGAAATGGAAGTAATTCTGAAGGAAGACGTAGCTAATCTTGGCCATCGCGGAGACGTTGTAAAGGTGGCCGACGGCTACGGCCGTAACTTCCTGCTGCCCCGCAAGTTGGCGCTGCAGGCTACATTGGCGAATAAAGCCGTAATTGAACAGATGAAGGCTGCGGCAGCGCGCCGCTCGGCTGTTGAAAAGGCGCAGGCCGAAGAGCTCGTGGTCAAGATCGAAGCAGTTTCGCTGAGCTTTACCCGCAAGTCCGGTGAAAATGGGCACCTTTTTGGTTCAGTGACCTCGGCCGATATTGCGAGCGAGCTTGAATCGAAGGGCTTCGACGTTGACCGGCGCAAGATTCAGCTTTCTGAACCGCTGAAAAGCGTGGGCGACTTCACGGTGGCCGTGAAGCTGCACCGCGAAGTGACGGCGCACCTCAAGGTTCAGGTGGCTGCGGAAGCTTCTGAGCCGGTGGCTGAAGAAGCGATCGCTGAATAGCTCGGGCCGAAGAAAACTTCGGGCCACTCCGCCTCCCGATGCACACGGGGGGCGGTAGTGTATCCAAGCTGACGTATGCAGGCGTCAGCTTTTGAAGCGACATCCAGTCTTAGAATTTCCTCTCAGGCTCACCGCCGCTCGCCACAACGAGCTTCTTGAAAGCCTTCCCGACCTTCTCTCTGAAATCAGGCATCTCTTCGGCGCGGGTTGAGAAGAGCAGCCGCGCACGATTGGGCGTGATGGTGGTGTCAGCGCGGTTTTGCTTGTCATAGCAGGTTCGCGCGGGCCGTCCGCTCAAAGAGACAAGCGTGAGGCGCAGCAGCTCGGGGCGGGAGCCGGTGCTGTCGCTGGCGTCGAACTCGTCCCACATGGAGTTGTTGGTGTTGAGCGAGTCGAGAAAGAGATCGCAGTGGCCCAGGGGCGTGGTGATTTTGAGCACCTTGGATATCTCGTCGAAGGAGACGTCGAGCGTGTCGTTCACGCCATCAGCAGGGCTGAAGGTGAGCAGAGCGCTGCGGACATACTCGACCAGCTCCGGCACGGTCGGCTCATTCTTTGGGTCGGCTTTCTTGTGAGCTGAACTCTGCGCGCCCGCGAACGGCGCGAGCGCCATGAGCGCGACTGCCAGAGTGCCTGCGACTTGCTTCTTCATCGTGCTGAATCTCCTTGCATCATTTCGTTTCCTGTTACCCCACCATCGCCAGCGGCTTCTCGCGGTCCATGCGCAGCGTGGGCACGGCAGCGAGCAGGCTGCGCGTGTAAGTGTGTTCCGGTGCAGTCAGCAGCCGGCGGCTCTCTCCGGTTTCGACCACCTGCCCTGAGCGCATTACGGCGACGCGGCCTGCCACCTCGCCCACCACGGCAAGATCATGCGAGATGAAGAGCATGGCCAGCCCGTGCTCGCGCTGCAGATCCCGGAGCAAGGTGAGAATCTGCGCCTGCACCGTAACGTCGAGCGCGGTTGTGGGTTCGTCTGCGATGAGAAGACGCGGCCGGTTGATGAGCGCCATAGCGATGAGGATGCGCTGACGCTGCCCGCCGGAGAACTGATGCGGGTAGTCGCTGTAGCGGCGTGCGGCATCGGGAATAGCGACGGCTTCAAGCGCGGAGATGGCGCGGCGCTTCGATTCGCGGCCTGTGAAGGAGGAGGCGTGCGCTTCGGCGCACTCTGCTACCTGGCGGCCGATGGTCATCACGGGATTGAGAGCCGTCATAGGCTCTTGAAAGATCATGGCGATTTCGCGGCCGCGAATCTTCCGCAGCGCGGCGGGCGTCTGCCCGAGAAGATCGATGATTTCCGGCGCCGTCTTCTCTTCCGCTTCTCTCTGCAGATGCGCGGCGCCAGAGTATCTGGCCGCCGACCTTTGCCGAAGGAGCAAGCAGTCCGAGAATGCCCAGCGCAGTTGCGCTTT
Source organism: uncultured Acidobacteriota bacterium (assembly GCA_963718885.1). GTDB lineage: Bacteria > Acidobacteriota > Terriglobia > Terriglobales > Acidobacteriaceae > Telmatobacter. Next base: position 21,121 of record CAVRAK010000005.1, read on the forward strand.
TGCCTGAGCCCGATTCGCCGACGATGCCCAGAACTTCGCCTTCTTCGACGCTGAGGCTTACGCCGCGCACGGCTTCGGCTGTTCCAAAGCGGACACGCAGATCGCGTATCTCAAGAAGAGGAGGCATGCAGTCATCGTAGCCGATTCTGTTTTGAAGCAGAACAGAACTCGGCTGCGCCGCAGTTACTTGTGGGAGTCAGAGCCGGCGCGATCGAAGAGCTGAACGCCGAGCTCCTCTTCAAGCGCCTTGATCTGCAGGCTCACGGCAGGCTGTGTGAGATAGAGCTCCTCTGCAGCCTTGCGGAAGCTGAGATGCTCCGCGGCCCGCACGGAAAACCACCAGGCGGAAGTTTTCAGGGCGCGCCATGAACCATTAGAGCATTGCGAAACCTGCCGTCTGGCCCCATCCCCCTCAAACCTGCGCGAGGGCCGGCTTTCCTACGGTGAACTCTATGGTGACCTGGGGCAGCGACAACAGCGTGTTGTGGATGAGGCAGTGATGCACGGAGCGCATCATCCCCCGGTTCTGCTCTTCAGTGAGCGGCAGCGGATAGGACAGCGCGATGCGAAAATTTCCAAGCCTCGCGGGCTGTGTCAACTTCTCTGCCGTCACCGAAACATTAACGCCATCAGTGGGAAGATTTCGGGCCTTGAGGTATTGCACAGCATAGAAAGCTGCGCAGGCACCGAGCGAGGCAAGCATGAGCTCCGGCGGCGTCATGCCGGCGTCGTGGCCGCCGTTTTCTACGGGCTGATCGCAGGTGATGTAATGGCAGCGCGAATGTATGGCGAATTTAACGTTATCCAGATAAGTGACTTTGACTTCCATGGTGGTCCTCCGCTCTCACCGGAATTCCCGTACAGGGCGATTCATCCAATCCCGGTGCGGAGTCTTACGCTAGCAGGTGTGCGCACGATCCGCAGTGTCGCAGGACACAATCGGAATGCGGCGAGAACAGGTGCAGATCGGTGCTGAGAGTGACAGCAAGCAGCCTGACCAAATCATGCGAATTGCTGCTGCGTAGCTCCGCTATCGCTCGCGGACCTTGATGACGAAGTAGCAGAAATCCGTGCCATCCGGAATGATGAGCCGATGGGGAACGCCGGCTGGTATATGTGCAAAATCGCCCGCGCGCAATGGCGCCGCCGATCCGCCCTTGATCGCGTCGCCGCGGGGCTCTTCGGGATTTGCGTTGTTAGGATTGACGAGCGCGCCGCCGGTCTCGAGCGTGGCGCTTCCCTCCACAACATAGAAGAAGTCAGCGAATCTGGTGTGCACCTCGGCGCCGCCGCTCTTGCTGCGGTAGCTGAGCATGGTGAAGTGATTGCCGTAGTCCGATAGCTTGACGCTGGCGGCGCCATTTTTCGCGAGAGCCTTCTCCTTCAGCTCCTTCTCTTTTTCGAGAAGCTGGCTGCGGGTGGTGATCTCGGCTGCAGGCGATTGCGCAAGCGCAACCGGTGCCGATGGAGCCTGGCCTGACGCCGCCAGGGATGACACGACGACCGCCAGCAGGACAATCGCCAGCGCAAGCAGCACGCTACTGTGCGCTTTTCTTCCCGCGCCGGGCATTCCTCCGAAGCCGATTCTTCCGGACTTGTTCACGATTCTCACTTTCCAGGCGGCCCGAGAATTTTCGATATGCGCGAAAGGGCGTGCCGGTCTACGGCAATCCAAAGTATCACGCGAGGGGTATTATGCGGGGCGATCGACGCACATGCGCCTGCAAATCCTTTCCCTCACTTCTGGGACAGGTCTTTGGATCGGACACGCGAGCCTGGCGATGCGCGAAAACTATCTGAGCGACTAACTCGGCCTGACTGGACGGATCAAGGGCGCCCTACTGAGTCGAGCCCGAGGCACCTTCCGGCAACATCTGGTAACTCACAAAGGCAAAATGCATTCCATCGGGCGCCCAGTCGGGAACGTTGTCAGTCCCTGAGCCGCCGACGATGTTCACCAGCACTCTCACTTTGCCGTCTGCGATGTTCAGAATGCGGAGAGCGATATCCTTGTTTGCCGGGTGGCCGGTCACGTCCTTCGGATAAGACAGGATGAGGATCGACTTTCCGTCGGGCGAGGGATGCGGGGTCCAGTTGTTGAACTCGTCCGCGGTGATCTGCCGCGGGTCTGAGCCATCGGCGTTCATGCGCCAGATCTGCATGGAGCCGCTGCGGTCAGAGTTGAAATAAATATACCGGCCGTCGGCCGAATAATCCGGATCGTCACTGATGCCGCTGCCAGTGGTGAGGGCCTTCTCTTCGCCACCTTCAACGGGAATGGCATAGATATTTCCCGAGCCATGGCTGGGACGCGTGAAGGCAATCGTTTTGCCGTCGGGCGACCAGCTGTGAAAGAACGACCAGGGATTCTCAGTGAGGAGCCGGGGCTCTCCGCCGGCGGCGGGCACGACGTAGACACGTATCTCCGGCTTGCCTGGCATGCTGCAACTAATGGCGAGCCACTTGCCATCGGGCGAGAGGCCGTGGCTGCCGGTGCAGTGCGTTGCGGCGCCGACATCGATGGGCGTGGCAACGCCGCCCTCAGCGGGAATGGTGAACATTCGTCCCTCCCGATCGAAGATGAGCGACTTGCCATCGCGCGTCCAGTTGGGAGCTTCCATGTGCCCCTTGTCGGTGAGGACAACCAGCGCGCGGCGGAAGTTGTCTTCGATGCCGATGGTCTGGAGGGTGCTGTAGAGAGCAAGCTGCGCCGGCGCGGCAGGCGCGGTGAGCGGCGCGAGTTCCACATTGGAGAAGGCGGCTGTTTCGACGGCGTCCTTATTGTGTGAGCAAACTCCAAGTCCCGCATAAAAGGGATCGGCGAAGTGCAGCTTGATCGACGCGCCGACCTGGTGCAGCGGCTCACCGTGATTGCTGACGAAGAGAGTAATGACGTCGCCGCGCTTTTCGAGGCGCAGCCGGCTGGGTGCATCGATGTTGAGCTCGATGTCCTGCGTGGTGGCGCCGACGATGCGCCGGTATTGCAGTGCGGTCATGCCTGAGCCATGTTGCGCGGCATCGGCGTAGACGCCATCGGCATCGAGCGCCTGGCGAAAGATGAGCGCAGCCTTGCGATGTGGATTGGGAGTACCCGCCGCCGACGGGAAGGCAATATCCGCCGTGAGCGCGAGGTCGCCGCTGACCTTCTTCCACACGAAGTGAAACGCGTCCGTGGTGGACCACATGTTTGCGCCGGCAGAGGTCACGGTGTAGACGTGCGTTGCCGGATCGAATACAGCGGTGCCGGGCGGCGTGACACTGCCCACGTCTGACTGGCCTTCAAAGATACCCAGGGAGCCGGAAGTTTGCGCGGGGGCTGGGGCGATTACGGAGAGCGAACCTGTGATGAGGCCGAGCAGGAGAGCGAAGCGGCGTGCCATTCTTTCCTCCAGTGAACCCTTTTACTACAAAGGTCCACCGGGCGGAGAGTGAAATGCGCATCAGGCCGCTTTACTTGAGTTGGTGGTGATGGGTGCGAACTCCTGGAGACGCGCCTTCATGATGCTCTTGCTGGTCGGCAGCTCGTGCAGCAGCAACTCTGCCGATTGCACGAGGGGGTTGGAGTGGAACCAGCGCTGCACGACGTTATCGCACAGCAGATTGACGACGGCGAGCAGCGACATGCCCTGGTGGTGGGCCATCCACTCGCGCGTGAGCGTTGGCTTGCGCAGGGAGCCGATGAAGTCCGCCGACTCGTAAAAGCCATAGGCGCCTACCCAGCCGGAGGACTCCATGCGGCGCAGGTTGTGAAGAGCCTCACGCGAGTCGACGGCGAGCGCGAGGAAGGTGGCATAGGGCGCGATGACCGGCCCTGCCTCAGCCTCGAACCACAGCGCGATCTGCGGAATGCCGTAGGCGTGATAGTGATAGTGGCCTGCATCGTCTTTGCGCGCGGAGCCCGACTCGGAGATTCCCCACGGAATGCCGAGCGCGCGAGCGAAGGCGCGCTGCACCGCGACGACGGCAACCTGCGTGCGCGAGATAAGCGTGTTGGGAAAGCTGCGCATCCACAGCGCCGGCATCAGGTACTCAAACATCGTACCGGTCCACGAGAGAAGCAGGTACTGACCAAAAGCGTTGGCGTAGTCGCGCGCAAGCTTGAACCAGCTCTCCTGGCGCAAATCGCCGCGGGCGACAGCGAGAAACGTGGCGATGCGCGCCTCAGAAGCGAGCATGTCATAGCAGGCTTCGTGCGTCTTCTGCTTGCTCATTTCATAGCCGATCGAGAGAATCTGTCGGCCGGGATCGACAAGGAACGCAAACTCGGTGTCGTTGGCGAGCTCTTCAGACTGCCGCGCGATCGTGGTGAGGTCGGCGACAAGCTTGCGGAGATTCCCGATCGCCTTTGCAAGAGCACCGCGAAATTCTTCCGCAACAGGAAGTATCTGCGGATCGCTGCTGAGACTGTTCCAGGCGCGAGCGACGCGGCCATCGAGATCAACCGCGAAGGCGATCGCCTCCTGCGGCGAAAACCCGCCGGGCTTTTCAGCGGCGATAATCGGGGGCAGCGCGCGAAGCTGCGCATATTCAGGCAGCATCCAGGGAAGATACGCAGAGACGAGGTTGCGCAGCGCGTGGAGGCGATTGAGCGTCTCGGTAAGCCACCATGGATCCTTCCGAGTCCTTCGACGATCTTTCATTCCGGCCCCGAGTGATCGCCTGCGGCCGCGGCGAGTGTTTCCTCGGCCCTGGGAAGCCATTCGATCCACTCGGCCAGCGTTGCCGCGTGTGAGGGCGCAGCCAGGGGATGCCTGCCGGGCAGCCTGCCGTGCGCGAGCAGCAGGTTCCAGTGCGTGCGAATGCCGGCAAGCTGCGCGCCTGAGAGCAGCGGGCGCTCGAGCAGATCGAGGGCTCCGGCATGCAGCGTAAACAGCGACGCAACGAAGTTGCCGCTATCGACCGAGGAGACGAATGAGTCGGCAACGAGCGGCTTGAGCGTGGCGGTGTCATACCAGTTCAGCAGGTGGCCGCGAAACTTTTCAAGCCGCGCGATGGTGGCGAGGCTCTTCTGTGTGAGCGCGACGAACTCCGGCGCCGTGATGAAGCCGAGCTCGACTGCGGCCTGACGCGCGTTGAGCAGCAGGCCCACGTTTGTGGGTGATACGCGGGCTGCTTCAAAGAGGCCTTCTTCCTCGACGTTGTCGGGGATGAGATAGTTATGCCGCTCTTCGCCGAACTGGTGAAAGTAGCGCCAGATGAGCAGCGCGTGGTTCAGCAGATAGGTGCGGTCGGAGGGCGAGAGGTGCTGATTCTGTTCCTGCGGGGGCCGGTTGAGCCACGACGTGATGGCGCCGGCAAGAGCCCACAGCAGCAGGATCGGCGCCGCAAAGTAGATGGCGTGCTTATCGCGCGCGAGAAAGTAGACCGCCAGGGCAACGGCGATGGCGACCAGGGGCAGCAGCGTGAGATAGCGATCGACCGGGGTGCTCCTGCGGCTCTTCGACTCGGCCTGCGCAGCCGTTTCCCACTCGAGCAGTCGCTCGCCGGTGATGAAACGCCGCACAAGCGAGCGCACGATGGCGTCGAAGGCGAGCAGCGTCTGATGCGGAATAAAGACAAGGTTCAGCAGCACCACGAGCAGGCCGTGGCCGAATGCCGTGAAGGCTTCGCTCGTGCTTACCTTGCGCTCGGTCGAAAAGGCGCGGCCGAAGGCGAAGATGAGCTGCACGAGCGTAGGCAGAACGAGAAGGAAGATCGGGGCGATCGTCCAGTAAAGCGGGCCGCCGGGGAGGCCGATCCAGCCGGCGATGAAGAGCGCCATCAGCGCTGGATCGAGGAGCGAACGACGCAGGTTGTCGAAAATCTTCCAGCGCGAAATATACGAGATGGGATTGGGGCCGAGCCGGCCTGCTTCGTCCGGAACCTGGCCGAACATCCACTGCACGATTTGCCAGTCTCCGCGCACCCAGCGATGTTTGCGCCGGCTGTAGGCGCTGTAGTGCGACGGGTAGTCGTCGATCAACTCCACGTCAGTGACCTGCCCCGCGCGCGCATAGGCGCCTTCGATGAGGTCGTGACTGAGCAGAGAGTTGCGCGGGAAGCGGCGATCGAGCACGGCGTGCAGCGTGGAGATCTCGTAGATGCCCTTGCCGGTGAAGATGCCTTCGCGGAAAAGATCCTGGTAGGCATCGGAGATGGCGCGGGTGTAAATGTCGAAGCCGCTCTGGCCGGAGTAGATGGCGGCCAGGCGCGAGCGCGAGGCCGACTGCACGGCGATACCGATCCGCGGCTGCAGGATTCCGTAGCCCTCAGTCACGATGCGCAGGCGCGGATGAATGACGGCCTGATTCAGCGGATGCGCCATGGCGCCGATGAGCCGGGCGGCCGCGCCGCGCGGGAGCTGCGTGTCTGAATCGAGCGTGAGCACGTAGCGCGCATCCTTGAGGGCTTCGATTTTTCCCGCCTTGATGGGGAAGGCATCAAACTCGCCAGCGAGCAGCTTGTTGAGGTCGAGCAGCTTGCCGCGCTTGCGCTCCCAGCCCATCCACACACCCTGGCGGCGATTGAAAACGCGGTGGCGATGCAGCAGGAGGAAGTGCCCATTCCTGGGCGAGGCATATTTGGCATTGAGCTCGTCGATGAGGCGTATGGCGAGCTCTACCAGCGGGTGCGAATCCTTGTCGCGCGGTTCGCTGACCGCGTCGGGCAGGTCAGTGAGCAGGGCGAAGTGAAGATTCGGATCCCGATTGGCGAGGAAACGCACCTCGAGATCGGTGACGAGATCCTGCACCTGCTCTTCATTCAGCAACAAGGTGGGCACCGCGACGACCGTGGTGCAGCTTGCGGGGATGCCGTTGCTGAAATCCATCTTGGGCAGCGGCTCGGGATCGAAGATGGTGCTGACCGTGTTGTTGACGAGGTCGACCGCATCCTGGGTCGCAGGCACCGTGAGCAGCAGGAACGCGATGATGAGCCCGATGAATCCCGATGAGTGAGGAAGCACCGGGAAAAGAATCACAGCAATGAAGAAGATGCTCAGCAGTTGAATGCCGGTGATGTAAAAGTCTTCCGCGTTGTCAGAAATGTATCTGCGCGTGCGGTCGAGCATGGGCGGATGAAAATCGATACGCTGCGCCAGCTCGGGGAATCCCTTATCGACAAGGTAGTAGCCCACGTGAGTGCGCCGCGCGTGCATGCGCGGATCTTCTCCGTCGCGTGCAGAGGCTTCACGGGCAAGATCGAGAGCAATCTTCGCAACCTGCGGCTCGGAGCAATCGGAGTAGCGCGCAACAAAGGCGAGGCGCTTGCGATAGAGCTCGCGCGTCTCGAACTCCATCTTCGCGTAGGTCTGCGCGGGATCCTGGCGCAGCGTTGCATCGAGCACGATGAGCGGCTCGATGAGGTAGACCCAGTCAGTATTGGTGATGGTGCGCAGGCTCTTGAGCCGGACAGAGAGCCTTGGTTCGGCGATGGTATCGGGCGAGTGCAGCAGAGTGTTCGCTTCGGCGAGCAGCAGCTCAAGCATGCAGAACTTGAGAAACGGCGCGATATACCAGAGCTCGTCCACCGTGAAGGGCTCGCGCTGCTGCAATTCGCGAACATAGGCAGAGAGCGTAGGCCCGGTGAAGCTGCCATCGACGGCTTCAAGATATTTTGCCGCGGCAAAAGCGACGCGCGGCTCGTCCTTGCCGCCGACAACAACGCGGGGCAGCCGGGCCACCCGGCTGGGACGATCCGAAACAGCACTGACGGCGGCCCGCAGCAACCGGGGATTGGCGCGCAGATCAAGCAGGGCCGAGTGATGGGGAATTTTGCGGTCGCCGGCTTCGGCGGGCGAGACCGGAAGCTGCGCGAGCTGTCCCTCAAGGCGCTTGAGAGAGTGGCGCGCTGCTTCGACGCGTGCGGGAAAGTCGCCCTTCTTTTCAGGGCGCTGCACGAGATTCCACATTTCGGCGGCGTGCGCCGCGGCGCGTACGCGCTCAATGGCCGGATCGACCGGGGTTCGCTGGGAATCAAGAGTCTTTGTGGCTTCGCTCATTGTGTCTCATCGATAACTTGCAGCTTGCATTTCGAACATTCCGGCATAACGGCCGCCCAGCGCCATCAACTGCGCGTGGCTGCCCTCTTCCACTAACTGGCCGGCTTCGAGAACGACGATGCGGTCGGCCATCTTCACGGTAGAAAAGCGATGCGATATCAGCAGCGCCATTTTGCCGAAGGTAAGCTCGGCGAAGCGCTGAAAGACTTCGAATTCACTGCGCGCGTCGAGCGCAGCCGTGGGCTCGTCGAGGATGAGAAGCTGCGCATCGCGCAGGTAGGCGCGTGCGAGCGCTATCTTTTGCCACTCGCCGCCGGAGAGATCGACGCCGCCCTCGAAACGCCGGCCGAGCATCTGGTCGAATCCGCCGGGCAGCTTTGCGATTACGCCTTCGGCGAGACTCTTATCGGCTGCGTACTCAATCTCTTCGGGCGTGTGGGGAACTTCGATGCGGCCCACCGCTATGTTCTCACGCGCTGTCATCTCGTAGCGCATAAAGTCCTGGAAGATGACGCCCATCTCGGAGTGCAGGTCTTCAAGGTCGTACTCGCGCAGATCCACTCCATCGAGCAGAATCTGCCCTTCTGTGGGATCGTACAGCCGCGTGATCAGTTTGACGATCGTCGTCTTGCCCTGCCCATTTTCGCCGATCAGCGCAACGCGCTCGCCGGGATGCAGGGTGAAGTTGAAGTCCCTGAGAACGCGGCGGGTTGAGCCGGGATAGGCGAAAGAAACATTGCGGAACTCGAAGCCCTGCACGATTGGCCGCGGCGCACGCAGGCCGTCGGGCTTCGATTCGACGCGCGGCTTCATCTCGAAGAAGGCAAGCAGGTCAGTGAGAAAGAGCGCCTGGTCGGCCACGCCGGAGGCGGTGGAGAAGGCCTGCTGAATATTGCTCATGGCCTGCACGATGGCAGTGGTAATGAGGGTGAGGTCGCCGATGCTGTAGTAGCCCTGGATCGTGCGCCAGATGCTGTAGGCATACGCGCCGTAGTAGCCGAGCTGGCCGAGGATCGCCAGCAGCCCGCCCCAGAAGAGGCGCCGGCGGTTGAGCGCGACATTCTCATCGTAGATGTGCTGCGAAAGCACGGTGAAGCGGCCCGTGAGGTATTTGCTCAGGTTGAAGAGCTTCAGCTCCTTGGCCGCCTCTTTGCTGCCGCCGACCTGGCGCAGATAATCCATCTGGCGGCGTAACGGCGTCTGCCTGAAGTTTTTTGCGTAGGTAAGAAAGGCGAAGTGGCTTTCGCCCAGAAACGCGGGCAGAATGCCGGCGACAAGCAGAAAGAGCAAAAACGGCGAGTAGCGGATGAGCACCGCGGAAAACGCGATGGCCGTAACCGACTGCTGAATGAGCCGGCCCATCTGCTGAATCATGGCGAGGCGATCGGTGGCCTGCACACGCGCGCGTTCGAGGCGATCGTAGAAGACGGGGTCCTCGTAGACGGTGACGTCGAGCGCGGCGGCCTTGCGCATCACCTCCACGCTGACGTGATGGGTGTAGCGGTCGGCGAGCAACTGATCGAAATAGTCGACAGTGCGGGAGAGCACGCCGGTGATGACCGCGAGCGCCATCTCGGCGCCGACCAGCCACCAGAAGTGCTGCGGCAGGGACTGATGGAGGCGGATGCGGTTGACGCCATCGATGATGAATCGGCCAATGATGCCGATGGCGACCGGGAGGAACGCGACGACGATGCGGATCGTGATGTTCCAGAAGACGACGGACGGGCCCGACTCCCAGACGAAGTGCAGAACCGGAGGAACATTTCTGAGAGCGCGCAGACGGTCACCCCAGGCATTGCCTGGAGGAGCGGGCTGGTTGTTGCCGGGTTGCGGGTTCTCTAGCTCGCCGGCCACTTCTGCGTCGTTCATGGTCGAGGACATAGTTCCTTCGGGCCCTGTGCGGGTTGTGCGAACTGGCGGTACGCCGGAGGCCTAAACCAAGGATTACGGCTCTCTGAGATGGACCGGCGCCCTGATTTTTATTCACTGCTATGTGCGATGCAGGCTGGCAGTGGATCGTTGTTTTGCCCCGCGTTTTGAATGGCCTGCGGGCAAATCGGGGGCCTTAAAAACTGCGTCAGTCGACGGGCCGCGGCCCGGGGCGCGCCGGAGACGAATCAGCGAGTGCGTCGGCTCCTACATCGATTCCGGCTGATACGGCTTAAATCCGGCATTCGCCATGCCGCGCTGCGCTTCAGGATTCTTCATGAACGTTTCCCAGACAAATCCGGTACGCGCGTTCTCGGCCATCAACATAGTTATACCAGTGTCGATTCCGATCACATCGGCGTCATACCAGCCGGTCAGGGGATTGAAGGCGTCGACAAATCCGTACTGGCACCAGGCCCCCGGATAGTGGTCGTGGATGGTTCGCAACACGCGCATGGTTTCAGCCGGCAGAAAGGGGAGCGAGCCCCCCGCCGCCGCCGGCACGACGGTGCCGTCAATTGGTCCCATGGCGGGGGGGCCACCCCACACGACGTAGCCCCGTTCGGAGTCGGACGCGGTGATGCCCCACAGGGCATTGCTGTAGTCAGGGAACTGGCTATTGAGTTCGAGGCAGAAACGGCGGTGCACGTCGGTGGCGATGATCGAGTTCTGAAAGTAATCGGTATAGCGGTCGCGCTTGCGGCGAAAGTCGAACCAGGCCTGCGAATACTGGTGGACGAAGAGCGGCGCAAACGAGCCTATATAACGCAGGCCGTCGTACTCAAAGACCGTGCGCTTCCAGGCGAACCATGCATCGCTGTGCAGCGGATGCGACGATGACCCCAGGCCGAGCAGATACATCATCATCAGCTCGCTATAGAGATCCCAGCGCGAAGGAATGAAGCCAAGCTCGGGAGTCCAGCCATGCGAAAGCAGCGTGGTGTCTTCAGAAAGCCATGTCCAATCGACGCGATCGAAGATGGCGTGCGCCAGCTGGTCGATGTCCCTGTCTTTGAAATGCTGGCGGCACATCAGAATCCCGCACAGCAGCATCGCCGTATCCACTGAGGATGCCTCGGCGTCCCAGATGCGCTCGCCGGTTTCGATATTGGCGAAGTGGAAGAAGAATCCGCGATGGGTGGGCAGCTTGTGCCAGATGAACGAGAGCGCCTTGACGACGCGCAGGCGGGCGTCGGCACGGCTCACAAAGCCGCGCTTCTCGCCGATGCAGATGGCCGTGAGGGCAAAGCCGGTGGAGGCGATGCTGGCGGCCAGGGTGGTGTCTTTGCCTCGGACATTGCATCGGTCCTTGGTCAGGCCGGTTTCAGGATTGGTCTGCTCCCAGAAGAACTGGAAATTCGCATGTTCAAGCTCGTTGAGGAACTTGTCGTCCTCGTCGGTCAGGCTCGACGGCACAGGATAGGGAGCGGGACTGGTGTGCTGCTGCTGCGGGGGGCCCTGCTGCTGTTGCGCGTCCTGGCCGAGCAGCGGGATCGCCGAGGAGAGGGGGATTGCGGCGGAGAGGCCGGCCACCTGGCGCATGAAATCGCGCCGCGACGTGGCCCGTTTCCCCGATCTGGCAATCCTGCGAATCAGCATTTCGAAACCGGCGGCTCCCCGCGTGTAATGATCGGCGCGACTCCGCGCGAACCTTATCCTGCAACGAATATAGCGGCTATCGACTATAGATGCAGGAACATCTTAAGAGTGAGCCCTGTGGAGCGAATGCGCGGGCGCTAAAATCACTTCTGTACGGGGCGAAGGGCGCATGCGCTGGAAATGGATTGTGTTGTGGAGCATCGTCGGCGCAATCATCATTGCAACGGTGGCCGCGCTGATTGTGCGCGCGCGACGCTGGGACCGAAGCCTGCTCACGTTCCAGGGAGCGACGATCCGGCGCGACGCCGACCTGCGGCGGCAGCTGCCCATTGCGGATGTCGAGGTAACAGCAACGCGCGGCGCGACGTCCGTCACCACGCAGACCGATGCTTCCGGCTTTTTCAGAATTACCTTTCCCGAAGTCATCTGGCCGGGACAAACGGTAATTCTGAGCTTTCGTCACGAGGACTATTGGCCGCTGGATCTCAATATTCCGATCCAGTTTCGCTCGACCGCAAAGCGGGACTACGTGGCGGCGATGGAGCCGATGCCGCAGGCGACGCCTGCGCGCACCGGACCCAACAGGCCGGCAATCACCGTCTCGAATATCCGCGTGCGCTACACGGTCAATTTTCGGTCTGAGGAGAATATCGGCAGCGCGGTACGCACCTTCCAGGTGGCCAATCAGGGGAACGTCCCCTGCCGGCGCCAAGCGCCGTGCTCGCCAGATGGCAACTGGAAGGCCACAATGGGATCGGTGACGATGGACGCGGGCACCGGCAATGAGTTTCGCAACGTTCGCGCCTCGTGCATCGCAGGTCCCTGCCCATTTACCCGCGTCGAAGCAAACCAGGTGCAAAACCAGGGGCGCACGGTAACCGTGTCGGCCGTGAACTGGTCGGACACAACGATGTTCCTGGTAGAGGCCGAGGTCTTTCGCACGTCAATCGCATCGAGCGTGCGCCACTCCTACCCGGTAATCTTTGGCCGCACGCTCAACTTCACTTTGCCACCGACGCAGGAAGGCGTAAGCATCGAGGCCGACATCGATGGCGCGCCCATGGTCTTCCCACTGGGTCCGGAACTTTACCTGAGCTGGGCAACCTGCTCCCGCAGGATCAACCAGGACGCGGAAGAAAAATCCATTGCCTATCGCTGCGAACTGAAGCCGGGCGTCAAGTTTTAGGGCGAATGGAGCAGCTATCCGCCCTTTGGGAGCTAAGCCGAGTCTGGTGCGGGGGCGGCAGCGTTGCGCCACGCCTCGGCCCTGAGGATGCGAAGCACGCTGTCGATTTCGGCGCCGACCAGGAGCATCAGGCCGGTCGCGTAGAACCACGTCATGAGAATAATGACAGCCCCGAGAGAGCCGTAGGTGACGGTGTACTGGTTGAAGCGGCTCAGATAGAGGCGAAATCCCAAAGAATAGACGATCCAGGCCGCTATGGCGATTGCTGAGCCGGGGGTGAGCAGGTGCCACCTGGGGCTCTGCCAGTTCGGCGCCCAGTAGTAGATGGCTGAAATCAGGAGCGCGACGAGCATCACCGCGACACTCCAGCCAATGACGTGCGCGACAGCGGCAACGATGATTGCAGCGTGGGAGTCGAGAATGCGCTGGCTCCCAAACCGCGCCATGAAGTCGCCCAGAGCCAGAGCTGCAAGGATAGAAATGGCGATCACAATCGCGATGAAGGTGAGGCTGATCGCCTGGATGCGCGCCACGAGATAAGATCGCGTCTCTTCGAGTTTGTGGACGGAATTTAGCGTGTCCTGCAGGGCAGAGATGCCCGACGATGCCGACCAGATTGCCACAATCAACCCGAAGGTAATCTTTCCCGTGCTGGCCGCAGCCACGATGTCATTAAAGGTGCTGAGCACCGCATTGAGGGCAGAGGCTGGAACAACCAGCGCCAGATGATTGAGCATGCTGAACTGGATCGACGGCCCCGATTGCAGGACGAGGCCGATGATGGCGCTGGCACAGAACAAAGTGGGAAAAAGGGCAAAAAGGAAATAGAATCCTAATTCAGCGGCGTGCCCAATCAGTTTGTCCGCGATGATCGCGTTCCAGACTCGCACGAGCAGAAGACGAAGGCGAACGCCACCCAAACTCCATGCCGAACCAAAGAACAAGTGAGACAAAGACGTCCACATCCGCCGTTGAAGGCTTCCGGCTCGCGGGTCGGCGGTTGAATTCACGCTTGAGATAACGACACCCTGATTGTGTTGTCTTGTTGAGCCGAGGTCGCGCTTCCGAAATAGATGCCGGAGGATGCGACTTCGATAGCTGGTCAGAGATAGAGGACCAATGCGCGAGCCGTTTGGGCCGAAGTCGCATCACAAGCATCGTAAAACCAAGCGTATACCCTGCGCATCCCATCACCGAGCGGGCACCGCCAATTTTCTGTGTGTGAGCGTTGGAGCGATGGCTGATAGAAGGCTCGCAGTCCTGATCTGTCTTCTGGTCCTCGCTGCCTGCTGCGGCCGCATGTCAGCGCAAACCGAAGAGGATGCCCAGCAGCCCCAGCCAGAACCAACGCAGCCGCGGCAGTTGCCGGGAACGTCACAGTCCACGCAGCGCATTCTTTCCGCCTACGAGGGTCAGAAAGTTGCCTCTGTCGAGATCGCGGGCCGGCCTGACCTCAAAGCCGAGCAGTTTGCTTCTTCGTTCGTGCAGAAGGCCGGCGAACCGTTTTCGCGCGAGAAGGTGGACCAGACGGTGGCGGCTTTGCAGGCCGCGGGCCACTTCGAAAAGGTGCGCATCCAGGTGCAGCCGGACCCCAACGGCCTGCGGATTGTCTTTATCCTCGAGCCCGCCGTGTACATCGGCGTCTTCAGGTTTCCGGGCGCGGAGAGCTTCAATTACTCGCGCCTTCTGCAGGTGGCCACTTACCCGGTGCAGGCCGCCTATAACTCGCGCGACGTGGAACAGGACACGCAGAGCCTGTTGAATTTCTTTCGCCAGGAGGGATACTTCAAGGCCGAAGTAGATCCCGAAGTTCAGGTAGACGCGAAGCACGCACTGGCCAATATCGTCTTTCACACCACGCTGGGCGCCAGGGCTGACTTCGGAACGGTCGACATCGAGGGAGTGGCGCCGGAAACCGCCGCGAAGTACAGCAGGAGACTTACAACGTGGATTGCGCGCCTGCGCGGCGCGGCAATCCGCAGCGGCAAGACTTATCGCCACGGCACGCTGAACAAGGCGACGCAATATCTTGGATCGATGCTGCGGAAGGATGGTCATCTTGGCGCGGATGTAAAACTGGCAGGTGCTGAGTACCATGCGGATACCAACCGCGCCGATATACGCTTTGACGCAAAGCCCGGCTCCAAGACCGAGGTAAAGATCGAGGGCGCGCGCGTCTGGCCATGGACACGAAGGTCCATTCTTCCGATCTACCAGGGCGGCGTGATCGATGCCGAGTCAGTGCGCGAAGGCGAAGACGCGCTGATCTCTCACTTTCAGGGCAATGGTTATTTCGACGTGAAGGTGAGCTCGCAGTTCACCAATGACGGCAACAAAGACACGATTGTCTACAAGATCGACAGGGGACAGAAACACAAGGTAACCGAAGGTCGAAATCACCGGCAACACGCACATTCCCGATTCGCAGCTGACGCCGCAGATTCAGGTCAGGAAGAGAAGGAGGTTCTTTTCAGTAGGCACGTTTAACGATCAGCTCGTTCGCAGAAGTGGCAGGAATATCGAGGCGGTGTATCAGTCAGAAGGATTCAGCGATGTGAAAGTGACCCCCAGCGTGAAGAGAGAAAACCGCAATATTCAGGTCGACTTTCATGTCACCGAGGGAGAACGCGACGTTGTGAACTCGATCAAGATTGTCGGCGCCAAGCTACCCGAATCACAATTTGCGCCCAATGGCTTGATGCTCGCAGCGGGAAAACCCTACTCTCAGGCGCTGGTAAGGACCGATCGCGCGCGGATTATTGCCCACTACCTGCAGGCCGGTTATCTCAACGCAAGCTTTCGAGAAACAGCGACGACGGCGGCCAAGGACGAACCGCATCATATCGACGTGATCTATCGCATTTATGAAGGACCTCGGGTGCTGGCCGCCGAAATTCTTACGCTGGGCAACACGCGCACAAGGCAGCGCCTGATCAATGAGAATGTGAAGAGTATTCGCTCGGGCGAGCCGCTCACCGAAACCGACCTGTTGACTGCCGGCAGCAGGCTCTACGGCCAGACAGGCGTCTTCGACTGGGCCGAAGTCGATCCGAAACGCGATATCACCACGCAGACCAGCGAGGATGTGCTCGTGAAGGTGCACGAGGCCAAGAGAAACGAGTTGACCTATGGCATTGGCTTTGAGGTGATCAACCGCGGTGGAAGCGTCCCGAGCGGGACCGTTGCGATTCCCGGTCTTCCTCCAATCGGTCTGCCGTCGAACTTCGTTACCAGCGAAACAACGTTTTATGGGCCCCGCGGATCGGTGCAATACAACCGGAACAACATGCGCGGGCGCGGCGAGACGCTCTCGCTGACTGCTTTTGCCGGCCGACTCGATCAACGCGGAGCGTTCTACTACATCATTCCGAACCTGGGGTGGAGCGCCTGGAAGATGACCGGCACGGTTTCAACTGAACACAATCAGGAGAACCCCGTTTACTCTTCGCAGCAAGAACTGGCGAGCCTGCAGATTCAGAGGCCACTCGACAGGTTCGGCCACAAGGTTGCTTTTTTGCGTTACAGCTTCAGCAAGACCGACCTGACGCATATCCTCATCCCCGACTTGGTGCCCCCCGAGGATCAGCACGTGCGGCTCTCGACATTTGCGGCAAACGTTACGCGCGACACGCGCGATAACCCGCTCGACGAGCACAAGGGATCGCTGCAGGCGCTCGAAGTGGATTTCAATCCTTCACAGCTCGGCTCAAGCGTGGACTTTGCGAAGTTGACCGGTCAGATTGCCATTTACAGGCAGCGCTTTCACAACATCGTGTGGGCCAACAGCATCCGCATCGGCATGGCGCAGCCCTTCAATAACAGCTTTGTACCGCTGAGCGAGGCATTCTTCAGCGGCGGCAGCAATTCGCTGCGCGGATTCCCTCTGGATGGCGCGGGACCGCAGCGCCAGGTGCAAATCAGCGGCAACGGATGCGACCCGGCGAATCCCTGCGTGATCCAGGTGCCGAGCGGCGGCAACGAGCTTTTGCTGCTGAACTCCGAGGCGCGCATTCCGATGGGACTCAAGAAAGGCCTGGGCCTTGTGCTCTTCTACGATGGCGGCAACGTATTTCCGCAGATCGGATTTCACGATTTCACCTCGCTCTACTCGAACAACGTTGGCGTGGGCCTGCGCTATTCCACGCCGATTGGCCCGATTCGCGTCGACTTTGGACATAATCTGAACCCGATTGAGGGAGTCAAGTCGACCCAGTACTTCATTACGATCGGTCAGGCGTTTTGATGGAGGTTGTCTATGACTCTCAACGGCCGTGAGCCCGAATCAAATCCAGATCGTGAGAGGCCCGTGCGTTCATCGCGCGGGAAGCGCGTAATGAAATGGGTCGGCTGGATCATCGGCGCATGCCTGCTGCTGGCAGCGGCCGGCGTGGCAGGCCTCGTGCTGATGATGAAAAGCCCCACGGTGCACAACCTCGTGATTTCAATGCTGGAAAGGCGTTTCAGTCGCCAGCTCGGCACCGGCTTTCACCTCGAGAATTTCGCGCTGCACCCGCGCTCGCTCAGCGTTGAACTTTACGGCATCACGATTGACGGCGCGGCCCCGTACACGAATCGCCCTCTGCTGCAGCTCGCACACGCCGAAGCCGGTGTGCGCATCCCCTCGATCATCGGCAGAAAGTGGTATCTGAGCAATGTCGGAATCGATCATCCCGTAGTGCAGATCTATATCGACAAGGACGGCTCTTCAAATCTGCCGAGGTTCGAGAGCCGCGGCAACGGCAATTCAAAGACCTCGATCTTTGACCTCGGCATTCGCCACATGACGCTCAACAACGGCGCAATCTTTTTCAACGATCGGCCTGCAACGCTTTCAGCCGATGTGCGCGATCTTAGCCTGCTCGCCAGCTTCGACGAACTCGAGCGCAGCTACCGAGGCAAGCTCGCATATACCGACGCACAGGTCGAATACGGCGCGTGGCGGCCGCTGCCGCATGCTCTGAGCGTGGACTTTGAGGCCTCGCCGAAGACGCTGCGCCTGAGCGAGGTGAAGCTCGCCTGCGGGCCCTCGACTCTGGCGGCTTCAGGCACTTTGGTCAACTACGACAACCCGATTGTTGACGCAAAGTTTGATGCCAGCATCGACGGCGGCCAGATCGCCGGGATGCTGCACAACGATGAGATTCCCGCCGGGGTCGTGCGCACGGAGGGAACTTTGCATTATGCAAAGTCTTCTTCCGTTTCTGCTCTGCACGCGCTCTCGATACAAGGCACGCTCGCCAGCCGCGAGCTGAATCTGAAGACAGGCAGGACGCAGACGCGCATTACCGGTATCGGCGGCAAGTATGAGCTCGCGAATGGGGACCTCGCCATACACAGCCTCCGCGCTTCGCTGCTCGGCGGCGGCGCCACCGCGTCAGGCGTAATGAAGAACCTCGGTGGAGACTCGAGCACTACGCTGAACGCCGCGCTGAACGCCCTCTCTCTTGCCGAGATCCGCAAGGCGCTGGGCGACGACCAACTGCGCGACGTGGACGCAACCGGAACCCTGAGCGCAACCGCATCAGCAGCTTGGGGAAAGACGATCGACGATCTGACCGCGAAGGCCGACGCGACGGTGGACGGAAAGGTAGCGAACGCGGCGAACGCGCAAGAAGGCACTGCCGTGCCTCTTGACGGAGTTGTCCACGCCGCCTACGCGAACCGCAACCGGCAGCTCACGCTGAAGGACAGCTATTTCCGCACGACGCAGACTGAGGCAACGTTCAACGGAACCGTCAGCCATGACTCGAGCCTCGCTGTGCACCTGCAGGCCAACGACCTGCGCGAAATTGCCACGGTGCTCGAAGTCTTTCAGCCGTCAGCTCAGGCGCTCGATCTCGCGGGACAGGCGACCTTCATCGGCGATGTGCGGGGCGAGGTCACCGCGCCGCATATCACCGGCCGGCTTGATGCTGAGAATCTTCACTATCGCGCAACTGACTGGAAGAGCTTCCGCGCAGGCGTTGATCTTGCTCCCTCGCACGCCTCGCTCGAACACGCCGATCTCGAATCGAGCACGCGGGGTCGCGTGCTGCTCGACGCGAACGCTGATCTGACTGACTGGTCCTTCACCAGGCAAAGCCCCGCGTCTGTTGATCTGCACGTGAGCGAAATGGATGTCGTGGAGTTGCTGAAGCTCGCAGGCCAGGCTCAAATTCCGGTCACCGGCACGTTGAACGGAAACATCAAACTCCACGGCTCGGCAGCAGATCCGCTTGGCTCCGGCACGCTTGCTCTCACCGATGCGGTCGTCTATCAGCAGCCCACTCAATCGGTGAAAATCGAACTGAACGGCCAGGGCAAAGAAGTGCATGCGCAGTTTGCAGCGGATACGACCGCCGGCCGGCTGCAGGGAACCGCAACCGTGGATCCGCAGCAGCGAAGGTATACGGCACAGCTTACCTCCACCGCCATTGAGCTCGAGAAACTGCAGGCATTGCAATCGAGCGGAGCAAAGATTGCGGGCACGGTGACGCTGCACGCATCGGGCGAGGGTTCCTTCGATGATCCTCAACTGACCGCGACGCTTTCGATTCCGAAGATTACGGTAGAAGATCAGCCGGCGACGAACCTGGAGATCAAGATGAATGTGGCCGATCACGTGGGCGTGGCAACACTCAACGCCGCGGCGATCGACACTACGGTGCAGGGAAAGGCAACCGTGCAACTGAGCGGCGATTACATGATAGACGCATCGCTTGATACGCAGGGAATCCCGCTGCAGCCACTGCTCGCAGTGTATGGGCCGGCAGAGGCAGAGGGAATCACGGGACAGTCTGAGCTGCATGCGACCCTGCATGGGCCGCTGAAAACTCCGAAGCTGCTGGAAGGGCATATTACGATTCCAGTGCTGAAGCTAGCCTACGGTAACTCGATCACTCTTGCGGCCGATACACCGATCCACCTCGACTATCAGAATCAGGCGATCCGGATCCAACCGGCAGAGATTCGCGGAACGGACACCGATCTGCGCGTTGAGGGGCTCATTCCCACCACGCAGAGCGGACCGATGGAGCTGAAGATGATCGGCACGGTGAATCTCCACATCGCTCAGCTCTTCAATGAAGACATTCGCACTGACGGGCAACTTAAGTTCAACATCGATTCGCAGGGAGCCGCGAGCGACCGCAATATCGGGGGCGAGATCGACATTGTGGACGCCAGCTTCTCATCACCGGATCTTCCAGTGAGTGTGCAACACGGCAACGGCGTGGTGAAGCTGACGCGCGACCGCGTGGACATTGCGAACTTCGAGGGAGCAGCGGGGGGTGGAACCATCACAGCGCAGGGCGGCCTTGTCTTCCGCCCGCGGATGCACTTCGACGTGAGCCTCGGCGCGCGAAACGTTCGCATGCAGTACATGAAAGGAATGCGGGAGACCGCGGACGCTGATCTGCACTTCGCCGGCACGCCGGCGCGCGCTAACCTGGGAGGCTCAGTTTCCATCTCCGATATTTCCTTCACGCCGGCCTTTGATTTGGATTCTTTTATCGGCGAGTTTGGCGGCGGAGTGGCAGCCCCCCCCACGCGCGGATTCACGCAGAACGTCGCGCTCAACATTGCAGCGCACTCAACCAACGACATCAACCTCGTCAGCAGGACGCTGAGCGTTGACGGGTCGGCAAACCTGCAGGTTCGCGGCACGCTGGCAGATCCCGTGCTTCTGGGCCGCGTGCTTCTCAACAATGGAGACATCGTTCTCGGGGGCAAGCGATTTGTGCTGCAGGCGGGGACGATTCAGTTCATCAACCCGTCTGAGACAACGCCCGTGGTGAACGTAACGGTGTCGACCACGATTCAGCAGTATGACATCCATCTGCGCTTCAACGGGCCGTCGGATCAACTGAAGACGCAGTACACCTCAGACCCCGCATTGCCGCCGGCGGACATTATCAACCTGCTGGCCTTCGGCCAAACGACGGAAGCCGCATCGCAAAGCCCGACAACCGCCAATCAGGCCGCACAGTCGCTGCTTGCCTCGCAGGTGTCGAGCCAGGTGACAAGCCGCGTGTCAAAGATCGCCGGCATTTCGCAGCTTTCGATCAATCCGGTACTCGCCAACAGCAGCAGCCAGGGTTCGCCGGGAGCGAACATCACGATTCAGCAGCGGGTAACCAGCAATCTCTTCGTTACATTTTCAGCCAACGTAGGCACGGAGCAGACGCAGACCATCCAGGGGCAGTATCAGCTCACCCCGCGCGTGGCCATCAGCGCAACGAGCGACCCCAACGGCGGATTTGCCTTCGATACCCTGATCAAGAGAACGTGGTAACCCGGAGGGCGCCTGCATGTTTACGCCACAGTCGATCGGATACGTCAGTAGCCCCTACGTCGAGTCGTCGGCGATTCCCAAAGGACTGGGCGTGAAGCACGATGCCGAGGGAGTGCTCAGTATCCTTCCCGCATTTGAGGCCGGACTCGCGGACATCGAAGGCTTCTCGCACCTCTTCGTGCTGTGGGTCTTCGACCGCGTCGACGGATTCCACCTCACTGCCCGCCCGCCTTCTGATGCGCGGCCGCACGGCGTTTTTGCCACGCGCTCGCCGCGGCGCCCGAACCCGATCGGGTTAACGGTGGTGGAGCTTCTACGCCGTGACGGAGCTGCTCTTCACGTGCGCGGCGTGGACATGCTCGATGGAACGCCGATCCTCGATCTTAAGCCGTACATGTCGAGCATTCCGGCAGAAAAGCTGTGCCGTGGCTGGCTCGCGGAAGCCGAAGCAGCCAGGCGTTAGAAGACGCTTTTCTTGTTCTCCGGGTTCAGACAGTTGCCAGCAAGGAATGCAGCGTTTTGAAATCAACGGCGGCCGCTTCCATCGGTGTCATCTCCTTAAAGGGCGGCTCCTGCTCCACAAACATGTGCTTGACGCCGATTTTGCGCCCGGCCGCCACGATGGCCTTCAGATCGACCTCTCCGCGGCCGAGTTCCGTCGGCGTTGGCGCGTCAGGAGACATCAGCGCGGTCACGGGCTTTGTCATGTTCTTAAAGTCCTTGATGTGGAGCATCACAAAGCGATTGGGATGCCGCGTCAGGTAGCGCACGGGGTCGACGCCGGCGACGCGCATCCAGCCCGTGTCTGCCTCGAATTTCACCAGGGACGGATCGGTATCGCGCAGCAGGATGTCATATCCGTTCTGTCCGCCGCCCAGATCGCGAAACTCGAAGTTGTGATTGTGATAGGCGTATTGCAACCCAACCGCTCTTGCCTTCTTTGCAATTTCATTGGCTCTAGCCGCTGCCTGTTTGAAGTCGTCGGCGGTCATCGAATTGAGAATCTGAAGAACGCCCCTCATATTGCTTCCCGCTTCAAAGGGCCGCGGCGGCAGAATGGAGCTCACAACGTACTGCACGCCTAGCGCTTTCGCATCGTCGAGCAGCTTGCCGGTGTCGGCCATGCCGAACATCAGGTGCGCGCTCGGCGCATGCAGCCCTGCGCTCTTCACCAATGCGCTGAACTGCGCGGCCGTGAGCTTGCCGAAGCCGGCCGTCTCAACCTCGGTGTAGCCGATCTCCGCAATCTTATGCAGCGTCGCAGCGGGGTCTTTCATCAGGTCGGCGTTAACGGTGTAGAGCTGGATGCCGGTCGCAATGGGCTTGGGCGCCGCCCACGCTTTGGTCGATAAAAGAGCAGCCGCAGAAGCTCCGGCGGCAAGAGGGAAAAAATTGCGGCGGGTGAGATGGGTCTTGTGTCCGGTCGGCATGGAAGTCCTCAATGGCACTGGAGACGAATGAGATGTGTTTGCAAAAGCAGGCAACATTCTCCCACAGCTATCGGCAGTCAGCCAAGTGAACTGGCTACGCAATCAGCGCGCGAAGCGCTTAACACTCTTGGAGACGGCGATGCCATCAACCAGTCGCGGGTCGGCGATCGGCTCCTGCGGAACCGCAGGCATCGGCACGATCCCCGCCCAGATCGGAAGCGCGTAGTCCTCTTCGTCATCGACGGGGAATCCGGTTCTGACTTTCGCCGAAGCCTCGTCGATCGAAAATTCAAGCACCGCGGTGGCTTTCAGCTCTTTCTCTGAAGGTGGACGCACCTCGCTCCAGCGGCCTGCGAGAACGCTCTCAGAGATGACGCGCAGCGCCTCAATCTTGCGGTCCTTCTCCGCGATAACACGCGCTTCACCAAAAGCAACCACCGAGCGGTAGTTCATCGAATGGTGAAAGGCCGACCGCGCGAGCACGAGCGCATCGACGAGCGTGACCGTGACGCAGACCGGGATGCCTTTGTCCAGCTCGCGCAGCATGCGGCTCGCCGCTGATCCATGCAGGTACAGCTTTTCGTCTTTGCGCCCATAAAGCGTGGGAATCACGAAGACCTGACCATTCGTATTGAATCCGACATGCGCAAGAAACGCCGCGTCGAGGATCGCGTAGATGGTTGGAGCGTCGTATGCGCCACGCTGGGGAAGGCGCTTTACCTGGGAGCGTTCGGTGGTCGTCATTGCGGTGTGCCTATCCTATCCTTGAAGGCGCTCGATGATGCGGCAATCTCATGCCGCCCTCTTTAGACATTCTCAACCAGGGCATCCATCCCCTATAGTTTCTTAGGATAATTCTGCGAGAGTTCTGCGACTCATGCTGCTTGCCGCGCTTGGCGTTCTCACCATCTTCGCACTCATGGCCGGCATCCTCAGCAAGAGGATATCGCCGATCGTCGCGCTGATCGCCATCCCCGTCCTCGCGGCGCTTTGCGGCGGCTTCGGACTGCGCACCGGCAAGTTCATGCTCGCCGGCATCGAAAGCATCTCCGGCGTCATCGGCATGTTCGTCTTCGCAATCCTTTTCTTCGGCATCATGACCGATGCGGGTATGCTCAAGCCGTTCATCGCCTGGTTGCTGCGCGTCATCGGCCGCAGACCGTCGCGCATCGTTCCGGGAACCGCTCTGCTCGCATTGCTCGTGCATCTTGACGGCTCGGGAGCCGTCACCTTTCTCGTCACCATTCCCGCTCTGCTGCCGCTCTATGACGAGCTGGGTATCGATCGCCGCATTCTTGCGTGCGTCGCATCGATGGCGGCCGGCGTAAACTTCCTGCCGTGGACGGGCCCTACGCTGCGCGCTTCCGCAGCATTGCACCTCACGGTCTCAAGCATTTTTCTTCCCATGATCGGCGTGCAGATCGTTGGACTCGCCTTCGTGTTTGCAACCGCCGCCATGCTGGGAGTCCGCGAGGAACGCCGGCTGAATCTGCAGCCGGGGCCAGCCATCGACGATCAACTCACGAGCCGCGCCGCCGACGGACATCCCCGCTTCTTCGTCGCCAACCTGGTCATCACCCTCGTCGTCCTCGGCGTCATGATCAGCGGGAAAGTCGATCCGGTGATCGCCTTCATGCTCGGCACGGTCATCGCTCTCACGCTGAATTTCCCGAGCCTCAAGGCACAGCAGGAAAGAATCGCCGCGCACGCGCCTGCCGCGATTTTCATGGCGAGCATCCTCTTCGCCGCCGGCGCGTTCACCGGCATCATGAAAGGAACCGGGATGGTGAATGCAATGGCGTCGGCCGTTGTCGCGCACCTTCCCCAGCAGGGCCTCCGGCTGATTCCTCTTTCTCTGGGAGTCGTGTCGATGCCCCTCAGCCTGTTCTTTGATCCTGATTCTTTCTATTTCGGCGTGCTACCCGTGCTCGCAAAAGCGACCGCGGCCACAGGTATTGCCCCTGTCACCATGGCCCATGCTGCGCTGCTCGGATTGCACACAACCGGATTTCCCGTGAGCCCGTTAACTCCTGCAACTTACCTGGTTGTGGGCCTCTCAGAGATCAGCCTCGCGCAACATCAGCGCTATACGATCCCGTTGCTCTTCGCTGCTTCGCTGCTGATGACGCTCACCGCCGTAATTCTGCGCATCATTCCCTTGTGAGAGCGATATGAAGACGATCAGAATCGGAGCCGGCGCGGGTTACTCAGGCGACAGAATCGACCCCGCCGTTGAACTCGCAGAAAAGGGCGCGCTCTCCTATCTCGTCTTCGAGTGCCTCGCCGAGCGCACCATCGCGATCGCCCAAAAAGCTCGCCTGCTCGATCCCACCGCTGGCTATGACCCGCTGCTTGAGGAGCGCATGGAGGCCGTGCTGCCGCTCTGTGTTCGTCAACGCATCCGGATCGTCAGCAACATGGGCGCTGCGAATCCAGATGCAGCGGCAGAGAAAACGCAGGAGATCGCGCGCCGCCTCGGCATACAAGGATTGCGTATCGCAGCCGTCTCAGGCGATGACGTCTTCGATCTGCTGCGACGGGGAGATACGGAGATTTCGAAGCCCGAGGGTCCGCTGCCGCCCGTTGAGACGTGGCTTTCGGCCAACGCCTATCTCGGCGTCATGCCGCTGCTTGACGCATTGCAAAGCGGCGCAGATGTCATCCTCACAGGCCGCGTCGCCGATCCCGCGCTTTTTCTTGCTCCGCTCATTCACGAATTCGGATGGTCGCTCGAAGACTGGAAACTCCTCGGCCAGGGCACGGTCATCGGCCACCTGCTTGAGTGCGCCGGGCAGCTCACCGGCGGATACTTCGCCGATCCCGGCTGCAAGGATGTGCCCAACCTTGCGCGCCTTGGCTTCCCCATAGCCGAAGTCTCCGCCGACGGCAGCGCGATTCTCACAAAAGTCCAGGGATCCGGCGGCGTACTCGATCGCCGCACCTGCACCGAACAGCTCCTCTACGAGATTCAGGACCCCTCTGCCTACTTTACTCCTGACGTGGTTGCCGACTTCTCAAATGTCTTGATCGAAGAAGTGGGACCGGATCGAGTGCGGGTCTACGGGGGCTCAGGCCGCCCGCGGCCATCTACGCTGAAGGTCTCCATCGGCTACCGCGACGGTTATATCGGAGAAGGACAGATCTCCTACGCCGGGCCCAACGCTCTTCGCCGCGCCGAACTCGCGCGTGCAATTCTTGCCGAGCGGCTAGCGCGCTTTCAATTTTCCGAGTTGCGCTTCGATCTCATCGGCATCGATTCCATTCATGGGCCGCAACTCTCGCACGCTGCGCCCGTTCCTTACGAGATTCGCCTGCGTGCTGCAGGCCGCGCCACTTCGCTCGCCTCGGCAGCCTGGATTCCCCGCGAGGTCGAGGCCCTCTACACCAATGGTCCGGCCGGCGGCGGAGGCGCTTCGGGTTCGACTCGCGAAATTATCGCCATCGCCTCCGCTCTCATCCCGCGGGAGCTGGTCTCGCATCACCTTCGCATTCTGGAGTGCTGAAATGCTGCTGCATGAACTCGCGCACGCCCGCACCGGCGACAAGGGAAACATCGTGACGATTTCTCTGATCGCCTATCGCAGTGAGGACTTCAGCGCAGCTCGAAGAAAGCGTCACGGCCGAACGCGTCGCCGCACACTTCGCATCGCTCATTGACGCCCCGGTCGAGCGCTACAGCCTTCCCCAACTGGGGGCACTGAACTTCGTGCTGCACCGCCCGCTTGCAAACTGCGTCACCCGCTCGCTCGCCCTCGATGCCCACGGCAAATGCCTTGGCTTCGCCCTGCTGGGCATGGAACTCTGACCGGAGAGCCCTCTCATAGAGCAACACCGGATGGAAAATGCCTACGGCCCGACACCAAACGGATTGGTCCATTTGGCACAAGCCGGTCGAACTTATATGGATAGTCTTTGTGGAATCAGAGGGTGGGAACCCT
>CAVRAK010000006.1:0-147885 GCA_963718885.1 uncultured Acidobacteriota bacterium
AAGGATTCAGCGATGTGAAAGTGACCCCCGGCGTGAAGAGAGTGAACCGCAATATTCAGGTCGACTTTCATGTCACCGAGGGAGAACGCGACGTTGTGAACTCGATCAAGATTGTCGGCGCCATCTACCCGAATCACAATTTGCGCCCGATGGCCTGATGCTCGCAGTCGGAAAGCCCTACTCGCAGGCGCAGGTGAAAACCGATCGGGCCAGGATCATCGCCCACTACCTGCAGGCCGGCTATCTCAACGCGAGCTTTCGAGAAACTGCGACCGCGGCGGCCAAGAACGAACCGCACCATATCGACGTGGTTTATCGCATTTATGAAGGACCTCGGGTGCTGGCCGCCGAAATTCTTACGCTGGGCAACACGCGCACAAGGCAGCGCCTGATCAATGAGAATGTGAAGAGTATTCGCTCGGGCGAGCCGCTCACCGAAACCGACCTGTTGACGGCCGGCAGCAGGCTCTACGGCCAGACAGGCGTCTTCGACTGGGCCGAAGTCGATCCGAAACGCGATATCACCACGCAGACCAGCGAGGATGTGCTCGTGAAGGTGCACGAGGCCAAGAGAAACGAGTTGACCTATGGCATTGGCTTTGAGGTGATCAACCGCGGTGGAAGCGTCCCGAGCGGGACCGTTGCGATTCCCGGTCTTCCTCCAATCGGTCTGCCGTCGAACTTCGTTACCAGCGAAACAACGTTTTATGGGCCCCGCGGATCGGTGCAATACAACAGGAACAACATGCGCGGGCGCGGCGAGACGCTCTCGCTGACTGCTTTCGCCGGCCGGCTCGATCAGCGCGGAGCGTTCTACTACATCATTCCGAACCTGGGGTGGAGCGCCTGGAAGATGACCGGCACGGTTTCAACTGAACACAATCAGGAGAACCCCGTTTACTCTTCGCAGCAAGAACTGGCGAGCCTGCAGATTCAGAGGCCACTCGACAGGTTCGGCCACAAGGTTGCCTTTTTGCGTTACAGCTTCAGCAAGACCGACCTGACGCATATCCTCATCCCCGACCTGGTGCCCCCCGAGGATCAGCACGTGCGGCTCTCGACATTTGCGGCAAACGTTACGCGCGACACCCGCGATAACCCGCTCGATGAGCACCGGGGATCGCTGCAGGCGCTCGAAGTGGATTTCAATCCATCACAGCTGGGGTCGAGCGTGGACTTTGCGAAGTTGACAGGGCAGTTTGCTTATTTACAGAGAGATTTCACCACATCGTGTGGGCCAACAGCATTCGCATCGGCATGGCGCAGCCCTTCAATAACAGCTTTGTGCCATTGAGCGAGGCATTCTTCACCGGTGGGGGCAATTCGCTGCGTGGATTCCGCTGGATGGCGCCGGACCGCAGCGCCAGGTGCAGATCACCGGCAACGGATGCGATCCGGCGAATCCCTGCGTAATCCAGGTGCCGAGCGGCGGCAACGAGCTTTTGCTGCTGAACTCCGAGGCACGCATTCCGATGGGATTCAAGAAAGGCCTCGGCGTTGTGCTCTTCTATGACGGCGGAAACGTGTTTCCGCAAATCGGATTTCACGATTTCACCTCGCTCTACTCGAACAATGTCGGCGTGGGCCTGCGATATTCCACGCCGGTCGGCCCGATTCGCATCGACTTTGGACAGAATCTGAACCCGATTGAGGGAATCAAATCGACCCAGTACTTCATAACGATCGGTCAGTCGTTTTGATGGAGGTTGGCTATGACTCGCGACGACCATGAGTCCGAATCAAATCCGGATCGTGAGATACCAGAACGCCCATCGCGCGGGAAGCGCGTGATGAAATGGGTCGGCTGGATCATCGGCGCATGCCTGCTGCTGGCGGTGGCTGGCGTCGCGGGCCTCGTGCTGATGACGAAAAGCCCCACTGTGCACAACCTTGTGATCACCCGGCTGGAGAGCAGGCTCAGCCGACAACTCGGGACCGGCTTTCACCTCGAGAATTTTGCGCTGCACCCGCGCTCGCTCAGCATTGAGCTTTACGGCATCACGATTGACGGCGCGGCCCCCTATGCAAATCGCCCCCTGCTGCAGCTTGAGCGCGCCGAAGCCGGTGTGCGCATTCCCTCGATCTTCGGCAAAAAGTGGTATCTGAGCAATGTGGGAATCGATCATCCGGTGGTGCAGATCTATATAGACAAGGACGGCGCTTCAAATCTGCCGAAGTTCGAGAACCGCGGGGAAAGCAATTCGCAAACCTCGATCTTTGACCTTGGCATTCGCCACATGACGCTCAACAATGGCGCAATCTTTTTCAACGATAGGCCTGCAACGCTTTCCGCTGATGTGCGCGACCTTAACCTGCTGGCCAACTTCAGCGAGCTCGAGCGCAGCTACAGAGGCACGCTTGCGTATACAGATGGACACGTTGAATACGGCGCATGGCGCCCGCTGCCGCATGCGCTGAGCGTGGACTTTGAGGCATCGCCGAAGATGCTGCGCCTGAGTGAGGTGAAGCTCGCCTGCGGGCCCTCGGCTCTTGCGGCTTCAGGCACATTGACCGACTACGACAGCCCGATTGTTGAGGCGAAGTTTGACGCCAGCATCGACGGCGGCCAGATTGCCGGCATTCTGCACAACGATGAGATTCCCGCCGGGGTCGTGCGCACGGTGGGAACTCTGCATTACGCCAAGACTTCTTCCTCGTCTGCATTGCACGCGCTCTCGATAGAAGGCACGCTGGCCAGCCGGGAGCTGAATCTGAAGACAGGCAAGACGCGTACGCGCATCACCGGCATCGACGGCAAGTATGACCTTGCCAATGGAGACCTCGCCTTGCGCAGCCTGCGCGCTTCGCTACTCGGAGGCAGCGCCACCGCGTCGGGCGAGATGAAGGACCTCGGTGGAGGCTCCAGCACCACACTGAAGGCCGCGCTGCGCAACCTGTCTCTTGCCGAGATCCGCAAAACGCTCGGCGACGACGAACTGCACGACGTAGCTGCGACCGGGACGTTGAGCGCAACCGCATCCGCCGCGTGGGGAAAAACGATCGACGATCTGACCGCGAAGACCGACGCGACCATCGACGGAAAGGTAGTGAACGCGGCGAACGCGCAGGAAGGCACTCCCCTGCCCCTTGACGGCGTTCTCCACGCCGCCTACGCGAACCGCAACCGGCAGCTCACGCTGAGCAACAGCTATTTCCGCACGGCGCAGACTGAGGCGACATTCAACGGAACCGTCAGCCATGACTCGAGCCTCGCAGTGCATCTGCAGGCCAACGACCTGCGCGAAATTGCCACGATGCTCAAAGTCTTTCAGCCGTCAGCTCAGGCGCTCGATCTCGCGGGACAGGCGACCTTCATCGGCGATGTGCGGGGCGAGGTCACCGCGCCGCATATCACCGGCCGGCTTGATGCTGAGAATCTTCACTATCGCGCAACTGACTGGAAGAGCTTCCGCGCAGGCGTTGATCTTGCCCCCTCGCACGCCTCGCTCGAACACGCCGATCTCGAATCGAGCACGCGGGGTCGCGTGCTGCTCGACGCGAACGCTGATCTGACTGACTGGTTCTTCACCAGGCAAAGCCCCGCGTCTGTTGATCTGCACGTGAGCGAAATGGATGTCGTGGAGTTGCTGAAGCTCGCAGGCCAGGCTCAAATTCCGGTCACCGGCACGTTGAGCGGAAACATTAAACTCCACGGCTCGGCAGCAGATCCGCTTGGCTCCGGCACGCTTGCTCTCACCGATGCGGTCGTCTATCAGCAGCCCACTCAATTGGTGAAAATCGAACTGAACGGCCAGGGCAAAGAAGTGCATGCGCAGTTTGCAGCGGATACGACCGCCGGCCGCCTGCAGGGAACCGCGACCGTGGATCCGCAGCAGCGAAGGTATACGGCACAGCTTACCTCCACCGCCATTGAGCTCGAGAAACTGCAGGCATTGCAATCGAGCGGAGCAAAGATTGCAGGCACGGTGACGCTGCACGCATCGGGCGAGGGTTCCTTCGATGATCCTCAACTGACCGCGACGCTTTCGATTCCGAAGATTACGGTAGAAGATCAGCCGGCGACGAACCTGGAGATCAAGATGAATGTGGCCGATCACGTGGGCGTGGCAACACTCAACGCCGCGGCGATCGACACTACGGTGCAGGGAAAGGCAACCGTGCAACTGAGCGGCGATTACATGATAGACGCATCGCTTGATACGCAGGGAATCCCGCTGCAGCCACTGCTCGCAGTGTATGGGCCGGCAGAGGCAGAGGGAATCACGGGACAGTCTGAGCTGCATGCGACCCTGCATGGGCCGCTGAAAACTCCAAAGCTGCTGGAAGGGCATATTACGATTCCAGTGTTGAAGCTAGCCTACGGTAACTCGATCACTCTAGCGGCCGATACACCGATCCACCTCGACTATCAGAATCAGGCGATCCGGATCCAACCGGCAGAGATTCGCGGAACGGACACCGATCTGCGCGTTGAGGGGCTCATTCCCACCACGCAGAGCGGACCGATGGAGCTGAAGATGATCGGCACGGTGAATCTCCACATCGCTCAGCTCTTCAATGAAGACATTCGCACTGACGGGCAACTTAAGTTCAACATCGATTCGCAGGGAGCCGCGAGCGACCGCAATATCGGGGGCGAGATCGACATTGTGGACGCCAGCTTCTCATCACCGGATCTTCCAGTGAGTGTGCAACACGGCAACGGCGTGGTGAAGCTGACGCGCGACCGCGTGGACATTGCGAACTTCGAGGGAGCAGCGGGGGGTGGAACCATCACAGCGCAGGGCGGCCTTGTCTTCCGCCCGCGGATGCACTTCGACGTGAGCCTCGGCGCGCGAAACGTTCGCATGCAGTACATGAAAGGAATGCGGGAGACCGCGGACGCTGATCTGCACTTCGCCGGCACGCCGGCGCGCGCTAACCTGGGAGGCTCAGTTTCCATCTCCGATATTTCCTTCACGCCGGCCTTTGATTTGGATTCTTTTATCGGCGAGTTTGGCGGCGGAGTGGCAGCCCCCCCCACGCGCGGATTCACGCAGAACGTCGCGCTCAACATTGCAGCGCACTCAACCAACGACATCAACCTCGTCAGCAGGACGCTGAGCGTTGACGGGTCGGCAAACCTGCAGGTTCGCGGCACGCTGGCAGATCCCGTGCTTCTGGGCCGCGTGCTTCTCAACAATGGAGACATCGTTCTCGGGGGCAAGCGATTTGTGCTGCAGGCGGGGACGATTCAGTTCATCAACCCGTCTGAGACAACGCCCGTGGTGAACGTAACGGTGTCGACCACGATTCAGCAGTATGACATCCATCTGCGCTTCAACGGGCCGTCGGATCAACTGAAGACGCAGTACACCTCAGACCCCGCATTGCCGCCGGCGGACATTATCAACCTGCTGGCCTTCGGCCAAACGACGGAAGCCGCATCGCAAAGCCCGACAACCGCCAATCAGGCCGCACAGTCGCTGCTTGCCTCGCAGGTGTCAAGCCAGGTGACAAGCCGCGTGTCAAAGATCGCCGGCATTTCGCAGCTCTCGATCAATCCGGTACTCGCCAACAGCAGCAGCCAGGGTTCGCCGGGAGCGAACATCACGATTCAGCAGCGGGTAACCAGCAATCTCTTCGTTACATTTTCAGCCAACGTAGGCACGGAGCAGACGCAGACTATTCAGGGGCAGTATCAGCTCACCCCGCGCGTGGCCATCAGCGCAACGAGCGACCCCAACGGCGGATTTGCCTTCGATACCCTGATCAAGAGAACGTGGTAACCCGGAGGGCGCCTGCATGTTTACGCCACAGTCGATCGGATACGTCAGCAGCCCCTTCGTCGAGTCGTCGGCGATTCCCAAAGGACTGGGCGTGAAGCACGATGCCGAGGGAGTGCTCAGGATCCTTCCCGCATTTGAGGCCGGACTCGCGGACATCGAAGGCTTCTCGCACCTCTTCGTGCTGTGGGTCTTCGACCGCGTCGACGGATTCGACCTCACTGCCCGTCCGCCTTCTGATGCGCGGCCGCACGGCGTTTTTGCCACGCGCTCGCCGCGGCGCCCGAACCCGATCGGGTTAACGGTGGTGGAGCTTCTACGCCGTGACGGAGCTGCTCTTCACGTGCGCGGCGTGGACATGCTCGATGGAACGCCGATCCTCGATCTTAAGCCGTACATGTCGAGCATTCCGGCAGAAAAGCTGCGCCGTGGCTGGCTCGCGGAAGCCGAAGCAGCCAGGCGTTAGAAGACGCTTTTCTTGTTCTCGGGGTTCAGACAGTTGCGAGCAAGGAATGCAGCGTTTTGAAATCAACGGCGGCCGCTTCCATCGGCGTCATCTCCTTAAAGGGCGGCTCCTGCTCCACAAACATGTGCTTGACGCCGATTTTGCGCCCGGCCGCCACGATGGCCTTCAAATCGACCTCTCCGCGGCCGAGTTCCGTCGGCGTTGGCGCGTCAGGAGACATCAGCGCGGTCACGGGCTTTGTCATGTTCTTAAAGTCCTTGATGTGGAGCATCACAAAGCGATTGGGATGCCGCGTCAGGTAGCGCACGGGGTCGACGCCGGCGACGCGCATCCAGCCCGTGTCTGCCTCGAATTTCACCAGGGACGGATCGGTATCGCGCAGCAGGATGTCATATCCGTTCTGTCCGCCGCCCAGATCGCGAAACTCGAAGTTGTGATTGTGATAGGCGTATTGCAACCCAACCGCTCTTGCCTTCTTTGCAATTTCATTGGCTCTCGCCGCTGCCTGTTTGAAGTCGTCGGCGGTCATCGAATTGAGAATCTGAAGAACGCCCCTCATATTGCTCCCCGCTTCAAAGGGCCGCGGCGGCAGAATGGAGCTCACAACGTACTGCACGCCTAGCGCTTTCGCATCGTCGAGCAGCTTGCCGGTGTCGGCCATGCCGAACATCAGGTGCGCGCTCGGCGCATGCAGCCCTGCGCTCTTCACCAATGCGCCGAACTGCGCGGCCGTGAGCTTGCCGAAGCCGGCCGTCTCAACCTCGGTGTAGCCGATCTCCGCAATCTTATGCAGCGTCGCAGCGGGGTCTTTCATCAGGTCGGCGTTGACGGTGTAGAGCTGGATGCCGGTCGCAATGGGCTTGGGCGCCGCCCACGCTTTGGTTGATAAAAGAGCAGCCGCAGAAGCTCCGGCGGCAAGAGGGAAAAAATTGCGGCGGGTGAGATGAGTCTTGTGTCCGGTCGGCATGGAAGTCCTCAATGGCACTGGAGACGAATGAGATGTGTTTGCAAAAGCAGGCAACATTCTCCCACAGCGATCGGCCGTCAGCCAAGTGAACTGGCTACGCAATCAGCGCGCGAAGCGGTTAACACTCTTGGAGACGGCGATGCCATCAACCAGTCGCGGGTCGGCGATCGGCTTCTGCGGAACCGCAGGCATCGGCACGATCCCTGCCCAGATCGGAAGCGCGTAGTCCTCTTCGTCATCGACGGGGAATCCGGTTCTGACTTTTGCCGAAGCCTCGTCGATCGAAAATTCAAGCACCGCGGTGGCTTTCAGCTCCTTCTCTGAAGGTGGACGCACCTCGCTCCAGCGGCCGGCGAGAACGCTCTCAGAGATGACGCGCAGCGCCTCGATCTTGCGGTCCTTCGCCGCGATCACACGCGCTTCACCAAAAGCAACCACCGAGCGGTAGTTCATGGAATGGTGAAAGGCCGACCGCGCGAGCACGAGCGCATCAACGAGCGTGACCGTGACGCAGGCCGGAATGCCTTTGTCCAGCTCGCGCAGCATGCGGCTCGCCGCTGAGCCATGCAGGTACAGCTTTTCGTCCTTGCGCCCATAAAGCGTGGGAATCACGAAGACCTGACCATTCGTATTGAATCCGACATGCGCAAGAAACGCCGCGTCGAGGATCGCGTTGATGGTTGCAGCGTCGTATGCGCCACGCTGGGGAAGGCGCTTTACCTGGGAGCGTTCGGTGGTCGTCATTGCGGTGTGCCTATCCTATCCTTGAAGGCGCTCGATGATGCGGCAATCTCATGCGGACTTTTTTAGACATTCTCAACCAGGGCATCCATCCCCTATAGTTTCTTAGGATAATTCTGCGAGAGTTCTGCGACTCATGCTGCTTGCCGCGCTCGGCGTTTTCACCATCTTCGCACTCATGGCCGGCATCCTCAGCAAGAGGATATCGCCGATCGTCGCGCTGATCGCCGTCCCCGTCCTCGCGGCGCTTTGCGGCGGCTTCGGACTGCGCACCGGCAAGTTCATGCTCGCCGGCATCGAAAGCATCTCCGGCGTCATCGGCATGTTCGTCTTCGCAATCCTTTTCTTCGGCATCATGACCGATGCGGGAATGCTCAGGCCATTCATCGCCTGGTTGCTGCGCGTCATCGGCCGCAGACCGTCGCGCATCGTTCCGGGAACCGCTCTGCTTGCAT
Organism: uncultured Acidobacteriota bacterium; assembly: GCA_963718885.1. GTDB lineage: Bacteria > Acidobacteriota > Terriglobia > Terriglobales > Acidobacteriaceae > Telmatobacter. The sequence goes on from CAVRAK010000006.1 coordinate 8,356, forward strand.
TGCTCGTGCATCTTGACGGCTCGGGAGCCGTCACCTTTCTCGTTACCATTCCCGCTCTGCTGCCGCTCTACGACGAACTGGGTATCGATCGCCGCATTCTTGCGTGCGTCGCATCGATGGCCGCCGGCGTAAACTTTCTGCCGTGGACGGGCCCTACGCTGCGCGCTTCTGCAGCATTGCACCTCACGGTCTCAAGCATTTTTCTTCCCATGATCGGCGTGCAGATCGTTGGACTCGCCTTCGTGTTTGCAACCGCCGCCATGCTGGGGATCCGCGAGGAACGCCGGCTTAATCTGCAGCCGGGGCCAGCAAAGGACGATCAACTCACGAGCCGCGCCGCCGACGGACATCCCCGCTTCTTCGTCGCCAACCTGGTCATCACCCTCGTCGTCCTCGGCGTCATGATCAGCGGCAAAATTGATCCGGTGATCGCCTTCATGCTGGGCACGGTCGTCGCACTCACCCTGAATTTCCCGAGCCTCAAGGCACAGCAGGAGAGAATTGCCGCGCACGCGCCTGCTGCGATTTTTATGGCGAGCATCCTCTTCGCTGCCGGCGCGTTCACCGGCATCGTGAAAGGAACCGGGATGGTGAATGCAATGGCGTCGGCCGTTGTCGCGCACCTTCCCCGTCAGGGCCTCCGGCTGATTCCTCTTTCTCTGGGAGTCGTGTCGATGCCCCTCAGCCTGTTCTTTGATCCTGATTCTTTCTATTTCGGCGTGCTCCCCGTGCTCGCAAAAGCAACCGCGGCCGCAGGTATTGCCCCTGTCACCGTGGCCCAGGCTGCGCTGCTCGGATTGCACACAACCGGGTTTCCCGTGAGCCCGTTGACTCCTGCAACTTATCTGGTGGTGGGCCTCTCAGAGATCAGCCTCGCGCAACATCAGCGCTATACGATACCGTTGCTCTTCGCTGCTTCGCTGCTGATGACGCTCACCGCCGTCATTCTGCGCATCATTCCATTGTGAGAGCGATATGAAGACCATCAGAATCGGGGCGGGCGCGGGCTACTCAGGCGACAGAATCGACCCCGCCGTTGAACTCGCAGAAAAGGGCGCGCTCTCCTATCTCGTCTTCGAGTGCCTCGCCGAGCGCACCATCGCGATCGCCCAAAAGGCTCGCCTGCTCGATCCAACCGCTGGCTATGACCCGCTCCTTGAGGCGCGCATGGAGGCCGTGCTGCCGCTCTGTGTTCGGCAACGCATCAGGATCGTCAGCAACATGGGCGCTGCGAACCCGGATGCAGCCGCAGAGAAAACGCGCGCGATTGCGCGCCGCCTCGGCATACAAGGATTGCGCATCGCAGCCGTCTCAGGCGACGACGTCTTCGATCTGCTGCGACGGGGAGATACGGAGATTTCGAAGCCCGAGGGGCCGCTGCCGCCCGTTGATACATGGCTCTCGGCCAACGCCTATCTCGGCGTCATGCCGCTGCTGGACGCATTGCAAAGCGGCGCAGATGTCATCCTCACAGGACGCGTCGCCGATCCCGCGCTTTTTCTCGCTCCGCTCATTCACGAATTCGGATGGTCCCTCGAAGACTGGAAACTCCTCGGCCAGGGCACCGTGATCGGCCACCTGCTTGAGTGCGCCGGGCAGCTCACCGGCGGATACTTCGCCGATCCCGGCTGCAAGGATGTGCCCAACCTTGCGCGCCTTGGCTTCCCCATAGCCGAAGTCTCCGCCGACGGCAGCGCGATTCTCACAAAAGTCCAGGGATCCGGCGGCGTACTCGATCGCCGCACCTGCACCGAGCAACTCCTCTACGAGATTCAGGACCCTTCGGCCTACTTTACTCCTGACGTGGTTGCCGACTTCTCGAATGTCTCGCTCGAAGAAGTGGGAACGGATCGAGTGCGGGTCTACGGGGCCTCAGGCCGCCCCCGGCCATCTACGCTGAAGGTCTCCATCGGCTACCGCGACGGTTATATCGGAGAAGGACAGATCTCCTACGCCGGGCCCAATGCTCTTCCCCGCGCCGAGCTCGCGCGCTCGATTCTCGCTGAGCGCCTAGCGCGCTTTCAATTTTCCGAGTTGCGCTTCGATTTCATCGGCATCAATTCCATTCATGGGCCGCAGCTCTCGCACGCAGCGCCGGTTCCTTACGAGATTCGCCTACGTGCTGCAGGCCGCGCCACTTCGCTCGCCTCGGCAGCCTGGATTTCCCGCGAGGTCGAGGCCCTCTACACCAATGGCCCGGCCGGCGGCGGAGGCGCTTCGGGTTCGACTCGCGAAATTATCGCCATCGCCTCCGCTCTCATCCCGCGGGAGCTGGTCTCGCACCACCTTCGCATTCTGGAGTGTTGAAATGCTGCTGCATGAACTCGCGCACACCCGCACCGGCGACAAGGGAAACCTCGTGACGATTTCCCTGATCGCCTATCGCAGTGAGGACTTCAGCCGGCTCGAACAAAGCGTCACTGCCGACCGCGTCGCCGCACACTTCGCATCGCTCATTGACGCCCCGGTGGAGCGCTACAGCCTTCCCCAACTGGGGGCACTGAACTTCGTGCTGCACCGCCCGCTCGCAAACAGCGTCACGCGCTCGCTCGCCCTCGATGCCCATGGCAAATGCCTTGGCTTCGCCCTGCTGGGCATGGAACTCTGACCGGAGAGCCCTCTCATAGAGCAACATTCGGCACAAGCCGGTCGAACTTATATAGATAATCTCTGTGGAATCAGCGGGTGGTAACCCTGGCGGAGAGAGGGGGATTCGAACCCCCGATAGAGCTTTTGACCCTATAACGGTTTAGCAAACCGCCGCCTTCAGCCACTCGGCCATCTCTCCGGGTCTCCACGGATTATACCGGAATTGACATTGCGCGCGCTTTGGGACAACGCGCTCCGGTCCGCTAGCCGTCTCAGCGACGCGGCGACACGCCAGACAATGAGGAAGTCAGCCCGAGGGCTGTCGGGGGCCGTGGTCACAGCCCCTGCGCATCGATCAGGCCGGCTTGCCGGTTCCGGTCAGCTTCACGTTCTTCAGCTTCTGGGCTGAAATCGCCGCGGGCGCGTGCTTGTGCTTGTTGTCTTCAAACATTTTCACGGCGCGCACCACGCGATCACGCGCATAGGACGCGTCGTGCCAGCCCTTCACCTCAACGCGCTTGCCCTCAAGATCCTTATAGATGGAGAAGAAGTGGGTAATCTCCTTCAGCATGTGCGGGTAGATATCGGTGTAATTCCACACATTGGTATAGCGCGGGTTGTTCTTGCCCACGGCCAGCACCTTCTCGTCGAGAATGCCCTGGTCGAGCATCTCCAGCAGGCCGATGGGGCGCACTTCCTGCACGCAGCCGGGGAAACTCGATCCCGGCACCAGCACCAGCACGTCAAGAGGATCGCCGTCGTCGCTCAGGGTAGAAGGAATAAAGCCGTAGTCACCGGGATAATGGACGGGCGAATGCAGATTGCGATCGAGTTTGAAGACGTGCAATTGCTTGTCGTATTCGAACTTGTTTGTCGCGTCCTTGGGGATCTCGATAACGGCGCGAAACACCTCAGGCGCGCGGTCACCGATCGGCAGTTCAAGATAATTAATCATCGTTCTATCTACTCCTTACTATGCAGGGGAAAATCATCGGGCCCAAACGGCTCAAAGCGGCTTGATTGCTGGCCTCGGCCGCGACTGCCGTACTGCCTCAGGATAAATCGGCGGGGCTGGTTATTCTCGCATTGCGGCATCAATAGTTTCGGAATAAAGAGACATCGCGCACCGACCCCGATCGAAGTGCAGTGCTCTGCGTCCAGCAAGAGTTCACACAGCATAGCATGGCCTATTTTGAGGGACGTCATAAGGAAGGATCAAAGGAAAGATCAGAGGAAAGACCGACAGCGTGGCGGCTGCTGAGGGATCTCTATCGCCGGCGTCCGGGAGTACGCCGGCGATGCTGCAGAGATACGTTCAAGCTCTGGCCCCGGTTTGGGGAGGGGAGCCAATCCGTGTTTATAGACCTTATCCTCAACTCCGTCGAATAGCGATGGCACTTTTCAGGCACCCCGGTTACACAGACGAGGGACGAAATGCCATGAAAATGGGCAATTTAGGTCATTCCCCTCCCCCAACAGTCACCACTTTTGCCCCTTCATTCCGCTGAAACCCGGGCCGCATATAATCACAACTGATGAAAGCTCATGTCTACGTCACGCTGAAAACCTCTGTCCTCGACCCGCAGGGGCAGACGATCCACAACGCGCTTCGCAAGATTGGCTTTGCCGACGTCTCTGCCGTGCGGCAGGGCAAGTATTTCGCTCTGTCACTCGCGGACGGGCTCGCCGCAGACGCGGCGCGGGCCGAGGTCGAGCGCATTGCGCGCGAAGTGCTCACCAATCCCGTGATTGAAGAGTTCACCTACCGCCTCGAAGAGTAACCGCCCGGCGACGCGCCTCAGAACCGGCCAGCGGCCTGCCCCGGCGGCTTCCCAGGCAGCTCAAGCGGGCCCTGAGCATCCCCGCTTCCCTGCTTCGCATAGAATCCTTACATGTGCGGAATTGTCGGCTACGTTGGTCCCAGGAAGGTTGTGCCTGTCATTATCGAGGGGCTGCGGCGCCTCGAATATCGCGGCTATGACTCGGCGGGCATTGCGGTTGGCAGTCCTTCACGCGCCACGCTTAGCGTTTGCCGCGCTCCCGGCAAGCTGGGGAACCTCGAGGAATCGCTGCACGATCATCCGCTCGAGGGCACCTTCGGCATCGGCCATACCCGCTGGGCAACGCATGGCCGGCCCACTGAAGAGAACGCTCATCCCCACCGCGATTGCACCGGCAGACATCGTCGTGGTGCACAACGGCATTGTCGAGAACTATCTCGAGCTGAAGCATGAGCTGATCGGCCAGGGCCACAAGTTCGTCACCGAGACTGACACCGAGATCATCGCGCACCTCATCGAGCAGGTGCAGAACGACGCCGAGGCCGCCGGCAAGCCCGTCAGGCTTGAAGACGCCGTGCGCCGCGCGGTAAAGCGGCTCACCGGAGCCTTCGCGCTGGGCATTCTCTCCGCCGCCGAGCCGGACAAGATCATCGCCGCGCGCTCCGGGCCGCCGGTCGTCATCGGCGTGGGTGAGGGCGAGTCCTTCGTCGCCTCGGACGTGCCGGGCATTCTGCACCACACGCGCAATATCTACTTCCTCGCCGACGGAGACATGGCGATCCTCACGCCGGCCGGCGTCGAGCTCACCGATTTCGACGGCAAGCCGATCCAGCGCGAGCTCACCCGCATCTCCTGGGACCCGATCCAGGCGGAAAAGGGCGGCTTCAAGCATTTCATGCTCAAGGAAATCTGGGAGCAGCCGCGCGCCATCCGCGACACCACTCTCGGCCGCGTCTCGCTCGACTCCGGTTCGGTCTTCCTCGGCGAGATGGAAATTCCCGACGACGAGCTCATCGCCATCTCCAGCATCAACATTGCCGCCTGCGGCACAAGCTGGCATGCAGGGCTCACCGGCAAATACATGATCGAGCGCCTCGCCCGTCTTCCTGTCGATGTGGACTACGCCAGCGAGTACCGCTACCGCGATCCCATTGCCGGGCCCGATGCGCTCGGCCTGCTCATCACGCAATCCGGCGAAACGGCAGATACCCTCGCCGCGCAGCGCGAGATGAAGGGCCTCGGCTCAAAGACCGTCGCGATCTGCAACGTTGTTGGATCCATGGTTGCGCGCGAAGCCCACGGCGCGGTCTACACCCATGCAGGACCCGAAATCGGCGTAGCCTCCACGAAGGCCTTCACCTCGCAGCTCACCGCGCTCTTTCTGCTCGCGCTCAAGCTCGGGCAGTTGCGCGGCCATCTCGAACAAGGAGCAGTCCGTCGCGCTGATCGAAGAGCTGAGCCGCGTTCCTGCAAAAATCGAAGACGTGCTGCGCGTCTGCTCGAGCCAGTGTGAGGAGCTGGCGCGGGACTTCTCGCATGCTCGCGATTTTCTCTATCTTGGCCGCGGCATCCACTTCCCCATCGCCCTTGAAGGCGCGCTCAAGCTCAAGGAGATTTCTTACATTCACGCCGAGGGCTACCCCGCCGGCGAGATGAAGCACGGCCCCAACGCTCTCATCGATGAGTCTCTGCCTGTCGTTGTGCTGGCCACGCGTGACGAGTCTGACCCGGCCTCGAAGCTGCGCTATGAAAAGACGCTCTCGAACATTCAGGAAGTCACGGCGCGCTCTGGCCGCGTAATTGCCGTCGCCACTGAGGGCGACAAGACAATCGGCACCCTCGTCGAAAAGGTCATTCACATTCCGCCGGCCATCGAGCTGCTTGCGCCGCTCATCGAGATCGTGCCCCTGCAGCTGCTCGCCTACTACATCGCCGTGCGCCGCGGCTGCGACGTAGACCAGCCGCGCAACCTCGCCAAATCCGTCACGGTCGAGTAGCGCGCATCGCAGCGAGATAAGCACAAACGGCCGGCTGGTTTCCCAGTCGGCCGCTCGCGTCTGCGCGTGATGAATCCTAGTTAGTAGAGCACCTTCAAACCGAACTGAATGATGCGCGGCTCGAAGGTGCCTGACACCGCGCCGCCACCCGTCGGGCTGCTGAGCGTGGACGCGGTGGAGAGCGTACCCGAAAGGCCGCTCGAGGGCAGGTACAGGTTCGTGTGGTTGAAGAGGTTGTAAATCTCGGTGCGGAACTGCACCTTCAGCCGCTCCACCGGCGTGCTGAAGCTCTTGTTCAGGTCGAGATCCACCTCATAGAACGCCGGCGTGCGCCCGGGGTTGCGCGACGAGTTGCCGAAAGGGCTCACCAGATTTCCGCCGCCATCTTTCGTCTCCGGCAGCGTAAACGCCGCCCAGTTCACATACTGGATGGTGCCGTTCGTCTGCCGCTGCTTGAGGCATGAGTGCCCCGAGTTGCAGAGAGTGGCTGCCTGGCCGCTCACGCGATTCGGACGGTATTCATTGCTTCCACGATACGTGGCCGAAATCTGCGGTGAAACCACGTTGGCAGCGTTGGGTGAATAGGTCAGGTTGAACGGCGTGCCTGCCTGCATCGTGTTGATCGCGCTGATCTGCCAGCCGCCCAGAATCGTGTCGACCAGCGGATTGGCGTTGCTTAGAAATTCCTTTCCGCGGCCGAAGGGAACCTCGTAGACGAGGCTCGTCACGTTTGAAAGTGGCAGGTTGTAGTCCGACTGCGCATAATCGGCAGCGATGTTGTTCGCGTCCTGCGGTGAGGGCGTATTGCCCTCGAGCGACGCGCTCGCATTGTCCAGCGCGTGCGACCAGGTGAACGAGTTGAGCAGCGTGAGTCCGGCAACCGAGCTTTGCTGGTAGCGGACCTGCAAAGCGTCAAAGTGAGAGTAGAAGCCGTTATACGCCTCGGTGATGTCACCGTAGTTCCAGGTTGTTCCCACATAGCCGCCCCACGTGGGATGCGGTCGCACAAAGCCCGCGCCCGCGCTGGGATTCGTCGGGTTGGCAAGGCCGAGCGCTGGATTCCCCTGGTTCGCGTTCATAAAGCCCTGCAGGTCCAGGCCATGGTTGCCGATAAACGCCACGTCGAAGAGAATGTTCTTCGCGAGCGCCTTCTGCGCATCGAGAAAGTAGCTCTCCACATAGCTGTCCTTCGTGTCCCTGGGAATGTACGTGATGTTGTCGGTGCCGGGACTGAAGGTCGTCGCCAGGCCATCAGGGAAACCCTGGTCCAGGGTGCGGTATCCGGCGGCCGAGACGGTCGTAGGCTGCGTCACCGAAACGAAGAGGGCATTCGGCGCGTTGATGGCGAGAATGTCGCCCGAGCCGGCGCGGGTGTAGTGCGCGTAGCTCATACCGAAGCCTCCGCGAATCACCATCGAGGGAAGCACTGAAGCCGCAAAGCCGACACGCGGTGCAAAATCACCCAGCGCCGGATTCATCAGCGTCTTGCCGTAGACGCCACCCCCGCTATACGGAGAGATGAACTGCGTCTGCGTGTAGCCCGGCGTAAGCGTCAACATCGATGCGGTTTCAGGATCGAAGTTCGAAACATTGTTGTGCTCTTCCGAGTAGGGTGATCCGTACTCCCAGCGCAGACCGAGGTTCAGCGTGAGTTTCGAGTTCACTTTCCAGTCATCCTGCGCGTAGATGTTATCCATTGACTGCAGCAGGTGCGCCTTGAAGTACGTTGCCAGCGCGTAGGCACTGGGCGCGCCGAAGAGAAAATCAGCCCAGTAGGTGTCGGCGGCCGCAGTTGTGTTGGCGCATGCGGTTCCAGCCGACGCCGGGCACACACTGTACCCGCGCCCGTAGCTGAAGGAGCCAAAGAGCGGATTCGAGTCCTGCACTTCCATCCACACGTGCTCGTACTCGTATCCAAATTTCAGCGAGTGCCGGCCCTTTGCCCACGAGAAGCTGATTTTGGGATCGAGCAGCGACGGATTCTGCCACTGGGGGTTCGTGCTCTGGCGTCCAGAGCCGCTGAATCCTCCAGACACGCCTGTCGACGGCAAACCTCCGGCCACCGTGCCGTCCGTTGGCAATCCCGGAATCACGATCGCATTGTCTCCGATCGAAAGCGTATATTTGCCGGCGCGCGTGCCCGACAACCCGAGTCGCGCCTCCAGCACCTTGTTTGTCCCGATCAGGCGCGTGTAGCCCGCTGCAACCTGCTGGTCCAGGACCTTGATGCGTCCGTTGGTCTGCCCATCGAGCGGCAGCGGCAGCGTGGGATGGTTAATGCCCGTCTCTTTGCGATCGCTGACACGCAGGAACCATGAGGAGTTCTGGTTCTGCTGGTAGTCAAGGCGCAGGTCGCCTTTGTCCGCGTTATCGGTAAATGGCGCATTGGTGGCGCAGTTGTTGGTATCGATACCCGTGTTGGCGTTGATGCCGGGCGAACCCGGTGCAGCCACGCATTGCGACGGCAACTTGCCCCAGAAGCCGAGAATCTGCTTTGAGATGGGGCTGACGTTGGGCGAAGTCAGAATCGAAGTGCCCTTCTTGTAATACGTGCCGGGGCTGAACGGATCCTGAACGTCCACCGCGAGAACTCCGTTGATCTCATCCTGCGTGGGAACCGTCAGCACGACGGTAGGCGTGAGCGTCTGGCGGAAGCCTTCGTAATCAAGAAAGTAGAAGAGCTTGTTCTTGATGATGGGGCCGCCAAAGTTGACGCCGAACTGGTTGCGGTTGAAGCCCGGCTTGGGAAAGCTGTGCGTGCCGCTCTGCGCGTGAATATAGCCAAAGGCATTCAGATCGGTGTTGCGCACAAATTCGTAAGCAGTCACGTGAAAGCTGTTTGTGCCGCTTCTTGAAGCCACGTTGATCGTCGCGCCCGACGACCGGCCGTACTCCGCGCTCTCGTTGTTCGTCACCACCTGGAACTGGGCGATCGAATCCGGCGGAGGCTGAATGATCTGGTTGTCGAAGCCCTGGTTGCTCTCGCCGTAGGCGTTGTTGTCCATGCCGTCGAGCATGTAGTTGTTGAACATGCTGCGCTGCCCGTTCACGTTGTAGGAGCCGGCGCGCACCAGGCTGCTGACCGCCGTGGTCGTCGCCGCCGTCGGCGCCTGGCGCGAGCCCGCCACCAGCGCGAGCAGGTCAGAGTAGTTGCGGCTCACAAGCGGTAGCGATTCCGTCTGGTACTCCGAGACGGTCTGCCCGCGTTCGCTCGTCTCGGTCTCAAGCTGCAGGGCCACGTCGCTCACCTCGACGGTGGTCGCGGTCGCCTGTCCCACGTTCAGCGTGAGGTCAATGTGCTGGCGCCCCGCGATGGAGATGGTGATGTTGCGGGCCTCGGCCGGCGCGAAGCCCGCCTCTTCAGCCTTTATGTTGTAAACGCCCACGCGCAGCGCGGGAACCTCATAATCACCGGATGCGTTCGATTTGACGCGGGTAACGATGCCCGTGCCTGCGTTGGTTACAGTTACCGTCGCATCTGCAACCACGGCGCCAGTCGAATCATGAATGGTGCCGATCAGGCTGCCGTTTTCATACTGCGCCTGCGCGATTCCGCCGCCGAAAATTGCAAAGAGGCCTGCCAGAAAAATGCCGCAAAACAAATAAGTGCTTTTCATGCCCGAGCGTAGCCGGTTGCCCGTCAACGAGTTGTGAATCAAGAATGAATGATGTGTGAATTGACCACGCGCACTAGACCTTCAAAAAAACGGATGCTGCCCGGACTGCCCATCGGCGTGTATTTCCCGGTAAACGCGAGCAGGCCCGTCGCGCGGTGGATGCGGAAGGATGTGATCGAGTCACTGCGGCGATTGCAGGCGAAAAGAAAATTTCCCGTCGGGTCAATGCAGCATTGGCTGGGATAATCGCCCATCGTCGAGCTCTCGCCGATCCACGTGAGCGCGCCATTCGGCGCGATTGAAAAACACGCAATCGTGTCATGCAGGCGGTTGCCCGCGTAGAGAAACCGGCCATCCGCCGAGATCAGAATCTCCGATGCGAAACTCGTCCCGGCGAAACCCTCGGGCAGCGTGGAAATTGTCTGCCTCGGCGAGAGCCCGCCAGTCTCTGCGTCGTAGGCGAACGATGCGATCGTCGATGCCTCTTCCTGAATCGAATAGAGCCACTGCCCGTTGGGATGAAAGACGAAATGCCGCGGCCCATCGCCCGAAGGCAGCGCCACGAAAGGCGCAGCTGCAGGCAGCAGCTTTCCGGCAGCCGCGTCGAAGCGGTAGACGTAAATTCTGTCCTGTCCAAGATCGGTTGCAAGCACGAACCTGCCCTGTGGATCGGCGGCGATCATGTGCGCGTGCGGCGCATCGTGTCCGCTGATTGCGAAGCTGCCGGCTGGCGCATGCGCAGCCTGTGCCGAGCCGAGCTCGCCCGAATCGCGATGGATCTCCGTCGGCGTTCCCAGCGCGCCGGAAGGAAGAATCGGAAACACCGCAATGCTTCCGCCGCCGTAGTTCGCCACGAAGGCAAAGGTGCCCGCCGGGATGAATGCTGAGATATGCCGGGCCCGCGCCCTGCGAGCTGACCTTATTGATAGCCGTCAGCATGCCGGTCGCTTCATCAATCGCAAAGGCGCTCACCGACCCACTGTTGCCGTCGAAATCGGCGACTTCATTCACCGCGTAGAGATATTTCTTCGTCGGATGAATCGCCGTCCATGAAGGGCTCGCCGTCTTCGCCGCGAGCCGTGCGATGCGAAAGCTCGCCCGTCGCCGCGTCGAAATCAAGCGCATAGATACCCTCGCCGTTGCCGAGATTGCCAACCGCATCGGTATAGGTGCCCACAAAAGCCAGCAGCTTCGCTGGATTGCGTTGCGCCCGTAGCGCGGCGCTTGTCCCATGCACCGCCGCCAGCGCGGCTGCGCCCTTCATAAAGCTGCGGCGCGAAACCGGCGCCATGCGGAGCAGATCCTTCATCGAATGCTTCCTTTTTCTCATCACACAACCAGCGCCAATGCCAGCGTGAACAGCAGCCCAGCAACCGAGATGATCGTCTCGCAGATCGACCACGTCTTGATCGTCTGCGGAACGCTCATGCCGAAATACTCCTTCACCAGCCAGAAGCCGCCGTCGTTCACATGCGAGAAGATCAGCGCGCCGGCTCCGGTCGCGATCGCCAGCAACTCCGGACGAACGCCCGTTGCATGCAGCGCGATGGGGGCAACGATGCCCGCCGCGGTCGTCATCGCCACCGTCGACGAACCCGTAGCCAGACGCATCATCGCAGCCATCAGCCACGCCAGCACCAGCAGCGGCAGATGCTCGCGCAGCGCGACATTCACAATCGCCTGCGAGACGCCGCTATCCTGCAGCACGCGGCCAAACCCGCCGCCCGCCCCCACCAGCAGCGTGATCGTCGCCGTCGGCGCCAGGCACTCGTTGCTGAAGCGCAGAATCGTTGTCCGCGAAATGCCCCTCATGCGACCAAGCGTAAAAAAGCTCACCAGCACGCCGATCAGCAGCGCCATATCGTCGTTGCCGATGAAGCGGATCGCCTCGTTCGTCATGCTGCCGGCCGCCGCAAAGGTGTCGGCCCAGCTCCCGATCAGCATCAGCAGCACAGGCAGCAGAATCGTGAACACGGTAATGCCAAAGGAAGGAAGCACGCGGCTGGCGTCATGCTCCACGAACTCCGCCGCGATCGCGTTCTCACCGGAAAGGTGAATGTGCGGGGCAATCACCTTCGCGTAAAGCGGCCCTGCGAGCACAGCAGTTGGAATGCCGATGATCAGCGCGTAGAGAATCGTCCGTCCCACGTCTGCCCCGAATGCCGTCACCGCCAGCAGCGCCGCCGGATGCGGCGGCACCAGACCGTGCACCACGGAGAGCCCGGCGACCATCGGCAGCCCGACCATGACCAGCGACGTCCGTGTACGCCGCGCCACGGTAAACGCAATCGGAATCAGCAGGACAAAGCCCACCTCAAAGAAAGCCGGCAGGCCAACAATGAGGCCGATCACCATCATCGCCCAGTGCACGTTCTTTTCGCCGAAGATGCGAATGAGCGTATGCGCAATCTGATCGGCGCCGCCCGACTCCGCCATCATCTTGCCGAGCATCGTGCCCAGCGCGACCACAATGGCGATATGCCCCAGCGTCGCGCCCATGCCCGCTTCAAACGAATGCATCACCTTCGGCAGCGGCATGCCGGTAACCACTGCAAGCAGCAGCGACACGACCAGCAGCGTGATAAACGGATTGAGCTTGAAGACGGCAACCAGCAGGACGAGCAGGATGACAGCGGCAAGCGCCGAAACAAGAAGGAAGACACTGTGCGGGTCGATCATGGCCTCCTGTAGGCTACGCAGTCGATCTCAACCTTGCAATCGACAACCATGCTGGAGACGACACACGCCCGCGCCGGAGGATGCTCGCCAAAGTACTCGCGGAAGACCGCATTGAACGAAGGAAAATCGCGCGGGTCGTCGAGCCAGACGCCGCAGCGCACCACATGCTCCGGCCCATAGCCTGCCTCTTTCAGGATCGCAAGCAGATTCTCGATCGCCTGACGCGCCTGCGCTGTGATGCCGCCCGCCACCAACTCGCCGTTTACCATCGGCACCTGGCCGGAAACATGCAGCCATCCATCGGCCTCGACCGCACGCGCAAACGGCAGATGCTGCCCGCCCGTTCCCTTGCCGCCTTCCACTCCATATCGCCTGATGCTCATTTATCCTCGCTTCCCTTCACTGAATCCACGTTGTCGGGGCGCGCGGCAGAAAGCGTCCCGCGCGGCTCTCCGTTGCGCCTTCTGCGGTATAGGAGAGGACGCCATTCACCCAGACCTTCACAATGCCCCGCGCCCTCTGCACCGGCTCGGCAAATGTTGCGGTGTCGATAATGTTCTCTGCATCGAAGAGCACCAGGTCCGCGTGATAGCCCTCGCGGATCAGCCCGCGCCCCGCAAGGCCAAACCGCTGCGCCGGCATGCCGGTCATCTTGTGAATCGCCTGCGGCAGCGGAATCAATTTCTCCTCGCGGCTGTAGCGGCCAAGCACGCGAGGAAACGTTCCCCACAAGCCGCGGATGCGGCCGCGGATCGTTGGGCAAACCATCCGAGCCAATCATCGTTGCCGGATGCGCCAGGATTCTGCGCATGTCCTCTTCCGAGATGCTGTGATAGATCGCGCCTGCTGGCTGCAGCCGCCGCGCGGCCTCAATCTGCGCGACTCCCCAGGCCTCGGCGATCGATTCGAGCGTTCTGCCGCCCATCTCCGGGTGCGGCTCGCTCCAGGTGATCGTGATCTTCACCCGTGCATCGACCTGGCCGAGATCGAGCGTGCTCGAACCAGCGGCATAGGGGTAGCAGTCGCAGCCGGCACGCCTGCAACTCGCGCGCCGCGTCGAGTGTGCCCAGCACTTCTTCGCTGCGGCCCCAGTTGGCAATGCCCGCGCACTTGAGATGCGAAATGATCACCGGCACCTTTGCGTGCTCTGCCGATCGCGAAGCTTTCGTGCATCGCATCCAGAATCGCATCGGTCTCCGTGCGCATGTGCGTTGCGTAAAGCGCGCCGGCGGCGGCCAGCGGCTCGGCCAGCGCCATCACCTCATCGGTCGAGGCTGCGCGCGCCGAAGCATACGCGAGTCCCGAGCTCAGCCCCAGCGCTCCATGCTCCAGCGCCTCGCGCAGTTGCGCGCGCATCGCGTCAATTTCTGCAAACGTGGCCGCGCGGTCGAGGCGGTCCATGTGATTATTGCGCAGCGCCGTGTGGCCAACCAGCGCGCCCACATTCACCGCCGGCCGCGCGTCGCCAATTGCCGCTACATACGCGGCAAATGTGGGATAGCGAAAATCTCCCGCAGACCCCAGCAGATTCATCGGATCGGGCACCGCGCCCTTTAGCGTCACCGGCGCGGCGCAAATGCCGCAGTTGCCCACAATCACCGTGGTGACGCCCTGCGACAGCTTCGCCAGCATCTGCGGATCGCGGATCACGCTGGTGTCGTCATGCGTATGGGTGTCGATAAATCCCGGCGCGAGCACGAGACCCTGCGCATCCACGGTAGACCTGGCCTGACAGGCAAGCGATTTGCCCATCGCGCAGATGCTGCCATCGCGAAGGGCAACCTCGAGCGCTTCCGGAGCGGCGCCACTGCCGTCCAGAACTCGCGCATTCTGTATTAAAGTGTCGCAGCTCAACATCTCGGCTGCTTCAAAATATAGACTAGATTCAACGCCTCTTCCACTCGATTTGCGCGTCACTTGCCAACCTCTCGGGAGCTCATTTCGTGGCGGCACAACTGCAGAAGCGAATCAACGGCAGCATCGCAATCGATGCGCTCAACAAGGGAATCGGTTACCTCGATCACGCGCTCGTGCCAGGCGAGGCAGCGCACCTCGGCTGGAACCTTTTGCGTGAAGACCTGAGTCTGCCCGCCGCCGTGCTCTATCACGACAAGCTGCAGCACAATCTCGCCTGGATGAAGCGCTTCGTCGAGGGCTACGGCGTTCAACTCGCGCCGCATGGCAAAACCACCATGGCTCCGCGCCTCTTTGAGATGCAGCTCGACTCCGGAGCCTGGGGCATTACCCTGGCCACCGCGCCGCAGGTGCAGGTTGCCTACGCGCATGGCGTGCGCCGCGTTCTCATGGCCAACGAACTCATCGGCAAAGAGAACATGGCGATCATCGGCCGCCTGCTCAGCGATTCCGGCTTCGAATTCTACTGCCTCGTCGACTCGGCGGCACAGATTGACGCGCTCGGCGCATACTTTTCGGTCCTCGGCGTGCGCCTGCAGGTGCTGCTTGAGCTGGGTGTCGCCGGCGGCCGCACCGGCGTGCGCGATGACGAGCAGCTTCGCGCGGTGATGGACGCGCTCGATCGCTGGCCCGGTGCCGTATCCCTGGCCGGCGTCGAAGTCTATGAAGGCGTGCTCGACAACGAAGCCTCGATCCGCGCTTTTCTTGAGCACGCGGTCAGGGTGACGCGGCAATTGCTCGACGAGAAGAAGATCGAGAGAAAGCCGGCCCTGCTCTCCGGCGCGGGTTCGGCCTGGTACGACGTTGTCGCAGAGGTTTTTGCTGCCGCCGGCTTTGCCGATGCGGTGGAAATCATTCTTCGCCCCGGCTGCTACCTCACGCACGATGTGGGCGCCTATCGCGCCGCGCAGCAGAAGATCCTCGAACGCAATCCCGTTGCGCGGCAGTTGAAGCAGGGCCTCGTCCCCGCGCTGCACATCTGGGCCTACGTTCAGTCCATCCCCGAGCCCGAGCGCGCCATCATCGGCATGGGCAAGCGCGATGCCGCTTTTGACGCGGGCTTTCCGTTGCCTGCGCTGCACTTCAGGCCGGGCAATGCCGCGCCAACACCGGCCCCGGCCGCCTGGTCCGTAACCAAAATGATGGACCAGCATGCCTACCTGAAGATCGAGCCGGGTAACGATCTGCGCGTCGGCGACATGATCGCCTTCGATATCTCGCATCCGTGCCTCACCTTCGATAAATGGCGCCTGATACCGATCGTGAACGCCAATTACGACGTCATTGACCTCATACAGACTTTTTTCTGAGCGCACGACTGTGAGAACTCGCTGAACTGGAGAAGCGCCTTGGGAATGACCCTCAAACAAACACTGCCCTTCTCGCTGGCCCTCGCTGCCGCCTGCGCCGCATACGCGCAGCCACCGCAGAGCAACCCCGGCCAGGCTGCAATCGCGCTCGAACAGCAGGGCCGGCTCGCCGACGCCGAGAAAGCCTGGGATGCTCTCGCAAAGCAGTACCCCACAAACGCCGAGCCGCTCGCCCACATGGGCCTCATTGAAGCGCGCCAGGAGCACTACCCCGAAGCAATCGCCTTCTACCGCAAAGCAATGGCGCTGAATCCTGCCCTCCCCGGACTGCGTCTGAATCTTGGCCTCGCGCTATTTCAAATCCGGCGACTATCGGCACGCCATCGCCGAGCTGCAGCCGCTCTTCAAAGCCGACTCCACTGACCCAGATGCTCAGCGCCTGGCCATTCTGCTCGGCATGTCGCACTACGGGCTGGCGCAGTACTCCGCCGCGTCGCCTTATCTTCATCAGGCCTCGCAGCGCGACCCGCAGAACCTCGCCCTGCTGTTGACGCTGGCGCACAGCTGCCTGCTCTCCAGCCAATATCCCTGCGTTCTCGATGCCTACCACCGCATCATCGCGCTCAATGCCGAGTCCGCTGAAGCCGACATGCTCGTCGGCGAAGCGCTCGACGAAATGAAAGACACGCTCGGCGCCATTCGCGAATTTCGCGCCGCGATTGCCGTCAATCCCAAAGAACCCAACGTGCACTTTGGCCTCGGTTATCTGCTCTGGACGCAGGGACATTACGGCGATGCGGCCTCCGAGTTCAAGGCGGAGCTCGAAAACGATCCTCATCACAAGCAGGCCATGTTCTACCTCGCGGACTCGTACATCCAGACGAATCGCTCTGCCGACGCTCTGCCGCTGCTTGAAGATCTTGCGCGCACCGATCCGAAAAACGCCATGGTGCACGTCGATCTCGGCATCCTCTATGCCGATGCGGATCGCAAACAGGATGCGGTTCGCGAATTTCAGACCGCGATCAGGCTTGCGCCGGCAAATGTCAACGCCCACTACCGCCTTGGCCGTCTCTATCGCGCCATGGGGCAGGCGGCCCTTGCAAAGGCTGAGTTCGACAAGGCCAGCAGCCTCAACAAGGCAGAAGACGACCGACTCCTGAAGGTGATGACGAAGGTTCCCATCCACAAGGACCCGTCCGCGCCTGGCGCACAGCAACCGCAATAAATTTTCCTTACTCAATCGCAGCAAAAAAGTGGCCGGGGCTCTTGCCCCGGCCGATTGGTCGAACTGCCAACCAGGTTAGAAGTAGAACTTCGCGCCGAGCTGGATTCTACGGGGTACGTGCGCGCTGGTGACTTCACCGAAGGAGCCGTCCGCCAGGCTGTTGTCTACGCCCTCGAAGTTCGTGTGGTTGAACGCGTTGAAGAATTCGCCGCGCAGTTGGAACCGGTACCGGTCGGCGAAGGCAATGTTCTTGATCGCCGCCAGATCCCAGTTCTGCAATCCAGGACCAAGCAGCGAGTTGGAACCCGCGCTTCCGAAGTGTCCGTTCGCCCGGGCGAATGAGTCGGTTGAGAACCAGCTATCAACCGACTTCGTCATGTGAACGCCCGAAACCTGATCAGGACGCGTCGCTCCCAGGCCAAGACCGGCATTCGTCCGCTGTGGGATAGGTGTCGAAGGGATCCCACGGCTGCAGCACGCTGAACGACTGGCCCGATACGAACTGCGTGATGCCCGACACTTCCCAGCCGCCCAGCACCTTGCCTTCAAATCCATGCTGCCCCCTGAAGAAGGGAAGATCATAGATGTAGTTGGCAACGAAGATCTGCGGCGTGTTGGCAGTTGACGGACCGTAGTCCTGCTTGAAGTCATACGAGTTGGTTGACGACGATGCAAAACCGCCATTCGGACGATCGCCGGAGCTGGTAGTCAAAAGCTTCGACCACGTATAGGCGATACCAACCGTAAGGCCGTGCCCGCGATGCTGCATCGAAACCTGCAGCGAGTTGTAGTTGCTGGTGAAGAGCGGCGCGCGGGCAGCGATGCCCGAGTAACCGAGATATGGGCGGTACGCGTTCACGTTGGTTCCCGGCTGCCGCCGCAGCCCAGGCTGAAACTGTCGGCTGGTTCTGGTCAAAATCTCCCACAAGGTGACGAGCCTGGTTGCCCACGTACGCAACTTCGAGCGTCGTGGTGGGCAGCAACAGGCGCTGCACCGAGAGGTTGTAGTTGGCGTAGCTCGGAACCTTGAACGTTGGCGTTCCGGTGGAGGTGAGGCCGGCGGGGCCAAAGGACGGGCCAGCCGCCGCGGTGCCCTTGATATCGTCAAACGAGCCGTTGTTGATGCTGGTTCCCGGCGCGTAGATCGGGTTGGCGAACGCGTTCTGTTCCCAGATGCCGTTCAGCACGCGGTCGTAGAAGATGCCGAATCCGCCGCGGATCGACGTAACGCCACGGCCATCGGGGTTGTAAGCGAAGCCCAGGCGCGGGCCAAAGTTCCACTTGTTGTTGGGGTTAATGTAGGCGCCCCACGGCGAGCACTGGGCGTAGAGCGCGTTGGCCTGCGCGTAGTCGCAGGCTGTGCCCTTCGGGAAAATCAGGCCGTTGGCGTAGTTGCTTGAGTTCGATCGCTCCGTCCGGATCCATCGTTCCATCCGGCAGAATCGTCGGCGCATCCGCCTGCGTTGTACATCTCGGGATTGAAGGCCAGCAGCGTGTTGTTCAGGTCGGTCACCGACGGGAAGAAGCTGTAGCGCAGACCAAGGTTCAGGGTCAGCTTCGGCGTTACCTTCCAGTCGTCGTTGATGTATGCCTCGCTGTTGACGTAGTGCAGGTCGGGGATCACGTCGCGGCTCGCCTGGCTGAAGCTCAGCACGTTGCCGACCAGGAAATCGCCCCATGAGTTGAAGCTGTAGTTGGGATTGCCGCCTACGCCGTTCTCGCTCTTCACCATCTGCTGGAACTGGAAGCCGACGCGCAGGGTATGCTTGCCCAGCAGCACCGACAGGTTGTCAAAGTAAGTGCGGTCGAGGTTGCGTTCCTTCCATGGCGCCGAACCTGCGCTGAAGCCCGTGACGCCATTGATGCTGACTGCGGGAACACGGCCGTAGGGATCGGGGTAAACTTCGGTGCCCGGCGTGAGCGCGCTGATCACCGTCGATGAAGTCGCAAACTGCCCGGAGGCAATCGTCGAGTTGTACGTGCCCTGCGCCCAGCCGAATTGAACTTCGTTGATCACCTTCGGCGAGATCGTCCAGGTGAGGTTGCCGATAACGTTCTTGCCCGGTGAGTCAACCAGCGTGTTTACCAGGCCAGGATAGTTGTTTCCCGCCCAGAGGCCCATCGGCTCATTCACCGGCATCGTGTCGTTCATGCCGCGCGCATAAAAATGAACCTTGTCGCTGAAGTAGTGGTCCACGCGCACAATGTCGTCGCGCAGATCGTTCTTCGCCGAGTAGGAGAAGAAGTAGTTGCCCCCGTCGTTCGCCTGATTCTTGGTGAAGACGTTCTGCAGATAGACCTGCGCATTCTGGCTATAGCAGGTCGGAAGAAATGGTGCCCGTGTCAATACCGTTGTCGAAGTCGACGTCCACCCGGTAGACGCAAGCCGCAGGATAGCTGGCGGCAATGTGGCCGGAACAAATTGCCAGCTGATCCTACGTCGGCTAATCGTGAAGCCACCGCCGAGGTTGTATGCGTCGCGGCCGGCATGGTTGCGTTGCCGGGCGTCGACAGCTTGTGCCAGTCCTCTGACCAGAAGAAGAAGGTCTTCTTCTTGTCAACGTTGTACACCTTGGGAATGAAAACCGGACCGCCGATCGTAAATCCGTAGACGTTGTGGTGGTTTACGGGATCTTTCGTTCGGCTCGTCAAGCTGGATACTGGCTCCGCTTGTTGAAGTAGTCGTTGGCGTCGAGCGCGGTGTTGCGCACAAACTCGTAAACGTCGCCATGGAAGCTGCTCGTGCCGCTCTTGGTGGCCACCACGATCTGGCCGCCGCCGCTGCGTCCGTAACCGGCGTCGTAGTTGCTGCGCGCCAGGGTGAACTCCTGGATCGCATCCACGCTCGGCGTATTCACCACGGTCGCGTTCGACCCGGAATCGTTGATGTCCGCGCCGTCCACCGTCCAGTTATTCGCGTTCGCGCGTGCACCGTTGATGGCAAGTCCGGTGTTGCTGGGGGCAGCTTCATCGCCAAGGCCGGAGTTGGCAACGCCCGGCTGCAGCGTCACAAGCTGCTGAAAGTTGCGGCTGCTCAGCTCAAGCTCGCGAATCTGCTGGCCCGAAATGGTGCCCGCCTGCGCGCTGCTGTCCGTATCCACCGCAACGGCATTGTCTTCGACCGTAACAGTGGTCGATACCGAGCCGGCCTTCAGTTGAACATTCAACGAGCGCTTTTCGGCAACGTTCAAAACAACGTTCCTGCTCCTGGATGTCTCAAAACCCGAGGCAACCACCGTCACCGAATATGTGCCGGCCTGCAGGTTGGGCGCCGTGAAATAGCCGGTGCCATCGGCCTGCACCACGCGGGCCGCATCAACCCCGTTGAGCGTGATGGTCACTTGGGCGTTAGGAATCACCGCCCCACTCGCGTCAGTAACCGTGCCGCTCAGCGTCGCCGTCAGCTCCTGTGCCCGGCCCGCAACGGGGCTGCACAGCAGAAGCACGGCAAGAAATGCAACGAGAAATTGAACCCGGCCGCGGAGGCCCTTCCAAAGGGAAGATCGCTCGAGGGCTGGGGAATTAATCGCTGATGAAAGCAAACGGTCAGGAACCCGCTCTGCATCAATCATTGCCATCGCACCTTTCTTTGAGATCGTGTGATGTCCATACGCAGGTACGTATCGACGGTGAATTCAAGAACGTTGCCTTACCAGTCTTGTCTTGAACAGGTTCACCCTGGGGTTCCCACAAAAGCGCGGATGCGAGCCTGCGATCCTGCTTCAGACCAAAGCGCCGCCGGCAAACGACCTCCGAATTCCCGCCGCGTCAATGGACTTTCCTGTGCTTGCATCCTGTCCCCCAAGATGGTGCAGATTCGGCCGGAGGGTCTAGCACCTCGGGCGCCTTCGCCGCATTTCGCCGACCCCGCTTGATGTCCCTGGCTCGGTTTGCGGCAGAGTTTGCAATCGTCGTTGCTGAGACAATATGACTACTTGATCTAAAATTCAAGATAAATTTGAACAAAAGTGCTAGAAATGATCAAAATGGTATCTTTATACCATCCTGATGTGCGCATAAAGTCTCTGTTTTGAGCAAATGAGAAACAAAAGGCTGCCTCATGATCGCCGGAATTCGCGGCGAATCTACCCGAAAAGTCGAAGCAGCCCATTGAAAAGCGGGGATTTCAGGCGCGGATGACCTGGATGCCCTGTCTCTCGAAGGGGGCGATCGATTCGTTTGAAGCGTTGGCGTTGGTGATGAGGGTATGAATCTCATTCGCCGGGCAGATAAACGCCGGGCTCACGTGTCCCAGCTTGCTCGAGTCCGTCACTACGATGACCTGCTTGGCCTGCTTGAGCATCTTGCGATACACCAGCGCTTCATCGGTTTCGAGACTCGTCGCGCCGCGTTCGGCGTCGAGGCCGGTCACGCTTAAAAAGACTTTATCCATGTAAACGTCATCGAGAAATTCAAGCGCCGCGTTGCCGGTGAGCGAAAACGACCATGCCCAGGGAATGACGCCACCCGTCAAATATGTGCGGATTCCGGGCGAATTGCATAGTTCCATGCCGATGTTGAGCGCATTGGTAATCACCTGGATCTTCTCGCGATGCCGCAGGCTGCGCCCGATATGTGTCGTCGTGGTTCCCGCCGTCAGGCCCACCGTCTCGTTCGGCTGAACCATCTCCGCCGCGGCGAGACCGATCCTGCGCTTCTCGGCCGCGAAACGCTGCTCGCGCGCCAGAAACGAGCTGTCATACCGGAACGGTTCGTACAAAAGAGGCTCAACAAGCGTGGCGCCGCCATGCGTCCGGCGGATCAGGCCCCGGTTCTCAAGGCGGGCCAGGTCCCTGCGAATGCTGGGGGCCGACGAGCCGGCAACGGCGAGAATCTCCTCGATAGAGGCTGAGCCGGCGCGAAGAAGAAACTTGATAATCTGCTCGGAACGGCTGTTCAATGTGTCCGACATACGTGCGCAATCATACACGCAGCAGATACACCTTTCTGCGATTCGCGCACAAAATCTTGTCAAATCGATACTATTTTTACCTGTAATTTGCATTTATGTGAGTGATTTAGCGATGTATGATCACAATTGGCGATTAGAGATTTATCGGCCCAATTATCTGAAAGGGAAGAAAATGCCTGATTTTCCGCATGAGATGCTCCGAGAGATCTACGAACAGCCGGAAGCGCTTCGCCGGACAATCGCTTTTTATCTCTCCGGGCCTGGCCTTGCCCCAGCGCCTGACGCCGCTCCCGACCCGGTTCTCGCCGCGAAGCTTGCCCGCTGGTCAAACCCCGAGGGCGAAGTGCTGATCGCCGCCAGCGGCTCGAGCCGCCATAGTGGCCTTGCCGCCGAGATCACGCTTGAAGATCTCTGCGGCCTCGCCGTCGACGTCGAATACGCGAGCGAATACAGTTGCCGCGGTGGCGAAGAGCGCCGTCATCCCAGCGTGATTGTGCTCTCGCAATCGGGAGAAACCTCAGACACCCTCGCTGCCCTGCGCGAGGCCAAACGCCGCGGCCACAAGACGCTCGCCATCACCAACGCAAGCGCTTCCACCATGGCGCAGGAAGCCGACGTCTCGATGCCGCTCGCCGCGGGTGTTGAAAAGGCAGTGCCCGCCACCAAGAGTTTCACCTGCCAGCTCGCCGTGCTCTACCTGCTCGCGCTCTTTGAGGGCTCGCGTCTCGGTCGCATCCATGCCCACGCGCTTTCCGCGCAGATCGGCGCCTTGCGCAGTGTTCCAGAAAAGATTGAGGCGCAGCTCGAGGGCTGGCACACGCAGCTCGCGAGCCTCGCGGCAAAGTACCGCCAGGCTGCGGGCTTTCTCTATCTCGGCCGCGGTGTTCACTACGCCATCGCACGCGAAGGTGCGCTCAAGCTCAAAGAAGCCTCTTATATTCACGCCGAAGGCTACCCGACCGGCGAGCTGAAGCACGGTCCCAATGCGCTGGTCAGCGACCGTGTTCCCCTCGTCGTTATCGCCACCGTCGATCGCGGTCACGATGCCTCAGTGCTGCGCTATGAGAAGACGCTTCAGCTTCTGCGCGACATGCAGGCACAGCAGGCGCGCGTAATCGCCCTGGGCAATGCCGGCGACGAAGAAGTAGCAGGCCTCGTCAGCGACTTCATTCCAGTCGAGCCCGCGCATGAGCACCTGCTGCCCATCTCCGAAGTTGTGCCCCTGCAGCTCTTCTCTTACTTCATGGCGCTTGAGCACGGCGTCAACGTCGACCGCCCGCGCAATCTTTCCAAGGCCGTCGTCGAGTGGCCCGCTGTCTGATTGCGGTCTGATGCCTGTCGATGCCCTACGCCTGCGCTGAACGCCCTTCAAAATGCGCTTCGATCTCTTCGAGTGTCTTGCCCTTCGTCTCCGGTAAAAAGAACGTGGTCACCGCGAAGTAGACCACGGTGAACCCCGCGAAGAGATAGAACATCGACGAGTAACCGTGCTTGCTTACAAAAGGCAGAAAAATACCCGCCAGCGTGGTGGAAACAAGCTGGTTGATCACCAGCGCAATGCTCATGCCGTTTGACCGGATGCGCGTCGGCATCAGCTCCGACAGGGCAAGCCAGACGCAGACGCCGGGGCCCACGGCAAAAAACGCCATGAACATATAAATGCCGAGCGCGACCATCCAGCCGTGGCGCTCATCGGGCACGCTGCCCACAACCGCGCGCTCGATCTTGAGCGGCGCCACGCGGGCCGCCTCGAAATTGCCGAAAGGGTTCGCGAAAAATGCCTCGACCTTGTTGGCCGGCAGAGCGCCTGCGCGGTTGACGTGAATCGGCGCGGCTGCCGCGTCATCGGAGCGCACGTAGTTCGTCTCCGCCGTAAAGTCTCCGTAGGAATAGATGATCGCGAGCGACGCGTGATCGCTGGCAACCTTGCCGCCTGCCTCCGGGTGCGCCGCCAGCAGACGCGCTGCCTCGGCGCGATCGAAGTGCATCGTCAGATCCTGCTCCGGGCTCACCATCGCCTGCACCTGCTCCCGGCTGTCCACGCTCAGCCGCTCTGTCTTCAGGAAGAGCGTGCCCACCGTAACAAGCGCAACCATGATGCCGCTCGTCCCCAGAATGAAGAGGAACTTGCGGCCCTTGCGGTCGATCAGTTGCATCCCCACAAAGGTCATCACAAAGTTCACCATGGTGAAGATCACGTAGCCCCAATGCGCGGCAACGTCTGAGAGTCCGCTCTGCAGCAGGATGCCAACGTTGTATCCAATGATGGAGTTGACGCCTGTGGCCGTGTTGCACGCAAGAATCACGCACGCCAGCAGAAACGGGATCACGTACTTCCGCTTCAGCAGCGATTCGCGCACGCCGTCATCTGCATGAAGCGCGCTCTGCGCAGCCTCTTCCATCTCGCGCATCTCGAGCTCTACCTGCTCCGGTGCGCGCGAGCGCAGCAGAGCCGCGCGGGCCTGCTCTTTTCTGCCGCGCTTGAAGAGCCACCGCGGCGACTCCGCGACCAGCAGGCTGCCCACCAAAAAGAAGACACCCGGCGGCAGCGAGATCCAGAAGATGCGCCGCCACACCTGGTCTTTGAAGGCAAGCACCGTTGCTGCATCCGCGCCGGCCGTGACCGCGGCCACGCGATAGCTGTAGTACATGCCCACCAGCGCGGCGGCAACAATGCCCAGCGTCAGCAGCCACTGAAAGACGCCCGTTCCCTTGCCGCGCTTTGAGGCAACAAGGCATTCGGCCAGATAAAGCGGCACCACGATCCCGATGAATCCCGCGCTCACACCCTGCAGCAGCCGCCCGGAAAAAAGCGCCGCGTAGCTATGCGAAAAGCAGATGACCGGAATGCTGAGCGCGAAGAGCGCTCCGCTCACCGCCATAAGCGCCTTGCGGCCCATCCAGTCTGCCAGCAGCCCGGCAAAGAGCGTTGAGAGCACGCTGCCCAGCAGCACCGCCGCCACAATCACCGAGAGTTGCGACGGCGTCAGCCCCGAGGTCGCTTCAAGATAAGGCAGCGCGCCGCCGATGATGCCGATATCGATGCCGTAGAGCAGGCCGCCGAGCCCGGCAACCAGCAGAAGAAAAAAATTGTAGCCGCGCTTCTCCGGGGCCTCGACACCGGCCGCGGAACCGCCTGAAGTCACTGGGTATCCTGGCATAATTCCACCCTGCTCAGCTTCTGGCTCTTCGCGACTCCGCCCAGGCTGCGCGGTCTGTGCTGCGATGCGGCAAAAGCGCTTTCTGTGAAATCCAATTCTACAATGATCACATTGGCGCAAAACGATCAGCGGAACAGACCGCCGGCGACCCTTCCCAGGAACACGGCGCGACCCGGCCCACAGCTGCCATGTAATCTGGTCCATCGCGGAAAAATCCCTCTGCCACGGGAGCACCTTTCGATGAGACGTACCTTGTTGTGCGCCGCTGCGCTGCTTGGCTTTTGCCCCTGTGCCTGGCCGGCTTCCGTCTTCACCACGCGCCTCGATGACCCGAAGGCCGTCTATCTCACCGCGCAGGCGGATGGCCAGGCCGACGACTCAGCGGCCATCCAGGCGGCCATCGACAAATCGGAGAATCACCGCGAAGGCATCGTCTTCATCCCCTCGGGCCGTTACCGCGTCACGCGAACGCTCTACGTCTGGCCCGGGGTGCGCATCTTCGGCTATGGCCCCACGCGCCCCGTCTTCGTTCTCGGCGACAACACGCCCGGATTTCAGCAGGGCATGGGCGTCATGGTCGTCTTCAGCGGATTTCGCCATGCGCCGGGCCGTGTTCCCTTTCCGCCGCCCGGAACCGTGCCGCCAAATGACGCCATCGCCGACGCCAATCCCAACACGTTCTACTCGGCGATGAGCAACATCGACTTCGAGGTCGGCGCCGGCAATCCGGCCGCCGTCGCCATCCGCTTTCACGTCGCGCAGCACTCCTATCTCAGCCACATGGACTTCCACATGGGCTCGGGCCTCGCCGCGCTCTACCAGGTCGGCAACGAGGCCGAAGATCTGCGCTTCTACGGCGGCCGCTACGGCATCCTCACCGAAAAAACCTCGCCCGCCTGGCAGTTCACGCTCATTGACTCCATCTTCGACGGCCAGCGCGAAGCCGCCATCCGCGAGCACGAGGTCGGCCTCACGCTCATCCGCGACAGCTTCCGCAACACGCCGACGGCCATCGACATCGATCCCGAATACTCCGATGAGCTGTGGGCAAAGGACTGCCGCTTCGAAGATCTCTCCGGCCAGGCCGTCATCATCAGCAACGAGAAAAATCCGCTCACTGAAGTCGGCTTTGAATCCGCCGTGCTGCGCAACGTGCCCACCTTCGCGCTGCTGCGCGCAAGCGGCAAAAAGATTCCCGGCAAAGGCGCGATCTACCAGGTCCGCAACTTCAACTTCGGCCTCATCGTTCCCGGCGAAGGCCGCATGGGCGCCATGGGCATGCGCTACGAGGCTGCCGCGCTCAGCGCGATGCCCGCGCCGCTGCCGCCTGCGATTCCGGCGCTTCCGCCCACCTCTGAATGGGTCAACGTCCACTCGCTCGGCGTAAAAGGCGACGGCGTCACCGACGATACTGCGGCCATCCGCAACGCCATCCACTCTCATCGCACGCTCTACTTTCCCAGCGGTCACTACGTCGTGAGCGACACCCTTGAGCTCACGTCCGGATACCGTGCTCATCGGCCTGCACCCCACGCTCACGCAATTCGATCTGCTCGACGAAACACCCGGATACCAGGGCGTAGGCTCGCCCAAAGCGGTGCTCTCCGCGCCTGCCGGCGGTTCCAACATCGTCTCCGGATTCGGCATCTTCGCCGGCGGCATCAACCCGCGCGCTGTCGCGCTTGTTATGGAAGGCGGGCGAAAACTCGCTCGTCGACGATGTGCGCTTTCTCGGCGGCCACGGCAGCGGCACCAACCCCTACAACAACAACCACACCGCCGACTCTGACCTGCGCAAGCGCTGGGACGGCCAGTACCCGAGCCTCTGGATCACCGATGGCGGCGGCGGCACCTTTGCCGACATCTGGACACCGAATACCTTCGCGCAGGCCGGCTTCCTCGTCTCAAACACCACCACGCCTGGCCACGTCTACGAGCTTTCGAACGAGCATCACCTCCGCAACGAAATCAAGTTCGACCACGTTGAAAACTGGGACGTGAACGCGCCGCAAACCGAAGAGGAAGCCGGCGAAAGCCCCGAAGCGCTTTCGCTCGAAATCGACTTCTCAAAGAACATCACCATCGCCAACTATCACGGCTACCGCGTCACACGCTCGCGCGCGCCCTTTCCGGCCGCGGTGCGGCTCTACAACTCGAGCGGCATCCACTTTCGCAACGTGCACGTCAATGCGGAGAGCGGCTACGGCATCTGCGATGAGAATGGCTGCGGCACTTTCCTCCGCCTCAGCAAATTTCCCTACGACAACGCGATTCAGGACATGACGCATCATCTCGAGGTCCGCGAGCGCGAGTTCGCCGTCCTCGATATTCCCGCGCAGCCCGCCCCTCCACCGCCCTCCGATGCATCGGCCGTTCTCGCTCCCGGCGCGCATGTCGAAAAACTCGAAGACGGATTCTTTTCGATCTCCGGCGCAGCCGTCGACGCCGCCGGCAAGCTCTACTTCGTCGATCACCATCAGCAGCGCATCTTCGGCTGGTCCAGAGCGGAAGGGCTCACCATCGAGCGCGACAATCCGCTCGATCCGGTCAACCTTGCCTTCGACAAATCCGGCAATCTTCTCGTCGTTTCATCCGCCGGACCCGAGGGCACCGTCTACTCCTTCCGGCCCCGCTCGGCTTCCCGGCCCGCCTCGCCGGATGCGCAGATCAGCGTACTCACGCCGCAGGCGGCGCCGCATCCCGGCGCATCCGTGATTCTTCCCGGCAATTTCTGGAACAACGGCGAATTCAAAGATCAGCTCGATCTGAAGACGCTCACCTACACGACACTGCCGCAGCTCTTCGCAGCCGACGTCACAACGCCCAAAGCGCGCAGCTACATCTCCCCCGACGGCAGCGTCTTTCTGCCTGCTGGCCGGGTCTTTCAGCAGGGGCCGGCCACTGACACATCCGGCTGGCGCTTCTCTGACAATCTCGACACGTACGGCTTTATCCACGCAACGCCGGGCCAGCAGGTCTACGTCATCAGCTCGTCTGAGGACCGCACGTACCGCGCCCGCGTCAATGCCGACGGCACGCTCAGCGATCTCAAGCCGTTTGCCGAGCGCGGTGGTGAAAGCGTTGCCGTCGATCGCGCCGGGAACGTCTATATCGCGAACGGCCAGATCTTTGTCTACAATCCTGAAGGTAAGCAGATTGCGGAAATCGACGTTCCCGAACGCCCGATCGATCTCGTCCTTGGCGGCGAGAATCAGCGCACGCTCTTCATTCTCGCGCATCACGCGCTGTATTCGGTCATATTACGAGGGCGCTGAAAACGGCCTTTCCTCTGCTCGCGGATTGCGATTTTGATATTCTTCAGTTCGAGGGATTTACCGTACCTTCACGCCCGAGCTCATTCTGTCGTGAGGATCCCGTTGTGAGGATTCTTCATTGTGAGGATATTGACCCGATGAAGCCTCGCCTGCTCGCCGCTGCTCTTCTCGCATCCTGCTCGGCTTCGGCGTCACGGTTGCTGCAGCGCAGACCAACCACGGTGAGGTGCGGCTCAAAATCACTGACGCATCCGGAGCAGCTCTGCGCGCTGAGGTCGAGGTCGTCTCTCTCGGCACCGGCTACGACAAGACGTTTCACAGCGATGCCGGCGGGGCACTCTCCATCCAGCTTCTTCCCTTTGGCGTCTACCGGCTCGAAGTGCAGCAATCCGGCTTTCAGCCGCTCAGCGAAACCGTCGATGTGCGCTCTGCCGTGCCGATCGAGCGCCATCTGCGCCTCGAGGTTGCGCGCGTCAACACCGAAGTGAAAGTCTCCGGCGAGGGCACGCTCATCGATCCATCGGCTGCCTCCTCCGTCATGCAGAATCGGCGAAGAGCAGATTCAGCGCCGCGTCACATCCTTGCCCGGCCGCTCCGTGCAGGACCTCGTGATCACGCAGCCCGGCTGGCTCTACGAAGGCAACGCGGTGCTTCATCCGCGCGGCTCGGAGTATCAGACGCAGTTTGTTGTCGACGGCATTCCGCTCGTCGACAATCGCTCGCCCAGCTTCGGCCCAGAGATCGAAGCCGACGGCCTCGACTCGATGACCATCTACACCGCCGGTTATCCCGCGGAATTCGGCCGCCAGTTGGGCGGCGTCGTCGAGCTGAACACGCGTCGGCAGACAGACGAGGGCACCCACGGCGAATTCGTTCTTTCCGGCGGCAGCTATGACACGGCCGCGGGCTACGGCCACATTCAGCAGGTCACGGGCAAAAATACCTTCGGCGCATCGGCTTCCGGCAGCATGACCAGCCACTACCTCAATCCCGTCGTGCCCGAAAACTACACCAATAACGGAACCACCGGCGATTTCTCAGCGAGCTACCAGCGCCAGCTTTCGGGCGACGATAACTTCGACATCTCCCTGCGCCACGAGTTCTCCCGCTTCCTCATACCCAACGAGTACCTGCAGCAGACTGCCGGCCAGGTGCAGAATGGTGACAACTTCGAGACGATGGGCATCGCCAGCTATCAGCACATCGTTTCGCCCAACAGCCTCATCGATCTCGCCGCCATGCTGCGCGAGAACAGCAGCCATCTCTATTCCAACGTGAACCCCACGCCCATCGCGGCCTTCTCGCACAACCACTTCGGCGAGGCCTACTTCAAGGGCACGTGGTCGCTGCACCATGGCATCCACGAGTTCAAGGCCGGCGTTGACTCCGATTCGCGCTCTCTGCATGAGGATTTTCACTACACCATCACCGATCCCGATCAGTTTGACGACGACACACCGCAGAGCCTCGCCTTTGTCGGCGAGCGCCCGAACCTCGAGCAGTCGGCATTTGTCGAAGACATGATCCACGTCGCCAAGTGGAACATCAGCGCGGGTCTGCGCTGGGATCACTATCAGCTTCTCCTCAACCAGAACGCCTTCAGTCCCCGCCTCTCCATCGCGCGGTATCTGCCCTCGCTGCGGATGGTTCTGCATGCCTCGTATGACCGCATCTTCCAGCCGCCGTCCTACGAGAACATTCTCATCTCCAGCTCGCCCGAGATTGACGCGCTCAGCGATAGCTTCCTTCGCCTGCCGGTGCAGCCCTCACGCGGAAACTACTACGAAGTGGGAATGACCCAGGGCCTGCAGGATCGCATGCGCCTCGACATCAACGTCTACCGGCGCGACGTGCGCAACTACGCCGACGACGATCAGCTGCTGAATACCGGCGTCAGCTATCCCATCTCCTTTGACAAAGCTGTGATCTACGGCGCAGAAGCCAAGCTTGAGCTCGTCAACCTCGGCCGGTTCACCAGCTTCGTCAGCTACTCCTACATGGTGGGCAATGCCTGGTTCCCCGTAACCGGCGGCCTCTTCCTCGGCGACGATGTGGACGCCGCCACAAGCCAGCTCAGCGGACACTTTCCCGATTCGCAGGATCAGCGCAACACGCTGGCCACCCGCACCCGCTACGCAGTCACTCGGAACATCTGGGCCGCGGGCGGAGCCGCCTATGGCTCGGGACTTCCCTTCGAGTTCACCGGCGACGAAGCCGACGCGCTCGCCCACTATGGCGCCCAGGTCATCAGCCGGCTCAACTTCGATCGTGGCCGCGTCCGTCCGCTGCTTTCCATCGACGCCACTCTCGGCGCAACGCTCTATACCCGCGACAACTTCTCCGTCACCATGCAGGCCGACGGCAACAACCTCAACAATCGCCTCAATGTGATTGACTTTGGCGGGCTCTTCTCGGGCAACGCCATCGGACCGGGCCGCAGCGGCATGCTTCGCCTCAACGCGAACTTCTAAGCGGCACGCACGAATCACGTCCCCCGAGATCATCGTCTGAGAGATCGGGCCCGAGGAAATTTTCGCGCCTGCGTGCCCCTCAGCGCTCCAGTGCAGCGCGATCCCACTTTGCTAGGTTCGCTGCGGCTTCGTAAGTCGTCTGGCAAAACTCCATCAGCGCCGACGTCGGCGACTCCGCCTCGCGCACATTGTCATACATCAGCAGAAACTCGCCAAGCTGCGTATCGTAGCGCGCAGCCGCCGGCCCCACGTGCGCGTCCTTGAAGCCCTCCGGCGACGGCGCAGCATAGCTGTAAAACGCGGCTCCATCAACGCCGCTGCCTCCCGGCCAGAAACCCACGCTGCTCACTTCGTGCGAATACGCTTCGCGCGTCACCGGGTCCGCTCCCGGCCGCTCCGGCGCGCGCCGCCCTGAGAAGCGCGTCACCGCCAGGTCAAAGCTGCCCCAGAAAAAATGCACCGGGCTACTCTTCCCGATAAAACGCGCGCGGAATTCCTCGAACACCGCATCGACCGACAGCAGAATGCGCCAGAACCGCTCCGCGTACTCCGGGTCATAGGACTTGTGCGCGGTGTCCTTCTCGAACGGCACAGGGTTCGGCACTTCCACCGGCATCGTCCAGATAGTCACGTCGATTCCGGCCGAACGCATCATCTCCATGAACGCGCCATAAAAGTCCGCAACCGTGCGCGGCGCAAGTGCCATCGCCTTCATAATGCCGCCGCTCGTCTCCAGCACCAGCTTGTGTTCGCGAAAGTCAAACCAGATCTCGAAGGCGCGATCGCGGTAAGGGATGCGCGACGTCGTCAGACCCTTTGCACTCACATAGAGCGGCACATTCCACCAGTGATTCACCAGCGGAGTGAGACCCAGCCGCACCTTGCCCACGATCTGCGTCCACATGTGCAGCGTTGCGCAGGTGTCCTTCCATTCTTCCAGCGGCAGCGCCGGCCAGCATTGCGGTTTGTCGGGATCGGCATGCATCGCAGAACTCCTTTGCAGTCTTCGACTCCTCGCAACAATAGCGCGGTCGCCTGGCGAAGTCCATTTTCGATGTCAAAATTCAACCGGGCGTATGTCGGGCATGGCCGCACTTCTGTTATTGTCGCTCGCAACAGGGTTCAGTTTCCCTGCTTTGAACGATCTGTGAGGTAAGCCATGCCATGCAGCCCCGATGAGTTGCGCCACGTACCGCTCTTCGAGCTTCTCGATAATGACGAAGCGCAGATTCTCGCCGCGCAGGTCGAGATCCGCCACTTCGCCGCGCGCCAGCGCATCTTCAAGACCGGCGATCCGCCCAGCAACGCCTACATCGTCGTCTCCGGCAAAGTGCAGGTAACCACCACCGACGAAGACAAGCAGGAAGTGCTGGTCGACGAGCCCGGACATGGCGACTTCTTCGGCTTCGCCTCGATGATGCAGCAGACCGTGCATCAAACCTCAGCCATGGCGATGGAAGAGACAACCTGCATCGAAATCGGCCGCGACGATATCGCCGAGCTGCTCACACGCCGCCCGATGGCCGGCATGGACATGCTCACCGTGCAGGCCCGCCAGTTTCACGCCGCGCAGAAGCTCGTGCAGAGCCGCGCGGGCCGCAATCCTAACGAAGTAATCGAGGAAGAGGCGACGCTCGGCCAGCGAGTCGCAGACGCAGTCGCCCACTTCGGCGGTTCATGGGTTTTCATTATCATCTTCGCCGTCGTGCTCATCTGCTACTCCTCCATCAACATTGCGCTCAACAAGCGCGCCTGGGATCCCTACCCCTTCATTCTGCTCAATCTCTTCCTCTCCATGCTTGCCGCCGTGCAGGCGCCGGTGATCATGATGAGCCAGAACCGCACCGATGAGAAAGACCGTCTGCGCAGCGAGCTCGACTTCGAGGTCAATCGCCGCGCCGAAGCCGAGATCCAGTCGCTCTCCCATCGACTGAGCCTGTTGTTCGATAAGGTCAGCGATGTGGAAGAGCTCGTCCGGCGGCCGCTGCCGATCGCCAATCCCAATCCGGCGCCCTCAAACGGCCTCAGCCAGGCAGAATCATGAGCTTGCCGGCCTACTGCGGGTCGTAGGCCTCGGCCCGCACTGCCACTTCGTCCGCTTTGATGTGAATGCGATAGGCCCGGTCCCGCCTGGGATGCGAGACCAGCGCGGGTCGAAAGCACGCCACACATGTGCCGCCGGCATGCCGCACGCTGTCGAAGACAATCCCCGCCGACCCCGCGTAGAGCAGCGTCGCCGCCAGCGCCTGCGAAGGCCCATAGCAGGCCGGCACCGGCTCGGCCTGCAGGCACGCCACCTTCTCCTGCTCGTCAAGAAAGTGAAACGCTCCTGAAAAATCCGCGAGAAAATCCTGGTACTCAAACGCCAGGCGCTCGCGTATGCGCGCATCGCGGAGAAACCGCCGCTTGTGGTAGCCCACTTCTTCGACCGACGTCTCGAGCGCCACGCCCGCATACCAGGCGCCGCGCCGCGCGTCGTTGAACCGCCCGCCTGCGACCCCCGCATGGGTGAAAGCTGCGTTCACAATATGCGCCTCGGGCACGCCATACAGCAGCTCCCCCGGCCCGATCGCGAGATTCCCGCCGCGCTCCGCCAGCTTGCGCTCATTCGTGGCGGCATCGAGTTCGGTCAGCTCCGCGATCGTCTCCGCAGGCAGCGCCAGCGCCTCAAGCACGCTCTTGCCCCCAAACTTCGCCGGAACCAGCCGATGGGTGCCTGCCTGCTCGAACTCCGCCGCGTGCGCCATCTACTGTCCGCCGCGCGCCGCGTCCAGGTGGCTGCGCACCTGCTGCAACCCGGGAATCCCCGCCCGCAGAACATACTCAAGCGGCGTCTGCCCCGCGAAGAGAAACCCATCGTTCGGCCGCGTCATCCAGCGGTCGGCATGCTCCTCCGGCAGCAGAATATGCAGCGCCTTGTAGATTCCCACCACGTACGAGATGCGCGTCAGCTCATCCTGCCGCAGCGTGCCAGCAGCCGTCCTGAGCTTGTAGACGCTCGACCGCGGCATGCCGCCCAGCAGTTGTCCCACTGTTTCCAAGGAGATACGCCACTTTTCCGCGATGCCAAGCAGCCCATCCACCGCCGCCTGGCTCAGCCGCTCCCGCGTCTCCAGCCGGCTCAGATCCGGCACCGATTCAAACTGATAACCCGCCGCCGCAAAACTGGGAAGAGTCGCCATGCTCCCCTCCTAACCCGCATTATAGTCTCATTGTGGATAAAAATAATCTATATATAGACATAATCTTGCGCAACTAGCTCAAAATCCCGCCTGCGTTCCCGCCGGACGCACGTAATAGACCAGCCCAAGATAGTCGTCGGTGAGCAGAAACCTGTCTGGCCCGACCCGCAGAATGCCGCATGGCCGCCCATGAACCACCGGCTTGCCGTTCGCAAAGGTAAGAAAGCCCGTGATGAAATCTCTCGGTTTGCGGTCAGCAGGCGGTGAACCGCACAACCTTATAGCCTGCTCCGATGCGCGGATGCCCCGCACCATGCAGCGCCACGACGAAGTTGTCCTGCAGAAGCGAATCCTGCTTCCCGAAAAAAGCAAACCCCAGCGCAGAGCTGTGCGCTTTGAAGATCGCGTACGGCCGCGGCAGGTGATCGCAGCTTGCCAGCGGCGCCGGCGGCTTGCCCAGCGCGACATTCGGATCGGCCCCGGCCACGTGGCCGCCGCCCGCGGGCAGGTTGGTTCCCGCCGCAGCCACACCCGCTTGCTCGCCGTACACTGACTCTTCTTTGCTGCGCTTCACGTCCGCCGCCGCAGGATGCCCCGCCAGCACATCGGTCAACGATGGTAGCGGCGTTGAATCGTGCACCGGCCTGCCGCCGTCGAAGTAGCAGCCGGGCCAGCCGTAATTCACCGGGCCCTGCGGCGCGCTCTGCAGCTCAAAAAACGTCTCGTCAGGACGGCCGTCTCCCAAGTGATCCGCTCCCTGGTTCGTGGCAAAGAGCGCGCCGCCATCCACCTCCGGCAGGTACTCCAGACCGACCGCGTTTCTCAGACCCTGCGCCACCACCTGCTGATTCTTCCCGTCCGGGTCCATGCTGATCACCGAGGCGCGCGCCACCTCAGGTTCGGCGCAGTAGTTGCACGACGATCCCACCGAGACGAAAATCCGCGGCGCTCCGCGCACCTCTGCCAGCGCAACCGTGCGCGTCAGATGCCATCCGCCATACTTGTAGTTCAGTCCGTAATCAGGAAAGCGCAGCAGAACCTCCGGCGGCGACGACGGCTTTTCATCGCCCGCGTTGTACCGGTAGCGCACCAGCCTGCTCGTCAGCGCCACATAGATCCAGCTTTGCTTCGACGCAGGGTCTGTCCAGAACGCCACGCTGTTCGGGTTGCGCAGGTGGTCAAGGTAGCGCGTGATGCGTGTGAACTTCCCCGCCTGCGCATCCCAGCCTTCGAGGATGAAGACCGAACCCTCGCGGTTATCCGAGAGGTCGTGCATGCCGGTCACGAAGATGCGGCCATCCGGCGCCTGCGCGAAGAAGCGGACCCGCTTCAGTCCTTCCGCAACAATGCTGATGTCGAACTGCTGCGGCAGCGCGAGCTGAATACTCCTGCCCTGCCCGTAGTGCAGCGTATGCTGCCCTCTGCGCAGCCACAGAAAGAGAGAGGCCTGCCGCCACCAATACCGCCGTCAGGCGCACGAGCGAAACGCGAAACATCTCACCAGTCTAGCCTTCCGCCCTGGGACGTTTCTCTGCCGCTGCCTGCCCGCTGCAGGCCGCCCGCGCACCCAAATTGCCGTTCAGGCCAACTCATTCGCGGTGCTATGCTTGCCGTGTGTCCAGCCGCCTTTTCGTCCCGGTCTTTTTATTCCTATTGGCGCTGGACCTCTATGGCCAACCGGCCTCGGCGCAGCCTCCAGCAACACAGCCGCGCGCGCTGGTCATCGCCGGCATCGGCCAGGGCGCCAAGCCCATCGACGGCGAATGGCAGTTCCATACCGGCGACAACCTGCAGTGGGCCAAGCCCGGCTTCGACGACTCCACGTGGCAGAACATCGGCGTCGATGAGCCCTTCGGAGCGCAGGGTCATCCCTCCTATGCCGGCTATGCCTGGTACCGCCGGCATCTCGTCATCGAGCCCACCGCCGGCTCCAACGACGAGTACTCCATTTTCATACCGCAAGCCGAAGACGCCTATGAGGTCTACTGGAACGGCGAACGTATCGGATCCTACGGCAAATTGCCGCCTCATCCCTCGTGGTACTACAGCGTCTTTCCGCGCTCCTTTGCCTTGCGCGGCTCGGCCAACGGCGTGCTCGCCATCCGCGTCTGGAAGGCTCCGCTCGATATCTTTTCTCTCGCCGAATCCGGCGGGCTCTACGCGCCGCCCCTCGTTGGCGACCCCGGCACAATTTCGCTCCACGAAAATGAGATCCTCTGGGGATACGTGCTCGGCTCGCTCTTTGACTACGCGCTGATTCTGCTGCGCGTCTTCATTGCCGCTCTCTGCGCCGTGCTCTGGTTCCGCAACCGGCGGGAACAGCTCTTTATCTGGGTCGGCGTCTTCACCATCACTCCAGTCGCGCTGCAGATCCTGCAGAATCTCTTCCTCATCCCCATTCCCTATGAGATCGCGCGCGCCATCAACCAGCCCATCTATGTGCTCTCAAACATCTCGCTCTGGTTCCTGCTCATCTGGATTCTGCGCCTCAACGAGCGGCCGCGCATCATGCAGGTCACAAAAGTCCTCGCATGGATCACCTTCGGCGCGGGCATCGGCGACGGCCTTCTCGCGCTCTTCTGGGGATCGGCAACCCCGTGGATGCAGTGGGCCGACGGCATCTTCTGCGCGGTGATCCTGCTGTCTGAGGCCTACCCGCTCTTCCTCATCGCCGTCGGCTTGCGCACCAAGCTGGACGAATCCCGCTGGGCAGTCGCGCTCGCGGCCTTCATTCTGCAGCTCCTGCACACCATCGCCGACGTCAGCGCCCTGGGCCAGCGCTTCACCCACATCTCGCTCTACTCCGACGTCATCGACACGCCGCTCTTCACCATCCAGGGCATCAATTTCCGCCTCGAAAAGCTCACCTCACTGGCGCTCTTCGGCGCGATCATCTACGCCGTCTACCGTCACATCCTTGAGCAGCAGGCCCGGCGCTCGGTGCTCGAGCAGGAGCTGCAAAGCGCGCGCGAAATCCAGCAGGTTCTCATTCCAGAAACCCTGCCTTCCCTCGATCGCTTCGCCATCTCCAGCGCCTACACGCCCGCGCAGGAAGTCGGCGGAGACTTCTTCCAGATTCTGCCTAATGCCGATGGCTCAACCATTGTTGCGATCGGCGACGTGAGCGGCAAGGGCCTCAAGGCGGCCATGAATGTCTCGATGATCGTGGGGGCGATGCGCGCTCAGGCTGTCACCACGTCAAGTCCCGTTGAAATGCTCGCCGCGCTCAACCACTGCCTCGTCGGCCGCATGCAGGGCGGCTTCGCCACCGGCGTCATCTTCCGCCTCGACCCTGATGGAACGGTCGCCTGCGCCAACGCCGGCCATCTGCCGCTCTTCCTCAATGGCCGCGAGTTTCCGCTCGATCCCTCGCTACCGCTGGGACTGGTCGCCTCTGCCGACTACAGCGAGACCACTCTCCATCTCAACGCCGGCGATCAGCTCTGCTTCTACACCGACGGACTGCTCGAAGCGCGCAACGAAACCGGAGAGCTCTTCGGCTTCGACCGCCTCCATGACCTCTTCGCCAGCCGGCCCACTGCGCAGCAGGCCACCGAGGTCGCCGTCTCCTTCGGGCAGGATGACGACATCACCGTGCTCATCCTCACGCGCCTCGCCGCTGGCGAAGAATCAACCACATCCATCCTCGCGCCCGCGCTCTCCGGTTCCGGCTCCAAGTAATAAAGGAGCCCGCGACGCGTCGCAGGCTCCCCGGATTGCTGAAGAACTTCGATCAGTGCGCAACCTGAATCGTTACCGACGTCGCTCCCGTTCCATAGTTTGTCCCGCCGCTGTACGTTGCCGTCAGGGTATCGCTGCCGTTCGGCAAGGCCGTCGCAGGGATCGAAATACTTGCTACACCGGCTGCATTCACCGGCGCCGAACCAAGCACGGTCGCGCCCGTTGTAAATGTCACCTGTCCGATCCCGTTCGGCGGCCCGGCGCTCCACGACTGCACCGTTGCCGTCAGCTTCAGCGTGCCGCCCGTCAGGTACCAGCTCGATGGAGTGAACTGGATCTGCACCGGCGCCGCCGTGACCACGAAGTTCGTCGTCTTCGGTCCGGCCGCGTCGTAGTTGGTTTGCGCCGGATAACTGATCGACACCGTGTGGCTGCCCACCGGCGGTTTCGACAGCACGATATTCGCGCTGCCGCCATTGAGCGGCATGCTCACCGGGGCGGCGCCGTCATAGGTGTAGGTGATCACACCCTTCGCCGCACCCGCGTTCGAGCTCGCGTTCACGTTGCAGTAGAAGTTCGCGCCATAGGGATACGGAGTATTCCAGCACGCGACCGACAGTGACACCGGCACCGGAAGAACCTTCAGCACCACCGGCGCTGAGCTGCCCGCCACGTTGTTCTTGTCCCCGGAGTAGACCGCGGTCAGCGAGTGGTTTCCTGCCGAAAGGCCGCTCAGGTAGTAGTATGCGGATCCCGCGCCGTTCAGCGCCAGGCTTTTGAGTATGGCCCCGTTCTCGACAATCTGCACCGTGCCCGTCGGCACATGGCTGTTGATCTTCGCAACCGTTACCACCACGTTCGTCCCCAGCGGATAGGTGATCGTCGCCGGCGAAAGCGTGAGCTGAATTTGCGTATCTGCTTCCGTGACGGTGTACGGCACGGTCGCCGCCGCCGATTGATTGCCCGCCGCGTCGGTCGCAACCACTGAGAAGTTTTGCGGGCCCGCCGTCGCCGTGTTTACCGGCACCGTGATTGACCCGGTATTCAGCGTGCCCGCCGGGAAGGACTGGCCACCGCACTGCACCACGCCCGAAAGCGTGTCCGTGCAGCTGAAAGTCGCCGTCACCACCTGCCCCTGGGAATAGGGCGACGCGGCAGAGAGCGTTGGACCCGTCGCGACCACGGGCGCTGCAGTATCCACATTGATCGGGAAGGTGTAGAAGTTGGTCGACCAGCTTCCCGTGCCATCCTGGGCAAATTTCAGCTCCTCGGTGCCCGCGCAATCCTTGGCGAAGTAGTGCAGCACATACTGCCCGTCCGCCAGCGGGCTCAGCATCTTGCGGATCAGGCGTGAACGTGCTCGCTGCCGGGCTGCCGGGGCTCGCCGGCGTCGGGCATCCATTCGAATTCGTCAGCACCGTATCCGTCGCAATCGGCGTACCCGGAGCGGGCACGCTGTCGGCTGCGGAGATTCCATACGTGATGCTCTGGATCGGAGACGCCACAAAATTCGCCGCGCCAGGCAGGCTCGTGTTCAAAGATTCGGTGGCTGGCTCGAAAGCGTCACCGACGGCGTGCTCGTCTTCACCCAGTTGCCCGCCTGCATGCCCGCAACCGTAATCGTCGTCAGATCCTCAGGCACCTTGGCGATCGAGATAAACGTCGAGTTCGGATGCGTGGTGGTCGCCTTGCCGGTGAAGGTACCCGGCCCGCTGAATGTCGAAAGCAGATTCTGCGGGCAGGTCGAATTCTCAAACCCCGATCCCGTCGCAAACTGGCATGATCCGCCCGCCCACGGCTCGCTCGCCATCAGGAACCCGATGCCCTCATGGAACGTCACGGGCGTGCCGTTCACTGTCGTGGAAATATCGTCCAGCGTGAATGCGGGCCCATCGAAAATGTCCTGCAGCACTTCGTTCGACGCAGTCGATGCCGGGCAGTTCACGCCGGTCGCGTCGCTGCCCGTGCCGATGGTGCAGGTCAGGGTAAACACCTTGCAGCCCGCCGCGCCGCCAGGCAGCGTCTCGCCATCGTGCACCAGGCAAATCGACGTGGCAAATGAAGTGCCCGGCACCCACGTCGGCTGAAACTCGTCAGGATCGATCGCCGAATCGCCCACAGACGGAGTCACACCATTCGCATCGATCGAAAGCGTGCCGGCCGTCTGCGCGGCCGAAAGATCATATTGAAAGCTGATGCCGTTATCCGTCACCGGATTGAAGGTAAAGCTCTGCGTGAGCTGGCTCGGGGGCGGATTCGTCGAAGAAATCGTATTGCCCGAGAGCGTGGCAGGCGCACTCACGCCGAGGCTCGTGCAATTCGTGTTGAGGTAGAGCGTGGAGTTGGTCACCCAGCCGCCCTGGTCCGCCAGGTCGATCTTCACCTGCTGCGTACCGCCGATCAGCATCGAGCTGATATCGATTGGCGCAACGCCGCCATCCGGCAGAAGCGTATCCGGGTTCACGCCGTTTAGCTTGCCTGTTTGATGCGGGATCCTGGTACGCCGATGTGAAGCAGTTCTGCACGGGCGTCGAAACACCGCCGCGGCAAACGTTGACGGTGCTGTTCGCGCTGCCACCCTGCGGCGTCACCGTAACGTCAAGATAGTTATCCACCAGGATGTATCCGCTGCTGTTCTGCGGCGAAGAGCTCGCAGTCGACGAAATCACCGCCAGCGGCGAGGCCGGGCAGTTCAGATTCAGCGTGTTGCTGTTGAAGTAGTCCAGGTTCTGGTCGGTGGCGCTTGATTTTGAAGGCCGCACATTCACCGGCGAAAACAATTGGATCGAATTCTGCGCGACGATCTGGGGAACGATGGAAGCCATGCAGGCAGCCATCACAGCAAAGACAATCCTGGACTTGATCATTCGAACTGGTCTCCTTCAAAGGCGACCCGATTCCTGCGCGCGTTCTTTCCCTGCAGCAACCTTCAACGTCGGCGAACCGATGAGGATTCCAAAGAGACCAGAGAAGAGGGGAGACTTCGTGCGGAAACGAGAGCGATCGAAATTATTTGGTCACAGCAGCGTGCCATATCAACAATAAACACAGCGTCTTTAAAAGGAGAAGAAGAAACCGGTGCAAACGATCGAATAACAAGCTCTTCGTATAGCGTTACTCTTCAGTCATCACACTTCCGGCTATCGGTCACACAAAGTTGCGCCATCGCCGTTACTTCGGAATCCAGAAGTGCGAAAGGAGATCGGTTCGAGTCGGTGTGGAGGCGTCCCCTCGGCCGCATGGGCACGAGTTTTGCGCTGCGGACCTCGGCATCGAGCCGCAGACGCCGCTCTTTCATCGACTGAACTGCCAGACGAATCGCCGGCGCGCCTACATCGCGCGAATCTTGATGTAACGCGCCAGGTCGGGCCCAACGGAATACGCGACTCCAAGTGCCGCTACTCCCAGTGCAATGCAAAACGCGAGTTTCATCGTCTTCTTCCTTTCTCTTTAATCGGATGCAGAAACCGTTCGAGCCGCATGCGCCGGCGCTCGTGCGGGCCTGCGCGGCAACTTCAAGAACCACCCGCGCCGCCTCGGGAACCGCTGCCGCTACGCGTGGTGAGAGCCCCATGCGCCCCGCAAACTCGTCGCCGAAATCGTTCGGCTCGCAGCCCACCACGTAGATTCTGCTCGTCACCTCGCCCAGCGACCGCGCCATCGCCAGCAGATGCTCTGGGTCCATCGAATGCGGATCAAGCGCCGCACGGACAGGTCCATCGCCATCCTCGTCCTCAGACTCAAGAATGTAGATCGTGCCGGGCGGCCCCTGGCGCTGAATGGCGTCCACGAAAATCACCGCTTTGTATGGCTCCAGCAATGCATACGCGAGATCGATACCCCGGATTCCGTAGTCGATCACTTTGATCTCGGGCCCGGGATTCATCGTCGCCAGCTCGCGCGCCACTGCGCAGCCAAATCCATCATCTCCAAGGAAAAAGTTTCCTATGCAGGCCGCCAGCACCTGCTCCTGAATATCTCCATTCACTGGTCATTCCTCCCGCAACGGTTCAATTTCATCAAGGGTGTAAAAAAAGCGATGGCCCGCCTGGCGCAGCATTCCCATATCGCGTCCAGGATCGTCCTCAAGCACAACCGCCAGGTGCACGTTGTCTTCAAGGTCCTGCTCAATGGTTTCGATGATCGCTACCTGCCCCTCCATCGCCATATCCAGAATGTCGGCCTTCTTCTGCGGCCACAGACGCACGCGATCGCCCTTGCGCAGCTCCACGCCAAACGCCCGCACACACTCAACCGGCGGTCGCTCTCCAAAAGGATCCGCCGCTGCCGGCAGCGAAGCCATATCCTCCTGCTCGATCGTTCTCAACCCGCGCACCGCTCCGTGTACCTTCATCCACTGCTCCGGTGGCAGCATCTCGGTGCGCTCAAGAATGGCGCGCGCATGCGGATCGCCGGCGCGCATCGCAGCCTTTTCCTCGTCCGTGAGCGTAAGCACGCGCAGCGCCAGCATCTCGTCCATCTCCGTACCGTCGAAGAAGTCCCCAGCGCTTTCCGGCGCCACCTGCGGATAGTCGTAGAGAATAATCGGCGAACAAAGCATGCGGCTCCGATCGCCATCCTTGCCCAACAGCACGGGATAGACCCCATCCTGCCTGCACGCTTTCGCCGCGGCCTCGCGTTCCGCCGCCGGATCAAGCAGCGAAACAAAACTGCCGCCCTCCACGCCCAGCAGCAGGTGGGCCGAGGTGAAAGCCAGCTCCTCGACTGCCTCGCGCGCTTTCTCGTCGCCGCGCGTCGCGCTCTCGTTCCTGAAGCTCGCCTGCAGCTTGTACAGCCCATCAGCGATTCGCGTTGCCGAGATCGTCAGCCTCCCCAGCAGCCCGCGTGTAACCAGGCCTGCCGGCACGCTCGCCTGTTCATCCTCGCCGGCCTCGCTGAAGTCGAGTTCATAGTCAACGCCCACACACAGATCGCTAACCTTCGCAGCGCCCACCGTCCGCGCGCGCGCAAAGCCTTCCTTCCAATTCGTCTCCCGACCGACCGAGGCAACAAGCTGCAGAAAGCGCACCCGCGCAGTGATCTCGGCGCCGGCGTCGCACTCCAACAGCACCTCGGTGGCAAAGCCCGCTCGCTCCGGCGGCTGCAGCCTCGCCGCAAACGATGCCGGATACAGCGTGCCGAAGTTCCACCGCTGCCGGTTCTTGATCGCCATCGGCCGGTAGGGATACAGCATGTAGCCCTCGAAGAGCACGGCATTGGCGATGGCTTCCACGTCGGCAAAGTTCATCGCCTCACTCCTTCGGCTGCCGTGCCCGCAATCTCGTTGCGCTCCGCCTGGTCCAGCAGATCGGTCAGCAAACCCTCCCACATGGGAATGCCGCGGGAAACCTTGTAGCGATAGAGCCGATCGAAGGCATCGCGTGACAGCCGCAGCCACGCGGCATTGGGATAGTGCATGTCGATCGCCGCCTTCCACACCTCCACGCCCAACTGAAACCGCGCCTCGCGATCCCACGGTATCTGCGCAATCTGCATCGTGCCCTGTGCCCCGGTGTAGAAGACCGTCCCGC
The DNA here is from genome assembly GCA_963718885.1 of uncultured Acidobacteriota bacterium. GTDB lineage: Bacteria > Acidobacteriota > Terriglobia > Terriglobales > Acidobacteriaceae > Telmatobacter. The sequence goes on from CAVRAK010000006.1 coordinate 51,684, forward strand.
TGAACATCAGCGTCACCGCGACGTGCCCGGCGTCGAGCCCATAGAAATACTTATTCGCCGCGATATCGAAATCGAGCGAGCACGGCAGTTGCAGCTCCACCTCCGTCTCTCCCTTGAAGGGTGGAACCTTGACCACCAGGTTCGTCCACAACAGCGGCTTCATCGTGCTGCCCCAGCGCTCGCGCTCGCCAAAGAGATCCAGCAGCCGCGCCTCTTCAATCGCGCTGTACGCGCGGCCTCTCGGCTGCACCTGCACCTGGCAGTTCAGCATCACGGACTGGATCGCTTCGTCCATGAACGAATCCGTGATCTGCAGCCGCACTGAGATCGTCGGCAGCGCCGCGAACTTCGCCGCTGTGACCTCTCCAACACGAAACGCGAGATCAGGCATGGCTTACCTCTTTCACCCTGCCCGCCCGGCGGTCGAGGTCCTCAAAGAACTCCGCGATCGCCTTCCACACTTCGCCGCCGCCTGAGAGGCCGCGCCACTGCATGCGAATCACTCCTACCAGCCGGAAGCACAGATCAACCGGCACAATGTAGTACGCCGCATCTTTGGCGATGCGGTTCGCCACCAGCGCCTCGACCTCGGGCTCAATGCGGCCGAGCAGAGGCTCCAGCGCGAACAACTCTTGCCACGGCGCAATCCGAATCTGCGACTCCATCGCTCCCGCCGGCGAGGGATAAAGCACCTGCGTCGCTCCATCTTTTCCGCGCAGAAAGAAGGCCAGGCCGATCGGCAGCATCATCGCATCCCATTGCTCATCGCTGAAGCTGAAATCCTCCAGCCACTTCACGCGCCTGGGCACGCGCAGGTAGCGCGCATCCTGCTGGCTGCAGAAAAGGATCGCGCATGCATCGCAGGCGCACGCGATGCGCCGCCGCTCGCGCTCAAGCAGATGCGGATGCTCTTCCCCAAGCACCGCGCCGCACAATTCACAGCGCTCTGCGGCAGGCCGCGCGCGTGTGAACCGGCGCAGCGCCGCCAGCGTCTCGCTTTCATTCCGATCCGGTGAAATCTCCATTGAACTCTACGCAGGGGGCAGGTGCGGCATCCGCGGGTCGATGGGCTCGCGCTCTTTGGCGTTGATGCCCGTGGCGCTGCGTGCCGTTGCTGTCTTGGTTTCGCGGCCTGGCTCGCGGACTGAGCGCGCCCACTCCTCGCCCTTGTGAGTCCCCTTTGTATGAGACGGCGTGTCGGGCTTGATCTTCTGGCAGAACATATCGGTCCCCTTTCTCCATTCAGCGTGTCTGCAAAATCACCAGTTCCTGTTGCGCCGTATGCGGAACCGCATCGGCAATCACGGCTGAAATCTCCGGCGCAGCGTTATAAATCGCGCCTTCCACCGCGTCTCTCAGCGTGTCGGAAGAAGAGGAGCAGTGCCCGCACGTGCCCTTGAGCCGCACATGCACCACGCCGTCTTCAATCGCGGCAAGCTCCACGTCGCCGCCGTGCGAATGCAGATACGGCTGCGCCGTCTCAAGCGCCGCGGCAACGCGCTCTTCAAGCGCCACCGGGTTGATGCCGTGCAGTGACAGCACGTTCGAAACCAGCTCGTCGCCGGCAATTTCCACGCAGCGCCGAATTCGCCTTCCGGCAGCGCGCGCACCGCTGCAAGAATCCGGTCCAGCGCCACGCCGTGCAGCTCGATCACCGCCTGCAGCAGCTCCTGCGCCACGGCGCGCATCGCCGGGTCGCCCGAGCTTTCAACGCGCGCCACCAGTTCTTCAATGCGGTCGCTGCGCCGCGTGAACTCCCGCTTCGCCTCCGGCATCACTTGCCCTCCGCCGCATCAGCGGTGGGTGTTTCCACGCTTCCGTGCGCGCCAAACATCGGCACATGCCGCGTTTCGCGCAGCTTCGTCTTGCCGTTGAACATGTGCACGCCGCATGGCAGGCAGGGTCGAAGCTGCGCACCGCGCGCATGATATCGATGCCCTTGAACTTGTCCGGGACCGTTCTCCTCGAAGATCGGCGTGTTCTGCACCGCATCTTCATACGGCCCGGGCGTGCCATACACGTCGCGCGGATTCGCATTCCACGGCGTCGGCGGATACGGATGGTAATTCGCGATCTTGCCCTCGCGGATCACCACATGATGCGACAACACGCCGCGCACCGCCTCGTGGAAGCCGCAGCCGATCGCCTCCTCGGGCACCGTGAATTCCGACCACGTCTTGTTGCGGCCCGCGTGAATCTCCTTGAGCGCCTGCTCGACAAAGTGATATGCCGCCGCGCAGGCATAGGCCTGGAAGTACGTCCGCGCTCTGTCGCGCTCAATCGCGTTCGACCACTTCGGCACTTTCCACTCGAACTCGACCTCCGGCTTGAGCGCCGTCTTCGGCAGCCGGATCTTCACGCTGCGGCCCGTCGCCTTGATGTAGCCAATATCCACCAGCCCCGCCAGCGCCGTCGCCCACAGCCTTGCAATCGGGCCGCCGCCAGTGTCGAGAGCCAGGTGATCGCCGGTGCGCTCGTCATACCAGCGCGGCGACATCACCCACGTGTACTTTTCCGCGAAATCGCGCTTCTGCGGCCTCGGCAGCGTCGTCTGGTTCCACGGATGGTTGCGATGCACCGGGTTGCCCAGCGGATCCTTGGCGACGAAAATTTCTTCGCTCTCCCACGAGTCGTAGAACGAGCTGCCCAGCAGAATGCGGATGTTCAGGTTGATATCGAGCAGGCTCGTCGTCACCAGCTTCCCGTCCACCACCACGCCCGGAGTCACAAACATCTTCCGGCCCCAGTCCTGCATGTTCTTGTAGGTGTAATCGCAGTGCTCCGGATCGTTGAACGAGCCCCAGCAGCCAAGCAGGATGCGCCGCTGGCCCACCTTCTCGTATCCCGGCAGCGCCTCGTAGAAGAAGTCGAAGAGATCGTCATGCAGCGGCACCACGCGCTTCATGAACTCCGCATACTTCGCCAGCCGCACCGCAAAATCCGTCACGACCTGCAGCGTGCCACGGCGTCCCGATGCCGCCCGGATACAGCGTGGAAGGATGCACGTGCCGGCCTTCCATCAGGCAGAACATCTCGCGCGTCATCCGGCTCATCACCAGCGTCTCGCGGTAAAACTCGCCGGTGAAAGGGTTCAGCGCCGTCATGATGTCGGCGATCGTCCTGTAGCCATGCTTGTCGGCATTCGGCGCGGAGGTCTGCTGCGCCTTCTCCCACACCTTTGGGTTGGTCTCCTTCACCATCTGCTCGCAAAAGTCCACGCCCACCAGGTTGTCCTGGTAAAGGTTGTGGTCGAACATGTATTCGGCAGCTTCGCCAAGATTGATAAACCACTCGCCCAGCGCCGGCGGCCGCACGCCGAAGGCCATGTTCTGCGCGTAGACCGCGCACGTCGCGTGGTTATCGCCGCAGATGCCGCAGATGCGGCTGGTGATGAAGTGCGCATCGCGCGGGTCCTTGCCCTTCATGAAAATCGAATAGCCGCGAAAGATCGACGACGTGCTGTAGCACTCCGCTACTTCCTTGTTCTCAAAGTCGATCTTGGTGAAAATGCCGAGGCTTCCGACGATGCGCGTAATCGGGTCCCAATTCATCTCGACAAGCTTGCGGCCCGGCTTGGAAGTGGCCTTGCCGGCCTCTGGAAGCACTGCGATTCCCATGGCGATTCCCTCGGATTCCGCGCACGAAGCGCAAATTTCCTTCTCGTATCCTGCTGCCCTCGTCTAATGCCGCGGCATCTCGTACCCGGTCTCAGCCTTCATGCCGGGATGCCGCCACTTCGGCTCTTCGTTCACCGTCTGGTTGGTCACCGCGCGCAGAGCCCTGATCATCCGTCCATACGCGCCCATGCTCGCCGTCGAAACGCGCGCGCCCGGCGGCTCATCCATGAACGGCATGAACTTGTCAGGAAATCCGGGCATCGTGCAGCCGATGCAGATGCCGCCCACATTCGGGCACCCGCCCACGCCGCGCATCCATCCGCGCTTGGTCACGTTGCAGTTCACCACCGGACCCCAGCACCCCACCTTGACGAGACACTTCGGCGAGCCGTACTCATAGGCAAAATCGCCCTGCTCGTAGTAGCCGGCGCGGTCGCAGCCCTCATGCACCGTCTTGCCGAAAAGCCACGTCGGCCGCAACTGCTCGTCCAGCGGAATCATCGGCGCAAGCCCGGCCACCTGGTACAGCAGGTACATCACCGTTTCCATGAAGTTGTCCGGCTGCACCGGGCACCCGGGCACATTCACTACCGGCAGCCCTGCCTTCGAGCGCCACGTCCAGCCCAGGTAATCGGCAAGGCCCATGCATCCGGTCGGATTCCCCGCCATCGCGTGGATACCGCCGTACGTCGCGCAGGTGCCGGCGCCCATCACCGCCAGCGCCTTCGGCGCCAGCCTGTCGATCCACTCGGTGGTCTTGATCGGCTGCTTCGTCTTCGGGTCAGTGCCCATCGCAGCCCAGTAGCCTTCCTTCTTGATCTTCTCGTTGGGAATCGAACCCTCAACGACCAGCACAAAAGGATCCAGCTTGCCCGCTTCCGCGTCATAGAAGAAACGCAGAAAGTCGTCGCCCACTTCGTAGGCGAGCACAGGGTTATGCAGATGCACTTTGGGCAGACCCGGCACCGCGTTCAGCAGCACGTCTTCAATCGATGGCTGCTCCGCGGCAGTAATGGAGATGGAATCGCCATCGCAGCCGAGGCCGGCCGTGATCCACAGAATGTGCACTTCAGTTGGTGGCGCGGGAGTCGCTGGATGAGCTGCTGCCGTGGATGAGGAATGGGAGGGCATAGGGGGTTCCTCCAACCTTGTTTTGAGCTTCACACAGCTAGCTCGATACGCTCCTCAAAGGTCGGGGAATCCATACCACAACTGCCGGGGAAGCAATGGATCTCGGCGGGCGCAGTAGCGTACGCGCGGCCGTAAATCCGAATGACACTATCTCGCTCCGATGCCCAATCAACCGGCAAAGATGCCTAAAGCCGCCGCAACCCGCTCGTAAAGAGCCTGTGACACCATGCTACTGTCTCTCTAGCAAATCCTCGGCAGCTGCTCGCCAAAAAGCGTGTCGACAATCCGCGTTCCGCCGATTCCTGTCTTCATCAAGACTCGCCGCGCCGGGCCGTCGATCACTTCGCCGATGACGCAGGCATCCTTGCCCAGCGGATGCGCCTTCATCCGCTCGAGAATACGCGGCGCGTGCTCCGGCGCCACAATCGCCAGCAGCTTGCCTTCGTTTGCAACAAAGAGAGGATCGAGCCCCAGCATCTCGCAGGCTCCGCGCACCGCATCCCGCACAGGAATCGCATCTTCCTCAATGCGAATGCCCAGCGCAGCCTGCGCCGCCAGCTCATTCAGCGTGGTGGCCACGCCGCCGCGCGTCGGGTCGCGCATGCAGCGAATCGCCTCGATCGCGCCCGCGGCTCGTGCTTCATCCAGCATCGCCCCCACCAGCCCGTTGAGCGCGGCGCAATCGCTGTGCAGGTCGCTTTCAAACTCCAGGCTCTCCCGCTGCGAGAGAACCGTGATGCCGTGATCGCCAATGAAGCCGCTCACGATCACCTTGTCGCCCGCGCGCATCTTCTCCGCGCCCAGCGCAACGTCCGCGGCAACCTCGCCGATGCCCGTCGTCGTGATAAAAACCTTGTCGCCCTTGCCGCGATTCACAACCTTCGTGTCGCCTGCCACAATCTGCACGCCCGCTTCGGCCGCGGCCGCGCGCAGCGAGTCGGCAACACGCGCCAGGTCCTCGGTCGCCAATCCCTCTTCCAGAATGAACGCAACGGAGAGATAAAGCGGCCGCGCACCCGCCATGGCCAAGATCGTTGACCGTGCCATTCACAGCCAGCGCGCCGATGTCTCCGCCGGGAAAGAAGATCGGCGTCACCACAAACGAGTCCGTAGTGAACGCGAGCCGCGTCCCCGCAATCTCGAGCACCGCGCTGTCGCTCATGCGTTCAAGAATCGGATTGGTAAACCGGCTGCGGAAGACTTTATCGATCAGCTCGGCAGAGAGCTTGCCGCCGCTGCCATGCCCCAGCACAATTTGCGGATGGTCGAAGACCGGCAGCGGACACGAACCGAAGACCTCGCCGCTTGCCGCCGTCTCGTCACTGATTGTTGTGCTTTCTTCCGGCGCTACGCCAGGCCCTTTCACTTGCTTCCTCCGATGCCCACCAGCTGCGCCGTGTCGACGTTACGCCCGTAGGCGTAGTACGCCGCGCACGCACCTTCCGCAGAAACCATCGTCGCGCCCAGCGGATGCTGCGGCGTGCACAGGCTTCCAAAGGCCGGGCAATCGTGCGGCTTCTTGATTCCCTGCAGAATCTCGCCCGAGATGCAGATGGCAGGCTCGGCTGTATCGATCGCCTCCACACTGAAGCGTTTCTCCGCATCGAACTCCTCGAACTCCGCACTCAGCTCATAGCCGCTCTCAGGAATCATGCCCACGCCGCGCCACTTGCGATTGCGCACTGCAAAGACCTTCCCGATCAGCTCCTGCGCAGTGCGGTTGCCGCTCCGGTCGAGCACGCGCGAGTACTGGTTCTCCACCTCGGCACGTCCCTCTTCCAGTTGCTGCACCACCATCAGAATGCCTTCCAACAGATCGACCGGCTCAAATCCGGTAACCACGATCGGCACGTGGAACTTCTTCGCCAGCGGCTCATAATCGCCATAGCCCACCACCGCGCACACATGGCCCGGACCAAGAAAGGCCTGAACCCGATTCCTCGGCGAAGACAGAATCGCTTCGATTGCCGGCGGCACCAGCACATGCGAAACCAGCAGGGACACATTGCGCAGCCCCTCTTCCTTCGCCCTCCACGCCAGCATCGCATTCGCCGGAGCCGTTGTCTCAAAGCCGATCGCAAAAAAAACGACCTCGCGGTCGGGGTTGGCGCGCGCAATCTTCAAGCAGTCGAGCGGAGAATAAACAATCCGCACATCGCCGCCCTTCGACTTGATGCTGAACAGGTCACCCTCCGAGCCGGGCACTCGCAGCATGTCGCCAAAGGAGCAGAAGATCACCTCCGGACGCCGCGCGATCGCATGCGCCTTATCGATCATCTCCAGCGGCGTCACGCACACCGGGCATCCCGGTCCGTGCACCAGCTCAATGTCTTTGGGCAGCAGGTAATCGATTCCATTTTTCACAATGGAGTGAGTCTGCCCGCCGCAGACTTCCATGATCACCCAGGGTTTCGTCTGTATCCGCGCGATCTCATCGACCACCTTGCGCGCAATCTTGCCGTCCCGATACTCATCCAGATATTTCATCGGCCATCTCCTGTTCAGGAGCGGCTGCTCGACCGTCATCGTCAACCTCTGGAATGTCGAGTTCACCAAGCTGATCGAGTTCGGCGAGTGCCTGGTAGGTGCGCTGAGCTTCTTCCTCGTCCACGCGGCTGATCGCAAAGCCGACATGCACCAACACGTAATCGCCGGCCTGCGTCTCGGGCACGTAATCCAGGCAGGCCTCGCGCACCACTCCGCCAAACTGAACGCGGGCCATGCGCATCCCGTCCTTCGCAAAAGCCTCAACAACTTTGCCAGGAATCGCAAGGCACATACTTCCACTCTTTTCGCGCGGGCAAATCTTGCATCCGCGCTCAGGCGATCAGTGCGTCGCCTTCATTGCACTCGTTTCTCGACTACAGCCGGACGCAGGATGTGTCCCAGGTCGAAGCCCGCACAACTGTGAACTTCCTCAAGATGAAGCACTTCCGAATCACGGCTCTGCACAGCTACCCGTGTGAAACAGCTATTGCATATCGAGTCGACTGATCCATCAGCATTCCGCTTCCGCGTAAATTCAGCAACCGAAGACTTATTCCTCATCCACGGTTGGATGCAGAAGAGGGGCGCCGGGAGTATGTGCACCGTACGAAACTCGCTCCTGCCTTTCTTTGCTGTAACTAAGGACTCCGAATGCGACACAGCACTTCGGACCTACTTGCACTGCGTGGTAAAGCAGAGATTCTTGCTGAAGAACGGCATCACATGATTCTGAAAGCGGTCGGCGACCGCGCTCGTGTGCGTGCCGTGGTAAATCTCAAAGCCGATTCGCAATGCCGTAATGAATCCGAACTCTCTATGGCGCGATTAGATCGCAATAGGGGCAAAGCGTTTGCTTCGTCGCGCGCAGACTCGCCGCCGCGGCTTGAGGGGCAAAGCTTAACTGGGCGCTGGGGTTTCGAGGGAGCGCAGGAGCGCGAAGGCCACCACGGTTTCATCGGGCACGCCGGTCTGCTGCACGAGACTTGCCTCGTACTCATGGGGAACCGGCATGGCACAGGCGGCGACCTCGGCCTCTGAGGCGCCGACAAAACAGAGCTCGCAGCAGGCGAGGGCCTCGTCTCCATTTGATTCAACGCGAACGGGCGGTCCGAAGACGCGGCAGGTCATGGGCCGCCACGCGTAGACGGCGCAGAGGCCGGTTTCGGGATCGAGGGCCGGGCAGGGAGCGTCGTTGGCGAAGTCCTCAAAGCGCGCCTGGTCCTGGTCCGACGTGCCGAGAACGCCGGTGACCGGATCTCCGGGAAAGGCCGGGCCGAATTGCTGCAGCCACGCCTGGGCGCGGGCCATTACGGCTTCGGCGGCACGTGGGTCCGCTGCCTGCAAGGCTGCCATGCCGGCGTGAAGCCGCTGCGCGTCGAGCTCGTTGATGGCAAAGGCTCCGTGGCAGCACTGCGTACATCCAGGCCGGCAGACGAGCCAGGGGCCGGCGCGGCGGGCCGCATCGGCAAGCGCGGCGTCCACGATCTGCACAAGCTCGGCATCGCCGGCAGGTAAGCTCATGCGCTCAGGATACGCCGTGGAGACGTTACCGGGTCTCGCCGGCGTCTGCTACTTCGGGCGCGAGAGGACCACGGAGGCTTCGCTGGTGAGGACGCGGAAGACGAAGGTTTCCTGCAGGTAGAGGCGTACGGCTTCCTGCGTGTGGCTGAGGTAGCCGATCGAGACATCCTGCCCGATATTGAGCTCGAAGTCGCCTCCGCGCGTGGTGAGCACGACTGCGCCTTCGAGGGCCGGAGCCCACACGATGTTTCCGTCGACGATGCGCTTGACGTGCTCGAGGACCGGGTAGCCGTGATCGCGCGTTTCGGCGAGCGCGGTGTACTCGGCCGCGCCGAGCAGCACGGAGTAAGGTCCGTTGACGCCGACGAGGCGGAGCTGGCTGAGCGCATGCGCCACCGCATCGGGATACTCGCGCACATCGGCGGGCAGGGGCTCGATGGGGTTGCTGGTGACTTCACGGATGCCTTCGATGCCGGCTTCGTCGTAGCCAGCGAAGATGGCGCGGTCTTCGGCAAAGGCGAGCTTTTTTGCGGCGTCTTTCGCGGGCTGCCAGTCGGAGTCCTCCGATCCGCGCTCGACGTCATCGATTGCCTGGCGGGAGAGATCAAAGGGAACGCGCAGCTCGACGAGGGGCTTGACCTCGCGCTGCCGGGCGGCAATTCCCTCACCCGGCGGCGTGATGAGCGAGAGATGGCCGGTGCCCACGCCGGGCAGGGCCACTCCGCCCGGAGCGGGCACATCGACAACCCGGCGGCCGGCCAGGTACCGCTTCAGCGTGCGTGTCGTCTCTTCTTCAATCTGCTCCCATGCGGCGTCAGAGATCGGCGCGAGCTCCCGGTGGAGGTTATTCATTGCTCTCTCCCTTCAACGATCCAATTTTGAGTGACGTGTCGACTGCCGGTGCGGTTGACTCCGTCGTGCGCGGTGCGGCGGGCTCAGCGGACGCCGTGGCCGTGGACGCGGGCAGAGGCGCCGCCGGGTCGATCTTGTCGAGAAACGTGGCGGACGGCACAAAGAAAAGTCCGCCGGTGACCGGCTGGCTGAAGTCGAGCAGCCGGTCGTAATTTCCCGGCGGCTTGCCGATGAACATATTTTCGAGCATGAGCTCGGTGATGCGCGGCGTTTTTGAGTAGCCGATGAAGTAGGTGCCGAACTCCCCGTGCCCGGGGCGGCCGAAGGGCATGTTGTCGCGCAGGATCTGCATCTCCTGCCCATTTTCTTCGATGCTGGTGAGGGCGTTGTGCGCATAGGAGGGCTTCTCGGCGTCGCTGAGCTCAACGTCAGAGAGCTTGTGGCGTCCGACGATCTTTTCCTGCTGCTCGACGGGCACGGCGTTCCACGCTTTCATGTCGTGCATGTACTTTTGCACGATGACGTAGCTGCCGCCGCTGAAGGCCGGATCTTCGGGCCCGACGATTGCGGCATCGCGTGCCTCGTCGCCGCGCGGATTTTCGGTGCCGTCGACAAAGCCCATCACGTCACGGTCGTCGAAGTAGCGGAAGCCGTGGACCTCGTCGGCAACGGTGACCGCATCGCCGAGGCTCTCCATGATGTGCATCGCCAGCTCGAAGCACAAGTCAATGCGTTTGGCGCGGATGTGAAAAAGAATGTCGCCCGGCGTGGCAACGGCCCGGCGCGCTCCGGCCGCGATTTCGCGAAAGGGATGCAGCTCGGCCGGACGCGGCGCGCCGAAGAGATTGTCCCAGGCATCCGATCCGAAGCCGATGACGCAGGTGAGGCCGGCTTCGACGTCGCGAAACTCGACGGCGCGCACCAGCCCGGCGAGGCCTGCGCAAAACTGCCGCACCTGCGCGGTTGCGTCGGCGCCGTTGCGGATGGAGACGACCAGAAAGATGGCCGCCCGCGTCAGCGGACCCACGACCGTCTGCGGCAGCACGACCTCGTTCAATTCGTTGGGAGCGTCCATTGCCTCTCTCATCGGATCAAGAAAGCACGACTACCGCAGTATAGAGTTTCCTGTTCAGTTTGCCGGCGGGCCGGCATCGAGGCGCCGCACCATTCTGACCTCGGGCAGCGCCAGGCCCCAGATTTCAGCGATTCTGCGGGCGCCGTCGGGACGCCATCCGTCTATCTCATAAAAACAGGCCGCGCGCGCATTGCCCTCGAGCAGCCAGAGCAGCGCGCTCTTGAAACCGCGCTCGGCGAGCGTTTGCCGCGCCTCGCGAATGAGCGCCGCGCCGACGCCTCGGCCCCAGTAGCCGGGATCCACGTAGAGAGCGCAGAGTTCGCCTTCGGCGGGCAGATCGTGGTCGCGGGAAGGGCCAATCGTGGCAAAGCCGCAGATTGCCGGGCCATCGAGGGCGACAATGGTTTTCGGCTTGAGAGGGTCGGGATCTGCGAACTCGTAGCGCCGGGCGCGTTCCTCGGGCTGCAGCCTGTCAAGAAATGCATCGGGAATGAGTCCGCGATAGGCGGCCTGCCACGAGCGCACATGGACGCGGGCTACGGCCATCGCATCGTCGGGCTCTGCCAGCCGCATGTGCATGTCCCAGTTTGCCACGGGGCTGGAGGCAGCTTCAGTTGCCTGCCCAGGCGAGGCCGTCGGTGGCTTTGCCGGTGGCGATGAGGCGGAGGACTTTCCACGCGGCGAGGTTGATGACGGCGACCTGGTTGGAGCGCATGCAGGAGATGTAGGCGACTTTGCCGTTGGGGGCGATGAGAACTTCCTGCGGGTAGGCGCCGCCGAGCGAGATGTTGCGCGCGACCTTCATGGTTTTGAGATCGACGACGGCGACGGCGTTCTGATCGGGGAGGGCCATGAGGAGCCAGCGGCTGTCGGGCGTGACGGCGCTGCCGTAGCCGACGCTGCTGATGGGTATCCAGTGAGCGATTTTGTTGGTGGCGGTGTCGATGACGGCGATGCGGGGCTGCGTCTGGTCGGCGGTGAAGACCCATTTGCCGTCGGGCGAGACGGCGATGCGCTGAGTGTTGGCGGAGACGGGAATGATGGCGAGGGTTTTGCGCGCGTCGAGATCGAGCACGGAGACGGTGCCGGGGCCGACGTTGGCGGTGTATCCGCGGTGGCCGTTGGGCGCGATGGCGAGCATGTGGCTCTCGGGCTGGCCGGTTGGAACGGTGGCGACGATCTTGAGGGTTTTGGGGTCGATGACGGTGATGGTTTTATCGAGCTCGGTGGTGACGTAGAGCTTTCCGTTTTTCGGATTGATGACGGGGCAGTGGGGGCGAACGCCGTGATCGAAGGCGATGGCGCCGACGATTTTGTGTGTGGCGATGTCGATGACGTCGATCTTTGTGCCGTTGGTGCCGGGCTTGCCGACGCCGGAGTTGCCGTAGATGGGTACGAAGGCGAGGCGGCCGTCGGGGGAAGCTGCGACTTCGTGGCCGGTGATGCCGCTTTCATCAACCGAAGCGAGGACGGAACCCGTTGTGGGGTCCACGATGGCCAGGCTGTGATCGCCTTTTTGTGCGACGAGAAGATGGGCGTTCTGCGCGGGCAGAACGGTGGCGGCGAGGAAGATGAGGGCGAGGGCGGGGCGAACGGCGTTCACGTGAGAGCCTCCGAAAAAGCACGGAGCGAGTCTACACGGTTGCGGCGGTTTCGCGCGCGCAGGTTTTCGAAGCGGGGCGGTCACTTCCCGGTCCCACGGCGGGGCTGGGTGAGCGACCGGGGGCACCGTCAGTTAAGTTGACTTGATCTTTCCACTTTCGCCAACGCCGCGAAGGGGCCTGCGTCAGTAGTCGGGCAGATCGATGCGGTCGACGAGACTGCTGCCGAGGGCGAGGCTGGCGATCCAGGGAATGCGCATCAGGTTGAAGATCTGGTTGCGGAGGAAGAGGGAGAGCTTCGACTTTGGCGCGAAGGAGCCGGCAAGGCGGAGCGCGCCATTCTGCTTGTTGAGCACAAAGGGAGCGAAGCGATCCTGGTAGCGCGCGCATGCAGCGGCGATGTCGCCGTTGGCGCGCTTGAGCTCGCCGGCAAGGATGTAGGCGGCGATCATGGCGAGCGCGCATCCCTGACCGGCCAAGAGCGAAACGCAGAAGGCCGCATCGCCGACGAGGGTGACGCGGCCGCGGGTCCAGAGGCCATCGGCGCGATTCATACGGATCTGGCTGACGCGGTCGATATAGAGCTCGCCGGCGGAATCGAGGGCGGCGAGAATGCGAGTAGATTCGCCGCCGCTGCCGGCGAAGCGTGCACGCAGAAGTGCTTTCTGATCGGCGAGTCCCGCGGGGATGTGCGGGTCGTCGTCTGCGAGCGTGAAGAGGAACATGGTGCGCTTGTCGCGCAGCGCAAATCGGCCCACCTGCTGGCCCACTTGCGTCAACATGACATAAGCGCGTTCGTCGCGGGGCGTATATCCATCGGCGACGAATGCTGCGACTTTGAAGCCGAGGTACTTCTCGAATTTGGATTCGGGGCCGAAGACAAGTTCGCGAATTCGCGAATGGAGTCCGTCTGCACCGATCACGAGATCAAAATCTCTGATGGCGCCGCTTTGCAGCGTGACGCGCACGCACTCTTCTGTCTGGTCGAGCCGATCGACGGTGTCTCCAAAGATTGTTTCCACATAGCCGTCGACTTTGCCGAAGATCGAGTTGGCGAGGTCGGTGCGGGGAAGGCTCACGTAGCGATCGAGTGTCTTGCGAAAGAAGGCATCGAGAGGGAAACCGGCGATGCGTTTGCCACTCGCATCAACTACCTTGACCTCTTTAAGCCTGTATCCCTTGCTGCGGATTCCCGGCACGATGCCCATTCGCTCGGCGATATCGAAGCCCGCTCCCCAGAAGTCAATAAGGTAGCCGCCGGTGCGGAGGTGCGGCGACGCTTCGACAATCGTCGGCGTAAATCCGTGATGCAGTAACCAGTACGCAAGTGTGGGTCCGGCAACCCCCGCCCCAGAAATCAGCACCCTCATAAAACGTTCGATGCGGGCCCAACCGTGGCGGGTGCATCTATTGCCATGCAGCGCAGGAAGTTCCGGGTAAGGGTCCTTATTTGAAGATCACGAGGAGTTTGGTACTCTCGACGCATGTTCCGCCGAATGGTTTTCTCCTTTGCCTGTGCAGGCCTGCTGTTTTCGTGTGTCTATGCCGCCAACGCCGCCGATGCGGCCAAAAAACGGGATATCACTCTCGATGACCTGGCGCGCTTGCAGCGCGTGGGAGCGCCGACGGTTTCGCCGGATGGCCAGTGGGTGATCTACACCGTAAGCCAGATCGATGCGAAAGAGGACAAGGGCCAGAGCCACTTGTGGATGGTGAAGTGGGATGGCTCGGTGCAACTGCAACTGACCTACGGAAAAGAAGGCGCGTCTTCGCCGAAGTTCAGCCCGGATGGAAAGTACATCAGTTTTCTTTCGTCGCGGCCGGGGCCGGCGAAGGGCGACCAGGTGTGGGTGATGGACCGCCGGGGCGGCGAAGCCGAGCAGTTGACGGCGATCAAGGACGAGGACATTCACGGCTACGAGTGGTCGCCCGACTCAAAGAAGCTGCTGCTGACGCTGCGGCCGAAGGCGGAGCCGGATGCCGATGAGGGCAAGGACGGCAAGCCGCCGGCGGCGCCGAAGCCGATCGTGATCGATCGCTACCACTTCAAGCAGGATGTGCAGGGCTACATTCGCGACGACGCGTGGAATGCGCTTTACCTCTACGACATTGAGACGAAGAAGCTCGAGAAGCTGACCACCGACAAGAACGTCAACGAGAACGATGCGGTGTGGTCGCCGGATGGCGCGCGCATCGCGTATGAGAGCAACCACGACGCCGATCCGGACCGCAGCAACAACACGGATATCTTCGTGGTGGATGCGAAGCCGGGTTCGACGGCGCGCGAGCTGACGACGTGGAAGGGGCCGGATGAAGGGCCGCTGGCGTGGTCGCCGGATTCGAAGTCGATTGCGTACGCGCAGGGCGCGCCGCTTGAGTTGCTCGGAGTATTCGCAGTCGAAGCCGGCGGTGGTGACGCTGGATGGGAAGGTGAGTTATCCGGCGGCGAAGCTGGACCGCGCGGTGCGTGCGCCGATTTATTCGCCGGATGGCGAGCTGAGCTATCTGGTGAACGACGATCGCAACCAGTATCCGGCGCAGGTGGAGCTGACGGGCGACGGAATCAAGAGGCTGGAGAACGAGCAGGGCGCGGTGATGACCTGGGATGAGGCCGCGGGGCACACGGCGGTGCTCTACACGAACGATACGCAGCCCGGCGGAGATTTACGCGCTCGAGAATGGCTCGCTGCGCAAGCTGACGAAGCATAACGACGCGCTGATGGCGGAGCTGAACCTGGTGCCGACGGAGGGCATCGAGTTCAAGAGCAAGGATGGAACGGATGTTCACGGACTGCTGACGAAGCCGGCGGATTTCAAGGCGGGTACGCCGGTGCCGATGATTCTCTTCATTCACGGCGGACCGAACGGGCAGGACGAGCACAGCTTCGATTTTCTGCGGCAGTGGCTGGCGACGAAGGGATACGCGGAGCTGAACGTGAACTATCGCGGCAGCTCGGGCCGCGGGCAGGCGTATGCGAAGGCGATTGCGGCGGACTGGGGCCACTACGAAGTGGAGGATCTGCTGGCGGGCGTGGACAAGGCGGTGGCGCTGGGCGTGGCCGATCCCAACCGGCTTGCGGTGACGGGCTGGAGCTACGGCGGCATCCTGACGGACTACACCGTTGCGAGCACGGACCGCTTCAAGGCGGGCATCAGCGGCGCGGGCGTGGCGGCGCCGATGTCGTTCTATGGCGTGGACCAGTACATTCTGCAATATGACAACGAGATCGGCCAGCCGTGGAAGAACCTGCAGCGCTACATCAAGCTGAGCTATCCGTTCCTCGAAGTGGACAAGCGCGTGCACACGCCGATGCTGTTCATGGGTGGCACGTCGGATATGAATGTGCCGCTGATCGGCGGCGAGCAGATGTACGAGGCGCTGAAGTCCCTGGGGCGGCCGACGGAGCTGGTGGTGTATCCGGGACAGTTTCACGGCTTCACGCGGCCGAGCTATATCCGCGACCGCTATGAGCGGTGGCTGGCGTGGTGGGACAAGTACCTGAAGCCCGCCGCGGCGGCGACGACGACCACCAAACAAGCCGAATAACAGGGGTTCCCATTCATGCGCAGCCTGATTGCGCATGGATGGGCGCCACGGCCCCTCCACATCGCCCTTTCCGGTATAGAATTTCTCTGTCGTCGGCGGGGGATATGCTTCCGCGCGGAAGATCCTTCGTTCGCTGGACAGCTAACCGTTGAAAGCCTCCCTGTTCCCTACCCCTTCGCAAGATCAGACGAAAGACCCTCCGCGAAACAAGAGCAAGCCAGCAACAGGAGTTTTGTATGGCAGGCAAAGGGACCGTCATCGTAACCGGCGCGTCACAAGGCATCGGAGCAGCCGTCGTCAGGGCCTTTCTGGATCGCGGCTATAACCTCGTTGCAACCTCTTTGAACCTCTCCAAATCCGGCTTCGCGCCGTCAGCGAATCTCGCGCTTGTCGATGGAGATATCGGTCAGCCGGCAACGGCTGAGAAGGTCACCGAGACCGCGGTCGCCAGGTTTGGCTCCATCGACCATGTTGTCAATAATGCGGGCATCTTCGCATCCAAGCCGTTCACGGACTACACCACGGACGAGTTTCACAAATTTGTTTCGGTCAACCTTGGAGGATTCATCTTCATGACCCAATCCGCAGTGAGGCAAATGTTGACGCAGGGCGGCGGTGGCAGCGTCACCACGATCACGGCGTCGCTGGCCGACAACCCTATGACGGACACGCCGGCGTCCATTGCGATGCTCACCAAAGGCGGATTGAACACGATTACGAGGAGCCTCGCGATCGAATATGCGAGAAGAAACATTCGCTTCAACGCCGTTGCTCCGGGACAGGTTGACACTCCATTGCATGTGAGCGCCGCGAAGGATCAGATGAGAGACCGTTCCCCCATGGGCACGATTTCAGCCCCAGCGGATATCGCCGAGGCGGTGGTTTATCTGGCAGAAGCCCGTCACATTACCGGGGAGGTGCTGCACGTGGACGGCGGTGCACACATCGGCCGGTGGTAGGCGGTAAAGGTTCGCAGCCAGGCGGTGCAGAAGGCCGACTGCTGGAGCTTGGCATTCAACTCCCGGCTGCCCCGACGCCGTTCGGCAGTTACGTTGAGACAGTGCAGACAGGCGACCTTCTCTTCCTGAGCGGAATGCTCCCGGTAGTGGATCACAAGCCGAAGTATCTTGGCCGATTGGGGAAAGAGCTGGATGCCGAGGCCGGGCGAGATGCTGCGTATACCGCGGCTTTGAGTGCCCTCGCTGCAGCGAGGAACCATCTGGGCTCGCTGGATCGGATTACTCGCGTGGTCCGGCTCGGGGTATTCATAGCGACCTCAGGGGACTTTTTTGATCAGCCCAGGGTTGCGGATGGTGCGTCGGACCTGCTTCGCGATCTCTTTGGCGCCGAGAATATGGCGGTCCGGATGGTCATCGGCGTTGCCAGCCTGCCCCTCGGAATGCCGATCGAGCTCGAACTCATCTTCGAGGTCGCAGAGTAGAACGGGGCTGAACGGGTGCGACGAAATTAATGAAATTGCGGCGTTGGTAAGAGACCTTATGAAGACACAGAACTGAGCACGTCCCCCCAGGCCACCGAATTGTGAACTGTGAACTATGATCTAACGTGCAAACGATCGGAGTGGTTCGCATGCCTTCCGGCAACTCTTCAGCCACACTTTCCCGCATCCAGGTCTTCACCGAACGACTAGGCATTCGCCTTCCGATCCTGCTGGCGCCGATGGCGGGGGCATGTCCGGTGTCATTATCGGTTGCCGTGGCAAACGCGGGCGGCATGGGCGCGTGTGGCGCATTGCTGATGGCGCCCGAGGCGATTCGGGCGTGGGCCGCAGAATTTCGCGAGCAAAGTGAAGGATCGTTCCAGATCAATCTCTGGATTCCGGAACCGCCTGCGGCGCGGGATGCGGAGCGCGAGCGCCGGCAGCACGAGTTTCTCAGCGGGTGGGGGCCGGCGGTGACGCCGGAGATGGGCGAGTCGGTGTTGCCGGAGTTCAACGCGCAATGCGAGGCGATGCTGGAGGTGCGGCCCAAGGTAATCTCGTCGATTATGGGCGTGTATCCGCCGCAGTTTGTCGCGCGGATGAAGGAGCGCGGCATTCTGTGGTTTGCGACTGCCACGACGGTTGCCGAGGCGCGCATCGCGGAGGCTGCGGGAGCGGATGCGATTGTGGCGCAGGGCATGGAAGCAGGCGGACATCGCGGCGCGTTCAACGCTGCAGAGGCAGAAGGCCAGCTTGTGGGCTTGTTCGCCCTGGTGCCGCAGGTGGCGGACGCGGTGCGCGTGCCGGTGATTGCGACAGGCGGCATCGGCGATGCGCGCGGCGTTGCGGCGGCGCTGATGCTGGGAGCGAGCGCGGCGCAGATCGGGACCGGCTTCCTCCGCTGCCCCGAGGCGAAAATCAATCCCGCATGGGCGAATCGGATCGGCGAAATCGAGGCGCATGAGACACGCGTGACCAGAGCATTCAGTGGTCGTCCTGGGAGAGCCATCAACACGCGCTATTTGATCGCCTCGGCATCGCCGAATGCGCCGCATCCCGCGCCTTATCCTGTGCAGCGCGGATTGACGCGGGCGATGCGCGAAGAGGCAGGCAAAGCCGGCGATACGGAAAGAATGCAGATGTGGGCGGGGCAAGGCGCGCGGTTTGCGCAGGCGAGGCCGGCTGAGGCAGTGGCGCGGGAGTTGTGGAGCGAGGCGCTCGAGTTGCTCGGATAATGAAGGCCGCCAGCGCAGAGGACCGCGGCCCAAAGCGATGGCCGCTACAATGAAAACGGATGCTTGACCTTGTGCAGATTGCGCCGATGCGGGCCGGGGCGCCGGCGCCCAAGCCGGAGTGGCTGAAGGCGCGCGCGCCGGTGGGCGAGAATTATCACGAGCTCAAGCGGCTGGCGCGGTCACTGAATCTGCATACGGTTTGCGAGAGCGCGCATTGCCCGAATATCGGCGAGTGCTGGCATCACAAGACGGCGACGTTCATGATGCTGGGGAACCTGTGCACGCGGCGGTGCGGCTTTTGCGCGGTACCCAAGGGGCGGCCCGAGCCCATCGACTACGACGAGCCGCGCAGGGTGGCCGAGGCGGTGGCGGCGCTGGGCCTGCAACATGCGGTGATCACGAGCGTGAATCGCGATGACGATCTTGTGGGCGGTGCGCGCATCTTCGCCATGGTGATTGAAGAGATTCGCAGGCAGGCCCCGGGGTGCCGGGTCGAGGTGCTGATTCCTGACTTTCAGGGCGATGCGGAGGCGATTCGGGTTGTGGTCGACGCGAAGCCGGAAGTGCTGAATCACAATACGGAGTCGGTGCCGCGGCTTTATCGCGTGGTGCGCTCGGGGGCGCGGTATGAGCGGACGCTCGAGCTGCTGCGGTATGCGAAGTCCCTACGGCCGGACGGGATCACGAAGTCCGGCGTGATGGTGGGGCTGGGCGAAGAGACGCGCGAGCTGCTGGAGGTTTTCCGCGATCTGGCGGCGGTGGATTGCGACATTCTGACGATCGGCCAGTACCTGCGGCCGTCGCGCGATCATCTGCCGATGGCGCGTCTCTATACGCCGCGCGAGTTTGCGGAGCTGAAGACGGAAGCGCTGAAGATGGGCTTTCGGCATGTGGAGTCGGGTCCGCTGGTGCGGTCGAGCTACCACGCGCACGAGCAGGCAGCGGCGACGGGGCTCGCGGTTTCGTAGGTCAGAATCAGTGGCGCAGGGCCACCAGGTCTGGGGCGAAGAGGATGCAGGCGACCAGAGCCACGAGGGCGGCGCCAGCCAGCGCCAGCCATGTCCATTTTGTCCAGTGCATAGGCATCTCTTTGGGGCGGTCCGACCCCGGGCATTGTGTTGGACGCAGGCGCGGGCAGGATGGTGCCGGTGGAGGGCCGGTGCATGGGGCGGAGGGAGGCCTTAATATAGTGTTTTGAAAGAAGTGAGGAACTTCCTATGGCAATCTCGACAATGGCCGGGATCCCGGCCCTGAAAGAGCTTTCCGCCGATCTGAAGCGCCGGATGGACCAGGCCGTGAGCGGGTTTCAAGCCAACCTTGCCTCGACGCGCACGGGGCGGGCGAATGCCCACATGCTCGACCAGGTGAAGGTGGACTACTATGGCACGCCGATGCCGATTAATCAGATTGCGCAGATATCGACGCCGGAGGCGCAACTGATCCGGATTGAGCCGTATGACGCCACGATCGTGAAAGAGATTGAGAAGGCGCTGCAGGGGGCCGATCTGGGCTTCAATCCGCAGGTGGATGGGAAGCTGATTCGCTTGCCGATTCCCGCGATGACGGAGGAGCGGCGGCGGGAAGTGGTGAAGCATCTGAACAAGGTGCTCGAGGAGCATCGGACGGCGATCCGCAATGTGCGCCGCGACGGCAATGACGTGCTGAAGAAGCTGGCCAAAGAGAAGAAGATCAGCGAGGACGAGGAAAAGCGCGCGCTCGAAGAGGTCCAGAAGATGACTGACGAGGAGATCCGGCGCATGGAAGATCTCTCGCGCAGGAAAGAAGCGGAAGTGATGCAGGTGTGAGGCGGGGCGCGCCGGCCTTCCCTTGCTGGCGGCCCTTTGCGCTATGCTGTCTCCACCCTCGCAGCCAACGGTTTACGTGCCGCAGAGGGGTCAAGGAGATGGCTCAAATGAAAAGAAGACTGCCGTTGTTCCTGTCCGTGGCGTTCGCGCTTGCGCTGGCTTGCGGAGCAATGATGCCGCGTCTCGCAGCCGCAGCGCAGGCCAAGACGGCCAGTGCCGCGAGCGCTTCCCTGGTCGACCTGAATACAGCCAGCCTGGCGCAGTTGAAGGCGCTGCCGGGCGTGGGCGATGCCTACGCGCAGAAGATCGTGAACGGCCGGCCCTATGCCAAAAAGACCGACCTTGTTCAGAAGAAGATCATTCCGCAGGCGACTTACAACAAGATTGCTTCGCTGGTGATCGCCAAGCAGCCCAAGTAGCCGCAGCAGGTTGAAATCGGGCCGCCCGGGGACGGGCCGCCGGCGCTCTCTTGCGGGGCGCATCTGTGCCTTCGCGGTTTCCCCTGCACTGGATGCTTCGCCAGCGGGCTCCATCAACGATAGACTATTGGTATCCAGTGTTCTGCCCGGCGCCTGTCGATCTAGGCTCTTCCTACATGCGGTGACGGCTCGGCGGGCAGAGACGGGGATGATCGCCGGAGGCACCTGCAATGAGCATGTCGTACTGGGTTCTTTACTGTTTGATCATGGCTGGTCTGATCGCATTCATGCTGGTGCGGCGCAGCGGTCAGATTTCGGCGAAAGAAGGCGTGGCGCTGGTGAAGAACGGCGCAATGATCGTCGACGTGCGCTCTCCCGAGGAATTCAACTCAGGACATCTCTCACAAGCCTTTAACATGCCCGTTGATGAAATCGGAACTTTATTGCCCGCGAAGGTCCGCGATAAGAGCCGCGTGATTCTGCTGCACTGCAAGACGGGCCTGCGCAGCAAGAAGGCCCGGACGCTGCTTATCGGCCTGGGCTACGCGAATGTCTTCAACATGGGCTCGTACGAACGCGCGTTCAAGATCGTCAGCGGCAGAACTCTCTAACCTTTCATGGCGCCAACCTTCGCGCTTCGTCTCGCAACAGAGAACGATATCCCCGCGCTGCACGCGCTGATTGAAGCCTCAGTGCGCGGTCTACAGGCCGGCGACTACACGCCTGCGCAGATCGAAGGCGCACTGGGCACCGTTCTCGGCCTGGATACACAGCTTATCCGCGACCGGACTTACTTTGTTGCTGAAGCGGCGGAAGCGAATGGCGGCATCGCCGGCTGCGGTGGATGGTCAAAGCGCCGTACTCTTTTTGGCGCCGATCGCGGGCCGGGCCGGGAGCCCGAACTTCTCGATCCGGCAAGCGAAGCAGCGAAAGTGCGCGCAATCTTTGTGCATCCCGCCTTCGCGCGCCGGGGGCTGGGATCGCTGATTCTCGCGCATGTTGAGGCCGCGGCCGTCGCGGCCGGCTTTCGCCGCTTTGAAATGGGCTCAACGCTGACCGGCGTGCCGCTCTACACGCTCAAGGGATACGCGGAGGTCGAGCGCATCGCCGTTCCTCTGACTAACGGCGAGCATCTGCCCATCGTCAAGATGGTGAAGTCTGCAAAGGTTGATCTCTCAGGAATCGAGTTCCTTCTCTCTTTAAAGGCGTCCAGGGGATTTCTCCATCGCAACTCATCCGACAATCGCAATCGCTTGTGGCCTCGCGCTGCCCGGATATGATATTGTCCCGGCACTACCGATTACCTTGAGGTTCAGCACGATGATCCGCCAAGCGCTGTTGAGCGGCATGCTCTTTTTGCTGTGGGCTCTTTCTCTTCTGCACACAATTGGGAGCGCAGGGGGTTGCGGCTCCGGGCGACACCTGCAAGCCGGTGAGCGCGCGAACGAAGCAGATCGGGTGCTGGATCCTGGCCGACAACCCCGTGGGACAGCTCACGAGGCCGCTGGTGTTCTGGCATCTCGATGCGTATCCAACACGCGCCGCGGCGGCGGCAGACAAGGGGCCGCGCGGCACGGTGATCGAGTCGTTCGGCAAAGTATGGCTGATGACCATCGAGGACAAGAACTGGAGATCGGCCCACGGAAATCGCATTGCAGAGATCGGGCCGCTTCCGGTGGTTGCAGGTGAAAAATACTCGGCGCAGTTTATGGAAGCGGACTTCACGCCTGGAATGACGGCGCCCACGCATATTCACTCCGGCCCGGAGGCGTGGTATGCGGTCGGCGGCCAAACGTGCCTGGAAACCTCCGATGGCCGCATGCAGATCAGCCGGATCGGCGGCGCTCCGGTAATCGTTCCCATGGGAATATCGATGGCCCTCACCGCCATCGGCACCGCAGAACGCCGATCGATCGTGATCATCCTCCATGAGTCATCGCAGCCCGCGACCACGGTGATTCATGACTGGACGCCGAAGGGCTTGTGCAGAGCGAACAATTAGGCCCATGCGCGCAGTTATCCGCCCAATTCGCCGATCACTTCATTGATCTGGACGACGGCTTCGCCGTTGTAGTACTTCTTCTGATCGGCGATCAGCTCGGCAGATGTCTCTGCGCGCGCGTTCTGCAGCTTCTGCATCGTCGGAAAATACAGGTGGGCAATTGCATAGTACGGGGCGACCGCACCCGGCGGAAATCCGCCAACGCCCCGGCTGATCTCAATCCGCAGCATACCGCGTGGTTCGAGCAGTCTCTTCGCCAGCGCTAGATGCGGACCCAGGTAATAATCCCAGTCGAAAGCCGACCCGCTGCTTGCGGGGTACAACACGCTGAGGCTGACCATGCAAGGATGTTTGGCCAGGACCGTACGGATGTCAACAAAAAATAGACTGCGCTCAATGCGCGGCCAGCGCCTGGGGCCCTGCGGCGGGTTCCACTTCGATATAGTCGAGCGCCGCGGGATCGCTCCTGTCCGGCGTTCCTTCCACGCGGATCACATCGCCGGGCTTGAGCTCGATCCCGCGCGCGATGAAGCGCGTTGAGTTGTCGCCATTTGGCCGCCAAGAGGGCAGCGCGGCATCGGCAGACCAAGCGGTCACCGGCTTGCCATTCACCGTGAGCACAAACGTTGCCACGCCGCCTTGCACGTCGAAGTACTGCACGGCGATGTCATAGCGCCCGGCGTCGCCGCGGTATGTCCACTCGGCGGCGCAGCTCAACTGGCCCTGGCAGGTTACGGCCTTGCCACGCGAGGCATCCTCCCACGGCGTCACATCCATCACGGTGTATCCCGTCAGGCGCGCATCCTCGGCCTCGAGACGCCCCGGATAGTGGCCCGCGCGTCCCTTCGCATCGGGGATTCCGCTCATCCTGAGGAAGTATTGCGTGATGGCGTCGCGCCACACGATCGCGTGGCCTGCCTGGTACTGAAGGCGCGCCAGAACGTCGGCATAGAGGGTCTGGTCAACCTTGCCTTTCAATGATTCCCAGTCCTGGACAAACTCGGCTGCGCGGGCAGCGCCGTCATAGTGGCTGTCATAGATGTACTGGATCACGGTTTTGCCGTCGTGCAGCTTGTAGCTGTAGGGCACGTGATGGAAAAACAACAGCAGGTTATCGGGTGTTGTGGTCGCGGACTCGTACTTTTTCGCGAGCTCGGGCGGATACTGCCCGGCAAAACCTGTTCCCGTGGCCACGCTGCGATCCATGCCGACGCCCTGATGATCGGCGCGGTGCCACTGTCCCCAGCCATTGCGCTCGCTCGCCTCCACGTTCGGCCCGTAATGGCTGCCCGTGATATCGGTGAGCGTCTGCAGTCCCAGCGGCCCGGTGTAGCTTTCATAGGCCGGCCAGCTCTGCATCAGCATCTTCACGACCGTGCTGACCACCGTGGGATCGTTGCCGATCGAGAGCCGTGTCCACTCCGCCGCGATCGTCGCAGGGTCAAGATTCGGATCCC
Organism: uncultured Acidobacteriota bacterium; assembly: GCA_963718885.1. Lineage (GTDB taxonomy): Bacteria > Acidobacteriota > Terriglobia > Terriglobales > Acidobacteriaceae > Telmatobacter. The sequence goes on from CAVRAK010000006.1 coordinate 75,874, forward strand.
ACGCGAGCCGCCCAAAGGCGTAGAGGTTCGCCATCGCCAGCGGAGAGCCAAGCCACCCATCCCGCCCCACGCTGGCTACGCCGACCATGCCGCCCGGCGGTTGTCCGAAGGCGCGCCCGGCGAGAATCGCCTTCACCGGCGTGGAGCGTCCGCCTGCGCGCAGATCGAAGTCGAGGACCTCTTTCCACATGGGCGCGATATAGACCAGGTGCCGCTGCTGCCCCAGGTACTCCTGCGTGATCTGCAGCTCCATGGCCTGGCGCGTCTGCCGCAACCCGGCAAAGAGCGGAGATACCGGCTCGCGCGCCTGGAAGTCAATCGGGCCCTCCTTAATCTGCACAATCACGTTCGGCGCAAACTTTCCGTCGAGCGGATGAAAGATGTCATACGCCGCGCGTGCGCGGTCTGCCTTTGGATCGGTCCAGTCGAGGTGATGGTTGTAGACAAAGGCGCGATAGAGCACGACGCCGCCGTGCGGAGCCAGCGCCGCGGCGAGTGTGTTCGCGGCGTCCGCCGGGGTTCTGCCATAGCTTGACGGCCCCGGCTGGCCTTCGGAGTCCGCCTTCACCGTGAACCCGGCCATGTCGGGAATCAGCGCATAAATTTCGTCGGCCTTCTGCTTCCACCACGCCTTCACCGCCGGGTCAGCCGGATCGAAGGTTTTCAATCCGCCGGCCGTCTTCGGGCTCGCCACGTCCACGCTCATCGCCAGGTGTACGCCCCACGGCCGCATCGCATCGGCAATGCGCGCGAGGCCTTTCAGCATCTCCGGCTGCAGAAACACCGTTGCGTTGTTCACGTTGTTTACGTTGCAGCCGTTCATGCCGACGGATGCCAGCAGCCGCGCATACTCGCTCGCCGCGGCAAGGTCGTCACGCACTTTGCCGCCTTCAAAGAAGATCGACTTGCCGCCATATCCGCGCTCGACGGTGCCGTCGGCGTTGTCCCACTCTTCGCTCCAGCGGATCGGATACACCGGGCTCGATCGAACGGGATGATCGTGCAGATTGTGTTTTTCTCCATCGGCCTCGAGGCGCAGCAGCGCAAAGGCGCCGTAGAGCACGCCTACGTCGTCTGCGCCGGCAACCACGACCTTGTGCCGGCTGCCGCGATAAATGTCCGCGAAGATCCAGTAGCCGCCCGGTCCTCAGATCATTGGGCACGGGCACATCGAGCCCCGCATCGCGAATCTCGCGCACTGTTCCGAGCACGATCTCCCCAGCCTCAGCGGGCTTCGAGGTTTCGCCGGGAAGCGCTGTTGCCTGCAGGCCGCGCTTCAGCTCATCGACAGCTGTTTTCTCGAGCGTGGAAGTTTTCTGGAGCGTGCCGAGGGCGCGCACCTTCGACGGCAGCGTTGCGCTTGAGGCGCGGGCAAAGGCCGCAGCCACGCCTGGCCGGCGGTTTGCGCCGCAGCAAAGTGGCCTGCAAGTGCACATCCAGAACCAAGGAAAAGGACAATCTTCTTGAGCTGCATCTCTGCCCCTCGGGTGCGGCCTTTTCCACCTTATCAGGCAGGTGCAATCTTCCGCCTGATCCACGTTTACCACTGCAGTCGCAGATCGGGCATGGGCCGCTGCAACCGACGAAAGTACAACCCGCAATTGGATGGCGGATTTTGGTTGCCTTGTTTTGTCCTTCGAAGCCGTACATGATGTAGCGATTCCTGCTGGGGTTACAGCGGCCGCTTTTCGAGCTCCATGGCCATCTCGTGGCCCACGCCGGAGAAGTCGCCCTGGATCGCGCGCGCCCGCACCAGCGCCGCCTGGATATTGGGCAACACGTTCTCGGCGCCGATCTCTTCGATGAACTCCGAGCCGGCGATGAGCTGCGAAGGCTGCTCGCGCACGCCGCAGATCAGCAGAGTCTTGCCTGCTTTGCGCAACCGGTGCGCGAGCTGCTCGATCGCGTGCAGTCCGGTTGCGTCGAGCGCGGTGGCGTTGCGCATTCGCAGGATCACCACATCCTCAAAGCGCTTCAGATCGCGGGTGGCCTCGGCCAGCTTTTCCGTCGCGCCAAACAGAAACGGCCCATGAATGCGCAGGATGGTGACGTTCGACGGAATCTCCTTGTCCTGCAGAATGTGCGCCTGCCCGTCGTCGAGGTACTCGGGCGTGACCGGCTCTACCGTCGTGGTTTCGGCGATGCGATAGATATAGAGCAGCGCCGCGAGGGCCATGCCCACTCCTACCGCTACCGTCAGGTCCGCGATTACCGTCAGCGTGAAGGTCGTCAGCCACACCGCAATGTCTGTCTTCGAGAGGCGAAGAATCGTGCCGATCTCGCGCCACTCGCCCATGTTGTAGGCCACCACAAAGAGCACCGCAGCCAGGGTTGCCAGCGGCACAAAGCGCGCCAGCGGAGCAGCCGCGAGCAGTATCGCCAGCAGCGTCAACGCGTGCACCATGCCCGCCACCGGCGTCTTCGCGCCTGATCGGATATTCGTTGCGGTGCGTGCAATCGCGCCGGTCGCCGGGATTCCGCCGAAGAGCGGCGAGGCAATATTCGCAACCCCTTGCGCCACCAGCTCCATGTTCGAATTGTGCTGATCGCCGCTCATCCCGTCGGCCACCACGGCAGAGAGAAGGCTCTCTACCGCCGCCAGCAGCGCGACCGTGAATGCGGAGGGCAGCAGCGGCAGAATATGCTCGGCGTGAAAGTTGGGCAACGCGAAGTGCGGGAGGCCCTGAGGAATTCCGCCGAAGCGCGTCCCGATGGTTTCAATCGGCAGGTGCAGCAAGGCGAGAGCCGCTGTTGTGCCTAGCAGCGCAATGATCGAGCCGGGCAGCCGTTTCGTGACACGCGGCCACAGCAGGATAATTGCAAGCGACGCCGCGCCGACCGCGAGCGCCGTCCAGTTCACCGTGCCCATGGCCAGCGCCAGCACCTTCATGCGCGGCAGAAACTCGCTCGGCACCTTCCCCGTCGTCAGTCCAAAGAAATCCTTGATCTGGGTGGAGGCGATCAGCAGCGCAATGCCGTTGGTGAAGCCGATGGTTACGGGCCGTGGGATGTACTTGACCGCCGAGCCGAGGCCGCTGAAGCCCATCACCAGCAGCAGGACACCCGCCATCACACCGACGAGCGCCAGCCCAGTTACGCCAAACTTTGCAACGATGCCGGCAACGATCACGACAAATGCGCCGGTCGGTCCGCCGATCTGGGTCCGCGAGCCGCCCAGCGCGGAGATCAAAAAGCCCGCCACGACGGCCGTATACAAACCTGCCTGCGGCGTGACGCCCGAGGCAATGGCAAATGCCATCGCGAGAGGCAGCGCCACCAGGCCTACCGTCACACCGGCAACCGCGTCCTGCGTAAACCGTCGGCCCGTGTAGCCGCGCAGGCACTCAATGGAGCGGGGCAGAAAGCGCGGCCTCGACTGGCTTTTCGGTGTCTTGCCGGTCTCGCTCACTTCGCTGTCTCCGCCGGCCTTTCCATCGCGTCCAGCATGCCCAGCGTCTCCTTTAGGTGCGTGTGGAAGTAGGCGCGCATGAGGACCAGCACCTCGAAAATGAGGGGATCGCGCGCCGAATAGAAGACCTGGTTGCCCACCTTGCGATTCACCACGATCTGCCGCGACCGCAACACTGCCAGGTGCTGCGAGACGTTTGCCTGCTCCATGCCGAGGAGCTCGATGAGCCTGCCGGCGGAGAGCTCGCCGGCGCTCAGGTGCTCGAGGATGGCGATGCGAGTGGGGTGGGCGAGGGCGGAAAAGATGTCTGCCTTGAACTGCCTGAGGGAATCCGGCATTTCACAATATTACTATATTCGAATATATAGCGCCTAAATTATTTGGGCTACGAACCTACCGAGGCGTGACGGGCCTGTATCAATTGGCATCTGGCGTTCAGTTTTGAACAGTGATTTGCGCTTCTGAACGCGGGTGAGTGAGGCGGTGTTTATATGAGATGGGCAAGTCGCTGATTTGAAGGGATATTTTGCGGCTGGGAGTGGAAGGCTGCTTGCTGGGGCAAGGGGAGCGGCAGAGGTGTGTCCGGGGCCTGGCCGGAAGCGCGCGAGGGAGGGCAATCGCATGAGAACGCTGGTGCAGGACCTGCGGTATGCGGCGCGGCAGTTGCGGAAGTCGCCGGGGTTTGCGGTGACAGCCGTGCTGACGCTGGCGCTGGGCGTGGGCGCGACGACGGCGATTTTCAGTTGCGTGGACGGGCTGCTGCTGAAGTCGCTGCCCTTTGAGGATGCGGGCCGGATCGCCGCCGATTGCGGAGACGAATCCGCGAGTGGCGGGCGGATTTGAGGCGACGTACCAGGATTTTCTGGACTGGCGGAGACAGCAGTCGAGCTTCAGCGAGGTGGCGGCGTATTCGGTGGTGAACCCGGATACGGTATCGCTGGTGATGGACGGCCGAGCGGAGCAGGTGCATCGGGTACTGGCGTCGGGCAACTACTTTTCGGTGCTGGGTGTGAGGGCGCAGGCAGGGCGTCTGCTGGATGAGCAGGACGACGCCGAAGGGCACGATCATGTGGCGGTGCTGAGCGCTTCGGCGTGGCAAAGGCTGTTTGGTGGCGATGCAAGCGTGATGGGACGGAGCATCACGCTGAACGGGGCGAGCTACACAGTGGTGGGCGTGTTGCCGCAGGGCGCGGCGTATCCGGCGGACGGTGAGGTGTGGCTGCCGCTCTCTCTGCTGGACAAGCCGACGCAGCAGTCCCGGGTGTGGCACTCAGTGAATGTGATGGGACGGCTGCGGCCAGGGGTGACGCTTGCGCAGGCGCAGGCGGATATGGAGACGATTGCGCAACGGCTGCAGGCGCAGTATCCGGCGACGAACCGCGATGAAAATGCGATGGTGAAGCCGATGCGCGAGAAGCTGGTGGGCTCGCTTCGGCCGATGCTGCTGTGCCTGATGGGCGCGGTGGTGCTGATGCTGCTGGTGGCGTGCGCAAACGTGGCGAACCTGCTGCTGGTACGCGCGACCGAGAACCGTCGTGAAGTGGCGATCCGGCGCGCTCTCGGCGCGGATCGCGGAAGGCTGATGGGGCAGTTGATGGCGCAGACACTGCTGCTGTGTCTGCTGGGTGGGGCGCTGGGTATCGGGTTCGCGGCAGGTGCGCTGCCCCTGCTGCGCGTGGCGCTGGCGCATACGAATGGGCTGGATCCGGCGCTGATCGCGTCAATCAGACTGCGGGGTCCGGAATTGCTTTTTACTCTTGGCGTCTGCTGCCTGACGGCGGTTGTGTTTGGCAGTATTGCCGGCGACGAGGCAGGGCGAGGAGCTGAGCCAGGCGCTGCGCACCGGAGACCGCGGAAGCAGCGCGGCGCATGCGGGGCGGCGGGCCATCCTGATTGCGGGCGAGATTGCTGTCGCGGTGGTGGTGGTGTTTCTGGGGTCCCTGCTGATGCGGAGCTTCACGAAGCTGGCGGCAGTTGATCCGGGATTCAGGACAGATCATCTGTTGAGCGCGGAAGTGATGTTGCCGGGGCCGCGCTACACAGATTCGAGTGCGAACACGGGCCAGTTTTTCGAGCAGGTGCTTGGGCGGATCGGGCAAGCGCCAGGAGTGACCGCGGTGGGGACTACAACCCAGGTGCCGATGCGGCCCTCTCAAGTGATGACGCGGTTTCTGATTGAAGGCGCGCCGCAACTGGCGCCAGGGACTTACCCGTATGCGCAGATTCGCTATGTCAATGCGGAGCTGTTCAGGACGTTGGGACTCAAGGTGAAGGCCGGGCGCGTATTTACCCCGGACGAGGTGGCGAAGAGCGCGAGCGTCTTTGTCGTGAATGAGGCGTTTGCGCAGCGTTATCTGGGAGGGGAAACCCGGGCTACGGGAAAGAAGATTCTGATTGGGGTGATGAGCCCGCAGCCGGTGAAGATTCCGGTGGTGGGCGTGGTGGCGAACGCACGCGATCTCGGCGTGGACACGGAGGCAATGCCCGAGATGTATCTGCCGGGCTTTGGGGTGCACGAGGTGCTGCTGGTGCGCTCGAACGTGGATGCGGAGCGCATGACGAACGTGATCAAGGATGCCGTGCGCGCAGTGGATCCGCAGCAGCCTGTGTACCACATAGAAGCAATCAGCGCGGTGGTCAGCGATTCAATGGCGCGGCAAAAGATGACGGCGACGCTGCTGGGCATCTTCGGACTCGCGACGCTGCTGCTGGCGGCAATCGGGATTTACGGGGTGCTGTCGTACTCGGTGGCACAGAGGACGCGCGAGATCGGAGTGAGGATTGCGCTGGGCGCAGATCGCGGCGATGTCCTGCGACTGGTGCTGCGGCAGGCGGGAGCCTTTACCGCGGCGGGGATCGGCATGGGTCTTGCCGTGGGTGTTGCGGGAGCGCGGCTGGTGAGCGGCATGGGCCTGCTGTTTGAGACGGCGCCGCTGGATGCGGCCGCGGTGTGTATTGCGATTGGCGCGCTGGTGACGGTAGCGGCGATCGCAGTTCTTGTCCCGGCAGCGCGTGCGACGGCAGTAAATCCGGTGGCGGCGCTGAGGGCGGAATGAATCTGGCGGACGTGACATCAGGGAATCGCGATCGGGAGGGTTGAAAGTGAGAACGCTGGTGCAGGACCTGGGATTTGCATTCAGGCAGTTGCGGAAGACGCCGGGCTTTACGCTGACGGTGCTTCTGACGCTGGCGCTGGGGATCGGGGCGAACTCGGCGATTTTTACGCTGGTGAACTCGGTGCTGCTGCGGAAGCTGCCGGTGGCGGATCCGAAGATGCTGGTGCGGATCGGCGATCAGGACGACTGCTGCGTGAGCTCGGGGACGCATGACAGCGGGGACTACAGCCTGTTTGCGACGGAGACGTATTACCAGTTCAAGAAGAACCTGCCGGAGTTTGAAGAACTGGCGGCGATGGAGAGCGGCTACGCGTACCGTCCCTTGACGGTGCGGCGGGAAGGGCCGGAGACGGTTGCGCAGTCGGAGATGGGGACGTTTGTTTCGGGGAATTATTTTCACGTCTTCGGTCTGAGGCCGGCGGCAGGGCGGCTTTTTGTGGACGCGGACGACCGGAAAGGCGCGCCGTTCACGGCGGTGATGAGCTATGCGGCGTGGAAGGGAGATTACAACGGCGACCCTTCCGTGGTGGGCAGCACGTTCTGGATGAACACGAAGGCGGTGACGGTGATCGGCGTGGCGCCGGAGGGATTTTACGGCGACCGGCTGTCGAATTCGCCACCGAAGTTTTATCTGCCGCTCGAGTCGATGGAGCCGGTGCTGGGGGCGCCGTATGAGCACGATCCAGAGACCTCATGGGCATATATTGTGGGCCGGGTGAAGCCGGGTGTTTCACTGCCGGCGTTGCAGCAGAAGGCGAGCGCGGTGCTGCGGCAGGAGTTTGCGACGTTGAAGATGTACAAGGACACGCGTTTGCAGAAGGACCTGCAGCGTGCCCATGTGGTGTTGACGCCGGGTGGCGCAGGGATCCAGAACATGCAGGAGCAGTATCGGGATCGGCTGCATCTGTTGACGTGGATTGCAGGCCTGGTGCTGCTGGTGGCGTGCGCGAATATTGCCAACCTGATGCTGGTGCGCGGGATGGGCCGCAGGATGGAGATTTCGATTCGCGCGGCGCTGGGAGCGCAGAGGGGGCGGATTATCCGTCAACTGCTGACGGAGAGCGTGCTGCTGGCGGGACTGGGCGGCGCTGCTGGGGCTGGCCGTGTCGTATCTCGGCGCGCGCATGCTGCTGGCGCTGACCTTCCCCGCCCAGAATGTGCCGATTGACGCAGCGCCCTCGCCGATTGTGATCGGATTCGCCTTCGGATTGTCGCTGGTGACGGGGATTTTGTTCGGGATTGCGCCGGCGTGGATGGCGGCGCGGACGCAGCCGGCAGAGGCGCTGCGCTCGAACACGCGGACCACAGCACAGGGCGCGAGTCTGCTGCAGCGCGGGCTGGTGGTGGTGCAAGCGGCGCTGTCACTGGTGCTGCTGGTGGCGGCGGGATTGTTTGCGCAGAGCCTGAGCAAGGTGGAAGGCACTGACATGAAGCTGGATGCGAGCGAACCGATACATCATCCACATCAACCCGCAGGCAGCGGGGTATCTGCCTTCGCAGGTGGGCCCGCTGTATCGCACGATCGAGGATCGCTTTCACGCGCTGCCGGGCGTGGTGAAGGTGGGACTGGCGACGTATACGCCGATGGAGGACAACAACTGGAGCACGGGCGTGAAGGTGCAGGGCGAGCCTGACGCTGAACAAGGGCGCGTCGTTTGTGAAGGCGAATGCGGAGTACTTCGACTCGGTGGGAACGCGCGTCTTGATGGGAAGAGGATTTACGCAACAGGACACGGCGAATGCGCCGACGGTGGCGGTGGTGAACAAGGAGTTCGTGAGGCAGTTCTTTGGCGGCAGGAACCCGATCGGGCATAGATTTGGCTATCCGGATCCGGGAAAGGATGGGTTCTTCGAGATCGTGGGCGTGGTGGAGGACACGACTTACCAGAGCGTGTACTGGAAGAATCACGCAATGTACTTTCTCGAGATGACGCAGCGGCCGGCGAAGACAGAGGAGCCGATCGATGAGGATCTGTCGCTGTATGCAGGGGCAATTGTTGTGCAGACGGCGCGACCGATGGACAACATGGAGCAGCTGGCGATGAAGACGCTGGCGAACATCAATCCGAATATGACGATTGTGAAGTTCCAGACCTTTCAGCAGCAGATTGATGACAACTTCACGAATGAGCGGCTGATTGCGCGGCTGACATCGCTGTTTGGCGGGCTGGCGCTGCTGCTGGCGGCACTGGGCCTGTACGGCGTGACGGCGTACACGGTGGCGCGGAGGACGCCGGAGATCGGAATCCGGATGGCGCTGGGCGCCGAGCGCAAGCGCGTAGTGGGCATGGTGATGAGGGGCGCGATGGTGCAGGCGCTGATCGGGCTTGCCGTCGGGGTGCCGCTGGCGATGTTGTGCGTGCGCTATGTGAAGTCGCAACTGTATGAGATTACGAGCGTGAACTTCGCCGTGATGGCGACGGCGATAGCGACGCTGGCGGTGGCGGCGGCGATTGCGGGGCTGATTCCAGCGAAGCGTGCCGCGTCGATTGATCCAGTAAGGGCGCTGCGGGTGGAGTAAGCGCTAAGAATGTAGGGCTTCAGCCCTCCGTTCAAGAGCTCAATTCGTGGTTTACCGACCCATGTCGCCTGTAATTTGCACTCGAGAAGTAGAAGAAGCTTCGGGTGCTGCGATTTGCGCCTGCGAAAGCGCCCTTGTATAGTGCGGGCACGGAGTTTTGGGACGACGCCTGAAGCTCAGCGGACGCGCGATCCGAGCGCGGCGGGAGGGATTCATGAGAAGGCACTGGTTGAAGATTGCGGGAATCGTGGTGGCGTTGGTGGTGGTGATTCTCGTTGCTTTGCCGTTCATGATCGACGTGGACAGCTTCCGACCGCGGATCCAGGCAGAGGCGAGCGCGGCGCTGGGGCGGCAGGTGACGCTGGGCAAGCTGAGCCTGTCGATCCTGTCGAGCTCGGTGAAGGCGGATGACATTCAGATTGCGGACGATCCCGCGTTCAGTACGCAGCCATTTGTGAAGGCGGATTCGCTGAAGGTGGGCGTGGAGCTGAAGCCGCTGATTTTCTCGAAAAAGATCAACGTGACGGAGATTGTGCTGGAGAAGCCGGAGATCCGGCTGATTCGGGGGCCGAACGGGACGTGGAATTTCTCGAATATCGGCGCGGCCTCAAAGAACCGGACGGCGAACGCATCGTCGGGCGTGCCGGATGTGTCCGTGGCGAAGCTCGATGTGAATGACGGCAAGCTGATGATCGGACGGGCGGGATCGTCGCAGCCGGCCCAGGTGTACGACGATGTGCAGGTGAATGTGACGGACTTCTCGGAGACGAGGCAGTTCCCTTTCAAGCTGACGGCGAAGCTGCCGGGCGGCGGCGATGCGGAGATCGCGGGCAGGGCGGGGCCGATCAATGCGCAGAATGCGGCGAAGACTCCGTTTGAGAGCGCGGTGAAGGTGAACGGGATGAGCATCGAGAACTCGGGATTTCTGGAGCGCGCGAGCGGCATAGCGGGCATCGCGAATTTTGACGGGACGCTGACGTTCAACGGGACGACGGCGAAAGCAGTGGGGACGTTTACGGGCGACAAGCTGAAGCTTTCTCCGCGGGGGACGCCAGCGCCGAAGCAGGTGGTGATCAAGCATACGGTGGAGGTGAACCTGGATAACGAGACGGCGACGATTACGCAGGGAGACATCTCAATTGGCAGCGCGCAGGCGCACCTGACAGGAACGGTGCAGATGCAAGGCGAGACGCAGGTGGTGAACCTGAGGCTGAACGCGCCGGGCATGCCGGTGGATGAGCTGGAGGCAATGCTGCCGTCGCTGGGGATCGTGCTGCCGTCGGGGTCAAAACTGAGCGGCGGAACGCTGTCGACCAACCTGACGATCACGGGGCCGCTGGATAACCCGGTAGTGGCGGGGCCGGTGCAACTGGCAAATACGAATCTTAAAAGCTTTGACCTGGGACAGAAGCTGGGCGCGTTGTCGGCGTTTACGGGGAAGGCGGCGTCGAAGCCGGATACGTCGATTCGAGATTTCAGCCTGGATGCGCGCGCGACGCTGCAGACGGAGCAGGCGAGCAATATCCGGCTGGATGTGCCGTCGATCGGGGTGATCACGGGCGCGGGCGTAGTGACGCAGCCGGCGGGCGCGCTGAATTTCAAGATGAAGGCCAACCTGAGCGGGGGCATGATTGGCGGAATCACGCAGGTGGCGGGACTGGGCAAGGGCGCGACGAGCGGGATTCCGTTTTCGATTCAGGGGACGACGGCGAATCCGAAGTTTGTGCCGGATATGGGCGGGATGACAACGGGCGCGGTGCAGGGCGTGGTGAATGGCGCGATCTCGGGCAAGGGCGTGCCGAGCCAGGCGACGGACCTGATTAACGGCCTTCTTGGCGGGAAGAAGAAGAATCCGAAGTAGAGGAACAGTTCACAGTGTCACAGTCGTGACGAGGGCGGCGGCTCAACAGAGGCTGCCGCCTTTTGTTTGGGTGGCGCAGCCTGGGATGGTAGGCTGGCGCGGAGTTCTTGAAATCAATCCGAAACCGGGAACGATACTTTGGCCGTTGCTGAACTGCTGGACAGGGCGCGTGTGGGCCGGGGGCACTGGCGGATCACGATTGTCGTGGGGCTGGGGCTTTTCTTCGACCTCTTCGATGTGTTTCTGGCGGGCGTGCTGGCGACGGTGCTGACGAAGTCGTTCGGGCTGAGCCAGGCGGTGCTGCCGGCAGTGCTGGGGTCGAGCTTTCTGGGCATGTTTGTGGGCGCGATGGCGATGGGTGTGGTCGCGGATCGCTTTGGACGCCGGCCGGCGTTTCTGCTGAACCTGGGCATCTATTCGCTGTTTACGCTGGCGGGAAGCCTGAGCCCGAATGCGATGGTGCTGATTGCGACGCGGTTTCTTGCGGGCATTGGCATTGGCGCGCAGACGCCGCTCTCTGATGCCTATCTGAGCGAAGTGCTGCCGGCGCGGGTGCGCGGCCGGATGATGGCGGTGGCGTACACGATTGGATTTTGCGGAATACCGGCGATCGGGCTGAGCGCGCGGCTGATGGTTCCGCTGACGCTTATGGGCGTGGCCGGCTGGCGGTGGCTGTTTGTGGCCGGTGGGCTGGGCGGCGTGGTGGTCTGGCTGCTGCAGCGGAGCGTGGTTGAGTCGCCGCGGTGGCTGGAGACGAAAGGGCGGCACGCGGAGGCGCTGCAGGCGGCGGCGGTGCTGCTTGACCTGCCCGTGGAAGAGGCGCAGCGGCAGCCGGCGACGGAGAAGGCTGCGGCGCCGGCGATGAAGATCGACGCGAGCGCGTGGAGACCGCAGATCGTGATGCTGTGCGTCTTCCAGATCTTTCAGACGGTGGGGTATTACGGCTTTGGCACGATGGTGCCGCTGGTGCTGGCGCACAAGGGCTTCTCGGTGCTGGCGTCGCTTGAGTACACGACGATTGCGTTCCTGGGATATCCGATCGGGTCGGCGCTGTCATTGCTGGTGGTGGAGAGAATCGACCGGCGGGTGCTGATCATGCTGGCTGCCGCGGCGATGGCGGGGTTCGGCCTGGCGCTGGGGTTTGCCACGTCGGCGGCGATGATCGCGCTTTTCGGGATTTTGTACACGCTGGTGAGCAACATCTTCTCGAATGCGTTTCACGTGCTGCAGGGAGAGATCTTTCCCACGGCGATCCGGGCGCGGGCGGCGGGCGGCGCCTATGGGCTGAGCCGGCTTTCGAGCGCGGCGATGCCGTTTGTGCTGCTGCCGGTGCTGAATCGTCATGGCGCGGGCGTGATGTTTGCGGTGGTGGCGGCGGCGATGGGGATTGTGATCGCGGATATCGGCTTGTTTGCGCCGAAGACGACGGGAAGAAGGCTGGAGGAGATAGGGACATAGAGACAGGGGTCAGGGCACAGGGACTGACACGGAGGGATCAGGAGAGTGAGCAGCGGCGGTCACTACACGTCGGTCTATATATGAGGTAGTCAACACCGGGGCTTTTGTAATGGGGGGCGGGGGCGGGAGCGGCGCAGGGAATGGTAAGATGCCGACACTACCCAAAGCCCTGCAGGTCCTCCCCCTGATGCGCACGGGAAGATGAATTATGGAACTGATTGAGGGAATCAGGCTCGCGCTGCAGTCTCTCTGGGCCAATAAATTGCGGTCGATATTGACGCTGATCGGCGTGGTGATCGGTGTGGCGTCGGTCATTATGGTGGTGACGCTGACCAACGGCGCGAAAGAGTTTGTCACAACCAAGATCAATACCTATGGCGCGGGCGTGGTGACGGTGAGCAAGATGCCTCAGACCTTCATCACGATGGACGAGTATATGTCGTTTCAAAAGCGCCGCAATGTGACCTTTGACGACTACAAGGCGATTGTGTCGGATTGCCGGATGTGCGCGTCGGTGGGGGCGAGCCGGGAGACGACGGGATCGGTGGTGTATGAAAACCACTCGAGCTCGGACAGCACGTTGCGCGGCTGGACGTGGACGATGCCGGCGATCTCGAATCTGAACATCGCCCTGGGGCGGGGATTCACCGCGTCAGAGGATCTGCACAGCGCGCATGTGGCGATTGTGGGCTCGGATATTGTGGACAATCTGCTGGGGCCGGGCGATCCGCTGGGAAAAGAGATCCGGGTGGGCGGGGTGCCTTACACGGTGATCGGCGTGGGCGAGCCGCAGGGGAAGATGCTGGGGCAAAGCATGGACAACTGGGTGGCGGTTCCGCTGACGGCGTTTCTGTCGGAGTTTGGCGCGCACGACACGCTGGCGATCTATGTGAATGCGGGCGGCGGCGGAGAAGTGATGGACGCGGTGTCAGACGAGCTGCGCACGATCATGCGGACGCGGCGGCACCTGCGGCCGGATGAAGCGGATTCGTTCAGCATTGAGACGAGCGCGACGTTTCAAAACCTGCTGGGCAGCATTTTGAACAACTTTGGCGCCGTGGTGGCGGCGATTGCGGGGATTTCGCTGGTGGTGGGCGGGATTGTGATTATGAACATCATGCTGGTGAGCGTGACGGAGCGGACGCGCGAGATTGGCGTGCGGAAGGCGCTGGGGGCGCGGCAGCGGGACATTCTGCTGCAGTTTCTGGTGGAGTCGGCGACGATGGCGCTGGTGGGCGGAGCGATCGGCGTGCTTGCGGGTGTGAGCGCGGCGAAGGTGATCACGCTGATCATTGCGTTTCCGTCATCGGTGCAGATTTGGTCGATCCTGGTGAGCTTGTTTGTGTCGGCGGGCGTGGGGCTGTTTTTCGGGGTGTATCCGGCGCACAAGGCGTCGCAACTGGACCCGATTGTGGCATTGAGGGCAGAGATTTGAGAGACAGTAGTCAGTAGTCAGTAGTCAGTGAGAAAGGCGAATGGCTGAGGGGGCAGATGGCGCAGGGATTTCGGGACCTGGTGGTTTGGCAAAAATCAATGCAACTGGCGGTGGCGGTCTATAGCTTGACGAAGGAGTTTCCACGAGAGGAACTGTACGGGCTGACAAGCCAGATCAGAAGGTCGGCAATTTCCATTCCGAGCAATATTGCCGAGGGACAGGGCAGGCTCAATGCGGGGGAATTCAAGCAGTTTCTCGGCATCGCCCGGGGTTCGAACTTTGAGGTTCAGACACAGCTTGAGCTGGCAAAGGCTTTGAGCATGGGGAATCCGGAGCGGATCGATAAGGCCGCGCAGCTGTCTCATGAGATTGGGAAGATGATTCATGGGCTTGTGGAATCGATCAAGGTGAATTGATCCGATTGCCGGCGAAGCTGATCACTGAGAACTGACGACTGACGACTGAATTTATGGCGAATGGACAGGCGAGAGAATCGGTGGCTTTGGCGCTGGATACGCTGCGCACGAACAAGCTGCGTTCGGGGCTGACGATTCTGGGAATTTCGATCGGCATATCGACGGTGATTCTGATCTCGTCGGCGATCAACGGGCTGAACACGAATATCAACCAGTTTGTGAACTCGCTGGGGACCAACAGTCTGTGGGTTTTCCGCTTTGAGATGTTCGGGAGGCGGCCGACGATCGAGGAGCTGAACCGCAAGCAGCTCACGTATGACGACGGCATCGCTATGCGGGGGTTGCCGCACGTGGTGGCGGTGGATCCGGCGCTCGTGTACCAGAGTTTTCAAACGCAGTTTGGCAAGGTGTCGCTGAAGCACGGCACGCGCGAGATCAGCAATACGACGCTCTATGGGGACACGTCGGCGGTGAAGGAGACCAACGACGTGAATGTGCTGGAAGGGCGGATGTACTCCGAACCCGAGGAGCAGCACTCGTCGAATGTGGTGGTGCTGGGTTATGACGCGGCGGCGGACCTGTTTCCGAACGAGTCGCCGCTGGGCAAGGACGTGGAGTGCGGCGGCGATCTGTTTACGGTGATCGGGGTGCTTGAGAAGCAGCCGCTGCCTTTTGGCAGCGGGCGCAATCCGTCGGACAACTCGGCATATTTTCCGCTCGGGACGTTTCGCAAGATTCATCCGGAGATGAAGGACTTCTGGATCACGGTGAAGTACGACGATCCGAAGAACAAGGCGCAGGTTGTGGAAGAGGTAAGAGATCTGCTGCGCGGCCGGCGCGGCTTGCGGGCCAATCAGGACGACAACTTCGCGATCTTCGGGCCGGACTCGCTGACGCGGCTGTGGAACTCGCTGACGGGCGGACTGTTCCTTTTCATGGTGGCGGTGTCGAGCGTGGGGCTGCTGGTGGGCGGCGTGGGCGTGATGAACATCATGCTGGTGAGCGTGACGGAACGGACGCGCGAGATCGGCGTGCGCAAGGCGATTGGCGCGACGCGGCGGAATATCCTGCTGCAGTTCACGCTGGAGGCGATGACGCTGTGCGCGGTGGGCGGCGTGGTGGGGATACTGGCGGGCGCGTTGTTCACGCTGGTTCTGCACTTTGCGGTGACGTTTCTGCATGCGGCGCTGTCGGTGACGTGGGTGCTGGTTGCCTTCGCGGTGGCGTGCGGCATCGGGCTGCTCTTCGGGATTTATCCGGCGTGGAAGGCAGCGAGCCTGGACCCTATCGAGGCGCTCCGGTACGAGTGATGCGGACGATCAGTCCTCGCGGGCAGCGGCTTCGAGCGTGGGCAGGTCCATTTTGATCATGCCCATCATGGCCTGCATGGCTTTGGGATGACTGATGAGCTCGCCGATATTGCGCGGCACGATCTGCCAGCAGAGGCCGAAGCGATCGGTGAGCCAGCCGCAAGCCATGGGTTTGCCGCCTTCAATGAGCTTGTCCCAGTAGTTGTCGATCTCCTGCTGCGAATCGCAGCGGAGAAAGAAGGAGAAGGCAGGGTTGAGCTGATAGGCAGGGCCGCCATTGAGAAAGACCATCTGCTGCCCTTCGAGCTCGATGGTGATGGTGGCGATGGCGCCGACGGGCCAGGGACCGACGCCTTTGGAACGCACTTCCTCAAGCTTGTGTGCATGCGGAAAGATGCCGAGGTAGAATTCGGCGGCTTCTCCCGCGTTGTCATTGAACCAGAGGAACGGCGCGAGTTTGTCCATGGTCGAAGATGATATCGGCACAGGGCGAGTTGGACAAGATTGAGTGCTTTCCCGCCCGTGCTTGTTCACCCCAGCGACGAAGACCTGTCGCTGGGGACCCCGTCGCGCATAACCGGGGCACGCTGTGTCGGTGGTGATTGTACGGGCTGAAGCCCGTACCCCTCATTGAGCGCTGGTGAGGTTAGACCGGCTGGGGGACGTATTCGTCTTCTTCTTCCATGCCGTAGCGGCGCAAGAGGTTGGGCAGCGACTGCGAGAATGCCGAGCGTGGCATGACGGAATCGCAACCGGCTTCAACGGCCTTCAGCTTGAGATCGCCCTGCAGGTGGTTGAGGAAGCCGACGATCGAGGTCGCCTTCTTGAACTTCGCCTTGAACTTGGGGATGAGCGTGAGCGGCTTGGCGTTGAGGTTGTTCAGGTCGAAGACGACCAGCGCGGGGCGCTCGGCATCGGGCGTTTCGATGAGGCGCGTGACGGCGTCCTTGTCTCCCTTGAGGAACTCGACCTTGATACCGAGCTTGCGCGCGGTCTCATTGATCTTGGCCTGGAAGAAGAGGTCTTCGATGAAACAGAAGATGCGGGTCGGCGCGTCATGGCGCACGGGAATTGCCGGCGCGGCCTGCAGGAGCTCGGGATAGTATCCGCCGCCGTGGCCATTACCGTTGACGGGGATCGTCGAAGGCGGACCGTCTTCAACGTTGCCGTTGGCGGAGCGGTAGCTATGATCCATGGGGCCGACGAACGTGCGCGGACCCTTCTGGCGATCCTTGCGGCGGCCGCCGCCGTGGCCGTTGCCATTGCCGGGCTGAGCGATGCTGTTGCCCGGTTGCGGCCCCTGGCCACCGCTGCCGGGCTGGAAGAATTTCTTCTTCTTTTTCGGCCGGAGCGCAGGTTTTGCTGCTGCTGCGGCCTGGGCGGCTGCGAAGCCTGGGCCTGCGGCTGGGGAGGCTGCTGCGCCTGAGGCTGCTGGCCCTGGGGCTGCGCTCCCTGTTGCATTGACTTGTTCTTGCGGCGGCGCCGGCGGCGGCGATGCCCCTGCGACTGCCCCTGACCGCTGGCCTGGGGTTGCCCCATCTCTGGCTGGGGCTGGGTTGGTTCTGTCGTCATGCGTGCACTTCCTGGTGCATTGCTTTTTTGAGCATTCTGTTGCCAGACTCAGCCCTCCGCGCACCGCGGTGGCTGAGTCCATCGGCCGCCATGTATCCGTCTGGGAACGGGGGCATGGCAGCGGAGAGGTCTTCTTTCAATCAAAGGGAACCGGGGGAAGATTGTTGCGTAGCGACGCTCGCCCGCAATCTATCGCGATTTCCTAGAACTCATGCTTCACAGAGGATGTATCCCCACTGGCCCAGGTCTTTCGGCGTTCTCTCCAAAACCGACTGCTCCTAAGCAAACCGGCAGCCGGGGTCCGACACTCTGTGAAAAATGCTGCCTTTCGCTCGTAAGCCAAAATCCTGCACCACAACTGTCAGGTTGTCGGGATGGATGCGAACGACCGGCGCTTTTCCTCGGGTATGCCCTTTCTCTGGGAGCATTCGCCGCACTTGGCCAAATATCGCTGGTCTGCACAGGCTGGCGAAGAATCCCTCTTCAGCGGCGAGCCGTCATCCCGGAGGGGTTGGTTCGCTTCAGCCGCTTATTAGGCAAGTTCGATACTACAGCGTGCGCGGCGAGTGCGCAAGTCAGAGGCCAATCGACCGTAACCCAAAGTAGTAAATCCGGCGAATCCGGGCGGGAGTGGATCGCGGAAAAAAGGCATAAGGGCCCAAATGCACAAAACGCCGTCTCCCGAAGGAGCGGCGTTTTGCGTTTCCGTGCTGGTCACTGGCCTCCCAGCAAATCATGGCCGATGGTTTTCCATCGTGCCGATCGCAAGGCGCTCCGGTCGGATTTCCCTTGTATCAGGGCCGCTCATTGGCGGTGCTCTTACCGGATGCCTGCTTCTTTGTGGGCTGGCCGGAGTGAACTTCCAGCAGCCGGTACATCACTGGCACCTTGGATATAGCAATCGGCGTACCGTTTGTGGCATTCATTATTTTCAATCACTTAGCGGAAAGGCATGAATCGCGGCGTTCGCAATCCAATAGCAAAAAGGGGAGAATATTTTGAAAATCATAGAAGTGGCAGATCACCTTTTATTGGGCGCCGCCATCTAACCCGGCTCTCTTGAGAAATCAATGCTGGCAGCGGGAGCAGAAGTGGGTGCCGCGGCCGGCGATTACGATGCGGCGGATGGGCGTGCCGCAGATGAGTGCAGGGCTCGCCGGTGCGCTGATAGACGCGGTGCTCAAGCTGGAAGAAGCCGCGCACTCCGTCGGCATCGACGTAGTCGGAGACGGAAGAGCCGCCGCTGCGGATGGCCTCAAGGAGAACTTGCTGGAGCGCGGTGCGGAGGCGCTTCAGTTCATCACTTTTTAGGCGGCCGGCCATGCGCCTGGGGCGAATGCCGGCGCGGAAGAGGGCTTCGTCGGCATAGATGTTGCCGACGCCGGAGAGCAGGGATTGATTGAGGAGCGCGGCCTTGATGGCCAGGCGCCGGTTGCGGAAGAGCGCATCGAAATCGGACTGAGGGATGGTGAGGGGCTCGGCTCCCGGAGCGGTAAAGGGAGCGGCGAAAGCGGAGGCGATGTCGCGTAATTCGAGGCGGCCGAAGCGGCGGGGATCGACGAAGCGGAGCTCGCGGCCGCTTTTGAGCGTGAGGCGGGCGTGGGTGTGGGGAGCGACGGGGCCGTCGGGCGTTGTGACGAGAAGGCGGCCGGTCATGCCGAGGTGGACGATCCACTGTGCGGCGGGCTTTTTGCCCTGACCAAGCTCGCAGACGATGTGTTTGCCAATGCGGTGCACGGCGAGGATGGTGCGGCCTTCGAGTCCTTTGGCCATTTTCGACTGAGGAGTTTTGAAGGGCTCGCGATGAGCGCCGAGCCAGACCTCGTGGATGCGGTCGCCGCGGACGCGCTTGTCGACACCGCGGGCAACCGTTTCTACCTCGGGAAGCTCGGGCATTGGCTATTTTACCGTTCGTCGTCGCGGATGCTGCTGGCCTCAAAACTGACGATGCGCCAGTTGCCCTTGGCATCGCGCACGTAGACGCGGGTATAGCGATAGCTGCCGGCGAGATCGCCTTCGGGACTGGTGCCGGCGACTTCGACACGCGAGGTGACGAGGGCGGTGGTTCCGTAGAAGCGGACCTTGCGGTCGGAATAAGTGAGGGACTTGATGCGCACGGCGCCGCTGCGGAGGCTGGCGAGAGTCTCATCCTTGGACTGGAGCATGCCGTGCGCGGTGATGGCCATGTAGTCGTCTGAGAGCAAGGCATCGAGAGCGGAGACGTTGCGGTCGAGGACGGCGGCGCGCCAGTCGTCTTCGAGCTGATCGATCTCATGACGGGTTTCGTGCCGCTCGGCGCGCGGCAGGGCGGCGAGCGGAGCGGAGGCGAGGAGAAAAGCAGGGAGACGGCCGATGCAAGATGAGCAAACGGGCAAGTGAAGTGGGCCGCGGCGTCCTCATAAAGGTGTAACGGATAGTAGACCGGAAGGAAGGCGCAGGTCAATAACGCACAGGTCCGGATGAAGACGCGGAAAATCAGCAGTTGGTCTGCTGACAAGGGCCTGGATGGCACGCCGCAACGCGAGGACATCCGTCGGGCTAAAGCTCTGCCGTTTTGCAGGATTTAACGGGCTGAAGCTCGCACCCTTCGGAACTATGTCGGTGAGTGGAACCCTGCGTCGGTGAGCGCGTCAGCAGCCTGAGAAAATCACCGGGAATTTGCGTGGCGCGAGGGCGCCTCAAGCGAGGGCTTTGAGATCTTCGCGGCTGCGATCGAGCATTTTCTGGTAGAGGCCGCCAACGGCGTACTTCTGAAAGTGCGGCGACTGGCGATGGGCTTCGGCGGCGGCGGAGTCGCGATATTGCTCGTAGATGAGGACGGTGTCGGGGTCGCCTTCGATGCTGTGCGGAATGTAGCTCACGCAGCCCGGCTCCTGCCGAGAGGCCTCGGTGAGCCGTTCGAGAATCTCGGCAATATCATCCCGGTCTTCCGGGGCAAACCGCATCCTTACGGTAAATGTGATCATGGGGAAAGAATCCTTCCAGCCAGAGCACCGGCTTACATCGATGTCTTCTTGTTGTGGGGACACGGGTCCCGGAGGGCGAGCTACCGCTGAGATTCAGGATAGCGCGATCCTGCCGGGCAGTCTCATTCAATCGTGCGCCGGCGGATTCAGTCTACGCATGAATTTCATCGAGCGTTGCGGAAAACTCCGGCAGCACGATGGTCTGGTCGCGATCGGGCCCGGTGGAGACCATGGCAATTCTGACGCCGCTTTCTCTGGCCTGGAAGTTGAGGTATTCGCGGGCGGCGGCGGGAAGCTTCTCGAATTCGGTAATGCCCTCGGTCGAGGTGCGCCAGCCCTTGAGTGTGGTGTAGACGGGCTTGATCTGCTCGAGTCCGTAGACGTCGGCGGGAATTTCGTCGGTGACTTTGCCGGCGATTTCATAGGCGGTGCAGATGGGAATTTCATCGAGCTCGTCGAGGACGTCGAGTTTAGTGACGACAAGCCAGTCAGCTCCGTTGACCTGGTTGGAGTAGCGGAGCAGAGGCAGATCGAGCCAGCCGCAGCGGCGGGGACGGCCGGTAACGGCGCCGTACTCGTTGCCGCGGGCGCGGATGGTTTCGCCGATGGCGTCGTGAATCTCAGTGGGGAAAGGCCCTTCGCCGACGCGGGTGACGTAGGCCTTGGTGACGTTGATGACATTGGCGATCAAAGTGGGCCCGACGCCGGTTCCGGTGGCAGCGCCGCCGGCAGTGGCGCTGGACGAGGTGACGAACGGATAGGTGCCGTGATCGATGTCGAGCATGGTGCCCTGGGCGCCCTCGAACATGACGGAGCCGCCGGAGGCGAGGACGTTGTGGAGCAGGCGTCCGGTGTCGGCGACAAAGGGGCGGACCTCTTCAGCCGCGGCGGCGTACTCGTCGTACATTTTCCCGGGGTCGAGGGGGCGGTGCCGAAGAGAGCGTGGGCGATGGCGTTCTTTTCGCGGCAGGCGGCCTCGATGTGGGTTTTGAGCAGATCGGGACGCAGAAGATCGACGACGCGGAGACCGCTGCGGGCCATCTTGTCTTCATAGGCAGGGCCGATGCCGCGGCTGGTGGTGCCGATTTTCTGGCGGCCGGGGGCGCTCTCGGCGGCGAGCTCGATCATGCGGTGATAGGGCAGGATGACCTGGGCACGATTGGAGACGAAGAGAGAGCCATCGACCGGCGACACCCATCTCGCGGAGCCGGGCTACCTCTTTAAGAAAAGCGATGGGGTCAAGGACGACGCCGTTGCCGATGACGCCTTTGCAGCCGGGGCGAAGGACGCCGCAGGGAATGAGCTGCAGCACGAATCTGGTGTCGCCGTGAATGACGGTGTGGCCGGCGTTGTGGCCGCCGGCGTAGCGCGCCACGGCGCTGAAGCGCTCGCTCAGCACGTCTACGATTTTGCCCTTGCCCTCGTCGCCCCACTGGGCGCCCAGCACTACTGCCGTCTTCGCTCGCATTGCTTCTCGTCTCTGGTAATGAAATCCGGTTCAGATGATTGGAAATCGCGTGGCCTGAGCAGGCGCAGCGAAGTCGCGCGACCTGAAAATTGCCCAGCTTTTCAATTGCTCAGCTTCTTGAGGGAACCAGAGAATGCCTGGGTCCCAGTCGATGATAAATCCTGGCGACGATTGAGGCTGGCGAAGCCTGATAATGGCAGGATGCTCCGCGACAAGCGTGCGGGAACGAATGGAACCTCGGGGCGATGGGCTCCGGCCGGGGTCTTTCTGGCCGCGCTTGTGCTCCGCGTCGCGGCGGTCGTGCGAATCATCGTGGCGGAGACCGCTGTGCCGCAAATTCGCGGCGAGATGCTGAATATCGCCGGAAACATCGCCCATGGCCGGGGCTTCAGCTCGCCCTTCGGGGCGGGAAGCACGCCCACCGCGTGGGAGTGCCCGCTGGTGCCGTATATCTTTGCCGGATTTCTTCGCCTTGCGCCGAGCGTTCCGACGGCGATTCACCTCATCATCATTACGCAGGCGGTGGTGGGAGCGCTGGCTGCGCTGGTGTATTGGCTGATTGCACGCAAGCTGGTGCGCGATTGCGGCGGATTTAAGCCGTGGCTGCTGACTGTCTTCGGCGTGGTTGTGGTTTTTTGGCCGGAACCCTTTCTTTATCGCGCAGACCCGTGGTACTTCGTGTGGCAGGAGGCAGCTCTTGCGGTTTTTGTGCTGCTGGCGATGCGGTGGTGGGATGAACCGGTTCTGAGGCGCACGCGTGGCGCTCGGCGTGGCGGGCGGGGTTCTCGCTCTCATCAACGTCACACCCGTGCTGGTGATCCTTTTTGCGATGCTTTACCCGGCGGTGCGATTCCGCAACCGAAAGGGAACGGTGGGGCAGGCGGCGCTTTGCCTCGGGATACTGATTCTGGTCGTAACGCCGCAGCTTGTGCGCAATGCGCTTGTCTTCGGGAGCTTTGTTCCTCTGCGTTCGAATACAGGATTTGAGTTGCTCAAAGGAAACAGAGAGATCGAGTGTATCCGCGAACCGAACGACACGCCTCACCCGGCGACGAATGCGCAGGAGTTCAGGCGGTACACGGAGCTTGGGGAGGTGCGCTATTGCCGGGAGGCTTTTGGGCAGGCGCTCCGGTACATGCGGCAGCATCCGGGGCAGACGGCGGAGCGCGTGGGCAAGCGGGTCTACGTGGTGTGGGCGACCGATCTCACCGATCGCTGGAATCCCGACGCGGGGCACAAGTGGTGGATGATGGGGACGCACTCGATCGTCCAAACCGTGATCGTGGTGGTCCCGATCCTGGTGGCACTCGGCGTTCTTTTGTGGGGAGTCTTCACGGGCCGCTTTGCCCGGTTGCCGTATGCGCCGCTCTTCGCGGCGATCCTGCTGCTGCTGCCGTTTTCGCAGTACCTTACGCTGGCGGATCCGGAGTACCTGACGGCCTTTCGGCAGTGGATTGGGATGATCGCCGTGTTTCTGCTGGCGCAGGACCGGAAAAAGCTCCCCGCTTAGAGAGAACAGCGAAGAGAAAGCTTCCAAAACGGGAAGCCGTGCCCGGCTCTGCCCAAATCAACTTCGGTAACAGGAAACTGGCACAGCTTTAACGAAAGGAAAACTGCGGCGTCCTACGATAAGAGTAGTGAAATCCCAGTCATAGCAGCAGGCAGATGGGGACGTGTACGGGGGAGCTTTGCGCGATCGAGTGGCTGAATACAGGGTCCATTTTGGCGAGTACCTTTTGTTTTTTGTGCTGACACTGATTGTGTGGGCGAATGTGGACCTTGCGCGCTTTCTGCTGCTGCGCGAGAAGCCGGCGGCGGCGGAGGTGCTGTGGGCGGCTGCGATCTATACGGCGGTGTGGATGGCCGTGTGGGTGGTCCGCGAGATGGCAAGCGGGCTGGCGCGGGCAAGAGAAGAAACGAAGGGCCCCGAGCGGGAAGCTTCGGTCACCGGACAGGAAGTCGCACAGGAATCGTAGCGGCGGCGCGTTCAGAAAAACGATTTTTCCTCTTCAGGCGCGCGGTGTGGATGGCGCGCCTTTTCAGACTAGACGGTCTATTTAAAAGCGGTTGCCGACCGCTTGCGGGCAATATCACGGGTGCGGGGACGGCAGAAATCCCTGATTGGCGAGCCAGGTCTTGAAGAGGCCGATCCAGGCGTCTGAGGGGAGGTTTTGCTGGTTCATGCCGAAGCCGTGGCCGCCCTTGTCGAAGATGTGGAGCTCGGCTGACTTGCCGGCCATGTGCCAGGCTTCATAAAGACGTGCGCCGGCGATGGGTGCGACGAGATTATCGTCGTCGGCGAGCGCGATGAAGAGCGGAGGCGCGTCGGCAGGGACGGGCGTTGCGGTGCGATAAGCGGCGTAGATGGGTGCGGCGAAGTCGGGCCGGCTTTGCGCATCGTGCTGCATGACGGCGCCCATGGTGACGCCGCCACCGGCGGAGAAGCCGGCGATGCCGATGCGATGCGGATCGACGCCGAACTCTGCGGCATGTTCACGAACATAACGGATGGCCTGACGGCCGTCTTCTTCACCCCAGAGGCGGGCTTCTTCCATGGCGGGCGTGCCTGTGGGCGGGCCGACGTCTGTCTGATTGGGATGGCCGAGATCTATCATGAGCTGCTGCATGAAGGCGGGCATGTCGGCGTCGTTGTCGGGCGTGTGGGCGACGCGGTAGCGAAGGACGAAGGCGGTGACGCCCTGCCGGGCAAGCCAGCGCGCCATGGTGTACCCCTCGTAGTCGACCATGAGGAAGTAGAAGGCTCCGCCGGGCGCGATGATGATGGCTGTGCCGTTTGCCGTGCCTGGCGCGGGCTTGAAGAGCGTGATGGTGGGGAGTGGCGACGTTGCGGACCATCCGGTTGGGCTTGACGGGTCCGCCGGCCTGTGAGGATTCCTCGTGCCAGGAGGCGTGCTCGGAGCCGGGAGGCGTGCCGGGCCAGATGGCAAAGACGCCGTCAGAGCCGTCGGGCTTCTCTATATAGGAGGGAAGCTGCTGGGCGGCGGCGGTTGCAGCGAGAGCGAGGGCAACGAGCAGGAGCGCGCGAAAAGACGTGGTGGTCATCGTTCCGGGTTATATCACATAGTTCACAGTTCAAGTTCGCAGTTCACAGTTGCCGACTGCTGCTCTTGACAATCGAGAGGAGAGGGAATATATCTGCCTTACCTCTTGATCATCTAGTGGAGAGGGCGGGAGGCGGGCGAAAGGGATGGGAATGAAGAACGATTCCGATAACCAAGCGCAGGGCGACCTGGTGCAGGGAACGCTGGAGATGCTGGTGCTGAAGACGCTGGCGCTTGAGCCCATGCACGGGTATGGAATTGCGCTGCGGATCGAGCAGATCAGCGGGGGCGTCTTCCGGGTGAATCCGGGATCGCTGCTGCCGGCGCTGAGCAGGATGGATCGCGCGGGTCATATCAAGGGCGAGTGGCGGGCGACGGAGAATAACCGGCGGGCGAAGTTTTACGCGCTGACGGAGCGCGGGCGGAAGGCGCTGAAAGAAGAGCGGAAGCTGTGGGACAGGCAGACGGCAGCGATCAGCCGGATTCTCGAAGCGTAGCGCGGGAGGGCAGCAGATGGGGATTTGGCGAAGTGTGATGGAAGGCATGCGGTCACTGGCGAATCCGGATGCGCGCAATGCGGAGATAGACGAGGAGCTGCGCGCGTTTGAGGAAGCGTCACGGGACGAGAAGGCGCGGCGGGGGATGAGCCGGGAAGAAGCGCAGCGGGCGGCGCGGGTGGAGACGGGGAGCGGCGCGATGGTGCGGGAGAAGGTGTGGGCGAGCGGCTGGGAGTCGATTGCCGAATCGGTGTGGAAGGATGTGCGGTTTGGGGTGCGGCAGCTTGTGAAGTCGCCGGGATTTTCAGCGGTTGCGGTTCTGTCACTGGCGCTGGGGATTGGCGCGAACACAGCGATTTTCACGATCATCAACGACCTGATGTTGAAACAGCTGCCGGTGCGCGATCCCGGGAGTCTGCTTTCATTCGGCGATGCGTTTGGCGGAGGAATTGTTGCGTCGTCGAGCCCGGGCCCGTATGACATTTTTCCGTATGAGTTCTTTCGGCGCATTGGGAAGGAAGCTCGGGAGTTCGAAGGGATCACGGCGTTTGCGAGTTTCCCGATGCAGGTGAGCGTGCGCACCGGGCGGGACGCGGGAGCGACGCAGGCAATGAGCCACCTGGTGGCGGGGAATTTCTTTGACGTGCTGGGCGCTCAGCCGCTGCTGGGCCGCGGCCTGACGGCGCGTGACACGGCGGTGGAAGGCGGCAATGCGGTGGCGGTGATCAGCCATCGCTATTGGCAGCAGGAGCTGGATGCCGATGCGAAGGTGATCGGGCGCGTGCTGATGGTGAATGGAACGGCGTTCACGGTGGTCGGCGTGATGCCGGCGAGTTTCTACGGAGTGGCGCTCAACGAAGAAACGCCGGATCTCTGGCTGCCGATCACGATGCAGGCGCAGGTGATGATGGGGCCGTCGCTGCTGAAGCCGGATGGGCTGTTCTGGATTCACATGATGGCACGGCGGAAGCCCGGCGTGACGGTGGCGCAGGAGCAGGCGTGGGTGACGGCGGAGTTTCAGCATTTCCTGACGGACCGCGAAGGCGGAAAGATGACGGAAAAACGTCGAACGCAGATTGCGGGAACGTTTATTCCGATGAAGCCGGCCGCCGCGGGCCTCTCGGATATGCGCACTATCTATGAGAAGCCGCTCACGGTGCTGATGATCATGGTGGGTGTGGTGCTGTTGATTGCGTGCGCGAACCTGGCGAACCTGCTGCTGGCGCGGGCGGCGGCGCGCGAGCGGGAGTTCTGCGCGCGGCTGGCATTGGGGTCGACGCGCGGACGCATCGTGCGGCAGATTCTGACGGAGGCGCTGGTGCTTGCGCTGACGGGCGGAGTTGTGGGCCTGGCGCTGGCGTTCTATGCAACGCGAGCTATGATCGGCTTCCTGGACAGGGGCGCGACGCACACGGTGATTACGGCGACACCGGATCTGCGGGTGCTGCTGTTCACTTTTGGCGTGTGCGTGCTGACGAGCGTGCTGTTCGGGATTGCACCGGCGTGGCGAGGTTCGCGGAATAGTGCCGCGGCCGCGCTGAATGCAAATGCGCGCACGGGAACTGCGGCACAGAGAGGGCGGATTTTGCCGAAGGCGCTGATCGTGGGGCAGGTGACGCTGTGCCTGGTGCTGCTGACGGTGGCGGGGCTGCTGCTGCGGACGTTTCAAGAATCTGCGAACGGAGGCGGTGGGGTTCGATCGCACAAACGTGCTGCTGGTCCAGACGAACTTCAAGTTCGCCGGCTATAAGCCGGACCGGTTGAATGTGGTGTACGACAGGATTCTGGAGCGGATCAATGCATTGCCGGGTGTGCGGTCGGCGGCGATCTCAGGCGCGTCCGCCGATGAGCGATGGAAGCTGGGGATCGCCGATCTTTATCGATGGCCGGCCGGCGGCTCCGGATGAGGATGTGAGCACAGGGCTCAATCGGGTATCGGCGGGATACTTTGAGACGCTGGGGATTCCCGTGCTGCGCGGGAGGGGGATCGGCCCGCAGGACAAGGAGGGCGCGATACGGGCGGTGGTGGTGAATCAGACGCTGGCGCAGCGCTACTTCAAAAACGGCGATGCGATCGGACGCACGTTCAAGGTCGCAGATCCCTCGGTGGTGGGGACATGGCAGATTGTGGGGATCGTGCGCAATGCGAAGTACAACAGGCCGCAGGAGAAGGCAGCTCCGTTTGCGTACCTGGCGCTGCAACAACTGACGGAAGATGATCGCTATGGCTACTGGCTGCAGGTGCGGAGCGTGGGCGATCCGGCGAAGATTGCCGGCGAAGTGCGCGCGGCGCTGGGGGAGATTGATCCGAATCTGCCAGTGCTGAAGACCCAGACGATTGAAGAGGTGGTGGACTCGCAGATCGACAAGGAGAGATTTGTGTCGCAACTGGCGGGCGTGTTTTCGCTGCTGGCACTGGTGCTGGCGGCGATTGGATTGTACGGCGTGATTTCCTATGGCGTGGCGCGACGCACGAGCGAGCTCGGGGTGCGGATGGCGCTGGGAGCGCCGAAGGCGGCGATTCTGTGGCTGGTGCTGCGGGAGTCGCTGGTGCTGCTGGCGGTGGGCGTGGCGATCGGGATTCCGGCGAGCCTGGCGGCGATGCGGGCGATTCGCGCAGGGCTGTTTGGGGTGAGCGCGACGGACCCGATGACGCTGATGGCCGCGGTGTTGTTGATTGGCTGTGTGCTGGTGGCGGGGGCGTATCTGCCGGCGCGGCGCGCGACGAAGATCGATCCGATGGTGGCGCTGCGGTGCGAATGAGCGATGGCGCGAGGCGGTGAGGGGAGCGTGGAGACCACGACCGGATGACGCGGCAAGCCTGGATGTGAAAGGCTCGTAGCGGGACAGGAGGTTGGCGCAGTGCAGAAGGATCTTCATCACGCAGGGACCTATGCGGTGGCGCGGCTGGCGGGGTTTTCACACAGTGAGGCGGCGACGATCGGGCACGCGGCGCAGATGGTGGACGATTCGAATTACAAGGGGACGATCGCGTTCGATAACGGCACGGCGTATGAGGGGATTGCCTCGGCGCACACGAACTTTGACATCTCCGATAACTGCGTGAACGCGGAAGACTACCGCGTGTGGCTGCCGTTTCATTTTCTGCCGGGGAATGACGGCGAGGGCGCGAAGGGCGCGCAGAATGTTCCGCTGTACCGGCGGCTGGTGTGCACGCCGGACAGCCCGACGACGGTGGACATGTGGGCGGAGTGCCGCGCGAAGAAGGGCGCCGCGAACGGGCTGCACCGGCTGGGGATCACGGCGCATGTCTATTGCGACACCTTCGCGCACCAGATGTTCACGGGATTCAGGCACACGGTGAACCGGGTGACGCATCTTGAGCATACGAATCCGGCGGAGTGGAATGTGCTGGACCGGATCAAGAGCCTGGTGGCGGATCAACTGGACCTGGGGCACGGCGGGGCGCTGACGGATCCCGATCTGCCGTATCTCGAGTGGAAGTATGTGAACGGCTATGGGCAGGAGCGGGCGGTGTCGAATCCGCAACTGTATATGAGCGCGGCGCCGCGGCTGTTTTCGCAGTTTATCTATTACCTGGGGCGGGATAAGGACACGGCGATCGGCGCGGCAGACCTGGCGGCACTGGAGAAGCTGATACGCGGCACGGTGGATACGGATCCGGCGCGGCGCGATGGCGTGTGGCTGAATGCGATCCGCGAAGGGGCGTTCTCGTTCGGCAAGCTGACGGATGAGGAGTACGCGGGGGTGCAGTACATTCCCTTTGGCGAGGGCTCGTGGAAATTTGCGGCGCTGGGATCGGTGGAGGAGAAGGAGAAAGCGGGACAGGTCTTCCACTATCAGCCGGGCTTTGAAGCCAGCGACTGGAAGAAGTTTCACGATGCGCTGCGCGATCACCAGGCGATGGTGCTCGAAGGGATTTTGCCGGAGTATGGGCTGCCGGGCTCGTATGACGAGGCGCAGGGGAGAGGGTTGGGGACATAGGGGTCAGGCGTCGGGGTCCGGGGGCAGTCGACGACGGCCGGGGCGGATGCGAAGGATCCGCGATGCGAGCAGAGCGTCAGCGGGAGTAGGTGAAGGTGCCGCAGATGTCGGTGGTGTTGGCGATGACTTCGGGCTTGAGGACAGGGGTGTTCGGGCCGGAAAAGAGTGCGATTTGCAGCGTACGGCCGGCGGTCCAGGTGGCCATCCACTGCACGTCGTCGGAGCCGCAGAGCGTGTTCTTGTGCAGGAAGCGCTTGGCGCCGGGGATGCTGAGGCGATAGAGATGGCCGCTGCCGCTGATGGCGTTGGGCGTGGCGGTGTCGGGATTGAAGAGCGCATTGATCTCGGCGGGCTGCAGGGCGCGAATCTCGGCGAGCGGGAAAGAAACGAAATTGATGATGAGTTTTGCGTCGGAGATGGTGATGTCGCCGGTGATGGAGGCGGCGGTGTTGCTGGAGGCGCGCCAGTAGCCGGCGTCCTGCGCGGTGGCGGAGAGAGTGCAGGCGAGGAGGAGGAGGGCGGCGAGGAGGGGGAACTTCATAGATTGAGGATACAGAACAGGGGTCAGGGATCAGGGACTGGGAGAGGTTCGTGTAGAATCGGCGCTACTTTGTGCTGCGGCGTGCAGGTGCGGCCGCGGCGGGGAGAGGTGAGACGGCATGGGGGGCATGATTCCGTTGGGCGATGCGTCGCGGCGGCCGGTGCAGATGCCGGTAGTGACGGTGTCGCTGATCGTGGTGAATGTGCTGGTGTTTCTGATGGAGCTGGCGGGCGGGGATCCGTTTGTGGCGACGTGGGCGGCGACGCCGGCGCTGATTACGTCGGGGCATGCGTGGATCACGCTGCTGACTTCGATGTTCATGCATGGCAGCTGGTCGCACATCATCGGGAACATGATTTTTCTCTGGGCGTTTGGGCCGGAGATCGAGGACGCGATGGGGCGCGGGCGGTACCTGGTGTTTTATCTGCTGGGCGGACTGGTGGCGATGGGCGCGCAGATCGTGGCGTCGCCGGCGTCGACGGTGCCCTCGCTGGGCGCGAGCGGCGCCATTGCGGCGGTGATGGGAGCGTTCCTGGTGACATACCCGCGGGACCGGATACGGTCTCTGCTGTTTTTCTTTGTCTTTGTGCGGGTGACGTATATTCCAGCGGGGCTGCTGGTGGGGTTCTGGTTTGTGACGCAGCTGCTGCAGGCGGGGAGCGTTGGCGTTGTGCAGCGGGGCGGGGTGGCGTACATGGCGCACGTGGGCGGCTTCATTTTCGGCGCGGTGTTGGCGCGGCTGTTTGAGAATCAGAGCCGGCTGGCGGCGCAGCGGTTTGAGCGGTATTGAGACAGTTCACCGCGGCGAAAAGTGAGACAGGGCGGGTGTGCGGGATTAAACGGAAAGACGGTTGGCGATTGTGATGAGGGTCTGGCGAGCGGCGTGGACGAGGTGCATGGCGGCGCGGTAGCGGACGACCGCAGAGTGCGAAATCGGATGCGGCGGTGGCCCATGCGGGCCGGTGAACTGGGCAGTCACGGTGGCGGTGAGCAGCGCGATGAGCGTGACGGCCAGGGCAATGGAGAAGGATTTTCCTGAGAAGATTTTCAAGCGCATGATGTGCTCCTCTCTGCCGGGTGAAGTCCCGGGTCCGTTCGAGTCCAATTCGGATCTCAATGTCTACTCTGCCACCGCAAACTGAAGGTCATCTGAAAGGCCTGACTTGTTGGCGCGGCTCACCGTGCGATGAGCTTGCGTTCTGCGTCAGCTCTTGATCCAGTGAGAGCGGTCCGGGCGCGGCGGAGCGCCATGGACAGGCCGGTCCAGACGAGCATGATGGCGCCGATGCTAGCGAGGGCAGCGATGGTTTCGCCTAGGACGCCGAATTCTTCGCCGGTGTGGGTGAAGCGGGCAAAGGCGCGGAGGCGCTGACCGAGGCTGTTGTCACTAAAGCGCCGAATTGCGTCGATGTGGGCGCTCTGGCGATTGACGGTTAATTGCGTCGATTTTTCGGGCTGTCCGCCGATGCTGGTGTCGACGGAGAGGCTGACTATGCGGTCCTGCGGATCGGGGATGTCGAGAGTGATGGAATTCCAGGCGGGAATTTTCTGCTTCGCGAGGAGTGCGATCTCATCGAGCGAATGAAATTGAGGAGCCGGCGATGCGGAATCGGTTGGCGCGTGGTGAGCGCGGGGTGCGCCGCGGAAGCCCCGCACGGGAGGCTGTGAGCCGGTCATGGTGAAAAGCAGGTTGGACGCCCATGGGTACGACATGATGACGCCGGTGACAACTATGAAGAGCAGGGGAATTGCAGACCAGATGCCGAAGACGTGATGCCAGTTCCACTCGCGGGGACGGCCGAAAAGATTGCGGCGAAAAAGAATGCGATGTTTAAGGCTCGCGGCATTGAAGATTTTGGGGAGCCACAGGTAGAGGCCGGAGAGAAGCA
Source organism: uncultured Acidobacteriota bacterium (assembly GCA_963718885.1). Lineage (GTDB taxonomy): Bacteria > Acidobacteriota > Terriglobia > Terriglobales > Acidobacteriaceae > Telmatobacter. The sequence goes on from CAVRAK010000006.1 coordinate 107,361, forward strand.
GACCGAGGAAGATGAGATTGCCGGAGCCGGTGATGCCGCGTCCGAAGGCGCTTTGCATGCCGAGGCCGAGGGAGCGATGGATCCGCTCGATGGTGCTGAAGAAAGCGCGTGCCTGCTGGGAGGGTTGACCGATGACTTCGGCGGTCCACGGGTTGAGGAAGAGAGAGCGCTCGCGGCCGTAACGTGCTTCGACAGGGGCACTCGGGTCGTTGTGGAGCACGAGCTGATCGGGTACGCCCTGGCCGCTGACGCTGAGCGCAGTTACCACGGCGTCTAGCTGCAGGCGAGGTGTGGTGTCGGTCTTTTCCTGAAAGAGCGCGGGCGCATCAACGCGCGCGTTGATCTGGCGCTCGTAGGCGAGCAAGACGCCGGTCACGGACATGACAAGGATGACGATGCCGGCAACGGAGCCAAGTGAAAGGTGCAGCCAAAAGATTACGGGGCGAATTGATTTCATGCAGAAGACCTCAAGCGATCCAGATTGAGTATTGCGGATGAACCTGAAGGCAACCTGAGAAGGCGAAATTTACCGGGAAGTGTCGGCACGGAGCTGCACGGTGAAGACGCTGCCGTGGTCGGGCCTACTCTCAACGGAGATGGTTCCGCCATGATGCTGAACGATTTGCGAGGCGAGCGAGAGGCCGAGGCCTGCGCCGCCCTCGGAGCGCGAGCGGACCTTGTCGGCGCGCCAGAAGCGGTCAAATATATGGGGCAGGGCAGCGGAGTCGATGCCGATTCCGGAGTCGCGCACCTCGACGCGGACGTGAAAGTCGTCAGAGGCAAGTGAGAGGGTGATGGAACCGGCCTCGGTGTATTTGATGGCGTTGTCGGCGAGAAGAAGGAAGAGTCGACGGAGGTCCGTGCGATCGCCGATGACGCGTACCTCGTGATCCGGAAGGTCGAGCGTGAGCGCGAGCCCCTTGGCGGCCGCGGCGGGAGCAAGCTCTGTGCAGAGATCACGAAGCAGGGGGGCGACGTCAGTGGGCACGAGGAGTGCGGTGGTGTGCTGTGCATCGCCGCGCGCCAGAGCGAGGAGGTTGTCGACGAGCGAAGACATGTGGCGCGCTTCGCGAACGATCTTGCGCAGAGCGTCGGCAAGTTCTTCGTGCGTGCGTTCGCGGCGCAGAGAAACGTCACCGGCGGTAATGATGAGCGAGAGAGGCGCGCGCAGCTCATGGGAGGCGTCGGCGGTGAATTGTTCGATGGAGCGAAAGCCTGCCTCGATTCTGGCGAGCATGGCGTTGAGGGTCTGGGCGAGACGGGAGAGCTCGTCGTCGGTTCCAGGATCGCGGAGACGCGCGGCGAGGTCGGTGGGGTCGATGGCCTCGGCCTGTTTGCGGATCTGTTCGACGGGAGCGAGGGCGCGGCGGCTAAGCCAGTAGCCGGCCGCAGTGGTGAGCAGCAGGGTGAGGGGGATGAGGAACGTAAGCCAAGTGGTGTATTCGCGCAGGGAGCCGAGCATATCGCGGAGCGGCTCAACGACGTGGATAGTGAACGGAGCGCCATCCACAACGACGCGTTTGCCGGCGACGCGCACGGGCCAGCCGCGCTCGCCGACGGTGGTGAGCGCGATGGAGCCATCGGGAGGACCTGGCGGCATGACGGGAACGCGGTGGGAGCGGAGGATGTCGGATTGATAGATGATGTCGGACTGTTCGTCTGTGACTTGGATGAAGACGCCAACGATGGACGAGTCTGACGAGCTGGCAAAGGTTCGGGCGAACTGCTCGTGGGAGTTGAGCGAGCGACTCTGGATGAAGGGGACGACAGCGGTCATGCGATATTGAAGATCGCGGTCGATGGAGTGGAACATACTGGCTCTGAGAGCAAACCAACTGCCTGCCGCGAAGAGAGCGACGATGGCCGCGACGCTCAGGAAATACCAGAGCGCGAGGCGAAACTGAATCGAGAGATGCTTCACTCGGCTCCTTCGCGGATGCAGTAGCCGAGTCCGCGCTCAGTGTGCAGAAGACGTGGCAGGTCTGGCCGGTCGACCTTGGAACGGAGGTAGCGCATGAAGACGTCGAGATTGTTTTCGCTGACTTCGCGATCACCCCAGACAAGCTCGATGATGCGGTCGCGAGTAACAACGCGGCCGGCGGCGCGCATCAGCGCTTCGAGGATGGAGAACTCGGTACGGGTGAGATCGAGGCGCTGGCCAGCGCGCGTGACTTCGCGCTTTTCGGCATCGAGAAACAGATCGGCGAAGCGCATGTGCGCTGCATTTTTGCCGGGCGCGGCACGAGTTCGTGCGCGGATGCGGGCAAGAAGAACTTCGAAGTCGAAGGGCTTGGTGAGGTAGTCGTCGGCGCCGGCGTCGAGGCCCTTGACGACATCTCCGGGAGCGTCGCGCGCAGTAAGCAACAGAATGGGGGTGCGAACCTTCTGCAGGCGGAGACGTTTGGTGACTTCAAAGCCGTTGAGAACGGGGAGCATGACGTCGAGGAGGATGATGTCGAAGGCGTGGAGCTCGGCCTGGCGCAGGCCTGCCCCGCCATCGAAGCAAACTTTGACGCTGCAACCCTCGTCTTCCAAGCCTTCGCAGACGAAGCCCGCAAGGTCCTTGTCGTCTTCGACGAGCAGGATGTTGAGAGCGGAATGGAAGGCTTCGGTCATTCTGTTTGTTCGTTGGCGCGGATTATCGCGATTGTTGTCATTCGCCGCGGGGCTTCAACCCATCGAGGTGGAGGGCGAGGCCGAATATCGGCGTGAGCTGCTCGGAGCCGGGAACGGAAGATGGCTTGCCGTACTCATTGTGCCAGTACCAGAAGCCGCAGTTGAGGTCGATGAGTTGCGGTTTGTGGAGCAGCAGGCTGCCGATGTCCGCGGCGACGTAGTTTCGCACGAGGAATTCGGGTGCGGTGGCGGTGCCGAAGGAGTCATAGCCTTTGGATGTGTTGTAGTCGGCAAAACCATTGTAGGCAAGCCGTATGTTGCCGAGTCTGAAAGGCAGCATCCATGCAGGCTCGATATTGAAGTTGGGGGAGTAGCTTTCGGACTGGCCGAGGACGCCTTCGTGGTTCCACTCCTTGCGAAAGTGGAGGCCGATGTTGAGATAGCCACGGGGGAGAGCGAACTCAAGCCGGGGCCCGACATAGAGGGTGCGTTCGGCGGGCGCATAGGAGGAATTTTTCGTTTCAAGGTTGGCGCCGAACTCGATGGAGACGTCACGCAGGGGCCCTGTCTGGAAAGCGTGTGAGCGGGTAACGTGGTTGAGGCCGAAGTTGGATCGCAGGATTGCGTAGAGCTCGGTGGCGCCGGAGCCGCCGCCGGCCGAGGGCTCGGCCATGCTGGATTGATTGAACATCAAGTCAGCAAGAGCGCTACCGGAGGCGAAGGACGTAAGGTGGCTGTATTCGAGGCTGAAGCGTGGGATGGCGGCAGCCTTGCCAGTGTCCGTTTCGAGTACGAACGGCGTGTGGTAGTTGGGCCCATACCAGGAAGCGAACACGTCGGCGTTGAAGTGCGAGCGTTCGATTTGCGGCGTGGCCGGTGAAGACTGGATTCCCGAGGGATGCTGGTCCTGAGCGGCGCAGGCGGCAACGCAGACGGCGAAGAGAAGGGCTGGGACGAGCGCTGGATTCAGGTTGAGGGTGAAGTGCATTCGGCCACCTTGGTGAATCGTGATGGAGGATGACACGTGAACCTGAAGGAATTCTGAGCGAGGAAAGCCGCGTGGAATAGTGCGGCGGGATACGGTGGAAGACTGCGGAATCGATTGGCTGGCTAGAGGCGGATACGGCGCTGTGGGAGGCGGAGGCGGTGCGGAGGCGCATCGAGGCGTTGGACGCGCTGGAGCTGATGGCGGAGGAGCCGACGCGACCGCGGTCGATGCGCTGAGGGCGCGCTGGAAGCGGCGAATGAGGCTATGCAGGGATTCGCAAAGAGCCGGGGACGCTGCTCAAGTGGATCGCGGCGACGGGCGATGCGGCGCTGGGGCTGAGTTACGACTGGCGCGATGAGCTGACAAGTGGGGTGCTGGCGCTGAAGGAGCCGGAAGGCGTGAAGGCCGTTGGCAGCGGAGATGGTGTTCTATCAGCCGACCCCGGTGCGGCACGTGATGGAGCTGATTGCGCGCGCTGGCATTACCGAATCGGGATGTTGTGGTGGACCTGGGGGCGGGGCTGGGACATGTTTCGCTGCTGGTGGGAATGCTGACCGGCGCGCAGTGCACGGGAATCGAAATTGATGGCGCGTATGTGGCATGCGCGCGGGAGTGCGCGGAGCGGCTGGGGCTGAGCGGGCGCGTGACGTTTGCGGAGGAGGATGCGCGGCAGGCGGATTTGAGCGGCGGCACGGTGTTTTATCTCTATACGCCGTTTACGGGCGGCGTGCTTCGCACCGTGCTGGACCGGATGCGGGATGAGGCGGAGCGAAGAGCGATCCGGGTGTGCTCGCTGGGCCCATGCACAGAGGTGATGGCGCAGGAGAGATGGCTCGCGGCGCGCGGACCGGTAGATGCCGGAACGGTGACCGTCTTCGAGGCGGCGCGGCGTTGAATGGGGCGCCGGAGCCAGGCGCAGCGAGCCATCCCAGATTCACTCGACAACTTCGAAATCGTGCAGCGTGAAGGTCTTGTCGAAGAAGGGCTCGAGAGGCGCATAAAGGCGGAGGTAGACGAACCATCCGTCATTTCCAACGGTCTTCATGAAGTTGTTTTCGAATCCGTCCGGAGGCTTGAGCCCGATGTAGAGATCGACGGAGCCGTCGGGGTTGCGTTTGAGATCTTTGAGAGTGCTGTCGAGATTGGCGGAGCGGAGTGTGCCTTCGCCGTTGTCATACGGCCGCCGGGTGTTTTCACTGTAGAGTGTGAGCGCCCAGAACTGGCCAACGGGAACATCGGCGGGGAGATGGAGCCGGTAGGTCTGATCGGCGCGCAGCAGGTTGCCTTTGCTGTCGCGCTTGGTGGTCATATAGACCTGACCGGCGCCGACGCGCGGGTTGACCATGCCTTCGCTGCTGGCGACGGCTTCATAGAACCAGGTGGCACGCTCGTCGAGCTCAATTTTGTTTGCAGTTTCCTGTGGGATAGAGAAATCGAAGCTCTTATACCACTGCGTGCCTGGCCAGTAGGGCCGGGTATAGCGCGGATTGATCTGCAGATTGCGCGCCATGAGCTCACCGAGCGCGGCGCCTTCGTTGAGAATCCTGGTCTGGCGGCTATCGGGGGAGAATGGCCGGCCCCTGAGGATGCCGAGGGGCTCGAGCATGGCCATCCAGGGCTTATCCTGCTCCCTGACGGGCTCTTCGTTGATGATTGCGTGCAGGGTTTTCCAATAGGCGATGCCGCGGGGCGCAGTTGCGGACCAGGGTTTGTCCCGGCCTTCAATAAAAACAATCGTGGCCGGGGTTCCACCGAGCGCCGCGACTTTTAACTGCGATTTGAATTTGTCATCGAATCCCGGATCTTTTTCGAGGATTCGCAGTCCGAGAAAGATATTGTTCGTGGCGGACTGGAAGGCGTGCACTCCGGCTTTCTTATACTTTGCAAGATCATGCCGTGGGCCAACGATGATGTATTCCCCGCCCTTTCCACGGTCCGGGCCGGTGAGTCCCAGATCCGCAATAGGGCGCTGCCAGAAGTCGAGAACGCCTCCAGCGGTCTTGCCGGCCGGGTAGTGAATAGAGAGCGGCCCCTTTTCGAGATTATCGAAGCCGATGATGTAAGGCGTTGTGAGATTGGCGGTCACGATGCCGAGCTTTTCGTTGAAGTTTTTAAAGACCGCAAAGGTGCCGCGCGCGTTCGGACCGTAGACCTGATTCTGCTGCTCTCGCCACGTTGTGAAGCTGACCAGCGGCGTGGACCAGATGTATGCCTGGGTAGCCCGCTGAAGGTCCATCGCATCAAAGAGCCGTCTGGAGCTGCCATCGGTGATATAGCTGTGCTCGAGGCGCACCTCTCCGTAGGGAGTCGCAATAGTTTCGTCGCCGCTGAGCGTGGCGTCTGCCAATGCAACCAGCTTGCCGGGCTGCGCTGGGGCCATTGGGGCGAATTGAGGCCTCGTGACTGCATTCTGAGCACCTTGCATCGGGATCGCCTCCAGATTCGATTCTTCGTAGGTTTGGGTTGCCCATCCGGCGGGGCGGCTTGCACTGCGGGCGTTCGCTCGCGCGGCGAAGATACCGGCGATGGGCATTTTAGATGCAGCTGGCGGCAATGCAGGTGCCCGCTGATTGGGGGCTTCGCCGAAAGGGTCAGTTCAAAAAAAGAGGCGCATTTTTCCAGAAATGGGCTGAGGTCGGCAGGGGCTAGAATTCAGGTATGACGGATCGTATGGATACATCTTCTGCTTCCCGTTTTGCGATGACGCCTTGCGCAGGCCGACCCGGAAGTTGCCGCGGCGATTGACCACGAGACGCTTCGCCAGCATGAGGGTCTGGAGATGATTGCGAGCGAGAACTTCGTCTCCGAGGCGGTGCTGGAGGCGGCGGGATCGGTTTTCACGAACAAGTATGCCGAGGGGTATCCGGGGCGGCGCTACTACGGCGGGTGCGAGTATGCCGACGTGGTGGAGAACCTGGCGCGGGACCGGGCAAAGCAGATCTTCGAGGCGGAGTATGCGAATGTGCAGCCGCACTCGGGGTCGCAGGCGAATGCTTCGGCGTATATGGCGGTGCTGCAGGCGGGGGACACGATTCTGGGGCTGGACCTGGCGCATGGCGGCCACCTGACGCACGGGCACAAGCTGAGCTTCAGCGGGAAGTTATACAGGACGACGTTTTACACGGTTCGCCGCGACACGGAGATGATCGACTACGACGAGCTGGAGGCGATTGCGGAGCGCGAGAAGCCGAAGGTGATTATCGGCGGAGCGAGCGCGTATCCGCGGCTGTGGGATTTCGCGCGGATGCGGCAGATCGCGGATAAGGTTGGCGCGGTGTACATCTTCGACATGGCGCATATTGCCGGGCTGGTGGCGGGCGGCGCGCATCCCTCGCCGGTGCCGCATGCGCATATTACGACGACGACAACCCACAAGACGCTGCGGGGGCCGAGGGCAGGGTTGATTTTGTGCGGCAAGAACTACCAGGTGGGCGAGAAGCGGGAGCAGACGATCGGAGCGGCGGTAGACAGGGCGGTGTTTCCGGGGCAGCAGGGCGGCCCGCTGGTGCATATCATCGCGGCGAAGGCGGTGGCGTTCGGCGAGGTGCTGCGGCCGGAGTTCAGGACATATGCGCAGCAGACGGTGGCGAATGCCAAGGCATTGGCAGAGGCACTGCGTGCAGCAGGCTTCCGGATTGTGTCGGGCGGAACGGACAATCACCTGATGCTGGTGGATGTGTTCGAGAAGGGGATTCTTGGCTCGGAGGCGGAGGCAGCGCTGGGCAAGGCGGGGATCACGGTGAACAAGAACGCGATTCCGTATGACACGAATCCGCCGCTGAAGCCTTCGGGAATCCGGATCGGAACGCCGGCGCTGACGACGCGCGGGATGAAGGAAGCGGAGATGCGGCAGATTGCAACGTGGATCGGGCAGGCGCTGGAGAAGCGCAACGATGATGCGGCGCTCGATCGGATTCGCGGCGAAGTGGCGGAGCTGGCGAACCGGTTTCCGCTGTATGCATGGCGCAGGGTTGGCGAGCCAGTGCACAGTTCGTAACCGATTGTTCGTACTCGATTGTTCAAGGCAAAGAGAGCGGGGGCTGATGCCCTCGCTTTTTTTTGGGCTGAGGCGTGAAGGGGATGCGGTTGTGCGACGGACCATCTATGGGGAAATCCCTAGGTTCCCCGGTTTTCGAACGCGGATAAGATGTTGGCGCGTCCCATCCCCCGGGGTGGAGAGCAATCTCGATGAAGGAAGGATCACGATGACAAAAATAGCGATGATGCTACTTGGGGTGAGCTTGATCTACGGCGGTATCAGCGAACAGGCAAAGGCCCAAAAGGAGTCCTACTCCGCTATTGTTGCCGCGCCGAATTCGGGTGCAAGCCAGAACCGCTTTAACTTGACGATAACCAAGTGGTCCACGGACGCCGAGGTGCAGTCGTTTGGCACGATCCTCAAGGATCAAGGCGAGGACGCGCTGGTGAATGCGTTGAAGAAGCAGGATGCCGGGCGGATCAACAAGGTTGGAGAGACAGGAAACCAGATTGCACTCGCCCAGAAGATGAAGTCGGGAACAGATACGATCATCACGATCATCACCGCCCGAAATATCTCTGCGTACGAGCTTAGCCGCAATGCGACCCATACAGATTATCCGCTGGGTTTCCTTCAGTTGAAGGTCAATGAGAAGGGTGAAGGAACCGGGCGGATGATGACGGCCGCAAAGGTCAGGTTTGACAAGGAGAAAGGTCACTTCAAGCTTGAGCCCTACGGAAATGGATATACGCCGGTCACGAATGTCATTCGGCACGAGTAATCGGGGGACAGAAGGAGTCGCGGCTTCGAATCGACTGTCAAGTGCGGCGCAGGTCGACGTGAACATTCGGCGCGTCGCGAGTGGCTCAGAGGTCAGATCGTCGTGCCTACTGACATCTGTGCGGACTAGCGATACGGACTCATCGAAGCTCGCTCGCGGGCTCCTGATCGGACGCTCACCGGGCTCGGTGCGCGAACGAGCGGAACCTTATAAGTCATTGATTTCTTGTCTAAATGCCCTCCAGAGGCAACTTGCCAGCGAATATGGTGTTCCTATAGAGCAGTAGTTCAACGACATATCGGGGATACAAGAGCAGCATTCCGCAAGGGTTTTATTGCTGCCAGGCCTCGACGCGTCGAGGAGGAATCACCATGCGCGTTGCGCACTTTGTTTTGCCAGCATTGCTCGTCTTCTCTGGAGCTGTATTCGCACAGAATCATCCTTCGGGACAGCAGGGCGGACATCCGTCGGGCCATCCTTCGGGGCATCCGGCAGGGCCGCCGCCGCAACATGGACCGAGTGCCTTTCACGGCACGCCGCCGCGCCCGGAGGCACCGAAGCAGAGGAACTATGTAGATGCGCCGGGGCACCCGAATGCGCCGCACTACGATGCGCCGAATCGCTGGGTGGGCCATAACACCGGCCCGGCAGATCCGCATTATCATCTGGATCACCCGTGGCAGCATGGGCATTTTACGGGCGGCTTCGGGCCGCAACATATCTGGCACCTCGGGGGCGGGGGACCGGGAAGGTTCTGGTTCAACAACTGGTACTGGAGCGTAGCGCCGTTTGACACGACCTATGTTGGCGACTGGCTCTGGAATTCAGATCCGATCATCATCTATGAGGATCCGGATCACATCGGCTGGTATATCGCGTACAACGAACGGCTGGGAACGTATGTGCATGTGATGTATCTCGGGTAAGAAAGGCAGTTCATGATTCACGGTCCGCAAAAGGGGGCTTCGATTGAAAGCCTCCTTTTTTGCGTGGCCGCGGCGATGGCGCGAAGAAGCTGAAGTAAGTCAGTGAGAGAAGGCCGGGAGAATAGGTGAGCAGTGAGGCGAAGTAAGGTCGCATAGGAAGCAAGGAAGAAGATGTTGGGCCGGTTGCAGAGGATGAATGAATAAATGAGTTATGCTTTCAATATGCCGATTGATTCGATACTCGCCCAACTCGATGCGGAGATTGCAAGGCTGACAGAAGTACGCGCGCTGCTGGCCAACTCCGGCAAAGTCTCAGCGAAAGTTACCGAACGCAAAGCAGTGAAGGGCTCAGCGAAGAAGAGAAAGAAGCGCGTGCTGAGTGCAGAAGCGCGCAAGCGGATCGCGGACGCGCAACGCAAGCGGTGGGCGGCGCAGAAAGCGAAAGGCAAGTAGGCGCTTGCTGTGACAAAAAGTCTGTGCGCAAGAAGAAGTAAGTCAGAGCAGACTGAGCGGATGCGTTTCAAGCAAGTTAGTTAGATTAGCCTGGTTGAACCTGCCTGGCGTGATGTTTCTTATTCCTTGGAAAAAAGTGACCGGGTGGCGTAGCGGCGTCACGAAAAAGGGATGCCGCTGACGCGGGCGCAGTGGTGTGCCGCAAGGCAGATGCTACCGGCTTTCGACCGCGGATACCTACCAGGTTTCGACGGCAAGTATCTGGGGCGGGCCGGGATGGCCCTGAATGATCTGAGTCTCAATGACCGCTTCAAGGTTCTTCTGTTCCCAGTCCTGAGGGGCGTGGGCGAGCAGCGCATTGAGCAGGAGCGGATTGTAGAGAATTTCGCCTGCGGCCTGGGTGCCTTCTTCAGAGATGCCGGCGGCGATGACGACCGGCTGCCCGGTGACGTGGTCGTGAATGCGGGCGACGATGGCGTAGTCGCGGGAAATGTTCTGGCTGGGCCGATTCCGGATGGAAGTCCAGGAAGCGTCGCCGGGGTTCCTGCGGTCGACGATGCGGGTGTCGCCATCCTTTGATTCAAAACCGAAGCGAAGTTTCTGCGTGACGCGGAGCGTCCATATGTTGTCGAGGGCGCCGATGAGGACGATGGGGCCTTCGCGGAGCTGCGCGAACGAGGCGGTGGAGGCGGCGACGACGCGGAAGGTTTTGTGCCGCGCCTCGAGGGCGGCGGCGGCGCGGGTGAGCGTGATGACGTCAGCAAGCGCGAGGCTACCGCGGAGGCGCGGGCGCCCGGCGGAGTTCGCGGGCTGGGGCTGGAGCTGAGGTTGAGGCGCGGGGGCGTTGTAGTTATCGAGCGAGGCGGTGTCGAGGTCCTTGCCGGGCTCGCCCAGGCAGAAGGTGGCGGGGTTGGCGCTTGCGATAAAGGGCTGCCAGAAGCGGTCGATGCTGGAGGGCGGCGGGGGCGGCGCGGGGCGGTGCATGCGCCAGCCGACAGCGGCTCCGGAGACGCCGGCGAGCAGGGCGGTGGCGACGATGAAGGGCCAGAGAAAGCGGAGGTGAGGCGAAGCAGGCGCGGTTTCAGCGGCAGGAAGCGGCGCTGTGGGTTCGGGCACGAGAACCGGAGCAGGCTCGACGATATCGGCCGGCGCGTCAGCTGGGTGGAAGACGGGAACGTAGGAGCCGATGGGGAGCTCGATGACGAGCTCGCTGGCATGGGCATGGCCGTAGTAGTACTGCGAGAGGCGCTTGCGGACCTCGCCGGCGGTGATGCGCACAATGGGGTCGGCGTTGGCGTCGTAGGTGGGTGCGCGGCCGAAGACTTCAATGCCGATGCTGCGCTCCTTGAGGTCGGCGGCGTTGCCGAGGAGGGTCTGCTCTACGACGTAGGCGAGGAGGGCTGGATAGCGCTTGCTGTTGGCGAAAAGCGAGTGAGCGAGGAGGCGATCGAGCTGCTCGCGAATTTGAGCCGGAACCGGGGCGCGAAGCTGGGACGGATCGGGAACAGAGGACTGCTGGTCGAGTTCCTGCGTGGATTTGGGCGCCACAGGCATTCGTCCGGCTCCTGAAATTCGATCACCGTATAAAGACGCACGCCGGGCGAGAACGATTTTGCGCCGGCGAGACGGATGCGGACGCAAGGGCCGGAGCACCAGACGCGCGCGATTCGTATAGTTCTGACCAGCATGCGCGAATCATGTGCAAGAGCCAGGCCACGCGGCGCATTGCGCGGGGTACGATTTCGCTTGTACAGCGTATGATACGTCCCGCGTATCGTCTTGTCTATCAGTGTTTAACCCATTTTGCTGCTTTAGTTGGCGGGGAATGGGGCGGTTGGTACCCGATGAAACCTTTACGGCGGTGAGGAGCAAATCTACATTGAGGATCGGTCCAGAAGATGTGCCCTTAAGCGTGTTGCAGCGCGAGCGAAAGCTCGATGGCTGGGCATAGCGCCGGGTACCTCTTCCTGTGATTGCGGCTCCTCGCCCTTCGGACAGCCTCGACCCGGTACCCCAACTGGGAAGGGAGGTTCGGGGGGCGCTTTTTTGTCTGGAAGCGGGCGGGGAGAAGGCTGAGGCTCTTTCCAAAAGCGCGCCCGTGGGCACAGGCTCCACGCGCACGTCTCAGGACGATCGATCACGCGAACCCCGATGGAATTGAAGCGTGGAGGTGCGGTGTGCGTGACGGCATGGGTGTTTCTGAGTGCTTATGCGGCAGTTGCAAGGAGAACCGCCTGGTTTCTCCCTGCAACTGCCCTGATGACCGCCCTCAATCGGGTCGCACTCTTATCGTCCGCCCTCCGCAGCTTGTGCGATGACATCGGCCACGACCTGAGGCTGTGAAACGTAGATCGCGTGGCTCCCTTTCGCCTCGGCGACGATAGCTCCAGCGCGCTTTGCCATGAAACGCTGCGCATCGGGAGGAATCATTTTGTCGTCGGTCGCAACGAGGTACCAGGTCGGTTTGCTCTTCCACGAGGCATTGCTCACCGCGCCGTTGAGAGCGTCTAGTCCCCAGGGCACCTGAGAAGCGCCCATGAAGTTGGCCAGGCCGGGCTCGACATCGGCGGCAAAGGAATCCGCGAACTTCGTGGGGTCAAGGAACAGGAAGCCATCCTGCGGAGGCATGATTGGAGGCACAGGCGCGCCCGGGGCCGGGTCTTTGATCAGGGTTCCGACCGACTCGCCCTTGTCTAGCGCAAAGGCCGTGATGTAGGCCAGCCGCTCCACCTTTGGATTGTTGCCGGCTTCGGTGATGACTGCGCCACCGTAGGAGTGGCCGACCAGAACCACCGGGCCGTCCTGAGCGTTGATGACGCGGTTTGTTACCGCGACATCGTCGGCGAGCGAGATGGTGGGGTTCTGCACGATGGAAACGTTGAAGCCCTTGTTCTTCAGGATCGCATAGACGCTCTCCCAGCCGGAACCGTCCACAAAGCCGCCATGCACCAACACGATGTTGTTGACCTTTGAGTTTGTCATTGTCCGTCTCCTTTTGCAGCTGGCCTTTTGGCCTCTGACAAGAACGTTTGTACTGCCGTCTGCTTTCAAAGAGAAGTTCGTAATTTTCATAATTTATTGATAAATTCTCAATAATGGATTTCACCTCACGTCAACTTCGGGCATTTCACCTCGTTGCAGAACACCGCAACTTCACGCGTGCTGCGGAAGCGTTGTTTCTAACGCCGTCGGGGTTGAGTGTGCTGATTCGCGAGTTGGAGCGTCAGACCGGGTTTCGGCTCTTCGACCGCACGACGCGCCAGGTGGTGTTGACGGCGCAGGGTGGTGAACTTCTGGAGATCACGCGACCGCTGCTGCATACCCTCGACGACGGGGTGTCTCGCATCGAACAGGCTGCCAAGCGGAAGAACCGGCGCATCACCGTTGGGACAACTCCCTGGATTGCGGCTCATGTGCTTCCATCAGCGATTCGGGAGTTCCGTGACAGGCATCCTGGCCTGGAGATTCACCTGTTCGATGGGAACCTCGGCACGCTGGCAAAACGGGTCGAGGCTAATAAGCTGGACTTCGCGCTGGGCATATTTGATCGCATTCTGGGAATGCGGCGCGTCCCCTTCTTTCGTTTCTCCCTAATGCTGGCGAGGCCTGACGATGGGAGGCCTGTTCGCTCGCAAACCAGCTCATGGGCAGATCTCGGGGGAGAAACCCTGATCTCACTAACCAAGGACTACCCATACGAGCAGCTCACGCAGAAGCAACTGGAGAAGATGGCGGTCGTCTGCAAACGGGGTCAGACGGTGAATGGACTGGATACGCAGCTCGGGCTGGTCGAAGCCGCCTTAGGAGTCGCGGTCATCCCCTCATTTGGCGTGATGGCTTCACGCAACCGCAAAGTGAGAGTGACCAAGCTTGAACCTGAAGTGACCCTGGATTTTTACGAGATCAGCAACCGGGGTAGGAAGCTGCCGCCCGAGGCGAGCGAATTCGCAGCATTTCTCAAGGCGTTTCTTGCTCGGAAGGTCGGCGAACAACAATGACAGCCCGAGATTGATCACGATAGCTTGCCTGTCTTTGGCCCCGTTATGTCGGGTTCTCATCAGTGAGCTCGTGCGAGAGTATGGCGGTTGGCGAGTTTGTCAGGAGTCTGCGCGGCGGAGAAATTCGCGGAGGACGAGCAGCCTCATGAGGATGGTTTCGGGGGCCTGATATTTGGGCGTTTCGGGGCGGACAAAGGAGCGCAGGGCCCTGGTTGCCGCCGGTCCGACGAGCTTGCGCACGGTCATCTTCCAGTTCTGGTTCCAGTTCTGGCGCGAGTCGGCTTCGCCGGCCTGGACGAGAGAGTCCAGCATGCGGTTGAGGACGGCGGGTTCGATCACCGCGTCGAGGGTGGAAGGCTTTTTGAGGAGTTCCCTGATTGCTGTGTGGTTTTTTGCGAGCTCTTTTCTCCAGCGGGGAGCGGCCTGCCCGGTGCGCGCGCGGGGAACGGCGAAGACTTCAGGAACGAGCTCCTGGATGGCTTCGCGGTAGAGGGCTTTGCCGATGCGGTCGGCCGGAGGCAGGCGCTTGATGAGCTCGAGCACGCTTGTCTCAAGGAATGGCTCACGCACCTCGAAGAATTCCCCAATGACGAAGCGGCGCCAGGGAAGCAGGCCCCACTGGAGGCGGTGGTGAAGGTAGAGCACGTCCTTCATGTCGTGGAGGCTTTCGCCGGCGCTCTGCGCAACAATTCCGTCGATCTCTGCCGCGAGGCTGTCGGTCATTTCGCGGCGAACGGAAGTATCGAGATACGGTGACACGGCCGCGGCGAAGTCGAATTTGCGCAGGCAGACGGAAACGAGCACGTCGTCTGTGGAAACGATGCGGCGATCTGCCCATCCGAAGCACTCGTCGCCGGCGAGGACGACCGATGCGGGGGCGGCGGTTTCTGCCTGCCGCTGCCAGGCGTCGATTTCGTCGCAGAAATTGGCCAGTCCCTGGCCGAGCTGCGCATTGCGGCGGATCGTTGCGGCGATGTCGCCATCGTATGCCTGCAGCAGGTCGTGAGGATAACCGGTGATCTGTGCCATCTGACGCGCGACGAGGGCATCGCTTCCCTTTTGCGGCTGGCCGAAGACGTAGGAAAAAGTGTGCACCGATTCCGGCTTTGCGAATTTGCGGAGGATGCCGAGAATGCCACTTGAGTCGAATCCGCCGCTGAGAGAGACGAGCACGGGGCGGTCGCAAACCTGATCGCGCACGGCCTCAACGAGGCAGTCTTTCAGGTTCTGCTTTGCGGAGCCCTTTGCGACGGGCGACTCGAAGCCATAGCGCCAATAGGAGGCGGAGGTGTGTTGCGCGCCTTGAAAGTGGTGGACAGCGGCGCGCTCGAGCACGGTGACGTCACGAAAGACGGTGGAGTTGCCGAATTGTGTGCCGTTGGCGATTCCGCAGGCGAGGCCCGTGAGGGAGAGCGCCAGGCTGGGGCGCGCAAAAAGGGTGAGATGCGTCGCGAGCGCAAAGTTGCCATCGGGCGCGGTGAAACAGAATATCTTTGAAAAGTTGATGCGGTCGGTGACGACGCGAATGGCCGATGTTTTCTTGTTGAGGATGAAGAGCGCCGCGTGCCGCTCGGGTGCAGAGCTGGTGAACGCCTTGAGGTTGCGCAGAGCCCGCGTATCGCCGACGGCCAGGGCATAGGTGTCTTCGTCTTCTTCGACGACCACAGAGAGGCCGTGCCGGAGGGTGACTGATCCGTGGGTTCCACGAGCGATGTGGCTGCGGTGTTTCGGGGGCAGGGAGGCGCCGTCGACGGTCGTTTCTCCGCTTCCCGAGGAAAAAATGAACCACTGATTTTCCAGCACGCGAAGCCCGTCCAGTTGTTGATGAGTGTGTGGGATCGATTTTAAACGAGGGAGGTGCGGCGGGTTGTGAATCAGATTCGATTTACAGCGGGCGATAGTGGCGATTAGTCTTGCGAGTGGTTTCAAGGAACAGAGAGAGATACGGGTGAATTATGTCCAGAGTGAAAGCAGTGCTGTTGTGGAGCTGTGGGGTGATGGTGCTGGCCGGCGGGATGATGGCGCAGGCAATGACGGCCGATGAGGCGCACAGGAAAGCGGAAGCGCTGCTGAAGCAGATGACGGTGGATGAGAAGGTGGGCCAGATGACCCAATCGAGCGGCGTACAGATGCCGGGATTGGGCACGGACAAGCCGGATGATCTGATCAGCCAGGGAAAGGTCGGGTCAGTGCTGTGGCTGATCAACGTGAAGGAGATCAACCGGCTGCAGCATATCGCGGTGGAGAAGTCGCGGCTGCATATACCGATTCTCTTCGGGTTTGACGTGATCCACGGGTACAGAACGGTGTTTCCGGTGCCGCTGGCGATGGCGTCGTCGTGGGACCCGAGCGTGGAAGAAGCGGCGCAGCACCTCGCAGGGCAGGATGCGCGCGCCGCAGGCATTGAGTGGACGTTCACACCGATGGTGGATATTGCGCGGGATGCGCGGTGGGGCCGCATTGTGGAAGGCGCGGGCGAGGATCCTTACCTGGGCGCGGCGATGGCGCGGGCGCAGGTGAAGGGCTTTCAGGGAGATGAGCTTGGCGACGAGAGCGTGGTGGCGTGCGTGAAGCACTTTGCCGGATATGGCGCGGCGGAGGGCGGGCGCGATTATGACTCGTCGTATGTTCCCGAAGAGCTGATGCGGAATGTCTACCTGGTTCCGTTTCATGCAGCGGAAGAAGCGGGCGCGGGGAGCTTCATGAGCGCATATATGGATCTGAACGATGTTCCGGCGAGCGGGAACAAGTGGCTGCTGACGGATGTTCTGCGCAAGGAGTGGGGCTTCAAGGGTTTTGTGGTGTCAGATGCGTTTGCGGTGGCGAGTCTGCAGGTGCATGGGTTTGCGAAGGACCCGTCGGACGCGGCGTACAAAGCGGTGAACGCCGGCCTGAACATGGATATGGCCAGCCAGACCTATACGCACAACCTCGCGAAGCTGGTGGCCGATGGAAAGGTGAGCGAGAAGCAGCTCGACGAGCTGGTGCTGCCGATTCTTGAAGTGAAGTACCAGATCGGGACTATTCGATCATCCGTATGTGGACGAGTCGAAGGTGGACGCGGTGCTGAGCCGTCCGGAGGGTCTGGCGCTGGAGCGCAAGGTTGCAGGGCGGTCGATGGTGCTGCTGAAGAATGACAACCACACGCTGCCGCTGAGCAAGAGCCTGAAGAAGGTGGCGGTGATTGGCGTGCTGGCCGACTCGACGAAGGATATTGAAGGCGGATGGACGGTGGAGGGCTTGTTTGGCGGTCCGGGCAAGAGCCATCCGGTGACGGTGCTGGCGGGTCTGAAGGCCGTGCTCGGCGCAGACGCGCAGGTGACGTATGTGGATGGACCGAAGCTGTCGAAGATCTATCCCGGCATGCTGGACATGCTGACGGGGAACAAGCCTTTGCCACCGCCAACGGCGGAAGAGACTGCGGAGTGGGTGGCGAAGACGAAGGCAGCGGCAGCAGCGGCAGACGTGGTGATCGCGGTTATGGGCGAGAGCGCAAGCATGAGCAGCGAGGCAGCCTCAAGGGCGACGCTCGATCTGCCGGGCATCCAGGAAGAGATGCTGGAAGCGGCGGTTTCGACGGGCAAGCCGGTAGTGCTGGTGCTGCAGAATGGGAGGCCGCTCGATATCCGGTGGGCGTCGGAGCATGTGCCGGCGATCCTGGAGGCGTGGTATCCGGGAACGGAAGGCGGCAGCGCGGTGGCGGATGTGCTCTTCGGGGATGTGAACCCGGGCGGGAAACTGCCGGTAAGCTGGCCGCGGGTGGCGGGCGCTGAACCGCTCTACTATAACCACAACCTGACGCATGAGCCGGAGGATCGGCCGACGTTCAAGTCGCGCTACTGGGACATGAACAGCAAGCCGCTGTATCCCTTCGGATATGGGCTGAGCTACACGACGTTCAAGTTCGGCAACATGAAGCTGAGCAAGACGGCGATGAAGAGGGATGAGGCGACCGAAGTCTCAGTGGATGTGACGAACACAGGCGCGGTGGCCGGTGATGCGGTGGCGCAGGTGTATATCCATCAGCGGTACGGGTCGGCAAGCAGGCCGGTGCGGCAGCTTGAGGGATTCAAGCGCGTGACGCTCAAGCCGGGCGAGACGCAGACGCTGACCTTCACACTGGGGCAGAAGGAGCTGAGCTTCTGGAGTCCGCAGACGAAGGAGCGCGCGGTGGAGGCGACGACGTTTGATGTGTGGGCGGGCGGCGACTCGACGGCGAAGGAGCTGCACGCGGAGCTGGCGGTGGAGTAAGGACCTCACTTGCAGCAAGGGAACGGGGCTGGCTGAAAGGCGAGCCCCGTTTTTCGTTTGCCTTCTTCAGCGGCTGCGGTATCACGCAACCGCTGCTTCGTGAAAAACATGCATCATACTAACGACGGGCTGTCTTCGCAGGGCCCCGCTGGCCTGTTTCTGTCTCTTCCCCTCGGAAAATCCAGACCGAAAGGAATTGCTATGCGCTGGCTGCTGCATTGGGTTGTAAACGCGGTTGTTCTTCTTGTGGTTTCGCGTCTCGTGTCCGGTTTCCAGATCCGGAGCTTCGGCTCCGCGCTGATTGCCGTCGTTGTGATCGGCATTGTCAACGCGACCCTTGGGACTCTTTCTCAAGGTCATGACCTTCCCGCTGTCGATTCTCACGCTGGGGCTTTTTGTTTTTGTGATCGACGCGGTCGTTCTCTGGCTGTCAAGCAAGTTCGTGCCGGGGTTTTCGGTTACGGGCTTCGGACCGGCGTTGATCGCGTCGTTTGTGCTTGCGCTGATCCAGATGCTGCTTGGCTACATCAGCTTGCGGGTATAGGCGGGCCGGGTTTTGTCTTACTTTGGTCGCATATCGATCAGGGAAGAAGGTAATGTCGCGGTTACCTGCGATTGGTGATGCGCGCGTAGGTTTTCAAGGTAGGGTTGAAGGCACCCCAAATCTGCCGGAGAGACCGGCATGAACGCATCAAGCCAAGCGATATCGGGCCAGGCCTTATCAGGCCAAGCGGTATCAAGCCCAACCGTATCGAGCCCAATCGTATCGGCTCCAACCGCGGCGCGCATTCTGCTGCTCATAGGCAGCGCGGCGGCCGTTCTGATGACTCTCATCGGCTTTCTTCTGCTGATTGCGGGGAGCCTGGTGGTAACGCGCACGCACATCGAGCGCTTTACGGGAGAGATTGATGGTTTCTCGATTGCGCTCGTCTTCATTGGAATCGCCATCGCGCTAAAGACGATGGAGCACCGCCTGCGCGCGCGAATCGACTACCCCTCGGCGGAGTAGGGAAGCGAGAGTCAGGAATTCGCAATTTGGCAGCGTTCTCCGCTTGTCGTAATAATTAGCTGTGCGCACCGCCCATTTTCGAGTGCAGCAGGCCGGTAGCCTGAGTCCTCGCCGCCTGGTCATTCTGGCCTTGGCCGCGTTTGCTCTTGTGCCTGGCGCCGCACCCGAGTCCTCTACGCTTTCGCCGGATCAGGCAGAGGTTCTGGCTGCGGCTCGCAGATACGCTCTCGCCTATACAGCGACGCTTCCAGACTTCACCTGCACCCAGATTACCCATCGTGACAGCGCGCGCGCCAACACCGGCTACTCTGTCGAGTCAGGCGTAGGTGGACGCTTTAACGGGGCTGCCGACGACATCGTGGAGCGTGTCACGTTCATCGGAGAGCGCGAAAATTACGAGGTCCTCTCGATCAACAACAAGCCGGCAGCCGTGGCCCACGCGCAAATCGCCGGAGCCGTGTCCATCGGCGAATTCGGCAGCGCGGCGCGCGCTATCTTCGACCCGCGTTTTAACGCGGTTTTCCGCTGGCACGGCAAGACGCGCCTTCATGGGATCCAAGCATATGTCTTCACTTATGACGTGCCAAGAGAAGCAGGAATACCGGTATTCGCCAGCGGCCGACGGGTTGTGGCGTCGTACGGCGGGCAGGTATTCATTGACGCGATAACGCACGAAGTTCTGCGGATCACGAGCCATCTCGATCTGCCGCACGACTTCTCGATTGAGCGTGCCGATCGAGAAGTCGACTATGGCCCAGTGTCCATCGCAGGCAAACGCTACGTCCTGCCGCTGCATTCCGAATTGACGATGGTGAAGGGCACGGCCACGTACTTCAACAAGATCGAGTTCCGCGATTACCACCAAGAAGTCAGGCCTCATTCACCTGGGCGCGCTTCCTGCTCTTTCACGCCTCAGCCACCGCCCTCACCTCCCGCGGTCGCGGATGCCCGACCCACAGTTGAAGCGGTGGCCGATGCCAAGGCCGGCGACTCAGGCATGGCGGAAACGGCGAGTACTGCGAATCCTGTGCCGCAGGCGGTTGCGGCGACGCTTATCGAGACCCCTATCCAGACTGCTCAGTCTGCAACACCAACCATGAAGCTGACAGCTAACTCCGCGCCTGCGACGCTTCCCGCAGCGGCCACCCAGCCTGCGGATGTTGACTCACACTACCTGCTTCAGACCAACACCAGCCTTGTACTGGTTCCCGTCGTGGTGCGCGATGCAGCGGGAAACGCGGTTGCGAATCTCACCCGCGATGATTTTCAAATCTTTGACAAGGGTAAGCGGCAGGAGATCGCGAGCTTCAGCATCGAAACGCAGAATGTTCCCCCGGAGAATGCTGGGGGCGCGGGATCTCCGCTGCAGGGAGCCGCTTCCTCTCAAAACGTTCCGGCGCATTACGTCGTCTTTCTTTTTGACGACATTCATCTGGGCGGCGACGATCTCACCAGACTCAAGCAGGCTGCCGAACGGCAGGCGGGATTATTGCAGCCCGGCGATCTCGCGGCCGTTATCACGACCTCAGATACAATCACATCCCCAATGACCACGGACCGCCGCAAGCTCATCGATGCAATTCGCCAGGTGCGGTCGCAACACACCAGTGGGCCGGCGGGGTGCCCGGAGATGACTTACTTCATGGCCGATACGATTCTCAATCGCCGCGACTCGGGTGAACTGCTTCAGGCTATGACCGTGGAAACCGTCGCATGTCTCGCGTTGCCCGGTCGCACCAGCCAAGGGGCGCAGGCAATCGCCCTGCAAACCGCGCACAACGTTGCCGTGCAGGGTGAGGAGCAGACACGTACTGCACTGCTACAGATCAGAGATGTGGTGCGCTGGCTCTCCAAGGCTCCGGGGAAAAGAACCATCGTCCTGGTTTCTCCAGGCTTTTATCTCAATGGGGGCGCGCTGATGGATGCTGCCCAGATTACGGACGAAGCCATCCGTGACGCGGTGGTGATCGATACCCTCGACGCGCGGGGCGTTTACGATCAGAACCCGGCAGGCAAGATCGAAGACAAAGCGTATGACCCTACTGTCACAAGGATGAAAGTCGCCGCGGTGAATCAGGAGGCGCTTGCCGATGCAGACGTCCTTGGACAGTTTGCCGCGGATACGGGGGGCGCCTTTGTGCGCAATACCAATGACTTCGATGAAGCTTTCCATCGTCTCACTGCGGTTCCGCAATACACCTACGTGCTTGGATTCAAACCCGCGAAGCTCGACGGACATTTTCATCCGCTGAAGGTGAAGCTTGACGGCAGGAAGGATCTCGACGTTCAGGCGCGGCAGGAGTACTTCGCCACAAAGCCTTAGCCGGCGCGGCGTGGGTCCGAAATGGGTCCAGAAGTGGGTCTAGCCCCACGAGGCGGCGACGGCGACCAGCAAGGCGATCGAGATGGCAATGCGAATCAAGCTTTTCATTTGTCGGCCTCTTGCGCGCGGGTAAACCGCTGACAGCGCCGTTCAAGGAATAGCACGGTCAAGAAAGCGGGCCTGTGCAAATACCCGGCCTGCTTCGCCAGAGGCATCACTGCACTTTCTCGATATCCGGCAGCTTCCACGTTTTATCGAACCACGGTTTTAACGGCCCATAGAGACGAAAGATCGTGAACCAGCTCTTGCCCGGAATTGTCTGCACCCAGTTGGCTGCGCCGGCCGGCTGGGCCGAGCTGAAATAAACATCCACGGTTCCGTCGGCGTTGATCTTCGGATGCTGCTGGCTCGACAGGCTGGGGAACTGCTGATCGGTCTGCAACATGGACCGCGTCTGGGTGTCATAGAGGACCACCGACCAGAAATTCTTCACGGGCACATTTGCCGGGACGTGCAGCCGATAGGTCTTCGATCCGTCGAATGCCTCTCCATTTGCGTCAAGATTGGCGGAGGCATACTGCGATCCCACGCCGGGCATCGCGACCGCCATTGCCGGCGTGTTCACTGTTGCCGCGTAGAAGAACATGGTTCTCGCATCGAAGTTGCGCGCGCCGCCTGGGCTGAGCCACTGATAGCTTCCTCCGATGAAGGGCGTATTCCAATGTTCACCGGGATAGATTGAAGCCTCAGTCGAGCGGTTGCGGAAATCGATGGAACGCGCAATGCCATTGCCGATCGCAACTGCGTCGGTGAGAATCTTCCGCATGCGCTGATCGGGAGCGAATGGCTTGCCTCTCACGATTCCCACGGCATTAAAGAGCCCCATCATGTCAGGACCGTAGGAATCTTCCGGCTCCTCCTGCACAACCTCGTTCAACTCTTCATAGAACTTGAAGGTGTTCGGGGGTATTGTGTTCATCTCGCGTCCTGAGAGATCTACGAACTTTGCCGTGTGCGGCTTGCCCGCTTCAGAAAGCGGATAGACGCGCATGTGCGATTCAATCGCGTCCACGGCGGGCTTTGTCGATCCATCCTTCATGAAGCCGCGTCCGATTACGAGATTGCCGTAGGTCCGCGACTTAAAGACGAGGTAGCCGCGGGGCGGCGTGCCCTTGTAGTCCGGCGGCAGCAGGAGAAACTTTCCTCCGCGCCCTTTGTCCGGGCCCGCATTGCCCATGTCGCATACGTAGCGAAACCAGAAGTCGTTCACCACGCCAAGCACATCAGGCGGGCTTTCAACCACGATCGGACCGTTCTTCAGATCTATCCATGTGGCGTAGTAAATGCTTTCTGTATTCGCAGTGAGAAAGAGCGATTTCGAATCCATCAGATTCTGGAAGATTCCGATGGTGCCATCCACAGCGCCGACGGAACGGCTGCCCTGGCGCAGCGCCGCCATGGACACGCCGGGGATGCCGTTGAGAAAGACTTCGATGCCGCGGGTGCGGTCAAGCTGATCGTAGGCTTTCTGCGCAGTTGCCGGATTGGGTATGCCGTCAAAGAAGTTCAGTGTCCCGATGCTCGTATCCACTTTGTCCGGGGTGGTGATGTCCGGCGGAATCGGGGTCGTCATCTTGAATTTCCGCTGCGCCGGAACAGGCCCGGAGGCGGAAGACGAAGGCGCACGTGTCTGCCGACAGCCCGTCACAAGCAAGGCGGCAGCCAAGATTGCCATCATCCATATATGGCTGCTTGGAGGTTGCATATCAGGTCTCTCCTCGAACTAGGCTTCCCGGGCTTTCATCCACGCTTCTGCGGGAAGATAAAGGCAACAATGAATCGGACCGTGGTGGAAGCCGCGTTGTCGGGCCGCTTGGTGTTGTAGTAGTACTGGAAGCCGAGCGTCATCGCCTGGCGGTTAAAGACCAGCGTGCGTGAGATGCCACCGCCGACGGGTACTGTCCATTGCTGGCCGTCGGCCGCGTCCCAGTTCGCGGTGATGCTGGGCGCCGTCGCTAGAGCCCATCCTTTGCCGAAGTTGTAATTGACGAAGTATTGCCACAAAAAGAAGTTCGTCTCGGGCGATCCGCCGTTGTCGTGCATCGGCCAGAGCTGCTGAAAGATCGAGCCCAGCACCCACGGCCCAGGGGGAGAGTAGCGAGCCGCCGCCTGCCCAGGTGCCCGTCTTCACTGGATAAGCCGTTGCCGTGGGCAGCGAAAACGACGGACCTATACCCCAAATGATCTCCCCGGGTGTGCCGGCGTCAGAAACGACTGTTCCTGGATATCGCCGACACCGCTGCTGCTGATGCCGTTGCCGACGGGCCACTGTCAATCGGCACAACGTGCGGCGATAAAGGTCCACGACTTGCTGACATGGATTGGAATTACGGGCTGGAATGAGTTGAAAAAGTCGGGGTAGAGGCCGCCAGTATTCCAGTTGAACTGCAGGGGCACGGAAACGACGTCGCCCACAGGGTTCTGCGTCTGCTTGGCCAGGTCTGTCGCGCTGGGCTCGGCGCCGGCTGCGCCAGCGCCCGGTGGCGGTCCGGGCGGCTGAGGAGTCTGCGTGAATGCGGTAACGGGAAGAACGACCGCAACAACAATGAATGCGCCAAGCAGCTGGTTCGTTCGTTTCATCTATGCCCCCTGTCCTGCTGGGGCGCAAGCAAGAACACGTTCAAGCGAAAGAACAATCCGAGGCCGGCGTTTGATGGAATCGCCGGCGCCTGGAATGTGCTTCGTTTCGGCCGAGATCATTGCTTGGCTTTTGCCTTGATGGCATCGTTCACCTGCTTCTCGATCTGGTCGATGGAGAAGCTATCCGGCGTCTGGCTCGGCGGGTACTCAATGAACGTCTGCAGGAACTCCGCAGTTTTCTTTGTTGCGAGCGCCATGAGATAGATGTTCTTCGTCATCCAGTCGTAGTACTGGTCGGATACGGTGTCGGCCCTCTCGTACGGATCCATGCGCAGGTTGAAGATCTTCGGCACGCGCAGGCAGGTAAATGGGTTGGACCAGACCTGGAATCCGCCAGGCGCCCGCTGCTCGCACCAGACAAACTTCCAGTCGTCGACGCGCGTGGCTACAAGTTCCCCATCGTCGTTGAAGTAGAAGAACTCGTGCCGCCGGCTGTGCGGTTCCTGTCCGGTGAGGTAAGGCAACTGGTTATATCCGTCGAGATGCACCCTGAAAGTTTTGCCGCCAATGCTGGTGCCCTTGAGCAGACGCTCCTTGATGTCGGTGTCGCCCGCCGCGGCGAGCAGAGTCGGGAACCAGTCGAGGCCCGAGAATATCTCGTTTGACCACACATTGGCCTTAATGTGCCCCGGCCAGCGCACAAGCGCGGGAACACGGAAGGCGCCTTCCCAGTTGGAATTTTTCTCGTTGCGGAAGGGCGTGGTCGCCGCATCGGGCCAGGAGAACTGGTTCGGTCCGTTGTCAGTGGTGTAGACGACGATGGTGTTGTCGGTGATCTTCATCTGGTCGAGGAAATCGAGCAGCTTGCCCACGTCCTTGTCGTGCTGCACCATGGCGTCGGCGTACTCATTGCCCGGCATGCCGCTCTGGCCGCGTTCCGCATCGGTCACATGCGTAAAGGCATGCATGTGGGTGAAGCACATCCAGACAAAGAAGGGGGTATTGGCCGAGACCTGCTTCTTGATGAATGTCTCCGCTGCGTTCTCGAAGTCCTCGTCCGTCGTCTCCATGCGTTTGGAGGTCAGCGGCCCGGTGTCCTCGATCTTTCCGTCGGCATAGCTGTGGATGACGCCGCGAGGCGCATAGTACTTCTCGAAGGAGGGATCCATCTGCGACGCTTCCTTCCAGTAGGGCCGCTCGGGTTCTTCTTCTGCATTGAGGTGGTAGAGGTTGCCGTAAAACTCGTCGAAGCCGTGATTGGTGGGCAGAAATTCATCGCGGTCGCCAAGGTGGTTTTTGCCGAACTGCCCTGTGGCGTATCCCAGCGGTTTCAGCGCCTGGGCAATGGTAATGTCGCGCGGCTGCAGGCCGGCGTTTGCGCCGGGAAGGCCGACCTTTGACAACCCGGTTCGCTTTGCGCTCTGACCGGTGATGAAGGTCGATCGGCCGGCGGTGCAACTGTTCTCGGCGTAGTAGTCAGTGAAGGTCATTCCTTCTTCGCCGATGCGATCGATGTTGGGCGTCCGGTATCCGACCAGCCCGTGCGAGTATCGGCTGATATTTGTCTGCCCGATGTCATCGCCGAAGATCACGAGGATATTCGGCTTCTTCGCCTGCGCCTCAACCCTGGCTGAAAGCGCGGTAAGGCCACAGACACTCAACGCTGCCAGCAACATCAGAGCCGCTACACGCTCTGGCTTCATGCTTCACCTCCTGGTGGGCTGGCTCGTGTTGTTCACTGCCCGCCGATCGCTATGGTCGCAATCGCCCGGCTCCCAGCTCCCGTCAAACGCGGCCGTCTCCGGCCCGTACACACGGAAGTACACGAACCATCCTTTGCCGGGAATCGTCTTGATCCACTGGCCTTGATGCCCTGCGGGAACCGACGGCCCGAAATACAACTCCGTCGGTTGGGTGGATGAAACGTTCTTCAGCTCAAAAAGCGAACGCAGCGCCGCCTTCTGCTGATCGGTCTGGATCTGGCTCCGCGTGTCGGTGTCGTAGACCGTTACCGACCAGAACAGCTTTCCGGGAACAGGCTGCGGCACCGTTAACTTGTATGTCTTTGCGCCATCGAGAAACGCGCCGGTGTTATCACGTGTGGCCAGCCAGTAGAGCGACCCCGCTGTCGGGTCACGCTTGAACATGGCGGGCGAAGCGCCAATCGCCTGGTAAAACCACTTCTCGCGGGCATAGAGGTCCGCAAAGTTCGAGGTATTGAAGTCACCGTCCTCGTACCGCAGTGCCGCCCATTCCCACTTGCGGTCCGGCCACACGATGCGATCGGGACGTCTGTCATCGAAGGACGTAACGCGCATCTGCGCGTCGCCGATCTTTGCCGCCTTCTCCAGAATGCCCGTCATGCGCGCGTCAGGATTAAACGGCTTGCCTTTCTCAATACCCAGGGCAGCAAGCAGGCCATACATTGTGTGAAATCGCGGATTCGGAGCTTCCTCATTGATTACCTCGGCAAGCTCCTGCCAGAACCGGATATTGTTCTCCCACGCCAGCGGAGTCGTATCCTGCGGTATTGGCGTCAGGTCCAGCCACCGCGTAGCCGGCCACCCCGGCACTGCTTTCAATGGGTGCACCTTCACTGTCTTGATCCGTGCAATTGCTCCCGCTACATCACCGCCGACGGGTAAGGACCGCACTCCGACCAGCATCCTGTTCGAGGGCGAATACGCAGCGCGATATCCTGCCGGCGGCTTGTTTTTGTATCCAGGTGGCAGGAGCACAACCTTGTCCCCTTTGCCAGCCGCTGGTCCCGGCAGTCCAAGGTCCGCAACCCATTGTTGATTGATGTCCATTGCGATGCAGATCAGTGGGCCCGGCGGCAACTCCACGACCATCGGACCGTCGCTCAGGTCGAGCAGCAGTGGTGCGTACGGCGTATCTGAGTTCAACGTGAATCCCACATGTATGGGCTTCGAATCCAGAGTCCCGAAGACCTTGTTCGAAACGATGCCGACCTTTGCATTTCCTTTAAAAATCGCTGCGCCCGACACGGTGGGATAGAAGAACCGGTATGCCTCCACGGCGCGATTCAAATCAGCGTCGTTATAGGCTTTCTGCGCCGTCGCTTCTGCAGGGTAGCCGCGCTCAAACGCGTAGCCGGTATCGGTACCTTCATGCGCGACCGGCACCGTGTTTTGCTGCCTGCATCCGGCCGACGTGCTCGCAATCAACAAGGCCGCCATCCATACGAAGCCTGGTTTCAGCATCGCTCCTGACCCCTTTTCGTCGTTGTTCAAGCCGCCGCGGGCACTCAGCGCAGCAACCAAAGAGCGAAGGAACCCCCGGAGTTCACGTTCGAACGCGGGTCACCCTTCAGACAACCTCTGAATAGCACGTCCGTCCTATTCGCTGTAACTGTCAGAACTATCAGGTGCGCGGCGCACGAAAAAGAGACAGAGTATTGAGGTGCGACGCAAAAGGTGAACGCAAGGCGTAGGTTGAAGGATCTCGTTTCGCGCGGCGCGTCGGTCAACCCAACAAAATGAGGCTCACGAAATGATTGTTGAATCGAGCAAGGAAATGGACATCCGCGAGCGCGATGCGGAGTCTGAGGAACAGTGGCTGTATTCCGTCGGAGTGCAGAATTACGTCTTTGGTCTGCCTCTTGTCATATTCGAACGGGAGCGCGCGCTGCGGCAGGATCCCGTGGCTCTCGAAAAGGCCCGCAAGTTCGCTCCCGCGGCGCCGATCAATCAGATCGGCCATATGAAGACCCTTGCGTCCGCCGATGACGTGATGCCCTACACGCCGAACAACGACACGGTCTACAGTGGAGCACTGCTGGAATTCGGCGACGAGCCGATGATTCTGAGCGTGCCGGAGATTCTCGATCGCTATTGGTCGGTCGAAGTTGCCGATTGCTACACCAACAACGTCTTCTATATCGGCACGCGGGCCACTGGGGGCAAGGGCGGCGATCACGCCTTCGTCGGCTCGGGATGGAAGGGCGCGCTACCCGCTGGTGTGATTGAACACCGCATGCCCAACAACAGTGCC
Source organism: uncultured Acidobacteriota bacterium (assembly GCA_963718885.1). Lineage (GTDB taxonomy): Bacteria > Acidobacteriota > Terriglobia > Terriglobales > Acidobacteriaceae > Telmatobacter. Next base: position 135,339 of record CAVRAK010000006.1, read on the forward strand.
ATGTTCGCCATTCGCATCGGCGTCCTTCCCAATGATCCGGCCGACCTCAACCAGGTGAATGCCCTTCAGGAGAAGTTTCAGATCACATCTCTCGGCAACTGGGGTGATCCCAAAAAAGTTGGCACAGCCACCATTCCGAACCTTCCCAGACACCCCAGCTATGAAGGCGATCTGGCGTTCTATCGGACGCTCGCCGACCTCCTGCTGCGCGATCCTCCGCCTGCAGAACACGAAGCCGCGGTGATCCTGCTTCGCCGCGGAAACATTTCCGTAGGCGAGCCCTTCGATGAGTCAAGACTCAGCCAGGCCGCGCACAGGGGGCTGGCCCGCGCCGCGGCCGATGCGCCCATCATCCTGAAGTGGAAAGTGAAATTTCGAGGCACGCCCTATCCCACTCGCTGGAATAATCTCCGCCCCGGAGATTATGGTTTCGATTACTTTGACCGCGCCGCAGGAGCTCTCGAAGGTCTCTTTGTGCACGACCGGGAAGAGGCGGAATACTTCAGCACCTACGAAGACGGGGAAGCCCACCTGCTCGACGGCAAGAACAACTACATCCTGCACTTTGACAAGGATGAACTTCCGCCGACGCTCGATCTCGGTTTCTGGTCCATCACGATGTATGGATCCGATTTTCAGCTGGTGAAGAATTCCATCAATCGATTCTCCATCGGGGATCGCACCAAAGGAATCGTCTACGGCAAGGATGGTTCGCTCGACATCTACATCCAGCACGCTCCGCCGCAAGGCCGCGAGAGCAATTGGCTTCCGGCCCCGCCGACCGGCTTGTTCCGGTTGAACTATCGGATTTATCTGCCGCAGGAAGTCGCGAGAAAACCGGAGACGCTGCGGAAATATCTGCCGCCCATCAGGAAAGCCGGATAGCGGGTCGAGTTTATCCCCTTCTGCCGCGGCCGCCCCTTCGGCCCACCAGGAACGTTGAACAGCGACGGTGAACCACACACTGAAAATCGCGATATGCGCTCTCTTCATCACTCTGTGCGGCGCGCTCTTCTGCTCCGCGCAGGGCCTCAGCCCACGCGCCTACGTCATCGCGCCCAGACATTGGAACGCAGTCACGCTCACTTATTCACTTCAGGACGGCGATGTCGTCTTTGATCCGTCGTCTCCAATCCAGAATGCGCACGGGCGCATCGGCAACGAGCTCTTCACGCTCTTTCACGCTGTCGATTTCTTCGGGCGATCTGCGAATATCAACATCACTCTTCCGTACGCGGTCGGTCACTTCAATGGCGAGGTCAACGGTGTCGAGGAAAAGCTCTACCGCTCCGGGTTAGCGCCGCTCGTTGCGCGATTTTCAGTCAATCTTTTCGGCGCGCCGACCATCCAGCCGCGGGAATTCGCAAAGTGGAAACAAAAGTCTCTCGTGGGCGCCAGCCTGACGGTACAAGCACCGACGGGCCAGTACGATTCTTCACGCCTGGTCAACATCGGCAACAACCGCTGGGCGTTCAAGCCGGAGGTGGGCCTCTCTCGCCGCTGGGGCAGGTGGGTTCTCGATGCTTATGGCGCAGCGTGGTTGTTCACGGCCAACGACAATTACTGGAGCAATGCTCCGGGCACTCATCCTCCAAATCGTCAGACACAGAATCCAATGGGCGCCACAGAAGCCCACCTGAGCTACAACGTAACGCCGCGCGCCTGGGTCTCGATCGACGGCAATTACTGGTATGGAGGAGCCACCAGCGTCAACGCCATCGAAACGCCCACAACTCTGCAGGCCAACTCGCGGCTCGGAGGCACCGCCGCCATTCCGATAACAACCCACCAGTCCATCAAAATCAGCTACAGCGGCGGCGCCTACATCACCTTCGGCGGAAACTTTCAAAACCTCTCAGTCGCCTGGCAATACTCCTGGATTGGCCGGCCTAACTAGTTCTCCATGTGGAAGGTCTCACGCTGCCAGAAAGATGAGCGGCTTCGTGGACTCAAACTGGCGTGCCACATTCCCGGCATAGGTTTTTCCGCCCGCCATGGTGAGCTTCTTCACCGGCGCGCCGCTCGAAAAGTCCAGTTCCGCCAGCGGAATCCAGAACACATTCGGGCTCGTCGCAGAATCGAAGCAGTAGACCTTCTCCTTATGGTCGGCTACGGTGCGCCACAGCGTCGACGAAAGATTCGGCCTTTCCGGATCCGTAATCCCCAGCGGCACACTCACGGCGCGCATCACGCTCAGCACCGCGGCCATGGCCTGAAAATAGTACTGCCCGCCCGGGACAGCCGTGATCGTCTTCAGATCCACCTCTTTCGGAATCGCATCGATCAGAAACGACGTCCGCACGAAGCGGTCCGCCGCACTGATCGACCCCGGCAGAAACGCAAGCGGGTTCACGTTCTTCCAATACGCGAGGATCGCCAGTTGCTGATCGTACGTCGGCGAGTTGGTCATCACGAGGTGTTCCTTACCGTGATAGATCACCAGTTTGCCGGCGACATATTGAAAAATCGCTGAATCCCCCTCCTGATCGGACAACGACAGGTGCAGTTGCCCGCGCTTCCCGTTCGGCAACTCCGCCGTCACCAACTGGAACGGCTCCCCGCGCAGCGCTTCGACCGCCTCCGCCACTGTGGCAAAGTTGTCCAGCGCATACTGCGCCCAGGTGGATATCGAAATCGTCGGTCTTCCCTTCTTCGGCGTGCCGTAGTCCGATTCGGCGAGGTAAAGCAGATTCGCCGCCAGGCCTTTTTCGTTCATTCCATCGGCAATTCCCGATTCATAGCCGGAGATGCCAACGCTTCCATACTTCGAGGTCCACCTCAGGCTGTCCGACTTCGCCGCTCCATCCCGCGCTGCGCCTCGCGGAAACACCCATGCATTCGAGTACATATCTTCGACCCAGTCCATCGTTCGTCCCGTAATGACCAGGCCATCGTCGCCTTGATACAAAGCGCGTGTGCACATCTTCTGTACTCCTTGTTCTGCCGAATACGTAATAGAAAGCGCGGACCGTTCTGGCCCGCGCTTGATCCCGCTGTGATCAGAGAACTATGAACTGCGGACCGTCTTCGTCACTTCCCCGTCGCCAGGTTCTTCGGCGACTTTGCTTCCAGTTCCGACAACAGACTATGCGCCGCCGCAGGCGCCTTCACGGCCCCGGAGTGAATCTCGGGCCCGGAAATCTTCTTGCCGTAGAGCTTTTCGTTGTCTCCGTCGTCGGGCCCGAGCGAGGTGCCCGACAACGACACGCCGCCGAAGATGCCCTGCGATCGGCTGTAGGAGAGCATCTGTGCCTGCATGGTCGCCGTCGTCGCTGCCTCCGCGTTGCGGCCCACCGGACCCGCCGCGATGCTCGCTTCGGCTCCCAGCTTCGCGCGGCCCTTCATCACGGACCGTGCTCCGTCGTCATTCATCACCAGGATCACGAAATCCGTTGCCTGGCCGCCTGCCTGGAAGCCGAAGCTGCCGCCCGACGACTGCATCATGATCGGCGCGCCCCACCTGCCGTTGAAATGCTGGCCGCCGCGGCACACCATTACGCCCTTGCCGTACTGCGCTCCCACGAGAAACGCTGCTTTCTTCACGCTCGGCAGAATGACGATGCACGAGGCCTTGTTCAGAAGGCTGATCGGCAGCCCACTGGGGGCGTTGGCCAGCTCTCTGAAGACTTGCGACGCACTGGTAAGCCGTTGATCCACGTCCTGGGACTGGGCCCAGAGTGCGGTTGCGGTTAATGCGGCGGCAGCGGCCAAAGTCAGACTCCCCCGCACAAACCTGCGAAAACTTGCCTCTTTCGACATTTACGATCTCCTTTCAAACAAAAAAAACCGTGTGTGAGCACCGGAGTTCTCCGGCGCCCACGCACAGATTAAAACGAGCCTACTTGCCGGTTGACAGGTTCTTCGGCGACTTCGCGGTCAGCTCCGCAAGCAGCGACTCCGCGGCCGCAGGCGCCTTCACGTCTCCGGCAAAGATCTCGGGCCCGGAAACCTTTTTCCCATAAACCTTCTCGTTGTCGCCGTCATCGGGCCCCAGCGACGTGCCGGAGAGTGAAACGCCGCCGAAGACGCCCTGCGCGCGGCTGTATGACAGCATCTGCGCCTGCATCGTCGCGGTGGTCGCCGCTTCAGCATTACGTCCCACCGGTCCTGCTGCGATGCTGGCTTCCGCGCCCAGCTTCGCGCGGCCCTTCATCACAGATCGCGCGCCTTCATCATTCATCACCAGAATGACGAAATCCGTCGCCTGACCGCCGGCCTGCAAGCCAATGCTGCCGCCGCTCGACTGCATCATGATGGGCGCTCCCCACTTGCCCTCGAAGTTGCTACCGCTGCGGCAGGTCATAACGCCCTTGCCGTACTGGCCGCCGACGATAAATCCGGCTTTCTTTACCGAGGGCAAAATGACGACGCAGTCAGCCTTGTTCAACAAGTTGATAGGCAGGCCATTCTCGCCCGCATTCGCGAGATCCTTGAATACCTGAGCGGCCTCGGTAATCCTGTCATTTGGATCATCGGCGCGCGCCAGCAGCGGTGCAGAACAAAATGCGGCAATCAGCAGGCTCGTCAGCAACTTCGACTGCGTGGGCCGGGAATTCATCCGAAGCTTCAACATAAGTCCTCCTTCAAAGGTGTTCGGGCAAAGGTGTCCGGGGAGAAACACACGCACTCGCCATGCATCCGCCGGCAGCCGTGGCGGAAAACGGGGGCGCACAAACAACGGTCCGCAATGGTTCGGAGTCCAAATTCGCGCGGAAAGTTGTTTCCATCTCAAGAAAATGCCTTTGACAGCGCAGTTTTGTGCGGGAAGGCAACCTCAGCGGGTTCCGCGCAATGGTCCAGAAGTTGAAAGCTCCTGCTAGAAACTGCCGGGCATCGTGTTCCAGGCCGTGCGGGTTGCACCGTGAGGAGCGACCGGGGGAGCGGCGCGATGCTGCCCGCTGGCGTTGATGCCGCCTAAGTTAGCGCCAGAAACCTGTGGCATTGCCACAGGAACCTGTAGTATATGTGGTAACGCCACAGGAGGCGGCCGGATGCAATCCAAACTAGACCTGCTGCAGGGGACGCTCGACCTTATGGTTCTGCAGACGCTGACCGCGATGGGGACACTGCATGGGTACGGCATTGCGCGCCGGATTGAGCAGGTTTCGGGCAACGAAGTGCTGCTGAACCAGGGCACCATCTATGCGTCCCTTGTCCGGCTGGAGCAGCGGGGCTGGATCAGCTCCCTCTGGGGCCTCTCGGGGAACAACCGGAAGGCAAGGTTCTACTCCATCACGGCGTCGGGCAGGCGGCAGCTCGCCAGCGACGCCAAAGACTGGCAGCGCCTGACGGGCGTGATGGACCGCCTGTTTGCGATGGGCTCGGAGGGGCAGCAGGACGGAGACGGAGAACCGGCATGAGCCGCCTGCGACGCGCCTTTGAGCGGACGGGCGCCTTCTTTCGCAAGCGCGCCCTCGATGCGGAGCTTGACGCGGAGATGACTGCGCACCTCGAGATGGCGATCGAGGAAAACCTCGAGCGCGGGCTGGCCCCCGAGGAAGCCCGACGGCAGGCGCTGGCACGCTTTGGCGGCGTTACCCAGGCAAGAGAACATCATCGCGAGACGAGAGGACTTATGACGCTCGACATTCTTCTGCAGGACCTTCGCTACACTCTCCGCACGCTCTTTCGCGACCCTGGCTTCACGATTGTTGCGGTGCTGATTCTTTCTCTTGGCATCGGGGCGAACGTAGCGGTTTTCAGTGTGGTGAACACGCTGCTGCTGCGGCCGCTGCCTTTCTACAATTCGGACCAGCTAGTCTGGATTGCGCCGCCGCCCACCAAGTGCGGCCTGTCGTGCGCGACGTATTCGACGGATGCCTACGATCAGTTCCGCACGCTCACGCGCTCTTACCAGGATGTTACGGGGTACTTTGCCTTCTCAAGCGCGGACAACCTGAGCCTCAAGGTGGGCAACGGCGCACCGGTTACAGCGACCAGCATTGACGTGATTCACAACTTCTTTGGGGTACTTGGCGTACAGCCGGCCATGGGCCGCGCCTTCACTGCAGACGACGCGCGCGACGGTGCTTCGCCCGTGATCCTCATCTCGAATGCCTGGTGGCGGCGCCAGTTCAACGGCGATCCCGGCATTGTGGGCAAGGCCTACGACATCAACGGCCGCCAGACTACGATTATCGGCGTGCTGCCCGCATCGTTTGACTTTGGCGCGGTTTTCGCACCGGGCACGAAGGTGGATGCGATTACGCCGCTCGACCTCTACGGTCCGCCGCGGGACTGGGGCAACATCATCACCATGATTGGCCGGCTCAAGCCCGGCGTCACGATGCCGCAGGCGGTGAGCGAAGCGGCCGCTGTCGCCCCGAAACTGTGCTGGAATTTCAAGTATCCTCGGACCTGCGGCGATTACAAGGACGCCGTGGTTCCCGTGACGCTCAAGAGCTATGTCAGCGGGCGTCTGCACCGCGCGCTCATCGTTCTGTGGTGCGCGGTCGGGATGATTCTGCTGATCGCATGCGTGAATCTCTCGAACCTGCTGCTTGCCCGCGCGGGCGCACGCTCGAAGGAGTTTGCGATGCGCGGCGCTCTGGGCGCCAGCCGCGGCCGGATTATTCGCCAGCTTCTTACGGAGAGCTTTGTGCTCTCAGGGGCCGGCGCGATCGGCGGACTCCTCCTCGCCTTCATCCTCGTCTCATGGCTCGCGCATCAGGGAGCCATCGCTCTCCCGCTCCTCTCCACGCTCCGCATCGATGCGGCGGCGCTGGCGTGGACGGTGGCGATCGCCGCTGTGGCTGCGCTTCTGTTCGGAATGCTGCCGGGGCTGCGCATGGCCTCCGGCAATCTGCAGGAGACGCTGAAGGACTCGGGCGCCGGCTCGGGGCTCAGCCGCAAGCACGAGCGCACGCGCTCCATCCTTGTTGTCTCTGAAGTTGCGCTTGCCTGCATGCTGCTGGTCGGCGCGGGGCTCCTGCTGCGCAGCTTCATCAACGTGCTGAACGTCGATCTGGGCTTTGAGCCGGATCGCGCGGCATCCATCAACGTGGACTACGACGATGGCGGAAATATTCCCGGAGCGAAGAATGCCGACGTCATCGCGCGCCGCACCAGCATCTTCCAGCAGGTTCTGGCCCGTACACAAGCGATTCCAGGCGTTGAAGCCGCCGGCATCGCCGACTACCTGCCTCTCGGGCAGAACCGCGCGTGGGGAACTCCTTGGCCCAAGGGCTACAAGCGCAACGACAAACAGCCTGCCGGTCCCCTCGTCTACGTCATCTCACCGGGCTACTTTCGCGCCATGGGCACCCGGATTCGCGGGCGCGATTTCACCTGGGACGACGGCCCGAAAAGCCCGCAGGTTGTGGTGATCAGCGCCGCCTACGATCACTACATCAGCGCAGTCGCCCAGTGGCAGACGGCCATCGGCCACACCCTCAATAATGGCGATGATAACCTGCTCGTCATCGGAGTCGCCGATGATGTTCATGAAGAAAATGTCGATGGCGAAACCGGATGGCAGATCTATTATCCCGCGACCCAGAGAAGCCCGAGCGGAGCAGAACTCGTGATCCGAAGCAAGATTCCGCCTGCGGCTCTCGGCGGTGTCGTCCTGCGTACGTTGCGCGAGTTGAACCCCAACCAGCCTGCGGCTGAATTCAAGCCGATCAAGCTGCTGGTCAATCACGCCGTCTCCGGGCGCCAGTTCTTCATGCTTCTGGTGGGGTCGTTTGCCGCGCTGGGGATGTTGCTGGCCGCTCTTGGGATCTATGGCGTCATCTCGTACTCGGTGACGCGGCAGACGCAGGAGATCGGCATCCGCATGGCGCTTGGCGCGTCCGCTGCCCATGTGCGGCGGCGCATCCTCGTGAGCACGGTCCGCCTCGCCCTGGCGGGTGTCGCCATCGGGGCCGTTGCGTCGCTGCTCACGGCAAAATTGATTGGGTCGCTTCTTTTCGGAACCTCGCCATGGGATCCCGTTACCTACGTCGCCATGGCGGTTGCGCTGCTCGGGGTTGCAGCCCTCTCGGGTTATATTCCAGCGCTACGCGCTTCGCGCATCAATCCCATGACAGCTCTGCGCGCGAATTAGCGGACGGCGCGGTGCGAGGCCGGGATCAGTGGGCGCCTGCGGGTTGCGAGCCGATCTGGGTGCCGATGACTTCACCGGAGATGACAATTTCGACGCGACGGTTTTTCTGGCGGCCGGCGGCGGTGGAGTTGTCGGCGACAGGATTGCTGGGGCCGTAGCCCTGGGCGGTCATGGAGTCGGAATTGAGGCCCTGGCCCATGAGGTAGGCCATGACGGCGTCGGAGCGCCTTTGCGAGAGGGTCTGGTTGAAGTCGGCGCTGCCGGTTGAGTCGGTGTATCCGGCGATGGCGAGCTTGAGCGACGGGTAATTGAGGACGATGCCGGAGAGTTTGGCGAGGGCGATCTTCGCATCCTGGTTGAGATCGGCCTTGCCGGTGGCGAAGAGGACGTCGCCCATGTTGACGACGAGGCCGCGCGGCGTGTCGGTAGTGGGCAGCACGCGGTTGAACTGCTCGAGGAGACGGGCGCGAAGCTGCACTTTCTCCTGCTCGGCTTTCTGGCGGGCGGCGGCTTCAGAGGCGAGGCGTGCGTCGGCGGCGCTTCGCTCTGCGGCTGCTTCGAGCGTCGGCTTTCTGCTTGGCGGCGGCTGCTTCCTGCGCTGCTTTGGCTTCGGCTTCGGCGCGTGCGCGGGCGGCGGCCTCGGCCTTCTCGTTGGCGATACGCTGCTGGTCCTGGCGCTGGACGGAGAGGGCACGGGCGTCTTCAGCAAACTGGATGGTCTGGCGCGCGTTGGAGAGGGTCGCGTTCTTGTCGTTTGAGGCGAGGGAGTTTTCCATCATCTGCAGGCTGCCCTCGGCCTTGGTGAGAACCTCAGGCGCGAATTTGTCGGCCTGGCGGGACTTTGCCACTTCAACGGCGTTGCGCGCTTCATAGACAGAAAGCGGAGTCTTGGGATCGAGGGTAAGCGCGAGAGGATTGCCCCTCTTCTCGTATTGCGCGCGGCGCATGAGTTTGTATTCAGCGACGGGGAAGATTTTGCCCTTGGTCTTTTTGCCGGGCTCACTTTGCAGGACGACCACCTCACTGGGTGTGTGGACGGCAAAGTAAGGCTCGGCGGTGACGATGAGAGAGAAAGCCTGCGCCGGCGTGCTGGTGTCGAGCTCGGTCTCGCCTTTCTTGTTCAGCAGCATCTCGCCGAGATTGCTGGTGCGGCCCTCGGGCGTGACGGCCCACAGGACGTAGGTCAGGAATTCTGCTCCGAGGGTGTGGGCCGGCTTGAGGCCCTTGATCTTGACTTCGACGGTGGCGCGATCGGCCTTCGATTTGATTTCGACCTTGGCTTCTCCGCTGGCCTCGGGCGCGATGTCAGTGGGCACAAGGCTGACCTTGGTGCTGCCGGCGCCGACCTGGTAGCCGACAGCCTGCACGGACCGGGTGGTGAGCGCGGATGCGGGGATTGCTTCATCCTGCGAGGCGGAGGCGCTTCTCCTGCGCGAAGGCGGTTGCGGCGGTGAGAGGGAGAACGAGGCAAAGGGCGAGATGTCGAAGTCTGCGTGCGTTCATTGATTCTTTCCCCCTCCTGGCGGGCAAGGCATCGCGATTCTCCGCGGGGGAGCAAGTCTACCGGGGCGGGAAGGGGCCGGGAACTGGCAGAAATGACAGGGTGGGGGGAAAGGCAGGGGTCAGGGGTCAGGAAAATGCATTTTCTCGGCGGCTGGAGCCGCGCGCAATTTGCGTCCGGAGTAACCGCGCCTGCGTTCGAATTTACTTCATGGTTCCACTGCCGCCTGACGAGATGAGTCATTTGCGTTCGGTCAGTGCGAGAAGGGTCGCAGCACAAGCACTGGCACGTTCACAGGGCGATCAGCTTCGTGACGAGGTGCTCCTTTCAAATGCCAAAGAGCTTCAGAGCAAATGGTAGAGACTTCGAATCGAACGGCGACTCGCTATCATCGTTGACAGAATGATGGCTTCTTCCCGTGGCGCAGAGTGGTCTCGGTTCTATCGGTATGGCGACGGAGTGTCGGCTTTGCACGCCCGGTTCGTCAGCCACCGATATCCACGTCACAGCCATGATTATTTCGTTGTGGGTCTGGTCGAGAGCGGGGCCCAGTCGTACACCTACAAGGGCGCACGACACACCACGCCCGCCGGAAATTTGTTTGTCGTGAATCCGGAAGAGATTCACACCGGCGAGGCGGCAAACCCCGAAGGCTATGTTTATCGCACTCTTTGCCTGAGCGTGAACTTTGTCGCCGGCCTGACTTCAGAACCGGACAGCGCCCACCGCCCCGCGTTCCTGAAAGGCGCAGTGCTCGGCGACTCCGATTTGGTGAGGATTCTCCGCCGCTTCCATCAAAGCCTGAAAGATCGTCATCCTCGAATTGAATGCGACATGTTGCTCTGTGACGCCATTTCGCTGCTCTTCGGCCGGCACGGGGATGCGCCGAGCAGGCCAGAGCGGTGCTTACGAGGGGCTGTCGGGCAGGCCCGCGAACATATCGAGGAAAACTTCTGGAGGAATATCTCTCTCGCCGAGCTGGCCAGGCTCTGTTCTTTGAGCCCGTTCTCTCTGGCCAGAGCATTCGCACGCGACACTGGGTTACCGCCGCACACCTACCTCGATGGAATTCGGCTGCGCCACGCCCGGCGCTTGCTGGATTGCGGAGAATCAATCGCTTCGGTCGCATCGGTTGTGGGGTACGCGGATCAGAGCCATCTGACCAAACGATTCAAGAGACTATATGGAATAACGCCCGGTCAATACCAGAGCCGCAGTTAATCGACTGCACTCGCGTGTGGGCCGATTGCCCAGCGGTCGGTAGCTCGAAACCATGCGAGATGGGGCTTCTCTACCTGAATCTGCTGTTCTCCGTAAAGGAAGCCAGCCGCCAGGATACGTGCGACCGTCGAGCGATAGATCTCGCTTTCTTCAAAGTCGTGCATTGCTTCGACGGATCGCCAAAAGGTAGTCACGCGGCATTGATCGCCCTCACGAATCATTACGACACCAAAACAGCCTGGATGGGACCGGAACATTGGCAAAGATATGTCCTTTGCAAATTGTTCGTATTCGTTTGCTCTGTCAAGGCGAACCCGGGTTATCCAGCTTCTGGCAAGCATGATTGTTTCCTGGGGTCGTATTCGTTGCCCTATGTCGAGCAAAGCTGCGTGGCGACGTCGCCAATGAAATCGCTTGCTCAGTTATGAATCTTCACTTCTGCCGACGATGAGTTGTTGAGCCGGGGAGATTATTCGTGCTTCGCGTAGGCTGAGGCACCAAGAAAGTGCAGCGATACATAGGGCTCGCCGCCCACGACCCAACTGTCATGTCCGGGAGCAATGTAGAAAAGATCGCCTGCCCGCATCTCTTTGATGGTTCCATCGTTCATCGCCGCTGTGGCGCAGCCTGACACGACCATTCCGACGTGCTCAACGTCGCAGCTCTTTTTGCCGAGCGCTCGGCCGACATGTTGTGACCATCGCCAGCCGGGCTCATATGTGGCTCTTCCGATTGTCATGCCGCCAAGATGCAGGAGCTCGAACCTGCCTTTGTCGAAGATACGAACTTCATCCGGTGCGTCAAAGCGCTTCAGGTCGACTTCAAACATGGGTTCCGATTCCTTTCATTCATCCTGATTCAGACGCGAGTCCGTCTCTTGTCCAGGCCGCGTCGTGCAAGAGCGCATGAAATCATTCTGGATTCATCCCGCAATAACGTCTTGTACGTTCTTGTACGGTGCGCCAACAGCCGTGACGATCTTTCTGGCAAACACATAGGCCCTGCGACTCTGATATTCGATGCCTGGCGCGTAGGGTTCCCGCTCAAGCACCGCACCAATCTCAAAGCCGGCCGCTCTCAAATGACATGAAATAGCGCCGACTTCATACAGATGAAAATCCATCGAGATCGGGTGCCCCCACAGCTCATTGGGCCGGATCGTCTCATGGCCCACGTGAAAGGCGAGAAGCAATAAACCGCCGGGCCGGAGAACTCGAATCATCTCTCGAAAAACCGCGGGTATGTCATCACGCGGAAGATTCACAATCGCGTAAAACGCCGTAATTCCAGCGAGGTTCTCATCTGGAAGGTCGAGGGCCAGCATGTTCCCTTCGTGGAAGGGGATGTTGGGGCTCAATAATCGGGCCTGCTCGACCATGGAAGGAGAAAGGTCGATGCCGAACACGTTGCTTCCCCGGTCGTGGAGATATCGCGCGACCTGACCGGGGCCGCAGCCAACGTCACACACCTTGCCGCCTCTTTCTATGTCGAGAAGGAACCGGTTCAGGAGTTGACGGTCAAACGGCTTCTCATCGAGCTCGCGAAAGAGGTGCCGGGCGTAGTCAACGGCGAGTTCATCATATGTATCGCGAATTCGATTCATGACGATGGAGCCTCACCGATATTTAAGAACGAAGGCACGCTGAAGTCTTGTAGGATCTTGCTCGATGGCGGGCGCCGGCTGAAGCCGCGCGCAATTTGCGAACTGGATACCCACCCATGTCGTCTGCTCTCGCAGACTCCCAGGATGGGGCACCCCGAGTGGATGGGGTTTTAGT
>CAVRAK010000007.1:0-62611 GCA_963718885.1 uncultured Acidobacteriota bacterium
GTACGATGGCGCATGCGCATAGCCTCGCTCGCCGCACTCGCCTGTGTCTGCTGCCTGGCATCGGCGCATGGCGCGCAGTCCGCTGCCGCGGACTCCGATCACGACGGCCTCAGCGACGAAGTTGAGCAGTCGCTGCTGCAGCACTTCGCGCCGGCATTCCATACCGATCGGCAGGATTGCTCCGCGAAGCCCGCGTTCTTCCTTCCCGGCCTTCCTGATCCCGTCGCAAGCAACGAAGACGGCACCATCTATGCGCAGGCCACGCCGCGCACGCTGCCGGGCATTGCGGGCCCCCTGGTCGAGCTGCGCTACTTTCACCTCTGGAAGACCGATTGCGGACGCATGAGCCACCCTCTCGATGCCGAGCACGTGTCCGTGCTGGTGCAGGCGCGCCCTGGTGAAGCGTTCGCATGGCATGCGCTCTATTGGTACGCCGCTGCTCACGAGGACACTGTCTGCGACGCCAGCCAGGTCGCGCGCGCTTCTACCCTCGGCGCCGCAAATGGCGGCGCGCAGATCTGGATCTCGTATGGCAAGCACGCATCCTTTCTGCATCGCGAGCTGTGCCGGCGCGGCTGCGGCGGCGACCGCTGCACCAGCATGCAGCCTCTTGCCATAACACGCATCGTCAATCTCGGTGAGCCCTCGAGCCCGATGAACAACGTCACGTGGGCCGCGTCGGCGCAGTGGCCGCTCGAAGGCAAACTTGAGCGGAGCGATTTCGACCCGGCGCTGCTGGCGCGCCTCGAACGGCTGCCCGCCACAGACATCGCCTGGGTGTATCCCGCAAAGCGTCCGGCGCAGGCCACCATCGCCGCAGGCGGCGCTACCGCAGACGCGCTCGCCATGAGTAACCGCAAGACCGATACCGCGCTTACCCTGGCGCAGGACACGACGGGCAACGCTCTCGACAACACTTACGACGACGTCGTCCGCTCGCTGCAAAAATCGGCGCAGGGCGTTGGCCGCTTTCTGCACGGCGACCTCGGCAAGCCGCAGACGCCCTCGACTGCTTCTCCGCCGCAAGCCCTGACGCTCGGTCCGCTACCCTTAAGCTATGACCGATCGCGAACTGGTGGCGCGCATCGCCCGCTCCGCCGGCGGCAAGGCCGGATACAAGCAGCTGGTCCGCGAGCTCGGCCTCGGCGGCGGCCGCGAGCGCCGCCTGCTCCTCGAGCAGCTTGCCCGCCTCACCGTGCGCGGCCAGCTCGCCAAACTCGACCGCGAGCAGTGGAGCATTCCCCGCGCCAGCCGCGGCGCGCCGCGACAACCTCGTCGCCGGCCGCCTCGACCTGCACCGCGACGGCTACGGCTTCGTCCGGCCCAACCCGCGCCAGCCCTCCGGAATCACGGACGACATTTTCATTCCGCCCAACGAAATCAACGGCGCCATGCAGGGCGACCAGGTGCTGGTTGAACTGGAGCCGCCCGCGCGCCGACGGCCGCCGCCATGGGCCGCATCGCCCGCATCTCGAGCGCCGCAACCCCACCGTCGTCGGCACGTTTCACTATGGACGCCCACGACAGGTCCGCGTCATCGGCGGACTACGCCGCAGGCCGCTATCGACCAACGTTGTCGTCCCCTTCGACGATCGCATGACGCAGCCCATCCTCATTCCGCCCGGCAACGAAATTCCGCCGCAGGCGCCGATCCGCGCGCCGCATCGCGTGCTCGGCGGTGAAGCCGCAGCCCGCCACGGCTACGACGCTCGCGAAGACGCTCGCTTGAAGGCCTCGTTGTCGATGTCGAAATCACCAGCTGGCCCACGCCCACGCGCCCGCCCATCGGCCGCGTGATTGAAGTGCTCGGCTCGCCCGACGACTTCGGCGTCGACGTCGAGATGATGATCCGCAAGCACCAGCTTCCCGCGCATCTTTCCTGACAACGTGCTGGCCGAAGCGCGCGCCGTCGCTCATCTCGACCTCTCCGAAGTCGCACGCCGCCGCGATTTCCGCAGCCTGCCCATCGTCACCATCGACGGCGAAACCGCAAAAGACTTCGACGACGCCGTCCTCGTCACCGAGCACGCCGACGGATCGTACGAGCTGCAGGTCCACATCGCCGACGTCGCCGAATATGTTCGCCCCGGCACCGACCTCGACCTCGAAGCCCGCCTGCGCGGCACCAGCGTCTACTTCCCCGACCGCGCCATTCCCATGCTGCCGCAGGAGCTCTCGACCGACATCTGCAGCCTGCGCCCCGGCGAAGATCGCCTCGTCCTCAGCTGCATCATGCAGCTCGACCCGAGGCCCGCATCCACAGCTACGAAATCGTCGAAGGCGTCATCCGCTCCGCCGCGCGCATGACCTACACCGCGGTTCACGCCATTCTCGAAGGCGACGCCGAAACCCGCGCGCGCTACGCGGAACTCGTCGCTCAACTTCGAGCGCATGCAGCAGCTCGCCGTGCTCATGAACAAGCGCCGCGAGGAGCGCGGCAGCATCGACTTCGATCTGCCCGAGCCGGTGATCGAATTCGACGAGCAGGGCCAGATGCGCGGCGTCACACGCTCCGAGCGCACCTGGGCCAATCGCCTCATCGAGGAGTTCATGCTCGCCGCCAACGAGTGCGTCGCCACGTGGCTTGAAGATCTCGGCGTGCCCTCGCTCTACCGCATCCACGAGAAGCCCGAGCCGCGCCGCGTCGTGCAGTTTGAAGAGCTCGCCGCCGCGCTTCGGCTACTCGCTCGGCCTCGGCGCGCTGCCCGTGAAGCGCGTGTCACACGCGGCAGGAGCGCCGCGAATCCCACGGCCGCGGCCGGCAACCCGCGCCACACGAAGTGCCGGAAGATATCGCCGTCACGCCGCGATGTATCAGAAGCTCGCCGCGCGCATCGAAGGCAAGCCGGAGGAGCGCATTCTCAGCTACCTCATGCTGCGCTCGCTCGCGCCAGGCGCGCTACTCCGAGATCAACGAAGGCCACTTCGCTCTCGCCGCGCCCACCTACACCCACTTCACTTCGCCCATCCGCCGCTACCCCGACCTGATCGTGCACCGCATCACCAAGGCGCTGCTGCGCCCGGCGTTGCCGGCCGCGGCGAGCTCGCCGAAGGCCGCCACAGCTTCGCCGTGGACCCATCCCAATGAAGGGCTCGCCGGCATTGTGATTCACAAGCTGCACGGCGCGGGCCCGAAGGGTCAGCGGATCGGCTCAAGACACTGGATCCGCCGATCCCCGAGGCCGAGCTGGCGCAGATTGCCGAAGAGACCAGCCAGACCGAGCGCCGCGCCGCCGAGGCCGAGCGCGAGCTTGTCGAGTGGAAGAAGGTTCGCTTCATGCAGGACAAGGTCGGCGAGGAGTTCGCCGCGCTGGTGCTGAACCCCGCCAAGTACGGCCTCTTTGTCGAGCTCACCGATCTCTTCGTCGAAGGCCTGGTGCCCATCGACACCCTGCGCGACGACCGCTACACCTGGCGCGAAAACACGCACGAGATCGTCGGCGAGCGCTGGGGCCGCCGTTTCCGCGCCGGCGACCGCGTGCACGTCATCCTCGACCGCATTCTCGCGCAGGAGCGCACGCTGCAGTTTTCGCTTGTCGAAGAAGGCATTCCGCTCACCGGCCGCAAGCCGGCGAAGGCTGCGCCAAAGACAAAGAAGAGCCGCAGAAACGCGACCGTCGGGTCCGGTGCGAAGAAAAAGAAAGATCGCTCTCGCAAGCAGAAACGGCGCTGATTCATGCGCTCCCACCCATGCTTCGCATGGATGGGGCACCCAAATTTGAACGAACTCTATGCGCTACGCCTGCTTCTCGGCGTAGGCTCCGATGATCGGCAGCTTGTATTTCTCACCCTTCAGCGCCTTGAGCAGCACAATGATCCAGACGATCAGAAAGGCGACTGAAACGAAGGGGATGATGATCCACCCGATCACGGGGATCACCGCGAGAATCGTGTGCACGGCAAAAAACACAATTCCGAGAAAGATGCTTTGCCATGCATGGAACCGGACGAACGAGTTCCGGTTATACGGCTCGACCAGCAGAAAGATGATTGCTGGGATGATGGTGACGTAGGCGAGCGCTCCGGCGGCGGTGTCTGAAAGGCCGCTCTGCGCAGGCTGGGGAGTGGGCTGATACTGGGAGTCGGACATGGGTAGCTCCTTTGCACTTTGAACTAATGAGGATCGGGGATTGTCCTTGTTGCGCGATCACAAAACTGCAGAACTGCTTCGCACCGCGAACCACCGGTACTTCTCTCTGAAATCTGGCGTTGTTGCGCGCCGCTATCCGTTGGCCTGCTTCTCAGCAAGGTCGCCGATAATCGGCAGCTTGAACTTCTCGCCGTTGAAGGCCTTGATGAGCACCATGAGCCACAGAATGAGCATGGCGAGGGCGACCAGGGGATAAAGACCCAGGGTGAGCAGGCGGAAAAACACCAGCATGCGCCCGAAGATCCAGATGCCGATGTCGATCACCCACCACGCAATCGTCATGAAGATGCATTGCCACGCGTGGAAGCGCACATACCTGTTCTTGCTGTATGGCTCCACGAGCAAAAAGATAATGGCCGGGATCACCGTGATGTAAGCGAGCCCGCCCGCGGCATTTTCAGAGAGACCAGCCTGGTTGGCTGACGAGGGAATCTGTTCTGGCATACATTCTCCTTGCATCTCCATCCCGAAGACCCGCTCATCGCCTGGGTAAAGGCGGTCCGACCGGGCAGAATTCAGTTGTCTGAAGTTCTCCCCCGCGGCGCGAGACGTACGGATACCGTGGAGATTGATTCGCCAACAGGAAAATCTGAAAACGGCTTATTGTCAAGAAAATTCGGGCGGAAAACGCTCCTTGCGCCGCGAATCTCAGCCGAAGAGCAGCCCGCTCGAGGCCGGCGGATCAACCTTTTCCAGCAGTTCGGCGCTGTCATTGCGCACGTTGCCGACGCGCGCGCTTACCGGCCACGCTTCCATCTTTTCTGCCGCGCAGGGGCGCAGCAGGTCGATCGGCGGCCGCTCAGGATCGCCCGGCTCGAGCCATCGCTCGTAATCGCGCTTCTCCACAATCACCGGCATGCGGTCGTGGATGGGCTCCATCACTTCATTCGGATCCGTGGTCACAATCGTGAACGTCTCAAGCGGTGGTCCTTCGCGGGGCTTCCAGCGCTCCCACAGCCCGGCAAAGGCATAGGGCTCGCCGCTGCGCAGCGCGATGGCAAAGGCCTGCCTGGTCTTTGCATTGCGCCGCTGCCACTCATAAAACGCGTCGGCCGGCACCAGGCAGCGCCGCCGCTTGAGCGCCTCGCGAAAGGCGGGCTTTGCCGCCAGCTCTTCGGCCCGCGCGTTGATCATCGAGTAGCCGTGGCTGCCATCCCGCGCCCACGAGGGCACCAGCCCCCAGCGCAGCAGCGCGAACTCGCGTGATGCGGAGTCGCGCCCCAGCCGCACCACCGGTTGCACGCTCTGCGGCGCCGCGTTGAAGGTGGGCTCGAACCACGGCATCTCCTCCAGCGTCACGCCGAACCAGTCGGCGAGCACCTTCCGCGTGGATTTTCGCGCAAATCGGCCGCACATACTGAGAGGATACCGCGGCCTTGCGCCAGCACCGGGCCGCCGGGCCGATCCAACTTCCCACGTGGCATCCCATACAATAGACATTGGGAGCATGATGCATGGCGCACACGGTTTTTTGCGTTCGATACAAGAAGGAAATGGAGGGCCTCGACGAGCCGCCTTTTGACTCGGAGTTTGGCCAGAAGATTTACAAGAACGTCTCAAAGGCTGCATGGGGCGAATGGGTTGACCGGCAGAAGATGCTGCTGAATGAATACCGCCTGCAACCCTGGACCGCGCAGGCGCAGCAGTTTCTCGTCGAGCAGATGGAGATGTTCTTCTTCGGCGAAGGCTCCGCCCTGCCGCAGGAGTATGTGCCGCCCACGCACTGATTGACGACCCGCGCGGCTCTTATCCGGGCAAGCGCGGGCTCTCCGCCGGCAGAGTTTTTCTTCCCCGCGCATCTCCACCTCAGCACACAATTCCTCGATTCCCCTCGCGCCTCGCTGATATGGTTGCAATCAAATGGCCCAGCGGCGCGCGCAGACCCTCACCATCGCCATCGACACAGGCGGCACATTCACTGACTGTGTCTATCGCGCGGGCGGCCGCGTCGAGGTGCTGAAGCTGCCGTCAACGCCGCATGATCCGGCGCGGGCGATTCTTTCGGCCGTCGAGCAGATCGTGAGCGGCCTGCAGCCGTCGGCGGTCGAGGTCCGCCACGGCACCACCGTGGCCACCAACGCCTTGCTCGAGCGCAAGGGCGCGCGCGTCGCCTTTGTCACCACCGAGGGTTTTGAGGATACGCTCGCGATTGCGCGGCAGGCGCGGCCAAGCCTCTATGACTGGAATCTGCACCGGCCTGCGCCGCTCGCCGAAACGGAGCGGTGCTTTGGCGTGCCTGAGCGCATCGCGAGCGATGGCAGCGTGGTGCGCGCGCCGGATGCGGCTTCGCTCAAAGAGCTGTGCCGCAAGGTGAAAGCGTCGGGCGCGGAGTCGATCGCCGTCTCGCTGCTCTTTTCCTTCGCCAATCCGGCGCACGAGCGGCTGGTCGCCGAAGCGCTTGCGCCGCTCAAACTGCCGCTCTCGCTTTCGCACCGCATTCTGCCGGAGTTTCGTGAATATGAGCGCGCATCAACAATGACGCTCAACGCCTATCTCGCCCCGCGCATGCAGAGCTATCTGCGCGAACTCGAGCGGCAGTTGCGCAAGCGCAAGGCCGGCCTCACCATCATGCAATCGTCCGGCGGCATTCTGCCTGCGGCAACTGCGGCCGAGGAGCCGGTGCGCACCGTGCTTTCGGGGCCTGCGGGCGGCGTGATCGGCGCGCTCAGCGTGGCGCGCGCCGCCGGCATTGCGCGCGTGCTCACCTTCGACATGGGTGGCACTTCGACCGACGTGGCGCTGCTCGATGCGACGCGCGCGCTCTCGACCAGCACCGAAGGCGAGATTGCGGGATTGCCCATCCGCGTGCCGATGCTCGACATTCACACCGCGGGCGCAGGCGGCGGCTCGCTGGCGTGGATCGACGCCGCCGGAACATTGCAGGCAGGTCCACACTCCGCAGGCGCCGACCCCGGCCCGGCCTGCTATGGCCGCGGCGACAAGGCCACGGTGACCGACGCCAACCTCGCGCTCGGCCGCCTGCATCCGCAGCACTTTCTCAACGGAGCGATGCAGCTCGACGCTGCCCGCGCGCAGCGCGCCCTTGCCCCGTTCTGCCGTGGCGCGGGCGGCTTCTCCTCTGCTGAAGAAGCGGCCGAAGGCATTGTGCGCGTTGCCAACGTGCGCATGGAGTCCGCACTGCGCCGCGTCTCGGTCGAACGCGGCTACGACCCGCGCGATTTCACGCTGCTTGCCTTTGGCGGCGCCGGACCGCTGCACGCCTGCGACCTCGCCGACGCGCTCGGCATCCGCCAGGTACTGATTCCCTCTGCCCCCGGGGCTCTCTCGGCACTGGGAATCCTGGACGCCGATCTGCGCCGCGAATTTTCACGCACCGTGATGCTTGCGCCGCGCAGCGTTGAAATCGAGCGCGCGTATCGCGACCTCGAAGCCGAAGCGCGGCGCGCGTTTAAGACTGAAAGGGCTGCGCCGGTGCTGACGCGATCCGCCGATCTGCGCTACCAGGGCCAGGGCTTCGAGCTGCGTGTGGCGTGGGGGCGCGACGCGGTCGCGCGCTTTCACAAGCTTCACGCGCAGTCCTATGGATATGCAGATCCTGCCCGCACCGTCGAAGTCGTGACGCTGCGCGTGCAGGCTGTTCTTCCCGCACAGCGAAGAAAGACCGCGAAGTCTGCGCTCAAACGAAATGATGGCCGCGAAGCGCGCCTTGGCGACCACCGCATCTTCGAGCACGGCCGCTGGCGGCAGGCTTCGCTCTATGAGCGCGATCGCCTGCGACCCGGCGCGCGCGTCGCCGGCCCCGCCGTGATCGTGGAGCTGAGCGCGACCACCTATCTGCCGTCGCAGTGGCAGGCCTCCGTCGATGGCCACGACAACCTGCTGCTCACGCCGGCCAAAGGAGCGCGCCGATGAAGCGCGCGCCTCGCCGATCCCGCCGAAATCTCCGTCATCAGCCATGCCCTGCACTCGGTCGCTGTCGAGATGGGCGCGGCGCTGCGTCGAACCGCCTTCTCGCCCAACATCCGGGAGCGGCGCGATTACTCCTCGGCGATCTTTTCTGCCGAGGGAGAACTGATCGCGATGGGCGACGATATGCCGGTGCATCTCGGATCGATGCCCATGTCAGTGAGCGCTGCGCTCGAGTCGCTGCGATTCAGTCCCGGCGATGTGGCGCTGCTCAACGATCCCTATCGCGGCGGAACCCACCTGCCCGACATCACCATGGTCGCGCCGGTATTCGTGCCGGGGAATCGCGCGGCCCGCATTTTATGTGGCCAATCGCGCGCACCACGCCGACGTGGGCGGCATGCATCCCGGCTCAATGGGCCCATGCCGCGAGATCGCGCAGGAAGGCATTCGCATTCCGCCGGTGATGCTGATGCGCGCGGGCAAGAATGGATGCGCAGGTGCTCGCCATTCTGCTGGCCAATGTGCGCACGCCGCGCGAGCGCGAAGGCGACCTCACCGCACAGCTTGGCGCATGCCACATCGGCATCGCGCGCATGCAGGAGCTGGTGCGCCGCTTCAGCCGCGCCCGCCTGCTGCGCGGAGTGCGCGCCATGAGCGCAGCCTCGACGCGCATGATGCAGAGTGTGCTCGCGAGTCTGCCCGCGGGAGAGTGGAGCGCCGAAGACTTTCTCGATGATGACGGCGTGCGGCCCGAGCCGATCCGCATTCGCGTCACGGTGCGCAACGATCCCGCTCACCGTCGCGCGGTTGTCGATTTCGCGGGCACCAGCGCGCAGGTTGCCGGCAATATCAACGCGGTCTACGCCATTACCTGGTCGGCGGTCTTCTACGTTTTCCGCTGCCTGCTGCCGGCCGAGGCCATGGTCACGGCAGGCCTGATGCAGCCCATTCGCGTGATCGCGCCCGAGGGCTCGGTGGTCAATGCCGTGCCGCCCGCGGCCGTTGCCGGCGGCAACGTGGAAACCTCGCAGCGCATTGTGGACACGCTGCTGCTCGCGCTGGCGCAGGCATTGCCTCAGCGCATTCCCGCCGCCAGCGCCGGCACCATGAACAACCTCACCATCGGCGGCATCGATCCGCGCACGCTGGCGCCTTACACCTACTACGAAACCATTGCCGGCGGCCTTGGAGCATCCCCGCAGCGCGCGGGCGCCAGCGGCCATCACGCGCACATGACCAACTCGCTCAACACGCCGGTTGAGGCGCTTGAATACGCCTACCCCTTCCGCATGGCGCGTTACAGTCTGCGCCGCGGCTCCGGTGGAGCGGGCCAGAATCGCGGAGGTGACGGCATTGTGCGCGAGATCGAGTTGCTGGCCGACGCGCAGGTGACGCTGCTCGCCGACCGGCGCAGAACCGCGCCATGGGGATTGCAGGGCGGCGCGGCCGGCGCTTCAGGACGATCGACTCTTAATGCGCGATGAGGCGGAAGAAACTCTCCCCGGCAAGTGCACAAGAGAACTTGCCGCCGGCGCACGGCTGCGCATCGAGTCACCGGGCGGCGGCGGATGGGGAAAAGCCCTGATGCGCTCTTACATCGTCTAGTGCGGTCGTGCGCCGCCCCCGGCCGGAGCGGAGGGCCGCCCTCTCGCCGACGGGGCTGATACCGGCGCAGACACGGCCGATGGCGACGAACCGGAAGATCCGCCCGGGAAGGCAGCCGGCCTGCCGGACATGCCGCGGTCCGCTGACTCGTCCATATCAATGCCTGGTGCATAACCGCGATGGATGGTCGGCGGAGCCATCGTGCTCGAAGGCCGCATGCCGCCGGCCACCGGCCTCGCCCCGGTTATGTAAATGGGAGCCTGTGCGAAGCCCTTCTGGTCAGCCTGGCGCGAGACCTTGTCGAGCCGCCCGAGCGTGTCGCGCGGAATCCCCAACCCGGCTGAATCGCGCTGGAAGAGGAATGCATCCCGCGTCGCGACGCCCGAATGCACAAGCGGCCTCGTGTTGACGGCAACCATTGCGGGCTCGCCGACGCTCGGCGGGTGAATCGGAGCCGGGCGCGGGCCGCTATCCTTTGGCGTGCCGGGCCTGTTGAGGAGCATAGCCGTGTTGTTCAGCCCGCTCCATGCTCCGCCCGGAGTCCAGCCCCAGCCCGTGCCGGGGCAGAATGCCCAGTTGCCGGAGTGATAGGGCGTCCAGCCCCATGGATAGGGCGACACCCATGAATATCCCGCGCCCTGATACAACGCCCATGAACCGTTCGAATATGGATCCCACGCCGCGCTGGTAAAGTAAGGCCGCCACATCGATCCGCACGCGGCAGTATTCACAAAGCTGCCGTAGTACATCATGTCGTTGAGGCCGTAGGCATAGGGCGAGTTGCCGAAGGCGCTGGAACTGGCAGGGCGCGCATGGTACTCGGTTGACTGCTTGTCCCACGCGTCAAAGGGAGCGTCGGCGATATCGCGCGCCACCTCGGGCGGATTCTGCTGCTCGAGCGCGAAGGTGATGGTCTTCTTCTTCGAAACGTCCTCTGTGCCCTCGGCATCCTGGATGCGCAGCGAACCATCCAGCACAGCTACCTTGGCAGCGTTGTCTTCGAGGTCGAGCCGGATATGCGTCGCGGGCGGCAGGGCCAGCGTCCGCTCGCCAAACTGCAGGTTGAAGTCGTTGCCCGTGGTCTTCATCATGCTCGCGTACACAGTTCCCTTGAGCACATGAACCGACGACAGCGTGGCGCCCGAGGCTGCGCGCTCAAGCTGCGTAAATTCCACTTCGGAATTGGGTGCGAGCCGCAGGCTGCTGTTGTCTTCAAACTCCACCTCAGCCACGCCCTCGGCGGTCCGCAGCCGGCTTTTTTCCACCACCGGCATATTGGCGATCGCCGGCTCAAAGCCGCGGCCGATGTCGCGATCCATCTGCACGGCGCCCTTCACCTCGCTGAGGCGCACGACGCGAATCTTCGAAACGCCGGCAGCAGCGGTGAAGCGGAATCATCGACGGCATGTGCGGGCAGCGTGCCGGCAAGCAGCAGCGTTGAGAGAAGAGCTGTGGGCAAATGCACGGAGAGAGAAGACATGTCCGCCTCCTTTTTTGTCTGGCGAACGTAGAGGACGCATGGCAGAAGCCCGCTGCCCGCGTGGACCGCGCTCTAGCCCCTTATGCTAGCACGGAAAGGAGATAGCCGACGAGGGCTGCATCGCAGGACTGTTTTTGGGCACGCGAGGGGGCAATATTAGAGAGGCCGGCAAGCGCACCATTGTCCTTTCACATCAATGACATCCGTGGGCGGAGGGGTGGTTGAGAGGCTAACCTCAGGCATCACAGCCGCGAGACAAAGGAATTTCAGCAGACAGGCGACGCGATGCTGCGCGCGTGGGAAGGTGGGAAGGAAAAGCCGAAGGGGATGGTGAGCGGGCCGTGCCGTGTGACGCTGTTATCAGCGGGGATATAGCTGAAATTGCTCAATCGATATCCTTGGAGCGTGGAAAGCGTGCTCAACATCTGGGAGAACCAACACCGTGATCTCGCTGAACTTTCGCAAACTCGCATGCTCTGGAACAGAGAAATGCACCGTTTCGAAAACCGGTCTGGGCTTATCTGCAAAGTGCTCAGGTTGCGCCGATACAATCGGCTGCTCGCCGAGATAGATCGCCGGCCTCTTAGCCGAAGTGCCGTCCGTCAGCAACATGCCCAGGGAAATTGCACCTGCTTTGTTGTCCCTGTTTTCAATCTCGACGGCAATCTCTCGGCAGCGCACAGTCGGAATAGTCGCAGACAAATACTGGTGAGCGTCCATAACGAGCGGGATGGAATTGTTCGACTGAATATCAAAAGCCAGCGGCGAGCCACTCGCTCTGTGCGCCATCGGTCCCGGGCGCTTGTTGGGCGGCTGAAAGTACCAGTAAGGCCCATTGAATCGGATAACCAGCGGCTTTTTCGTGCCAGGCGGCAGCAGTGTGTCAACTTCGATTGGTGGGAGCGCCAACCGCTTGTCGGGATATGGCCAGAGAATCACGCTCTCATAACCATCCGCACCCAACGCATTTGTTTGAGCCGCCGATTGCTTTGTAAGGCGCTTCTCTGCAGGATTTCCGATCCGCGGGATACTTGCCGAGCGCGCCGCTGCAAGAATGTTGCGATGCGCAACAGCGTCCAGCAGAGCCCAGACTGTCACCAGCACTGCAAGAACAGCCATGGCCGCAAGGCGCAGAGCGGCGTGCTTGTATTGCCGGTCACGATCGAGACATAAGTCCGCCGGAGCGGTAGTCTTCCATGCGAAGACGGATGCAGCCAGTGCAAGCAAAGCGGCGGCAGTATTGAGCAAACGAGCGAAGAGCGCTACCCCCGCAGCATAAAGACTGATGGCAATGGCATAGCCGTAAAGTTCAGCAGGAGCCTGATAGAGAGATTCGATGAAGAGAGCGGCACGGCCTTGTTCCGAAATTGCGACGCGGTGCGGATTCGGAGTGAGTGTCGGAGATAAAATGCGGCGCAATCCCGAAGTAAGAGAAAACGCACCTATCGCCACAACCAGGACAATCGCAGGCGACAACTGCTCCGATAGAATCACGATCGCAGGGACCAAAAGGTATCCGCCGGCAGAAACAAGCGCAAACAAAGGAAACGGCAATGGTTCGCGGACGGCAAACGGACTCGCTGGATTCTTCCAATAGATGTAGGTTCCGCCGACGCCGGCGAGGGCTCCAATCAACACATAAAGCATCGCTCGGATGCAAAGCGAGGCGATGGTCGGAGAGTGCGACTCCGGCAATTGGCATAGTAGAAATCCGGCGATCATGGAGTTCATCAGACCGGCACCGACCATCAGAGCGAAGAAGCGCTTGACGATAAATGAATCCTTAGTCGGCTCTCGGGTGAGAATCCCCGAGTTCACGGCGGGATTTAATGCGCTCGGATCAGATACAACGGCGGAAGAGTATCCGATTGATGGAAGCGAGCTCCATAGCGCCCAAAGCAGCGCGAGGAGATACGGAATGCGAATCACGTTCGCCAGCATTCTTAAATCCGCTATCTGACCCAAAGGCGAAGCGCGCAGCTGGAAACGTTCGAAGTAGGAAAACCAATATAGGCTTACCGCTAGAAACACGGCTCCATAGAGAGGCGTGAAGATGACGGGAGCCGTGAGAAACGCGCGTTTGAACCTGCCGGGATCGAGAGTCCCCCCGAGGGCTCTATGAAATACGCTGAAAAGGAGTACTCCGCCCCAAAGAAAGATTGAGTGGAGAATTATCCAGGCAATTAGGGCCGGAATAATCCACACACCCCCAAATAAGGAACAGAATCGATTCTGGACGCGATCACTCTCGACCGCCAGGCATACAGCGTTCCAGGCTGGCGCCACCATCGACCATAGGAGCGCGAATACCAATAATGACGTGCGCGCCCGAATGCTTTCGAGCCAGGAGACACCGCAGGCCTCCATCGCCTGACGCCAGTACCAGCCGTTTGAGCGGCCGCTTTGAAAAACTTCGAGAAGGTCGCCTGCCAGCGCTTCATCGCGGTGTCCGGAAGCCAGATGCTCCAGAATCCAAACCGCGCTCGGAGGTGGCTCTCGATGCGTCATTGGCTCCTCTACTTCGCTTCCAGCTTGAGATCGGGGATCCCCTGCCAAAGCTTCGTCAATACGCGACGCGTCTCACGCACTTGCCGTAAGCCTTCTCTGGTGATGCGAAAGAATCGCTTGGCTTTCCCGCCGCGTTCCGGGGTAGGATCGCCGAGGCTGGAGCTAATCAGTCCCTTTGCCTCAAGACGCTCCAGTGCTGCATACACGCTGCCCACGGAGACGTCCTTTCCCCTGTGTCGCTCAAGCTCGCGCGATATGGGTACACCGTATGCCTCCTCGCCCAGATGAATAACAGCAAGGAGGAGCATGAGTTCAAATTCTCCGAGATAGCCTCGACTTCTCATTAGTTCAATAATAGCGAAGAAATAAGCGATGTCAATGCGGCCTGGTCCACTCACCAAAGTCGAACCTTTTGCGAGGTTGCGCGATTCCAACCAAAAAATCAGGGAGACTCGTCGATTGCCCGAAGGCCCTCGGAGCTTAAATTACTTCCCGATGCAGAAGGTGGAGAAGATCAGATTGAGGATGTCGTCGGGGGTGGTCTGGCCGGTGAGTGAGTCGAGCGCCCACAGGCCTCGGTAGAGGTCGATCAGGATCATCTCGTGGGGAATGCCGTTCGCATTGGCTTGTGCGGCATCGGCCAGCGCCGCCTGCGTGTTGGTGATTGCCTGGTGATGGCGAAGGCTGGTCAGCATGCCCGGCTCGGCGCTGGCGCCGCCGGTGGCCAGGGCCACGATGCGCTCGCGCAATGCGGCAATGCCCTCGCCTGTGAGGGCCGAGGTGGGCAGCGCAGTTAAGCCTGCGGCCTGCGCTGCACTCAGATCGGGTCCGCTGGCGGCGAGGTCGCTCTTGTTGACTGCGACCAGCGTGGGGCGCCCTTCGGCCGCGGCCAGCAGTGCGCGCTCTTCGTCATTCAGCGGCTCGGTTGCATCGAGCACCACCAGCACCAGCGCAGCATCGGCAAGCGCCTCGCGGCTGCGCGCAATGCCAAGCTGCTCCACTTCTTCGTGGGCTTCGCGCAGACCGGCAGTATCCACCAGCTCAAGCGGAATGCCGTCGAGCGAAATGCGCTCTGTGACGAGATCGCGCGTCGTTCCGGGCATAGCCGTGACAATGGCGCGGTCGCGCTCGACCAGCCGATTGAAGAGCGAGCTCTTGCCTGCGTTAGGCCGGCCCACGATCGCAAGCGTCAGGCCGTCGTGCACGATGCGGCCGCGCGCAAACGATGCTTCGAGCGCCGCCAGCGGAGGCACGAGTTCGCCGATGCGGCGCGCGATCTCCGCCTGCGGCGTCACGTCCACATCATCCTCGGCAAAGTCGATGCCCGCTTCGAGCAGCGCAATCAGCTCCACGAGATCGTGCTTGATGGGCAGCACCCGCCGGCTGAGCGCGCCGCCCATCTGGCTCGCCGCCTGCCGCGCCTGCGTGAGCGTCTGCGCTTCAATCAGATCGCGCACGGCTTCGGCCTGGGTCAGGTCGAGTTTGCCGGCAAGAAAGGCGCGCTGCGTGAATTCGCCCGGCTCGGCAAGGCGCGCGCCCAGGTGGAGCGCGCGGCGCACCAGCATCTCAAGCACCACGGGCGAGCCATGCGCGGCAATCTCGACAAGGTCTTCGCCGGTGTAGGAGTTCGGCCCGGCGAAAAACGTGACCATCGCCTCGTCGATCAGCTCGGCAGCGTTCTCTGTTGCATCGAGCACATCGGCCAGCCGCGCGCGCGCGTGCTCCAGCGGCTGGCGCAGCGTGACGAGCTGTTCGGCAATCGAGGCAGCCTCGCGCCCGCTGAGCCGCACGATGCCGATGCCGCCTCTGCCCGGCGGCGTGGAGATGGCAACGATGGTTTCGATCTCCGACTCACCCGGCGCTGCGAAGTTGCTTTCAGAAGACGTCATGCGGCTGCTTCCATTGTAGGGAAACCGCTCAGCCCGCGACGCCGGGGGAAGTCAGCCGCTCCAGTTGCGCCACATATCGCAGGCAGACGAGCAACGTTACGGTCCTCGCGCCACGTGCAATCCGACCCGGCCGCGGCGTGGGAAATCGTGGAAACCCTCTACAAAAAGCTTTTAGCACCTCGTCGCGGGTATAATTTGTGGCAGTTCGGTGAGTGCTGTTGGTGCGGGTTCCCCATCGTCTCTCTCCCCGGCACAATGTCCTTCGATAAGGGTCCCCTTTAAGTGAACAACACACTCGGCACGCTCAGTTTCCGGAGCCACAATCCAGGCTCTTCTCAGGAGCACAGGATTCTGGCTCCTCCTCGTCGCTCTTCTGGCAGCAGCAACGCAGGCCCAGCCCGTGCCCCAGGCCACGTGGAGCGGCATCCTCCGGAACACGGCGGGCGCGCCGATCGCGGGCGCAAAGATCCGCCTTTCCAGTCACAGCGGCAAGGCGGACGCAACCACCAATGCCGACGGCCAGTTCCATCTGCCCAGCCTGCCCGCTGGCTCGTATCACCTGAGTGTGGATGCGCACGGCAACAAGGCCGAATACGCGCAGCCTATCGATCTGCAGGCCCTCGCGGCGCCGGTCGTGCTCACGCTCTCCGTTCGCGGCGAGATTCTGGTGGCGGCGCAGGCCGACAGCGGCAAGGCCGCAACCGGCGGCGAACAGCTTTCGAGCCAGGCGGTGAGCGAGTTGCCGCTCAACAAGCGCGACTTCAGCTCTCTGCTGCTGCTGGCCGCGGGCACCATGACGGACACCAACGGCGCCACCAACTTTACCGCGCAGTTTGCCATCAACGGTCAACGCGGCGTTGAGGCCACCTTCGCCATGGACGACGCCGACATCAGCGATCCCGAGATGGGCGGCTCGACCTTTTCGAACTTCAACGTCGATGCCGTGGAAGAAATCCGCTCCAGTTCCGGCTGGATGCCCGCCGAAGTGGGCCGCGGCGCTTCAGGATTCACCAACATCATCACCCGGTCCGGCGCCAGCGGTTTTCATGGCTCCTTCTTCGAGTTCGTGCGCAACTCGGCTTTCGACGCGCGCAACTACTTCGACCATCCAACGCCCGCGTATCCAGGACGCATCCCGCCCTTCCGCCGCAACGAGTTCGGCTTCACCAACGGCGGCCCCGTCTACATTCCGCATCTCTACGACGGCCGCAGCCGCACCTACTACTTCGTGGAATACCAGGGCTTTCGTCAGGTGCTGGGCACCACGCAGGTGCTGCCCGTGCCCACCGCCGACGAGCGCGCCGGCATTGACAACGTGACGTACGCCGAACGGATCAACCGACACGCTCTACGTTCCTGTCGATCCCAGCATCGCCACGATTCTCGCGCGCTACCCGATGCCCAACTATCCTGCCGGCGCCTTTCGGGACCGCACCTACGCGACCGCATCAAAAGTGGCCACCGACGCCGATCAGTTCTCGCTCCGCATCGATCATCGCTTCACGCCAAAGGATCAGTTTTCTGGCGCGCTTCACGATGAACAACCTCTCCGGCCCCACCACCAACCCGGACCAGACGGCCATCGATCCCGCGTTCGGCGTGCAATATATCGATCAGCAGCGCAACGTCGTGGGCGTCTACACGCGCAACCAGTCGCCGCGCCTCATTTTCGAGAGCCTCATCGGCATCACGCGCTCCACGCCGGGCTTCCCCACAAAGGACTACACCGATCCCGCCGTGAAATTCAACGATGGTCTCTTTGAGGCTTTCAACTCCGCGGCCGGCTCAGTGATGCAGGCCTACGGCAATCTCTTTCACGGCAGCCAGACCGTCTCTTACACCACGGGCAGGCACGCCATTCGCGCCGGCTTTGAAGCACGGCTCAACCGCGACACCACTTACTTCGGCATCAGCCCCAACGGCGAATACGACTTCGGCGGCGGCACGGCTTACGCCATCGAGGCAATCCCCTCAAAGAGCGGGCTGCACGACATCCATCCCGGCGATCCGCTGCCCGACACGCTCTCCGGCTTTCTCTCCGGCAGCCCCTTCGTCTACACCGTTGCGGTTGCGCCGCCCGAGTTCTCGAACGGCGAGCACATCGGTCCCGCCGCCATCAATCGCAGCAACTACAGCTTCTGGATCCAGGACACATGGAGAGTCACGCCGCGCCTCACGCTCGACTACGGCCTGCGCTATGAGATCTACACGCCCATCACCGAGCGCGCCAAGCGCACCGGCGGCTTTCTTGTTGTGGATGGGCAACAGCAATATGTCGTGAATCCGCAGCCCGGCTATCGCACCAACTGGAACGGGCTGGGGCCGCGCGTGCAGGCGGCGTGGCAGGTGACCAGCAATCTGCAGGCACACGCCGGCGGCGCGGTCACGGTGATTCCGCCAAATATCTGGCAGGACAACTTCCTCACCGGCTCAACGCCCTTTGTCGTCTACCCGCGCCTGGTCGCGGCGTCGGGCGCGCCGATTCAATATGGATTCCAGATCACGCCGGCGCAACTGCCCGCAGGCCTATACGCCTGCGGGCGACAACATCTTTGCCGCGGACGACACCAAGAAAGTGGCGCCCAACACGATCATGGACGTGGACCGCTACGAAAAAGACATGGCTACGCTCACGCCAAGCCACGTGGTGAGCGCACTCAACCTCAGCGGTATCGATCGCTCCTTCGGCAACGCCACGCTCTTTACCTGGACCGCGGGCCTCGAACGGAAGATCGGCAACCTCACCGCCGATGCGAACTACGTGGGCACCACCAGCCAGTTCCTGCCGCGCTACAGCTTTCCCAACGCGTATCCCGGCGCAAGCCCCGCCTTTGCTCCGCATACCCAGTTTGACCAGGCAGGCAACGTGATCGGCGGCTTCGGCGTTGAGAACGTGATCGTCGCCGACTCCCACTCCAGCTATCACGCGCTGCAGACTTCGCTCTCCGGCGTGGTGGGCCACGGCGGTCCGGGCATGCAGGCCAGCTATACCTGGAGCAAGTCGATCGACGACTCAAGCGAAGTGATTGGCGGCACCGGATCGACCGGCGCGGTGACCTCCGGCTTTTCGCAGAATCCCTATGACACGCATCCCGAGAAAGGCCCTTCATCTTTCGATGTCACGCATAGCTTTGGCTTGAGCGCGGCTCAAGATCTTCCCTTCGACAAGGCGGACTTTTTGAGTGCAGTGAGCAAAAAGATCACCGGCGGCTGGGAACTGCTGAGCATCTCGAGCATCAGCTCCGGTTCGCCGTTTACCGTCTACTCCGGCATTCAGCAGACCGGGTACGGCTCGAACGGCGTCGACCGGCCCGACCAGATTGCCAAGCCGAATCTCTCGACCGCGCGCAAAGTCCGCGAAGACTACTTTGGCGAGGGCGCGAACAACGCCACGGCCTTCTTCAACATTCCCATCCACGTGCCTGACGGCACCGGACCGAACCTGGGCCGCTTCGGCACACTCGGCAGAAACACCTTCCGCGGGCCGGCCTTTTACAACTTCGATTTCGCGCTGATTAAAGACACGCCCTTCGGCCGCCGCAAGAGCGGCGCCGAGCGCGTTGACCTGCAATTCCGCTCGGAGTTTTTCAACCTCTTCAACATCGTCACCATGGGCCTGCCCTCGAACATTCTCAACGGCTCCGGCTTCGGCGAGATCAGCAAGACGGCCGGCAACTCCCGCCAGATTCAGTTCTCTCTCAAGCTGATTTACTAGCGGCTGTCGCAACCGAGCCCGCATGCGCTTCGGCGTGTGCGGGCCCTTGCTTTGCGCCCTCTGCTATAAAGGGTGCGGCACTTGCAGCCACACCAGGGCGCGCCTCAACTCCCGTATATCCGCGGAGTCTCCGAAGAGATGCGGCCTGCAGGAGACGTTCATGGTTCTTCATCGCTTCACGCTCAGGGCGCGCGTTGTCCTTGTCGCGCTCGCTCTCACGGCCGGCATGGCGCAGGCGCAGCAGGCAGCCAAAGTTGACATGACGGTGGTGAAGCCGGAAACTGTCGGCTTCTCCTCTGAGCGTCTTGAACGCCTGCACGCGCTGATGCAGCAGGCCGTCGATCAGAAACAGATCGCGGGCATCGTCACCATCCTCGCGCGGCACGGCAAGGTGGTGGACTACCGCACCTACGGTTATCGCGACCTGGCCAGCGGCGCGCCGATGACGAAGGACGTGATCTTCCGCGACTTCTCGATGACCAAGCCCGTCACCGGCGTCGGCCATGATGATCCTCTACGAAGAGGGAAAATGGCTGCCCTCCGATCCGATCGCGAAGTACATTCCCGAGTTTGCGCACCTCAAGGTCTATAAAGGCGTGGACGCCGACGGAAAGATGATCCTCGTCGATCCGGATCATGCGCCGACGATGCGCGAGCTGATGTCGCACACGGCGGGCTTTACCTACGGCTTCTTCGGCAACACGCCCGTGGACAAGGTGTACAGAGAGGCCAACCTTTTTCAGTCAAAGAACCTTCAGGAGTTCATCGACAAGGTCGCAAAGCTTCCGCTGCTCTATCAGCCGGGCAAGGGCTGGACCTATAGCATTTCGATGGACATCCAGGGCTACATCGTCGAAAAGCTCTCGGGCCAGTCGCTGCCTGACTTTATGCGCGAGCACATCTACAAGCCGCTTGGCATGCGCGACGCGGGCTTTTATGTGCCCGCGGAAAAGCGCAGTCGCTTTGCGACGGTCTATCACACGGGTCCGAATGGCGAATTGGAACGCTGGACGCAGGCGGCGGCGCCGGGGGACACGATTACGACGCACAGCCCACCATGCCTTCGGGCGGCGGCGGCATGGTTTCGACTGCCGAAGACTACTACCGCTTTGCGCAGATGCTGGGCAACCGCGGCGAACTCGACGGCGTGCGCATTCTTGCGCCCTCGACCGTCAAGCTGATGTCGTCGAATCACGTGCCGACCGATCTGCTCACCGGCCAGTTTGGCATTGGTCTCCAGGTGATGCGCCCCGGCTTCGGATACGGATACAACTGCGCCGTCGTCTTCGATCCGCCCGAAGCGAACTTGCCCGAAGGCAAAGGCACCTTCTTCTGGGATGGCGCCGCGGGCACGTGGTTCTGGATCGATCCCACCAACGACGTCGTCTTCATCGGCATGATTCAGCGCATGCTCGGCCCGGCAAGCCCTAACCTCGAATACCAAAGCCGCTCGGTGGTCTACCAGGCACTGGTCGATCCGTCTAAGTAGGCGGGCAAAGCAGCCTGGCGAAGGGCTCCAGCCTACTTGAGCAGGTCGAGCGCGATCGCCGTCATCGCCGTTACGCCTGTGGTGATTGCCGGCGCATAGTCCGGCGCGAAGAGCGCCGAGTGCGGACCCGGAAGAG
Organism: uncultured Acidobacteriota bacterium; assembly: GCA_963718885.1. Lineage (GTDB taxonomy): Bacteria > Acidobacteriota > Terriglobia > Terriglobales > Acidobacteriaceae > Telmatobacter. The sequence goes on from CAVRAK010000007.1 coordinate 20,843, forward strand.
GCACGCCGGTTTTGCGGCTCTCGGCCAGCTTTTCAGGGACCGCCGCGCCGAGCCAGTACATCACGCCGGGAATTTTGCCGCCGAGCGTGAACGCGCCCACGTCTTCGCTGCCCATGACGGATTGCGCGTCCAGCACGCGATCCTTGCCGAGCGCCGCTGCGGCCGCTGACCGCATTCGCTCGTCGAGGGCTGCGTCGTTGATGGTCGGGTCAGTGGTTTCACCCAGCGTCACCACCGGCATCCTGTCGGCGGGGATGCCGTAGCCCGCTGCCAGCCCATCGGCTTCGCGCCGGATCGCCGCGATGATCCGATCCCGCACATCGTTCGAGTAGGTGCGCAGCGTGAGCCCCATCGTCACTTCATCGGGAATGATGTTGTTCTTCGTTCCGCCGTGAATGGTGCCGACCGTCAACACCGCGGGCTGCTGCGGATTGATCTGGCGGCTCACGATTGTCTGCGCCACAAGCACAAACTCCGCAGCCAGAACGATTGGATCTTTGCCCACCTCTGGCGCGGAGCCATGCCCGCCGACGCCGCGCATCGTGACATAGACGCCCGTGGAGCTGGCAAGCAGGGGACCGGGCTTCATCGCCACGGAGCCGGCCGGAACGTTGCTCGAATCATGTTCGGCAACCACAAAGTCCGGCCTGCCGAAGCGCTCGTAGAGGCCGTCCTTCAGCATCGCGCGCGCGCCGTCGATCGTCTCTTCTGAAGGCTGGCCGATCAGCATCAGCGTTCCATGCCACTGGCTCCTGCGCGCAGCCATCTCCCGCGCCGTACCCAGCAGCACGGTCATGTGCAGATCGTGGCCGCAGGCATGCATCACGCCCACCTGCTGGCCCTGGGCATTGGTCGTCTTCACCGTACTCGCGTAGTCGAGACCGGTCTTCTCCTCCACCGGCAGCGCATCGAGGTCCGTGCGAATCAGCAGCCGCGGGCCCTGCCCGTTCTCGAGGATTGCCACCACGCCAAAGGCCTGCGAACCATCCGGATACTTGCCCACGTGCTCGGTGACCGTATAGCCCAGCTTGCGCAGCTCGCCCGCAACGTAGGCCGAGGTCTTCTCTTCATGGTGCGAGAGCTCAGGATTGCGATGAAGATACTTGTAGGTCTCGCTCAGCTGAGGAAGCTGGCGCTCCACCGATGAATTAAGGTCGGCGGCCTGCTGCGCGCAGAGCGGCCACGCTGTGGCCAGCACTACGCTGCGGCAAAGATACGCGAAGAGATGTGCACACTTCCTCCCGATAGGGCCTGGAGCAATCTTTGAGGGTAAGGCGGTCAGTCTACCATGCGCCGTGCGGCAGACGTATCGCCTGCGTGATGCCTCCTATTGCCAACCCATAGGGATGGGTGTATCGTCTCCTCTATGGCTTTGCCATAGGAGCGAGAAAGACGATGGGCGAAAAGACCGATGTATGGCAGGGCACGCTGGCCCTCATGGTTTTGAAGACGCTGCAGATGATGGGCCCGCTGCATGGCTACGGCCTGGCGCGGCGCATCGAGCAGACCAGTGGAGACGCGCTGCAGCTGAACTACGGCACGCTCTACCCGGCGTTGCTCAGGCTGGAGCAGGAGGGCTACATCCGCTCCCGCTGGGGCATCTCGGACAACAACCGCAAAGCAAAGTTCTACGAGCTCACGAAAGCCGGCGAGCGCCAGGTGCGCAAAGCCGCAGCGGAGTGGGAGCAGACCACCGCCATCCTCGCCCGCTTTCTCGCCCCCACCGGCGAAGCCTGAGAAGGAGAGGCATGATGGACCAGTTGCGCGCCAGCTTTCGATCAATTTTCACGCGTCTCAGCGGCACCGTGCGCCGTGAGAGCGCCGGCGATTTTCAGGATGAGCTCGACGCTCACATCGCGCTTCACGTGGACGACGGTATCCGCGCCGGACTCACACCCGAAGAAGCGCGGCGCCAGGCGCTGATTCATCTCGGCGGGGCCGAACAGGCACGCCAGGCGTACCGTGATCGCCGCACGCTGCCGCGCCTTGAAAGCCTTTTTCAGGACTTTCGTTATGCGCTGCGCCAGATGCGCCGCGCGCCCGGCTTCACGCTGACGGCGGTGCTTACACTCGCCCTCGGCATCGGCGCCAACACCGTGATCTACACGCTCATCGACTCGATCATGCTGCGTCCGCTTCCCTATCCGCAGCAGGACCGCCTGATGCGCATCCCCTACGGCGACGACAGCTTCTATCCCAAGGGCTGGCTGCGCGCCCTCGCCGAGCATTCAAAATCCTTCCGCGCGATCAGCGGCTTTGGCGCAGACACTGAATCGAATGTCGACCAGGGTAGTACGCCCGCGCGCGTCTTCGGCGCAGAAGTGATGACCAACGCATTCGATACGCTGGATATGCAGCCCGCCGCGGGCCGCTTCTTCACGGCGGCCGATGCAGTGGCAAACCACGAGCCGGTCGTCGTCCTCAGCAATGGCTACTGGCGCGAGCGCTTCGCTCGGAATCCGCAGGCCATCGGCCAGACGATGCGCATTGACGGTCAGTGGCGGCGCATCATCGGCGTGATGCCCGCCGGCGTTCACTTTCCCTACGCGGATACGCAGTTCGTCATGCCCGTCACCTTCAACCCCGCCAACCCTATCGATCCGTGGAATGACTTCTCGCTGCGCGCCTTTGGCCGCCTCAATGATGGCTTTACGCCGGGCCAGGCGCAGGCGGAGTTGCGTCGCCTCCACGGCATACTGCTGCCGCTCTTTCCCTGGCGCATGCCCGACATCTGGGCGGCCGATATGTCCGTCGTTTCACTGCTCGAGTCCGAAACCGGAGCCATGCGACCGCGACTGCTGCTGCTCTTCGGCGCCGTCGGCCTCATTCTCCTCATTGCCTGCGCCAACGTAGCCAACCTCATGCTGGCCCGCGCCACGGCGCGCGAGCGCGAAATCGCCATTCGCGGCACGCTCGGCGCCTCGGGCCACCGGCTCATCCAGCAACTGCTCTCTGAGAGCGTCGTGCTGGGGCTCGCCGCCGGCATCGTGGGACTGATAGCAGCCTTCGCCAGCCTCCACGTCTTCGTCGGTCTGCTGCCGGCAAACACTCCGCGCCTTGAAGGCGTGCGCCTCCACGCCGGCGACATTCTCTTCACGCTGGCGGCGTCGCTCGTCGCGGGAATCCTCTTCGGGCTCATTCCTTCGCTGCGCATGGCGTCGACGGATCTGCAGACCGTGCTGCGCTCCGGCGGCCGCAGCCTCATCGGCAAAGGCTCGCGCTTCGGCATTTCCATGGCACTGGTCGTTGCCCAGATCGGCCTCTCCGTGCTGGTCGTCACGGCTGCCGGTCTCGTGCTCCACAGTCTCTACCAGATCTCGCGCGTAGACCCCGGCTTCCGCACCGACCACACCATCACCGCCGAAATTGCGCTCGACTCCTCGGCCTGCAAACAGGCTGGGCGCTGCCAGTCGTTTTTTACTTCGCTCCTTAGCACAATGCAAGGGATACCCGGCGCCGGCAGTGTGGCGCTTACCGACTCACTGCCCTTCAGCGGCCTTGAAGGCAACTACGTTTACGACGCACAGGACCACCCGCGCCCCGCGCGCCAGGGCGCAATGCTTGCCGACGGCCGCATCGTGACCCCAGGCTATTTTGAGGTGCTCGGTCTGCACCTCTTGCGCGGCCGTATGCTCACGCCGCAGGACAGCTCCGGCACAACCCACGCCGCTGTAATCAACGAGCGCATGGCGGCGCGCCTGTGGCCCGGCCAGGATCCGTTGGGCAAGCACCTGATCAGGGTGGCCGACGAGCCTTCACCCACCGTCTGGAATCCTGAAAAAACAACTGTAATTGTCGGCGTGGTGCGCGCCACGCGCCAAAGCAGCCTGCAGGGAGACTTTCAGGATGAGGTCTATTTCCCCATGACTCCGGATCGCGAGACACCGGTCATGTACGCGCTGCTTAACAGCCGGCTGCCCACGCGCCAGGGCGCCGAAGCGCTGCGCCGCGCCGTTGCCTCGATCGACACGCAGGTGCCCGTCACGCGGGTGCGTTCAATGAACGAGCTTGTCGCTTCATCCGTTGCATCGTCGCGTGCGCTTGCCGTGCTGCTGCTCGGCTTTGGCGTGCTCGCTGTCGTTATTGGCGCAGTGGGCGTCTACAGCCTCATCGCCTACATGGTGAGCTGGCGCACCCGCGAGATCGGCCTGCGGCTCGCGCTGGGCGCGCAGCGGTGGCAGATCGTCGCCGCGGTGGTTCGCCAGAGTGTGCTGCTCGCGCTCGCCGGCTGCGCGCTCGGTCTCGTCGGCACCGTTGCCCTGAGCCGCGTGCTGCGCAGCTTTCTCTTCGAGGTCAGCGCCATCGACCCGGTTACTTTCTGCGCCGTGCCGCTGCTGATGCTCACGGTGGCGCTGGCAGCCGCATGGCTGCCTGCCCGCCGCGCCGCCGCGGTGGACCCCATGGTGGCCCTGCGCGGCGATTAGGCCGAACCACACCACCTCCCATTTGCGTATCCCACCAGAGGACAGGAGATACTGTCCTCTAAGACGTGGAGAAGGAATGGGAGCCACTGCAATTGAATTCCGGCTGCGCATGCTGATCAACGCAGCCATCATCACCCTGGGCCTGTGGGCGCCCTGGATCGAATCCCTCGGCATGGGCAAGCGCATCTCTCTGCTCGAGTGGCTGGCGCTGCATCTCGCGCGTCTCGGCGCGCTGCCTTTCAATGAGGCCACGCCGGCCGTCATCATTGCGGGCTCAATCGTCGCCGCGCTGGCGGTTGTGCTACGCGTTTCCGGCTCAGCCTGGCTTGGGCCCGTTACCGTGAGTCATCCCGAGATGCAGGCCGGCGCCGTGGTTGCCTCCGGGCCCTATCGCTTCGTGCGGAATCCCCTCTATCTCGGCGTTTGGTTCATGATTGCGGCCATGGCGCTCGTGATGCCGCCCAGCGGCGCGCTCGTCTCGATGATTCTGTTGACGCTCTTTCTGATCCGACTCACGCTGGGTGAAGAAAGCTTTCTCTCTGCCCAGCTCGGCCAGCCCTATCGCGACTACCTGCAGGCCGTTCCCCGCTTTTTTCCGCGCCTGCGCTCGCCGCTGCCGCCCACAGGCGTAAAACCACACTGGCTGCGCGCAATTCTCTCCGAGCTCACGCCTATCGGCGTCTTCATCGCAATCGCATTTCTCTCGTGGAGCTACGATCACACGCTGATGCTCAAGGCCATCCTCATCAGCTTCGGCGCGTCGCTCGTGGTTCGCGCATTCCTGCGGGGCACACCGCAGCAGGCCTCGCCCGCCGGCACCGCATAATCGCACTGGAAGCGCCTACTGCGCCTTCTGCCCGCCGATTCTGCCCAGGTGCGTGTATCCGAATCCGTCAGAGTATTTGAGCCCGAAGCCCAGCAGCCGGTCGATGCCGATGTGGTTGATCCAGATGAGCGCCAGCGGCACCACGAGCGGAGCACGCAACAGAAGCCCGGAGAGCCGCCAGCACCGCCGGCAGCAGGTACGAGTGGAAGGCGTTGTAGATACGCGCCCCGCGGCAGGGCCTCGAGAGATAGCCAAGCATCGAAAGGTCCGGCAGCGGCCACAGCAGAAAGAGCCACCAGCTTGCGCCCGTGCGTGCATAGAGGGCAATCGCGGCCAGGGCGATCACCAGCCCCTCAAGCCGCAGGTAGAGAACCACCGAGCCGCGTGCCCCTGCACCGGACTCAGAAAGATCGCCGAGGGATGTTGAGCTCGCCATGCGCTATTGGATGACGGCCCGGGCAGGCCGATGGCAAATATATTTCGCATCGGCCTCAAAGAGCGCCAATAGAAAAGGGGAAGAGCTTGGAGCGCCCTTCCCCTTCCCGGCTTGCTTCCCTGAGGCAACTACTTCTTCGGAGGAGCGATGGTGTCCTTGGCGGACTTGGCGACGCGGAACTTCACAACCGTCTTCGCCTTGATCTTGATGGCTTCGCCCGTCTGCGGGTTGCGGCCCATGCGCGCCTTGCGCTCTGCCTTCACCAGGCGGCCGATGCCGGGGATGATGAATACGCCGTTCTTCTTCGTTTCCTTGATGGCGGTCTCGGCCAGCAGGTCCAGGAAGGCGGCAGATTGCTTGTTGGTCAGTTCCAGCTTCTCCGCCATGTGCCGCGTGAGAGCGGTCTTGGTCATTCCAGTTGCCATGTCCTGTTCTCCTTCTGGGCATCCCCTCGGGGCTGCCGTTGTTGCCTGGGTTTCGCCGCCTCGGCGCCTTCAAAAAATCAGAACCAGGAAGCCATCAAGCGTTCCGCATGGAGGGAGTGCGACCGGGGCAACTTTTGCACGAAACCCCTGTATTCATGCGGGTTCTCGAGAACCCTGTCGTTCGTAACAATGCGGCCTGGGAGCAGCCAAAGTCAATGGAAAAACATCTGATTTCCACAGTTTTCTTGGGTTTTTGTACCGATTTTGCCCATTTTTGCCCAAAAACAGCGGAAATTGCCCGGATTTTGGCGGCTTTTCACATCCTGAAACAACACGAAAGTTGCAGTTGAAGTGCGCTCAGTGCAGCCCGAAGAGCACCTGCTTCTTCGGCTTCAGCGCCGCGGCAATCGGCGTATTCAGGGCATCCACCACCGGCGCAGCGAGGCGGAAGTACCGGATAATCGTAGTCGCAAACGCCGCATCGAGCGCAGCCTTTGCCGGCAGCGTTGCCGCCAGGCCCCACTGCCGGCACCGGATCAGGTCAAGCGCCGGGTGCTCGGCGGGAAAGCCCTTCGGCGGCCGCGTCAGCGCATTGCCCTCAAACTCGGCAAATGCCTTGCGCACGGCAGGCTTCTTCAGCAGCTTGCGAAACTCGGCGTGATTGTCGAGCAGCCAGTGGCGGATCGCCGCCAGTTGTTCCTTCTCCGGCATGTAGGCGCCTGCGGCAATCACCACTTCCTTCGCGCTCACGTGAAAGTAGTAGCCCGCGCCCGAGGTCTTCTCAAGGCCCTGGTGCGACCACCACGCGGCGACGTGCGTCTTGTACGGGCGCTTGTCATTGGAGAAGCGCGTGTCGCGATAGATCCTGAAGAGGCTCTTCTCCGCCGGCCGCACATGACTCGGCGCAAAATCCAGCATGGCGTCGGTCACCTTGCGCACGATCGCCAGCATGGGCTCGCTCAGCTCCGCCTCAAACTGCGCCTTGCGCGGCTGAAACCACGCGCGGTCATTGTGCTTTGCCAGATTGCGCAGGAAGGTGAGCGCCTCGGGGCGGAGGTAAGGAGCGGCAACAGTAGGAGAGGTTTTCTTGAGCGCCATCGCAAACGCAGTGTATCGGATACGAAGCCGGCGTGCGCTGCGCAGCGCTCACGCCGCGCGCGCCAGCCAGCTCTTCATCGTGTTCGCGTCCACCAGGCCAGCCTGCTGAAAGTGCAGCGCGCCATTCACGAAGACCGCAAAGTAGGGAATACTCTGTACGCGGTAGCGCATGGCGAGGTCCTGGTTGCGTTCGGTGTCGACTTTGAGCACCACGGCCTTGCCGGCAAGATCGTGCGCCACCTGCTTTACATGCGGAGCGGCCGCGCGGCACGGGCCGCACCACTCCGCCCAGAAATCGACCAGCACCGGCACCTTGCTTTCGCGAATGATCTCGTCGAACTCCGCGGTGCTCACCTCGATGGGCTCCGCCAGTGCCGGCAACGGCTGCTTGCACGCGCCGCACCGGCCTGTGTCGGCCAGGTGCTTCGCCGGTATGCGATTCGGCTTTCCGCAGGAGGTACACTTCCGCACGATGGGCATCACTCCTCCTTCAACTGCGACCTGCTTGCGAATAGTATCGCGCCAATTCACCGGATCAGCTTCAGCGCGCCGCGGAAGAGCCCGTCGAAATCGCCGGCAAGCGCCTTGTCTTTGGCCGCGGCCTGCTCGATCGCCTTTTCTGCCGCGGGGCGCTGATAGCCAAGATTGGTCAGCGCCGAGAGCACGTCGTCCACCGCCGCGCCCTGCACTGTCACGCGCACGGGAGCCACGGCAAAGTCGTTCAGCTTGTCTTTGAGCTCGACCACAAGCCGCTCGGCGAGCTTTTTGCCCACGCCCGGGATGCGGGTCAGTTGCGCGTGATCCTGCGCGCGGATCGCCTGCACCACCTTGTCTGCCGAGAGGCCGCTCAGCAGCGTGATCGCCAGCTTGGGCCCCACGCCGCTCACCGCGATCAGCCGCTCAAAGAGCCGCTTCTCTTCGCGATCGAGAAAACCGAAGAGCGCAATCTGGTCTTCGCGCACCTGGGTGTGGATGTGCAGCGAAACATCGGCGCCCATTGACGGCAGCGCAGTAAACGTCGGCACGGAAATGACCACGTCGTAGCCGACGCCGGCCGCCTCCACGATGGCCTGCCCCGGTTGTTTGTGAATCAGCCTGCCGCGCAGATGAGCGATCATGAGAACCGTCTTTCTTTCTCCATACTACAAAGCCGGAGCGCCCAGCAGCCCCATCCGCTTCGCCACGCGCTCCAGCGTTTCGAGAGCGCGATCGAGCTGCGCCCGCGTGTGCTCGCTGGTCACGATCAGCCGGATGCGCGCTTTGCCCTCGGGCACCGTGGGAAAGGCGATGCCCGTTCCCATCACGCCCTCGTCAAAGAGCGCGCGGCTCATCTCCATCGTCGTGCGTCCTTCGCCCAGAATCACCGGCGTGATCGGCGTCTCGGTGGCCGGCGTCGTCATGCCGCCAATGTTGAAGCCCGCGCGCCGCAGCTCGTCCTGAAAGTAGCGCGTGTTGGCCCAGAGCCGCTCGATGCGCTCCGGCTCCTTCTCCAGAATGTCGAAGGCTGCAATGCACGACGCCGCCACCCCCGGCGGATGCGAGGTCGAAAACAGGAATGGCCGCGCGCGATGGTAGAGATAGTCGATCAGATCGCTTCGACCCGCAGACATAGCCGCCCAGCGCGCCAATCGCCTTTGACAGCGTGCCTACCTGCACATCCACGCGCCCGTGCATCTTGAAGTGATCGATCGAGCCGCGCCCGTTCCGCCCCAGCACACCCGAGGCATGGGCATCGTCCACCATCATGATGGCGCCGTACTTTTCCGCGAGCGCCGCCAGCTTGTCCACCGGGCCGATGTCGCCATCCATTGAGAAGACGCCGTCGGTGATGACCAGCTTGTGGCCCGGCTCGTCGGCCACTTCCTTCAGCAGTTCTTCGCAATGCGCCACGTCCTTATGCCGGAAGACCTTGATCTTTGCCCGCGACAGCCGCGCACCGTCAATGATGCTGGCGTGGTTGAGCTCGTCTGAGAGGATGAAGTCCTCTTTGCCCAGAATCGCGCTCACCGTGCCGGCGTTGGCCGCGAAGCCGCTCTGGAAGACCACGCACGCCTCAACGTTTTTGAAGCGCGCAATGCGCTCCTCCAGCTCCATGTGGATGCGCATCGTGCCGGCGATGGTGCGCACCGCGCCCGACCCCACGCCGTAGGTGCGCGTTGCCGCGAGCGACGCCTCAATGAGCCGCGGGTGATTCGCCAGCCCCAGGTAGTTGTTGCTCGCAAGATTGATCACCTCGCGCCCGTCATAGTGGCACACCGGCGCCTGCTGATCGTCCAGGATGCGCAGACTGAAGTGCGTTCCTTTCGCGCGCAGTTCGTCCATCGCAGCAGTGAGGTACGCAAGTTGCGGACGCGAGCCGGTCTCGGCCATGGCAGTTCACCTCGAAAAGAAAGAATAGCGCGGCAGACGTGCAGGCCATCGCCGCACCGCGCACCACAGCAACTCTGCGGCCGCTTTCGCGTCTATAACTACGAATGATGATGCACTTTGCGCGGATTTGCGCCCGGCTTCGCTTCCTGAAGCGAGTAGCCCTGGTTCTCCTGCTCTGCTGTGCCGCCGCCGCGGCGCAGGAGGCAGCCTTTACCGTCAGCCAGCACGGCCAGCAGGTCGGCACGGCCAGCTATCGCTTCAAGCCGTCGGAAAACGGCATCGAATCGACTTCGCTGGTGCACGTGTCGATGCAGGGGCTCAACTACGCGCTCTCAAAGACTGAGCAACTCACCGCTGCTCACCACTTCGCCCATGTGCAGCTAAGCGCGATCGTCAACGACTCGGCCGTCACGGTAAACGGCACGGTGGAGGGCCGGAAGCTGGCGCTTGAGATCGCCGCCAACGGGCGCCGCAAAACTACCGACCTCGACAGTCACGCGGGCGCCGTCTTCATGCCGGACTTCGACCCCGGCGCGCTTGAAACGCTGCTCACCCTCGCCGCCGCGGCCGACAACCGCGATCTCTGGGCCATCATTCCCAGGCAGGCCGGCACCATCGACCCCATCACGCTCGCCACATATCCCGACGAAGAAGGCACGCTCGACGGCAAGCCCATCGCGGTGCATCACCTGGTGGCCACCATCGCCGGCGCCACAACGCATCTCTTCTCTGGCCCTGAAAATCAGTTACTGCAGGCCGAGCTGCCGCAGGAAGGCTTCGCGCTTGTGCTCAACGGCTTCGTGCTCAAGCCGCCGGCAAAGCCCATCGCGCCGGCGGAGCAATAGCAGCCCTGCCCATTGCGGTAAATTCCTTGTACGATCTCTCGTGCGAGGATGCCACTGTTGCCGCCAATCTTCGCGTAAACTGTGCCGGCCCAAAAGCAAGGAGAACGCATGTCGGATACGCAAGATACCGCAAGGTCGCGAGTGACCCTGCACGTCGTCTCAAGCCTCGACGGATTCATCGCCAGCAAGGACAACAGCGTCGCCTGGCTGGATGCGCCCGGCAGCGTCTACGAAGCCGGTGTCTCCATTTCAGCGGAAGAAGCCGCCGCCTTCGTGAAAACCATCGACTGTTATGTGCTGGGGTCGCGCACCTATGCGCACGCGCTGGAACTGGGCTGGCCCTATGGCGATACCCCGACCATCGTCGTCACCGGCAGAGAATGGCCTTCGACGAGAGAGAGCGTCGAATTCTATACAGGCGATCTCAAGACGCTTGTGCATGACAAGCTTGCCCCGCGATTCCACAACATCTGGCTGGTTGGTGGCGCCATCTTGTGCCAGCGTTTTCTTGAGCTCGGTCTGGTGGACGAAATCCGCCTCACCATAGCGCCCGTCCTGCTGGGCGACGGACTTCGTCTCTTTGGCGATTTGCCCTCGGAGCAGCATTGGAATTTGACGAATGCCGTGGCCTACAAGAATGGCTTTGTCGCGCTCACCTACGCTGCCCCCGTCGAGCCGCCGAAGAAACAACCAACATAAAACACCGGCGCACTGGCTCACACCGCGCGGCCAGCCGCCACTGCCGAAGCCCACGCCCACTGAAAATTGAATCCGCCCAGGTGCCCTGTCACATCCACTGCCTCGCCGATGAAGTAGAGCCCCGGCACACGCGCGCGCTTCCATCGTGCGTGAGTTCAGGCCATCCGTATCCACGCCGCCCGCCGTCACCTCGGCCTTTGCGTAGCCCTCCGTCGCCACGGGGTGAAACTCCCACTGGTGCAGCCGCTTCTCGAACTCTTCAAGCGCGGCATTGGACCAGCCTTGCGGCCCATCGTGCTCCGCGATGAAAGCGGCCAGCCTCTGCGGCAGCACCGCGCGCAACGCCTGCCTGAGCCCCGCCGCATCGCGCCGCGCGCCCTGCGCAAAAAGCGGCTTCAAGCAGCTTCTTGCCTGGCGCCAGGTCCACACACAGCGTGCCGCCTGGCCTGCCAGTAGCTCGAGGCCTGCAGCACCGCCGGGCCGCTCAAGCCGCGATGCGTCACCAGCAGCTTCTCGCGGAAGCGCACCGCATCCGCCCACGCAATCACTTCCGTCGATACGCCGGTCAGCTCCGTCCAGCGCGCTCTGCGCCACCCAGCACCAGCGGCACAAGCGCAGGCCGCGGCGCAATCACCGCAAGTCCAAACTGCCTGGCAACGTCATAGGCCAGCCCGGTCGCGCCCATCTTTGGAATCGACAGCCCGCCTGCCGCGACCACAAGCGCAGCACTCGTAAACTCCCCCTGCGAGCACTGCACGCGAAAGCCCTCGCCGCTGCGCTCCACCGCAATATTGCGTGCGTTGCAGAGCACCTCGACGCGGCCTTTCGCGCACTCGGCCAGCAGCATGTTCAGAATCGCGTGCGCGGAGCTGGTCGCAGAAGAGCTGCCCGAGCGTCTTCTCATGCCATGCGATTCCATACCGCTCAACCAGCTCAAGAAAATGACGCGGCTGATACAGCGCCAGCGCCGACTTCGCGAAGTGAGGATTCTGAGAGAGAAAGCGATCGGGCGCGCAATGGATATTCGTAAAGTTGCAGCGGCCGCCGCCCGAGATAAGAATCTTGCGGCCCGGCAACGCATTGTGCTCAAGCAGCACCACCCGCCGGCCGCGCTGCCCGGCAACCGCGGCGCACATCAGCCCGGCCGCGCCCGCGCCCACCACAATCACGTCGAACTGGCGCGTCTCCGGCGGCATCGCTCACTCCAGCATAGCTGGCCGCCGATCATCATCTCCGTGCGCAAATGTCAGTACGCGCTGTTGCCATTGCCCGGGGCGATCTGCCCGTGGGGAGAGGGCGCCTTGCTGATTCTGCTCCGCCGAGCCCGAACGGCGCTTCGCAATCAGTTTTCCCAAAGCGACTGTTCGATCGCCGGTTCCCGCGCTTCCGGGAATCGTGACCGCCACACCGCCCTTCGCATCCAGAAAGCTCAGGTTGTAGCCGCCACCCGTCTCGGGAATCCCCCTTGTGCCCACTGCGATTGTGCCAAGGCCGTCATACAGCGTGCCGCCGGTTTGCGCCATCGAGCTCATCGTTGTCTCCATCGGCGTCGCCGCAGTCAGCATCACGATAATCTTCGTGCCGTCACTGCCCTGCCATACGCAGCTGTCCTGCGCGCCAGCGAAATTCGGCCCCCGTTCGCCTTTGCCGACGGCGAGACCGGTGGCCTCCGCAATCTCTTTGGGCGAAAGCAAACGATCGCAGGGCGACTTTCCCTGGCCGCTTTGCGCACTTGCGGCCCTAGCGCAAACCATGCCGATGACGAGAACGGGAACGAGGACCAACACTCCAACTGGGGGAGAGCTTCGCCGCATAGTGAACCTCGAGCGAAAATGACGCACAATACGCCACTCCGTTCGATGGCCCCGGGCAGAAGCCGGGATGCCTGCGCTCTCACGCGCGCGAGAAACGCGCCTTTACCAGCGCCATCGCCTCCGCCTCTGTCGTAATGGTTCCTTCCAGTTGCGCATCCTCCACGGTGTCGAGCATCAGCTTGAACTGCGCGCCCGGCACATACCCGCCGCAATCAGTTCCCGCCCCGTCAGCAGCGGCCTGGGCCGCACCGCCTCTTCGGGCAGCGCCTGGTAACGTTCGCGCACGAAGTTCCAGAGATCGAGGTTGCCGTGCGCCGCAAGGCAGTCCATCCTGTGCAGCGCGAGATGCTCCTCGAAGTCTTCGAGCCGGAAAAACCGCTTCAGCGTCGACGCCTTCATTTTTGGCGCATCGGCAAAGCGCATGTGGTTTTCAATCAGCGCCAGTATCTGCCGCGTGTCGTCGTTTGAAAAGCGAAAGCGCCGGCAGATCTCCGCGCCAATCGCCACGCCCACCTCCACGTGCCCATCAAAGCGAATGCGCTCCGGCTACGCGAAAGGTCGGCGGCTTGCCCACATCATGCAGCAGCGCGCCCCAGGCCAGCGTCGGCGGAGCAGCCCGGCTCAAGCTGCTCGAGCAGCAGCAGCGTGTGCACCCACACGTCGCCCTCGGGATGAAACTGCGGCGGCTGCGCGACGCCTTTCATGCGCGCGACCTCGGGCAGCACCTCGTTGAGCAAGCCGCGTCTCATCCAGCAATTCAAAGGCACGCCGCGCGTGGCCTTCGGTCAACATCTTCGTCAACTCGTCGCGCACCCGCTCACGGCTCACCGTATCGACACGCTGCGCGAGAGCCCGCATCGCCGCAAAAGTTGCCGGCTCGATGTCGAAGCCGAACCGCGCGGCAAAACGCACCGCCCGCAGCAGCCGCAGGCGGTCTTCTTCAAAGCGCCGCTCGGGCCGTCCGATGGCGCGAATCACTTGCGCATCCAGATCGGCCAGGCCGCCCACGTGATCAATCACAGCCGCGCGCAAATCTGTCGCGTCCGCAGGCGCCTGCGCCAGTTCCCCGCCCAGACGCAACGGATCGAGCAGCAGCCCATTGATCGTGAAGTCGCGCCGCTTTACATCCTCAGCCGCGCTCAACGTGTACTTCACCTCGTCGGGATGCCGCCCGTCGGAATAGACGCCATCCGACCGAAAGGTCGCCACCTCTGTTACCACCTGCGGTGGGGCAGGCGACGCTCTGCGCGGCCGAAGATAGCTGGCCATCTTCGCCAGAGACGAGCACGACGCCAAAGTGCGCGCCCACCGCAAAGGTTCGGGGAAACATCTGCAGCACCACATCGGGCGTTGCGGACGTCGCAACATCGAAATCCTCAGGCACGCGCCCCAGCAGCAGGTCGCGCACGCAGCCGCCGGCAAAGTATGCTTCGTGGCCGGCTTCGCGCAGCGTGGTGACGATGCGTTGGGCTGCTTCGAGTTTGAGCGATGCAGACATTCTTATGAGCCTATTGTCTACCGAGGCGGCCGCTGACGGCATTCCGCTGCCATAACGCCGCTTGCTTCGCCGGCGCCGCTACACTTGAAGTATGCCCTCGAGCGGCCTCATCCTCGGCATCGAAAGCTCGTGCGACGAGACGGCAGCGGCCGTCGTCGAGCGCGGCGCGCGCACGCTCTCTTCCGCGGTAGCCTCGCAGATTGCCACGCATGCGCGCTACGGCGGAGTGGTGCCGGAACTCGCCAGCCGCGAGCATCTGCGCGCCATCGTCCCCGTCGTCCGCGCCGCGCTGGCCGAGGCCGGCTGCACGCTCGACGACCTCGACGCCATCGCCGTCACCTCCGGCCCGGCCTCGCTGGCGCTCTGCTGGTCGGCATCACCTACGCCAAGGCGCTCGCCTTCGCGCAGGGCCTGCCGCTCATCGCCGTCAACCACCTTGAAGGCCACATTCACGCCGTCCTGCTCAATCAGCGGCAATCTGGCGACGAGCACGCCGCGATGCGCAGTCTCTCGCTCTCGTCGTCTCCGGCGGCCACACGCATCTCTATCGCGCGCAGCCCGGCCGGTGGCACGTGGAGCTACACGCTCGTGGGCCGCACCCTCGACGACGCAGCCGGCGAAGCCTACGACAAAGTGGCCAAGCTGCTCGGCCTCGGCTACCCGGGCGGTCCGTGGATCGATGCTCTCGCCCGCTTCGGCAATCCGCACGCCGTGCCTTTCGCCTTCGCGCAGATCAAGACGAAAGCTCACCTCGGCGGCAAAGCGCCGCGCACCAAGGCCGCAAAGACCGCGCCCATCGCCACACTCGATCCGCGGTTTCTCTTCTCGTTTTCAGGAATCAAGACCGCTGTGCTGCGCTACGTGGAGCTGAACAACCTGCGCGAGGGTGTGCAGGCGCGCATCGCCAGAGTGCTGGCCGAGCCGCGCCCGCCGCAGACCGCAGAAGCCGCGCTCGCGCTTTGCCCGCAGCCTGTTCTCGATCTCATCGCGAGCTTTCAGCATGCCGTGGTGGGCGATCTGCTCAAGAAGACATTTGCCGCAGCCGAGTCGCTCGGCGCCGCGCGCATCCTCGTCACCGGCGGAGTGGCCGCCAACCGCGAGTTGCGCGAGCGCTTCACGCAGCAGGCAGCGCAGCGCGGCCTCGCGGTCGCCTTTCCCACGCTGGCTCTTTCGACCGATAACGCCGCGATGATCGCCGCGGCCGCGTGGCCCCGCTACCTGGCCGGCGACTTCGCCACAGCCGATCTCACGCGCCGAGCCTTCGCTGGTTCTGGGCCGCTGAGCGGCAATCAGCTCGAAGGGTTTTCTGAAGGTGAGGCAGTAGAGCCGGCCGCCGGCCACTTCGCGCACCTTGATCTCCTGCATCTCATCAGGCACGGCGTCGATCGGCGCGCAGATCTTCTCGCCTGTCTCCCTCAAGGCTGCCTCGCTCTCGTCGGCAATCACGATCTTTGTGCCGGGCCGCGCCACCCAGATCATCTCCTTGATGGCCCGCGCCTTGTCGTTAAAGAAGTTGATGCCGCCCACGTGAAAGACGCAATCGAAAACCTCGGCGCGGAAGGGCAGGCGCTCTGCCTCACATTGAAAAAGATTCGCCGCGAGCCCCCGCTTCCGCAGGTTGCGGCGGCACTTCTGCAGCATGCCCCACGAGAGGTCTACGCCAAAGCGCTCCACGTCCGGAGGCAGGTAGTGCAGGTTCGTTCCGGTGCCAACCGACACTTCAAGCACGCGCGCGCGCGCTGACACCTCAAGCTCGTTCAAGATCTCGCGGCGCCAGTCTGGCAAGCCCTTGTAAAGGCGATACAGGCGCTCGACGAGGTCATAGCCGGGAGCGACCCTGTCATAGAAGTTCTTGTATTTGAGATTGTGTCCGGTTACCGTGCTGACAAACAGGGGTATGCCGCCGCGAATGGGATAAACGCGGCCGGTTGCTGTGTTCCGAAGACTGTTTCCTTCCAACTCGAACGAATAGCGCGTGTCCGGGTCGCAGAGCAGGGACAAAACTTCACTTTCCATAACTTCCTGGCCGTCTGTGATTGCGCAAGCCTTGCCTCATCTATACACCAAGGTTCGCTCCACCGCGGCGAAACTTCGCTCACCGGCAACCACTAAGGCACGCTTGCTACAATCGAAAAGGCCGCGACCCACCGCATCGTCGGCGACATTGAGCAAGCAGTTCGACGAATGACCCTCCGTCTTTTCAATACCTTAACGGGACAGGTAGACGATCTCGCCCCTGCCGATGGCGACGCGCTGCGCATGTACGCCTGCGGTCCCACCGTCTACGACTACGGCCACATCGGCAACTTCCGCACCTTTCTGCAGATCGACGTTCTTCGCCGCTATCTCAAGCTGACCGGCGTCGGCATCCGCCACGTCATGAACATCACCGACGTCGACGACAAGATCATTCGCAACGCCGCGGCCGCCGGTGTCCCCATCGGCGCATACACGCCGCCCTTCGTCGACGCTTTTTTTGAAGATCTCAATTTTCTTCGCGTTGAGCGGCCCGAAATCATCGCCCGCGCCACCGAGCACATCCCGCGCATGGTTGCGCTCATCCAGCGCCTCGCCGCTGAAAATGCGGCGTACCAGACCGAAGACGGCAGCTGGTACTTCCGCCTCTCGGCCTTCCCCGAGTACGGCAAGCTCAGCAAGAAGGACCTGACCGGCATCGAAGACGGCGCCCGCGTCGATGTGGATGAATACGAGAAGGACTCGGCCCGCGATTTCGCCCTCTGGAAAGCAGCCAAGCCGGGCGAAACCTCCTGGGATACCGCAATCGGGCGCGGCCGTCCGGGCTGGCACATCGAGTGCTCCGCCATGGCGATGGAATACCTCGGCGACACCTTCGACCTGCATGCGGGCGGCGAAGACCTCATGTTCCCGCACCACGAGAACGAGATCGCGCAAAGCGAAACTGCCACGCACAAGCCCTTCGCGCGCCATTGGATGCACGTCCGGTTCCTGCTCGTCGATGGCCGCAAGATGTCCAAGAGCGAGGGCAACTTCTACACTCTGCGCGACCTGCTGCTCAAGGGCTTCAAGGCCTCGGCGATTCGCCTGGCGCTGATCTCGGTGCCCTACCGGCACCAGCACAACTTCACGTTCGACGGGCTCACTGAAGCCACCAACGCCATCGACCGCCTGAGGACTTTTCATCAGCGGCTCAGCCGGGGCATCTTCCCCGCCGGCGAAAATCCAGAGCTGCAGTCGGCCGCGAAAGCTGCGCACGAAACCTACATGGCTGCCCTGGCCAACGACCTCAACACCGCCGAAGCGCGCGCGCCCATCTTCGATCTCGTCCGCGCCGGCAACACAGCCATCGACCAGGGCAAGCTCTACGGCGGCGACCGCGATGCGATCCTCAAGGTGCTCACGGCCTTCGACGCCGTCTTCGATGTGATTGAGGACCACGACGCTGAACCAACGCGCCACGCGCTCGCCTGGGCCGAGCAGGCGGGCCGCATCGCCGACGTTGCGCCCGACCTGCTCGCGCGCCAGGGCCTCAGCGACGAAGCCATTGAGGCTCTTGTTGCCGAGCGCACGCTGGCCAAGAAGCATCGCAACTTTGCCCGCGCCGATCAGATTCGCAAGGATCTGGCGGAAAAAGGCGTAGTTTTAGAAGACTCGAAGGACGGCGTACTCTGGAAACGGAAATAGCCGATCTATGGTCCCCGGCGAGGAGCGCCGCTTGTGGAAGCTGACGATCTAAAAGAACTGCAGGAACACGCCGAACAAGGCGCGAAAGAATCAGAACACCGTCCGGTCGCATTTTTCATGAGCGTGATGGCTGTGCTCGTTGCCATCACCACCGTGCTTGGCCACCGCTCGCATACTGAAGCCATCCTCTTTCAAAACAGGGCCACCGACCAGTGGAACGAGTACCAGGCGCGAAAGATCCGGGTCAACAACACGGCGCTGATCTCTGACCTGCTCGGTGTCGTCACGGTCTCTGACAAGGACCGCGCGCGGCAGATTCTGCAGGGGTATCACGCCCACCAGGACAAATGGGCCGCGGAGCTCGAGCAAAGCTCGCAGGAAGCGGAGAAGCTTGAGGCCGAAGTGCATCGCGCCGAGGCGCGCGCCTTGAGGCTTGACCTGGGAGAGGCGTTGCTTGAGATCGCGCTCGTCATCACATCCGTGACGCTGCTCACCTACCGGCTCGTCTACTGGTACTTCGGCATCGTCTTCGCGGTGTGCGGCATTCTCTCGGTGGCTTCAGCCTATATTCCCTGGTAGCGATTGCTGTCGCGATTCCGGTAGCGATTGCCTGACGCGCTCAGCCCGTGTTGCGCAGTCCCGCCGAGATTCCGCTGATCGTCGCCGCGATGGCGCGATTTACTTCCGGCGTGTTCTCGCCGGCGCGCTTGCGGCGCAGCATGTCCACCTGGATCAGGTGCATCGGATCGACATAGGGGTTGCGCAGCCTGATCGACCGCGCCAATACCCGATTCTTCTCAAGCAGTTCCTTCTGCCCGGTCACCGCCAGCACCGTGCGCACGGTGCGGTGAAACTCCGCCACAATCATGTCGTAGACACGCTCGCGCAGCATCGCGTCTTTCACCAGCGTCGAATACTGCTTCGCGGTTCCGAGATCCGCCTTGCCCAGCGCCATCTCAACGTTTCGGACGAGGTCAATGAACAGCGGAAATTCGCGCGCCATCGTCTGCAGCAGCTCGAGCGCGCCCGGCCGCTCCATGTATTCGCTCAGCGCAAAGCCCACGCCAAACCACGCCGGCACCAGCAGACGCGACTGCGTCCAACCAAAGACCCACGGGATCGCGCGCAGGTCGGCAATCTGCGTCGACGTCTTGCGGCGCGAAGGCCGTGAGCCGATCATCGCGTGCTCCAGCTCGCCCACCGGCGTTGACTGCTCAAAGTACGCGATCACATCCGGGCTATCGAGAATCTTCTCGCGGTAGAATCCAAACGAAATCAGCGACAGCTCTTCGAGCGCCGTCTCCCACTCCGGCTTGAGCACGCCCGTAAAGTGGCCCTCGGGATCGCGC
The DNA here is from genome assembly GCA_963718885.1 of uncultured Acidobacteriota bacterium. Lineage (GTDB taxonomy): Bacteria > Acidobacteriota > Terriglobia > Terriglobales > Acidobacteriaceae > Telmatobacter. The sequence goes on from CAVRAK010000007.1 coordinate 40,290, forward strand.
GCATTCGGCCGCGCCAGCGCGTCCAGCGAAGCGGCGATCATCAGCTCAAGACTGCGCTCGGCCAGCACCTCGTCGGCGTACTTGAAGTTCAGCACCTCGCCTTGCTCAGTGATGCGCAGCTGCCCCTCGAAGGAATCCATCGGCTGCGCAAAAATCGCACGATGCGTGGGGCCGCCGCCGCGCCCTACCGTGCCGCCGCGGCCGTGAAAAAGCCGCAGCTTTACGCCTGCTTCGCGGGCCACCGTGTGCAGATCGCGATGCGCCTTGAAGATCTCCCACGTGCTCGTCAGCATGCCACCGTCTTTGTTTGAGTCCGAGTAGCCAAGCATCACTTCCTGCCAGTTATCCCAGCTCGCCAGCAATTTGCGATAATCCGGCCGGCTCCACAGCTCGCGGCATACCGCCGGCGCATTGCGCAAATCTTCAATCGATTCGAAAAGCGGCACCGGCATCAGCCCCGGATCAGGTCTCGCTTCAACTCCTGAAGCGTCTGGAGGCGTGCCGGCCGAGCCCTCCACCCTCACGCCGCCCAGCCGCGCCAGCCGCACCACCGTGAGCACATCTTCCACCGACCCCGCGCCGCTGATCACATACTGGCGAATCGCCTCGGGCGAGCAGCCTTCCTTTGCCTCTGCCACCACGCGAAACGTCTCCAGCACACTCGCTGTTTCCTGCGAAAGCGAGCCGGGCAGCGTCGGCGCTATGGTATCGGCGACCGCCTCTTTCAGCGCTGCGGAGAGCACACGCGCATGCTGCCGGATATCCAGCGTGTGCAGATGCAAGGCAAAGGTGCGCGCCTGCAGAATCAGCGGGTCAACCAGTGTTCGCGCAATGCGCAACCCCTCGTGCTCGGCGAGCGAGCCGCGCAGCACCTCAAGATCGTCAAGAAACTCCTGCGCCGAGCCGTAGGCATCGAGAGACTTCGCCAGCTTCTGCTGCCCCTGCGCCAGCGCGAACGGCGTCACCGGCAGCGAAGCCCCGGCAAGCCCTGCCCCCTGCACCGTTTCATCGATCAGGCGCTGGATGCGCGCCTTGATGCAGATCGCAAACCGCCGGTAGTACTCAAACTCATACTGCGCGCCGAACAGTTGCGACTCCGGCGTGTGAACCTGCGCGACATAAGCCTCGAGCCGCTTCAGCAGCTCCGGGCTCACCGGCCGTTGCTGCGCGCTGGTCGTCAGCAGATCAATCAGGAAATCGAGTTGCTGCCGATAATAGAGCAGCAAGTGTCCACGCGCGAGCCGGATCGCATCGCGCGTGACCTCGGGCGTTACATACGGGTTGCCGTCGCGATCGCCGCCAATCCATGAGCCGAAGTGCAGCACCAGCGGAAGGTCGTGCGGATCGATCTTGAGCCCGTAGGCGGAGCGCAGCGCCTGCGCAATTTCAAGATAGAGCGTCGGCAGCGTCGCAAAGATGGAGACGTCATAGTAGTCGAGCCCCATCTTGATCTCGTCCAGCACTGTCGGCCGCCGCGAACGCACTTCGTCCGTCTGCCACAGGCTCGTGATCTCCGCGCGAATCAGCGCCTGCAGCCGCGCCAGATCCTGCTCGGGAATCGGGATACGATCGAGCGTGGCAAGGAAGTCGCCGATGCGCCGCCGCTTCATCATCACCGAGCGCCGCGCCGCCTCGGTGGGATGCGCCGTGAAGACCGGCACAATCAGCACGCGCTTCAGCCACTCCAGCGCTTCCTCGGCGTTGATGCCCACGCGGCGCATCTCGGCCAGCGTGCCTGCCAGCGATCCGCGCTGCCGGTTGGCTTCGCCGCTCAGCTGCAGCGCAATGCGGCGCCGCTTGCGATGATTCGTCTCCGCCAGGTTGATCAGCTCAAAGTAGAACGCGAAGGCCCGCGTCAGCAGAATCGCCCGCTCCACCGGCAGCGAGTGAACCAGATCCAATGCCTTTGCCGCCTGGCGGCCGGCTTCCTCGGCATCGTCGCGGGCTTCCGCACCGCGGCGCCGGATCGTGCCCTGCCGCAGCGCTTCCACCAGCGCAAAAAACTCATCGCCTGCCTGCTCGCGCAGCACCTCGCCCAGCAGCACCCCGAGCGAGCGCACATCGCGGCGCAGCGGCGTCTCTTTCAGGTCGCCGGAACGCGCTTCGAGCTCCGCCAGCCGTTGCGACCAGCTTTCAGGGTTCCACAAGAGAGCCATCTTCTCTTGATTATGCACGACGCCCCGTGGCCCCGGCTCACGACGCGAAACGCCAGGGATGGTCATCGCAGCGATCTGCGATGTAGCATGGAAGCCGCTCTAAATCAGAATTGCGAAAGGATACCTGGAAGATGCGGATGAAGCCACTCCATCTCCCCCTGTTGCTTGCTGCTGCCCTCGTATGCGCGTTCGCCCTGCAGGGCGTGAACGCCGCTGAAGGTTCCGCGTCCGGCGGCGCCGATCTCCAGTCCACGCCTGTCAAGCTCGATCGCCGCGATCCATCCATCGACAAAATCATTCCCGCCGGCGCCACTCTTGAGCGTATTGCCACGGGCTTCAAATGGGTCGAGGGTCCGGTGTGGATCAAGGGCAGCCTCTACTTTGCCGAGATTCCCAGCGACAGCATCCGCAAGTGGACGCCCGGCGCAGGCGTCAGCATCTTCCTGCAGCCAAGCGGGTACCTTGGCCCCTTGCCGTACGGCGGCCCCGAATCCGGCTCGAACGGCATGACCCTCGACGCCCGCGGCCGCCTCACCGCCGCCGGTCACGCGCAGCGCGACATCTTCCGCCTGGAGTCGCTCAACGCGAAGGCGACCCGCACCATCCTCGCCGACTCCTATCAGGGCAAGAAGCTCAACAGCCCCAATGACCTTGTCTACAAATCCGACGGATCGCTCTACTTCACCGATCCGCCGTACGGACTGCGCACGCAGAAAGACACGGACCCCGAAAAGCAGCTCAAGATCAACGGCGTCTACCGCATCGCGCACGCTCTTGACCACAAGCCCGGCGCGCCGCCCGATCACGCTGCCCTGCAGTTGCTGGTCAGCGATCTGCCGCGGCCGAATGGCATCGCCTTCTCGCCCGACGAGAAGTATCTCTACGTCAACAATTCCGAACCCAAGCGGTTCTGGATGCGCTACACCGTCAAGCCCGACGGCTCGCTGACCGGCGGCAAGGTCCTTTACGACGCGAGCGATGACAAGCGCCGCGGCGCGCCCGACGGCATGAAGCTCGATGCCAACGGCAACCTCTACAGCGCCGGGCCCGGCGGCATCTGGATCATCTCGCCCGCAGGCAAACCCCTCGGCGTCATCCTCGTCCCCGAAAACACCTCCAACGTTGCCTGGGGCGGCGCCGACCGCAAGACGCTCTACATCACCGCAAGCAGCAGCATCTATCGCGTGCGGCTCAACGTCGCGGGCGCTCCGATGATCGGCGGACACTAAACCGCCCCCTCGGCTGTCCTCGACGCCTCCTGGCCGGTGCGGGCACCCCCTGCGCCGGCGCACTAAAATGGTAGGCCAGAGAGGATTTCGTCATGGCCGATACCGTGCTCGCTCCTGAACTCACGCTCGAACAGAAGCTCGACAATCTCGCCGCCGTCGCGGTGCGCGTCGGCCTCGGCCTCAAGGCCGGACAGGAACTCGTGATGACTGCGTCGCTCGACGCCATGCCGCTCGCGCGCCGCATCACCGAGCAGGCCTACCGTGCCGGCGCCTCGCTCGTAACCACTCTCTACGCCGACGACGAAGCCGCGCTGATGCGTTATCGCCTCGCGCCCAATGAGAGCTTCGATCACGCTGCCAAATGGCTCTACGACGGCATGGGCGCCGCCTTCAAAAGCGGCGCCGCGCGCCTCGCCATCGCCGGCGGCAACCCCATGCTGCTCTCCAACGAAGATCCCGACAAGGTGGGCCGCGCCAATCGCGCCGTTTCCATTGCCTACCGGCCCGCGCTTGAGCTCATCACCCGCCACGAGATCAACTGGACCATCGTCGCCAGCGCCACGCCTGCCTGGGCCGCCTCGATGTTCCCGAATGACAAGCCCGACGTCGCCCTCGCCAAATTGTGGGAAGCCATCTTCAAGACTTCGCGCGTCGATAACGACGACCCCGTAAATGCGTGGAAGATGCACGATGCAACCCTGCAGAAGCGCGCCGCCTTCATGAACGCCAAGCGCTTCTCTGCGCTGCACTATCGCGGTCCCGGCACCGACTTCCGCCTCGGCCTCGCCGACGACCACCTCTGGATGGGCGGCGGCACCACCGCCGGCAATGGCCTCTACTGCATCCCCAACATTCCCACCGAAGAGGTCTTCACCACGCCGCACAAAGACCGCGCCGACGGAACCGTGCGCGCCAGCAAGCCGCTCTCGCACCAGGGCACCATGATTGAAGGCATCGAGGTGCGCTTCGAAAAGGGCCGCATCGTCGAGGCCCACGCAACCCGCGGCCAGGCCGTGCTGGAAAAGCTGATCGACACCGACGACGGCGCGCGCCGCCTCGGCGAAGTGGCCCTCGTGCCACACTCCTCGCCCATCGCGCAGAGCGGCCTAACCTTCCTCAATACCCTCTTCGACGAAAACGCCGCATCGCATATCGCGCTCGGCCAGGCCTACACCTCATGCATCAAAGACGGCGACAAACTTACGCCCGAGCAGCTCGCCGCCAAAGGCGCCAACGACAGCCTCATCCACGTGGACTGGATGATCGGCTCCGGCGAGCTCGATATCGACGGCATCACCGCTTCCGGCGCAGCCGAGCCGCTGATGCGCCGCGGCGAGTGGGCTTAACAGTCTGGCAGTCGGCGCATCCCTTCAGTCAACGTGCCGGCGCATTGTGCACGCCTGATCGCACGATAGAATCGACGTGTGCGTAAAGTCTTTCTTGCTGTTCTTGCTCTCCTCGTTCTGCTGCCTATTGTGATCGTTGTTGTACGGTCCGCAACCCCGGCGCTCTCGCTTACCTCGCCTGTCACCTATATCGGCCAGGCCACACCGGTGCAGGTTCGGGTGCACGACCCGCGCGGCATCCGCAAAGCGGCTGCGTATCTTGAGCAGAATGGCGCGCAGTACGCCATATGGACAATCGCACAGCCCCTCGACGCTGCCGATAACACCTTCAGCTTCACTGCGGGCGTAAAGACGACGCCGCAGTTGAAAGACGGCGCCGCGAAGCTGATCGTCGAAGCTACCTCCAACGATCTGCTGCGCAAGTCTGCGCGCCTTGAGCGCGACGTCACGGTGGTCACGCGGCCGCCCGGTCATCACGGCAGACAGCGACCAGCACTATCTCTACCTCGGCATGGCTGATCTGGCCACCTTCAGCATCTCCGGCCACTTCACCGAGGCGGGCATCCGCGTCGGCGACCAGCGCTTCCGCGCGTGGCCCATGCCCGGCGGCAAGCCCGGCTACTTTTCGCTTTTCGCCTTCGCGTGGAACATGCCGCCTGACACCGCACCGGTGGCCTTCGCCGCAAACGGCACCGGAACCGACGCCACCAGTCCGCTCGTCTACCAGTTCCCCAAAAAGGAGCAGCCCCGCTACACCAAGCATGACCTGCAGATCAGCGACGCTTTCCTGAACAAGGTCGTCAACGAGCTTGATCCCAACGGCTCAGGCGACCCCGTTGCGCGCTTCGTGAAGATCAACAGCGAGATGCGCCGCGCCAACAACAAGACGCTCTCTGATCTGCGCTTCAAAACCGCGGACCACTTTCTCTGGTCGCAGCCCTTCGCGCGCCAGTCGCACGCGCAGGCCGAGGCCTCGTTCGCCGATCTGCGCAGCTACTTCTACCAGGGCAAGAAGATTGACCAGCAGGTGCATCTCGGCTACGATCTCGCCTCAACGCAGCACGTCGGCGTAGAAGCATCCAATGACGGCCGCATCGTGTACGCGGCGCCGCTCGGCATCTACGGCAACTGCATCGTCGTCGATCACGGTTATGGCCTGCAGACCATCTACGGCCATCTCAGCCAGATCAACGTGCACGTGGGCGACATAGTCAAGCGCGGGCAGGTCATGGGCCTCAGCGGCATGACGGGCATGGCCGGCGGCGACCACATCCACTTCGCCATGCAGCTCGATGGCGTGCAGATCGACCCCAAGGAATGGTGGGACGCTCACTGGATCCGCGATCACATCGCGAAGCGCGTCGAGCTGCCTGGCTTCCACGAGTAGCGCCGTGGTCTAGGGTGTATCGACCTAGGCGGGATAGGCTCCCGTGATGTAGCCCTCGAGCGCCTGGATCGCGTGCTCCTGCCCGGAGATCACCCACCGCACCAGGTCGCCGATCGACACCAGCCCCACCACCATCTCGTTTTCCAGCACCGGCAGGTGGCGGAAGTGATGCTGCGTCATCAGCGCCATGCACTCATCCACCGTGTGCTGCGGGCTCACCGCGTGCACCGGGCTCGTCATGATCTCGGCCACGCGGGTTTCCTTCGAGGTATGCCCCAGCAGCGCGCATTTGCGCGCATAGTCCCGCTCAGAGAGGATGCCCAGCAGCCGATCGTCGGAGAGGACCATCAGCGCGCCCACGTCGTAGCGCGCCATCAGCTCAAGCGCTTCATAGACTGAATGATCCGGCGCAATCGCGAGAATCTTCTTCTGCGTCTTCCCCTTCAGCACCAGTCCAATCCTGTCATCAATCCGCATCGCCCCTCCTCCGCGGCACAAAACAGCCGCACGATTAAGCCTCGCCCGCCTCGCCTTCTCGCCGCGGGAATGCAGTGTATATCCAACCGTGCAGAGATGTCGCCGAAAGATTCTGCATAATTTTTCGGCACCGCAATTGCGCCGCCTGCCTCCGCAGGTAAGCTCTTTTGTGGGAACCGAATCATGACCATCGAACTCTCGAAGCAAACACGCACCGAGGCCATCGCATCCATCCGCCGTTACTTCGACGAGAATCTCAGCGAGCCCATCGGCGAACTGCCTGCCGGCCTCTTACTGAACTACTTCCTCGAAGAGATCGGGCCCGCCATCTACAACCACGCCATCGCCGATGCGCAGGCGCGCCTGCACAGCCGCGTCGCCGACCTCACCGGCGAGCTCTTCGTCGAAGAGTTTCAGTACTGGCCTCGCGCCGCCCGCCGCAAGTCCTCGCGCTGATCCCGAACCCAACACGAACGCGATTGCCCCACCTCTTTTCGACGCGTCCTGCCGAAAGATTGGACAGTTGTGCACGTCTGTGTCAGTTCACCCACACCGTGTCAGTCCTGACACACCCCGGATTGGCGCAAGGCTTTATTTTTCAATAACCTCCCTTTGGCACACCGCCTGCACTTTCTCCGGGCACAGGTAGTCGATGGCAGCGCGGGGGGCTCGAAATGAAAGCAGTAATCCTCAGCAGGTTGGCGATGGTAGCGGCGGTGGTGGTGCTTCTCGCAGTGCAGGCGCTGGCGCAGCAGGCGCCGGTAAAACGCACAATCGTGGTGAGCCTTGAGGACCGCAAGCTGGCCCTTCTTGAAGACGGGCAGATCGTCAAGGTTTACACCGTCGCCGTCGGCAAGGCCTCCACGCCCAGCCCGGTCGGCACCTTCTCGATCGCGCGCCGCGTCAAAAATCCCAGCTACGCGCACGACGGCATCACGCTTCCCCCGGGACCGCACAACCCCGTCGGCTCGCGCTGGATGGGCCTCAGCATCCGCGGCTATGGAATCCACGGGACCAACCAGCCGCACTCGATCGGCAAGGCTTCCTCGCACGGGTGCATCCGCATGGCGAAGGCCGACCTCGAGGAGCTCTACCCGCTGGTTTCTGTCGGCGACACCGTCGAGCTCATCGGCCAACGCAACCAGGAAACCGCGCGCATCTTTGGCGACGGCCCCAATGCTCTGCCCGCCGGCGCCGCGCCGCAGCCTCTGTTGACTGCGCAGGAAACGCCGCTCGCCACGCTGCCGGTTGCCGGCACGCGCTAAGAGAAAGAGACCTCGATGAATCTGCTTGCCGACGCAATGGGAGGTCTGGGTGCAATGCTGCTGCCGGTAGCCGCGGCACTGCTGCTCGAAGAGCTGACGTTTGGCGGACTGGTCCGGCTGCTGCTCGCTCCACGGCCGGGAACCGGGCAACGAAGAGAGCACAACCAACTGAAGAGAGGCCGCAAATGCTCGCACTGAAGCTGTTGCTCAACCTCGCGGGAGCGCTGTTGCTGGCTGTCGCGATCGGCATTCCACTCCACGCCTTGTGGCTGCGCCTGCAGGCCAAGATCCGCAAACCCGCTCCAGATGAAACCGGAGAAGCCGCAAAGATGGCTCTTCCTGCGTGGGATGAGGAACCGGAGCCGCTGCCCTGGCGCAGGCCCGTTGCGCTCGCCCTCGCCGCCTGCGTGCCGCTGCTGCTTGCGCAGAGCATCGTCGTGGTGCCCAGCGGCATGGGCGGCGTCATCGTCAGCCAGGTCGGCGGCACACTGCCCGGCACGCTCTATCCCGGCGTTCACTTCATCACGCCGCTCGTTGACAGCGTCCAGCTCTTCGACCTGCGCGACCATCTCTTCACCGCCGGCTTCACCCAGCCGGGCACAAAGACCGGGCCGCCAAAGACTGCGTTTGACGTGCAATCGCGCGAGGGCCTCAGCATCGGCCTCGGCGTCACCGTGCGCTACCGCCTCGACCCCAACAAGCTGGCCAGCGCGCAGACGCGCCTGCCGCAGCCGGCGGACAAGGAGCTCGTTCCGCCCGTCGTCGCGAGCGCCTGGCGCGAGCTCGCCCCGCAGTACACCGTGCGCGAAATCTTCTCGTCAAAGCGCGAAGAAGTCCGCGCCAAAGCCGCCGCCGTGATCACGCGCAAGCTTGCCGCGGACGGCATCGTCGTCGAAGAGGTCATGCTCTCCGAGATCCAGTTGCCCGATGAATACGCCCGGGGCCTTGAAGGCCTGCTGTTGAAAGAGCAGGAGGACGATCAGCTCGGCGTGATGACCGACATCCAGCAGAAGCAGGTGAAGATCGCCGAACTGCAGGCCGAAGCCGAAAAGGCGCGGAAGGTCAAGCTCGCCGAAGCCGACGCGCAATCCCGCGTGGTTGAAGCCAAGGGCGAAGCCGATGCCATGCAGTACACCCTGCCGCTCAAGCAGAAGCAGATCGAGCAGAGCAAGCTCGAAGCCGAAGCGCGCAAAGAGGCCACCATCCAGAACGCCGAAGCCGACGCCGAAGCCAAGGTCATCGACAGCAAGGCCGAGCTGCAGCGCCGCAACCTGCTCGCCGACGCCGAAGCCAGCCGCATCAAGCTCATCGCCGCGGCCAACGCCGACCGCATGAAGAGCGAGGCCGAGCTCCTCAACAAGTCACCTCTGCTCATCAACAAGATCATTGCCGAGCGCCTCTCCGACAAGATCCAGGTCGTCATGGTCCCGTCGGATGGCAAATTCTTCTTCGCCAACGACGTCTTCAAAAGCATGGCCAATGCCCCTGTCATCAAGCAGGAGATGGACAGCGAAGACGAACCTTCAACCAAAGCGGGCCACTGAGAGCCGCAAACCCTCCTGCGCGGGAGCGCAACCTCGCTCCCCGCAGGGGCATACCTGAACGCGCCAACGAAGTCGTGCACATCGTCGACAACCCGCTCCTCGCGCCGTCCCGATCGCAAAGCAACGGTGACTTTGGGTTGCGACACTCTGGTCCGGCGGCGCGCGCAAAAACGATATAATCCGCGCAAACAGCAATGCGCAGAAAGATGCAATGAAGCTGATCAGGCTGCTCTCGATTCCCGTGCTCCTTGCAGCATTGTCAGCCGTGGCCCAGGCGCCGTCGCGCTGGGCGCAGCCCGCTGCCGCGCTCGCCGACCAGGTCTCCGCCATCCTCGGTCCGGGCCAGGTTCGCTTCACCCTGCGCAACCTCTCCACCATCCCCGCCGATCAGTTGCCCGCCATTCAGATCCTGCTCGAGCAGGACCTGAAAGCCCACGGCATCGTGAGCGCCGGCGACGACAGCGCCAACGCTCTGCGCATCACGCTGAGCGAAAACGCAAGCGAGCGCCTCTGGATCGCCGAAATCGTCGAGGGCAAGGAGACCCAGGTCGCCATGGTGCATCGTCGATCGCGATCAGCCGCGGCCTGCAGCGCCTGCTGCCGGCATCACGCTGCACCGCCAGCTCATCGCCACGCCGCCCGACCCTGTCCTCAGCGCGCTCGAAATACCCGGCGGTCTCGTCACGCTCGGCCCTGAAGATGTCGCGATCTACGCAAAGACTCCACAGAGCTGGCGCCTGGTCGAGCACATCAGCACACCTCAGCGACGGTCCCTGCCCCGCGATCCGCGCGGCATGCTTGTTCCAACCGCCACCGGAACCGGCTTCGAAGCGTGGCTTGCCGGCACATCGTGCACCGGAAACTACGCCATCACCCCCGGCACCGCCGGCTGGGAGGTCCATTGCCACGACAGCGACGATCCCTGGCCGATTCTTGAGAACAATGCCGGCGCCGCATCTGCGCTCAAGGCCTTTTATAACGCGGGCCGCAACTACTTCACCGGCGTGGTAGCGCCGAGTCTTCCCGTCGATCTTCCGCCCTTCTATTCCGCCGCGCTCGTCCCGCGCCCCGCCGGCGGCGTCGCCATGCTGATCAACGGCGTCGACGGCAAGGTGCAGCTTGTCGATAACAACACGCTCAAACCCATCGCCGGAACCCGCGACTGGGGCAGCGATTTTGCCGCGCTCGATTCGGGCTGCGGCGCAGGCGCACAAGTCATTGCCTCCGGCTCAGGCGAAGCAGCCAGCGACAGCCTTCGCGCGTACGAACTGCCCGCGCTCGAAGCCGTGCCCGCCAGCCCCCCGCTTGCCATGAGCGGAACCGTGCTCGCGCTCTCAACAGCTGCCGACGGAAAGAGCCTTCTCGCCATCGTTAAGACAGGCACAGACCAATACGAGGTGGACCGTGTTACGGCGACTTGCAATTAGTCTGCTGCTTGCAACGCTGGCTGTGCCGGCTATAGCCCGCACGCGGCCTCATTACGGCGGCACGCTGCGCGTGGAGATCGAAGGCGAGCCCTGGCAGCGGCCCGATGGCATCGCCCGCCGCCTCGTTCTCGATGGCCTCACCGTCCTCGACAACAACGGCATCGTCCGCCCCGCGCTTGCTACGCAGTGGGACTCCGACGGCAGCGATCATCGCTGGCAATTCCGCCTGCGCCCCGGCGTGCATTTTCACGACGGCTCGCCGCTGACGTCCGTCGCCGTCGTCGCCTCGCTCAACGCGGCCTGCCCATCGAACTGCCCGTGGACTGCGGTCCGCGCTGTCGGCTCTTCTGTCGTCTTCACCAGCGACAACCCCATGCCCAACCTGCCTGCGCTGCTTGCAGACGACCAGTTCCTCATCGCGCTCACCATCACCGCCGACGGCAAAACGCCCGCCGGCAACACGGGCACAGGACCCTTCACCGTCGCCGGCTTCAGCAATAGCGTGCTCACGCTCACCGCGAGTGACGCCTGCTGGCAGGGCCGGCCGTTTGTCGACGCCATCGAGATACGCGTTCATCGCTCCGTGCGCGATCAATGGCTCGACCTCGGCATGGGCCGCGCCGATCTGGTCGAAGTCCCCGCCGAGCAGATTCGCCAGGCGCAGCAGCAGCGCCTCACCCTCGCCCTCTCGCCGGCGGTCACGCTGCTCGCACTCGAAGTCTCCGATGCCGGGGCGCTCGCAAATCCCATGCTGCGCGCGGCCATTGCGCAGGCCATCGACCGTAGCGCGCTGCACAACGTCATCTTCCAGAAGCAGGGCGAGATCACCGCTGCCCTGCTGCCGCAGTCGCTCTCGGGCTACGCATTTCTCTTCCCCACGGAACGCGACCTCAACAAGGCGCATGAGCTTCGCGGCGGACTCGCAGCTCCGCGCTCACTCTGGCCGTCAGCGGCGGCAGCGCCATCCAGCTTGCCGCGCAGCGCATCGCGCTTAACCTGCACGAAGCAGGCTTCGCCGTGCAGGTCTCGTCGGCACCCGGCACGCAGGCGCAGCTCACTCTGCGCACCGTTCCCATCGCAGACGCCGGCAACGCAGCAACGCTCGAATCCCTGCTGCGCCTCTTCGGGCAGAGCGACCCCGTCATCGCGCAAACTCCCGCGGCGCTCTACAAGACTGAGCGCGATTTTCTTGCCCGCCACACCGTCGTCCCGCTTCTCGACCTGCCCCGCGCCTGGGCCATCGGCGCGCGCGTCCGCGATCTGCATTTCAATGCCGGCGGAGCGCCCGATCTCGCTTCGGTCTCACTTGAGGACGCGCCATGAGCCTGCGCCAGAAGCTGCTTCTGCTCTTCTCCCTCACCGTCGCGGCAGCCGTCGCTGCCGTTGCGTGGACCGTCCTCATCCGCATGCGCCATGTCTTCGAGCAGCGCGACCAGCAGGAGACCGCGCTCTTTGTCAGCCAGTTCCAGCGCGAGTTCCAGCACCGCTCCGCTGAAGTTGCCGCCGCCGTCGAGGGCATCGCCTCCGGCGACAGCGCGCGCGCCATGGCTTTTGAGGTTGTGCAATCCGGCGACTCCGCGCCTTACCTCAACGAAGCGCAGACCATGGCCCAGGCCGCGCAGCTCGACTTTCTTGAAATCGTCGGGCCCGATGGCAACGTCATCAGCTCGGCACAGTGGCCGGCGCGCTTCGGTTACGCCGAGCCTGCCGCAGCACAAACCGCGCAGTCCGCCTTTCTCAAGCGCGAAGAACTGCCCGACGGCACAACAGCGCTTGGCCTCTTCGCCGTTCGCCCCATCCGCGGCACGCAGCCTGCGGTCGTGCTCATCGGCGGCAAACGACTCGACCAGGGATTTCTTTCCGATCTGCCCGTTGCTCCCGGCATGCAGATCGGCCTCTACAGCGACGGACCCACCGGCACGGGCACCGAATCTTCCTCTGTCACCTTCGACCCCAGGCATTTGATCGGCGCAAATGGCGACGTGCCGGGCGCCGAACATTATCGCGCGCTCATCGACGCGGCTCGCCAGTCTGGCCGGCAGACGAGCGGCATCCTCTATCTGAGCGACCGCCGCGAAGACAGCGTCAACGTCACCGCGATTCCTCTCAAAGATCCCGGCGGCAATGTACTTGCGGTGCTCACCGTCGCCCTCTCGCGCAGCGGCATGGTGGCGGCGCAGCAGCACATCCGCGACCATTGCCTACGGCGTCGCCTCCGCGGGCATTCTGCTCTCCATCGCCTTCAGCCTCTGGATCGCCGCGCGTGTCTCGCGGCCCATCGAAGCCCTCGCGCGCGCCGCCGAGCAGGTCGCCGCCGGCGACTGGGACACGCAGGTGCCCGAAGAGGGCCACGACGAAGTGAGCGTGCTTGCCCACAGCTTCAACCACATGACCGCACAGCTCACATCGCAGCGCGAGCAGCTTGTGCAGACCGAGCGCGTGGCCGCATGGCGCGAACTTGCCCGGCGCCTCGCCCACGAGCTCAAGAATCCCCTCTTCCCATTGCAGCTCACCGTCGAAAACATGGTTCGCGCCCGCGCGCTCTCCCCGGCGGAGTTCGACGAAGTCTTTCGCGAAGGCACGCAGACCCTCGCCATGGAAATCGCCAACCTGAAAACCATCATCGGCCGCTTCAGCGACTTCAGCCGCATGCCGCGCCCCCAGCTCGAGCCCATCGACGCAAAAGATGCGCTGACCCGCGTGCGCGCCCTCTACGATACTGGCGCCGCGCAGCAGGCGAAGATTCGCTTCGTGCTCGACCTCGCTTCCGAGCCCATGCCGCTGATGGCCGATCCCGAGCTGCTGCATCGTGCGCTCTCGAATCTGGTGCTCAACGCGATGGACGCCATGCCCGACGGCGGCACGCTCACCCTCGCTGCCGCGCCCCGAGCCGATCGCATCGAGATGCGCATCGCCGACACCGGCGGAGGCCTCACGCCCGAAGAATGCGAGCGCCTCTTCACGCCCTACTACACCACCAAGCAGCTCGGCACCGGACTCGGCCTCGCCATCGTTCAGTCGATCGTCGCCGACCACGCCGGCACCATCGCTGTCGAAAGCCCCGCGAGTGGCGGCGCAGCATTTATCATTACGCTGCCGCGAGCAAACGCATGAGCGCCAAGGCCAACATCCTCATCGTCGACGACGAGGCCAACACCCTCGCCTCGCTGGCGCGCGCCTTTCGCCTCGCCGGCCACGAAGCCGTCGTCTGCGACAATGCTGCGCGCGCGCTGGAGCTCGCCAGGGCTCAGCCCTTCGACCTCATCCTCAGCGACGTCGTGATGCCCCGCCGCGATGGCCTTATGCTCCTCGAAGATCTCAAAGCCGCCGGCGTCACCGCGCCCGTCGTGATGATGAGTGGCCAGGCGCACATCGAAATGGCCGTGCGCGCCACGCGCCTCGGCGCGCTCGATTTTCTCGAGAAGCCTCTCGCTACAGAAAAACTTCTCGTCACGGTCGAAAACGCGCTCAAGCTCACCCGCCTTGAAGCCGAGAATCGCGACCTGCGCACCCGCGTCGGCAAGCACACGCTCGTCTTCTCCGGCGATACGATGCATCGCGTCATGGCGCGCATCGAGCGCGTCGCAGCCAGCGAATCGCGCGTCTGCATCTACGGCGAAACCGGCACGGGCAAGGAGCTCGTCGCCCGCACCCTGCACGAGAAGAGTCCCCGCGCCGGCGGTCCCTTCGTCACTCTCAACTGCGCCGCCGTCCCTGCCGAGCTCATCGAAAGCGAACTCTTCGGCCACGAGAAAGGCTCCTTCACCGGCGCCGCGCAACGGCACATCGGCAAGTTTGAGCAGGCGCATCGCGGCACGCTCTTTCTCGATGAGATCGGCGACATGCCCACCGCCATGCAGGCCAAGCTGCTGCGCGTGCTTGAAGAGGGCGAAGTGGAGCGCATCGGCGCAGACAAGCCCACCGCCGTCGACGTCCGCGTCATCGTTGCCACCCACCGCAATCTCGAGCAACTTGTCGAATCCGGAGCCTTTCGCCGCGATCTCTACCATCGCGTCGTCGTCTTCCCTGTTGAACTGCCTCCGCTGCGCGAACGCCGCGAAGATCTGCCGGCCCTCGTCGAACACTTTGCCCGCCAGGTCTGCGCGCAAAATGCCTGGAAGCCCGTGCCCTTCACCGCCGACGCCATCGACGCTCTCAAGGGCTACACGTGGCCCGGCAACATTCGCGAGCTGCGCAACATCGTCGAACGTCTGCTTCTTCTCGCCGATGCCGAGGTGGACGCCGCCGCTGTTCGCCTCGCGCTGCCTTCCGCCAACTCACGAACCGCAACCGCGCGCAGCGGAAGGCCGGATGCAACCGGACCGCTCGCGCAACGCGTGCTCGCCTTCGAGCGCGCTACCGTCCTCGCCGAAATCGACCGCCACGGCCGCAACATTACCGAGACGGCGAAAGCTCTGGGCCTCGAGCGCAGCCACCTCTACAAGAAGTGCCAGCAGCTCGGCATCGATCTGCAAAACCTGCCCGCCGGGAACCGCCCCGAATGAGCGAAGACGCGAGGCCCTCCCGGCGCAGTTGGCAGATCGCGTGGCTTCTTGGCCTCGGCGTTCTCGTCAACTACTTCGATCGCGTTAATCTCTCCGTTTCGCACGAGTCGCTCATCGCCGCCTTCGGCATCTCGAACATACTTTTCGGCTATCTCTCCGGCGCCTATAACTGGACCTACGCCTTCTGCCAGCTCCCCATCGGCGTGCTGCTCGATAAGTTCGGCGTGCGCCGCGTCGGCCGCGTCAGCACCTTTATCTGGAGCATGGCCTCCTTTAGCGCCGCCCTCGCACCCGGCATTCCCAGCCTCTTCGCAGCCCGCTTTCTGCTTGGCGTCGGCGAGGCTCCCACGTTTCCCGCGAACGCCAAGGCTGTCGGCCTGTGGTTTCCCTCGCGCGAGCGCGGATTCGCCACCTCCATCTTCGACGCCGCCGCCAAGTTTGCCTCCGCCATCGGCGTTCCCCTGCTTGGCGTCATTTTGCTGCGCGTTGGCTGGCGGCTCAGCTTCGCGCTTACCGGACTGATCAGTCTGCTTTACTTCTTTCTCTTCTGGAAGCTCTATCGCGACCCCGCCGATGACCCTTCGCTCACCGAAGAGGAAAAGCACGCCATCACCGCAGCAGCCGAGCCGCCTCCCTCCGAAACCACCGCCACGGCAGAGCCTGAGTCGCTCGGCTTTTTGCTCGAGCGCAAGAAAGTCATCGGCCTCTCCATCGGCTTCGGCTCCTATAACTACGTCTTCTACCTGCTGCTGACGTGGCTGCCCAGCTATCTCTCGCTCGCTTTGCACATCGACCTCTACCACTCGTTTCTCTACACCAGCATGCCGTGGCTCGTGGCTACCTTTGCCGATCTCGCCATCGGCGGCTGGCTCGTGGACACGCTGATCCGCCGCGGCTACGACGCAAGCCGCGTGCGCCAGGTCGTTCTCATCACCGGCACGGCCTTCGGCCTCGGCATCCTCGGCGCCGCCCGCGCCACCACGGCGCAGCAGGCTCTTCTCTGGATCAGCGTCTCGATCGGCGGCCTCTCCGCAGCCGCGCCAGTCGGCTGGTCGATTCCCTCGCTGATCGCCGCCAGGAACAACGTGGGCCGCGTCGGCGGCATTCTCAACTTTTCAAACCAGATCTCGGGCATCGCCGCGCCCATCATCACCGGCTATATCTTCGCTGCCACGCACTCATTCGCGTGGGCCTTTGGCGTCGCCGCTGCCTACCTTTTCGTTGGCATCGCGGCCTATATCTTTCTGCTCGGCCGCATCGAACCGGAACAAGTGCGCAAGCCGGCGAAGCATGCCGCCGTTTCGTAGTCCTCAATGCGTACAATGAATTGCGCGTGGAAAACTCATGAAAGCCCTTGTCCTCTCTTCCTATAAAGAGCTCTCCCTGCAGGATCTGCCCGTGCCGCATCCCGCGGACGATGAACTGCTCATTCGCGTCAAGGCCTGCGGCATCTGCGGCAGCGATGTTCACGGTTACGACGGCAGCACCGGCCGCCGCATCCCTCCGCTGGTCATGGGCCATGAGGCTGCGGGCATCGTTGAAGCCGTCGGCAGCGGCGTCACCGCCTTCCGTCCCGGCGACCGCGTCACCTTCGACTCCACCGTTTACTGCGGCCGCTGCTTCTACTGCCAGCGCGGGCTCGTCAACCTCTGCGATAACCGCGAGGTCGTCGGCGTCTCCACGCCGCTCTTTCGCCGCATGGGCGCCTTCGCGGAGTTCACCACCGTGCCCGCCCGCATTGCCTATCGACTGCCCGACAACATGCCCTTCGCGCATGCCGCGCTGATTGAAGCCGTCTCCGTCGCAGTGCACGCCACCGCGCTCACGCCCATCGCACTCGATGACACCGCGGTCGTCATCGGCGCCGGCATGATCGGCCTTCTCACCCTGCAGGCGGTGCGCCTTGCCGGTGCCGGCCGCGTCTTCGTGCTCGATGTGGACGACTCCCGCCTCGCGCTTGCCAGCAAACTGGGCGCCACTCACACCTTCAACTCGCGCAGCGCCGACGTGATCCAGCAGATTCTGGAACACACCGCAGGCCGCGGCGCAGACGTTGCCATGGAATGCGTCGGCATCACGCCCGCGGTGACGCTCGCCATCGACAGCGTGCGCAAAGGCGGCGCCGTCACTCTCGTCGGCAACGTGGCACCCACCGTCGAAATCGGCCTGCAGTCCGTTGTTACCCGGCAGATTCGCCTGCAGGGCTCCTGCGCTTCCTGCGGAGAATATCCCGCTTGCATCGATCTCATGGCCCGCGGCGCAATCTCCGTCGAGCCGCTCATCACCGCCGTCGCGCCGCTCGAAGAAGGCATCTCGTGGTTCGAACGTCTCTACAGCCGCGAGCCCGGCCTGCTCAAAGTTGTGCTTGAACCCTGAGGAAAAATTCCCATGGAGAATCCGCTCTTTGACTTGTCAGGAAGGGTCGCCCTCGTCACCGGCGGCAGCCGCGGCCTCGGCCAATACTTTTCACGCGCCCTTGCGCGCGCCGGCGCGGACCTCGCCATCACCAGCCGCGAAATCGACACGCTCTCTGACTTCGCAAAGGAGATTCATTCGCTCGGCCGCCAGGCATTCTGCGCCGCGCTCGACGTGCGCGACCACTCCAGCATTCAAAACGCCATCGCGCAAATTGAAGACCACTACGGCAAAATCGACATCCTCGTCAACAACGCCGGCTGCAATATCCGCAAGCCCGCGCTCGATGTCACCTGGGACGACTGGAACACCATCCTCGACACCAACCTGCGCGGAGCCTTCTTCGTCGCGCAGGCCGTCGCGCGCGGCATGATCCAGCGCGGCTACGGACGCATCATCAACATCGGCTCGGTCACCAGCGTCGCCGGCTACGCGGGTCTCGCGCCCTACGGGGCAAGCCGCGGCGGCATTCGCCAGCTCACCATGAGCCTCGCCGACGACTGGGGCAGCAAGGGTGTCACGGTCAACTGCCTCGCCCCCGGCTGGTTCAAGACCAAGCAGAATGAAGTGCTCTACCAGAACGCCGCGTGGGTCGACTACATCACCGATCGCATCCCCGTGAAGCGGCCCGGCCGTCCTGACGATCTCGACGGCGCCATCGTCTTTCTCGCGTCGGAATCAAGCCGCTACGTCACCGGCCAGACGCTGCTCGTCGATGGAGGCATCTCCACCGGCGCCGCAAAGGCAACCGTCTAACGCCGTTCCCGAGCGCGAGAAATCGGCAGCCGCCATCTTAGCCTTGTGTGTGCGAAGCCGCAGCCGGCGAGCGCACGGGCTGCGCCAGAGACTGCGGCGCTGTTGCGGGCGGAGCCGCCTGGGGCGCCGCTGCCGGCTCCGTTGGCGAAGCCGTCGGCGTCGTCGGAGGCGCTGCCTGATCCGAGGCCGGAGTCTCGCTCGCCGAAGACGGCGCCGAAGCAGGCACAGCTTCAGACGGCAGGGGCGGCGTCCTCGACGCAACGCTCTGCGGTGTCACCGGCAGAGTCATCATCTGCACTGTTGCCGGGTCGTCGCGCAGTTTCACGTAGAGCACTCCATCGGTCGGATGCGGCACCATCAGTTGCAGGCCCGTAAAATCCGGGGGTACGCCCGTCGCATTGTCGAATGCCGGCGTCGAGGCCACCGCCGATGTGAGAAAAAGATTGCTGCCCGAAAGCGTGCAGGGCTTCGACGTCGCGCGCGGGCAGCGCAGCTCCTTGTAGCCCGGGATGCGCACCAGCGTCCCCAGCGGAAGCCAGTCGCCCGCCACGCCTTCGGCTGAAACCGCACGCACCTGAATTGGCCCGAATGCCGAAGGCCCGAAGCGCGCCAGCGGCTCAATCACGCCCATCGCAGTCGTCGCGTCTTCCAGCATCAGGCTTCCGTCTGAAAACGAAAGCTCCGTCTTGAAACTGCCATCGACCGACGCCACTTCAAACTTCTCGCTGCGCCGAAAATTCGCCGGCTGCCTTCGATTTCAGAAAGAAGACCAGCCTCCGGTCCACCGGCAGATCATCGAGACTGCCCAGCCGCACCGGCGCCGCCGTATCCGCGGCATCCTCCTGCGAGCCCTTGCTCAGCAGCGTGATCTGCGGCCGCGGCGGATCCACCGAGACATGCGCCTTCAGCTCCCGGCCATCGCGCAGCACAACCTCGGCAAAGTAGTGCTTGCCCGGCTCCAGCTTCTCTGTTGAGCCTTCGGCATTCATCGTCAGGTGATCCACATCCTGCACGCGGCTCAGCGCGCCCGGCGACCACTTCACGCCCTCGAGCGACGCCTTCGCCACCTCATCGAGCCGAGTGCCGGTCAACACCGCTTCTGCATCGCCTGCGCTCAGCGAGAGCCTGTCGAGCGACGCCGCCTCTGCATACGTGTTCAGCGTCAGCGTGTCAGGCTTGTCCATTCCATACTGGTGGATCTCCACCTTCACCGGCCCCGGCGTCACATTCGCCAGCGGCAGCGTCGCCGCCAGCGTATTCGGCTTGGGAAACTTCCAGGTCACCGGCAGCTTGCTTCCCTGATGCGGAAACAAAGCTCCACCTTGTTCACGCACTGGCTGCTGCCGCCTTCCATGTGCACCGTATCGTCGCGTCCCACCACCAGGGCAGACTGGTCGCTCGCCGCCAGCTTCCACTGGTCCGGCTGCGCCGAGTGCAGCGTGTAGCTCGGCCCGATCCAGTTATCGAAGCCCCATTTGCCGCGAACCACGCCCGTCACTTCTGCGTCGTCAAAATGCGGCGCCGTCTTGCGCAGCCGCAATCCGCCCGCGGCTGGGTCCGCCGTCAGCGGCAGGTCCACCGTGCCCTTCTTTGTCTGCACCCGCAGCACCAGGTCATAGGCAAGCTGCGTCGCCAGCGCCAGTGGAGCGCCCTCGGCCGGCAGCACCAGCTCCGGCGCCTGCGCGCAGAAGCTGTCGTTCGGGTCCACCGGGCGCAGCGGCGGCATCACCGCCGGGCCCACCGGCGGCAGCGCAACAACCACCACCGACTTGGGATCGCGGAACGACGGCGCCACATTGAGGCGAAGATTCAGCGTGTCTTCGGCTGAAAGAGCCAGCGCCGGAATGTACTGATAATGCGCCGTGTGCAGCGAAGCCAGCAGCCGCGCCGTATCCACAATCGCGCCCACATACGGGCTGTAGGCGCCGCCCCCGGCCATCGTCGTGGTGCTGAGCTCAGCCATGATGTTGCCGGCGTCTCCGCCCATCGAGCTGCACCATGCGTGCCTGCGCATTGGCGTCATCCATCACCAGGCCTTCGGTGTGCTGCGAAAGGCACAGCGCCTGCTGATCCTGCGGCTTGTCAAAACAATTCTGGTTGACCTTGATGCCCAGACTGCGCGCCGTCACCTCCGCGCGCTCCTTCAGCGACATTGGGTCGGTCTGCGAAGTGGTCTTCACCTCGGCCAGGTACGCATTGAGCCGCATGCGATCCCAGCTCGCCGCCTGCAGGTCCTGCGCCGAGCGCACAAACGTTCCGGGGCGTCCCCGCACCGCGTTCCTCAGCGTGGTGAAGTCGCCGCCCGTCTCCGGCGCAAGAAACAGCAGCGCCTGCTGCGCCTCCTCCGGCACGGTCACAAACACGCCCTCTTCGCGGGCCTGCTTCGACCACGTCTCTACCTTGGTAAACCACTCATTCGGCGGCGGGTTCGTCGCTCCGCGCAGGAACGTCACAATGAGGATGTAGCGGGCCGACTGGCTGGGCGGAAAATCCGGGTGAATCCACAGCCGGTCGCCTGCCTGCAGGTTAGGCACCTGGCCAATCGGCAGGGTGACATTCCCTCTCTTTACATGCACATCCACCTTGGGACCGGCCAGATCGAAGGCCTGGGCACGCGCGCGCATCCCGCAGCAGAAAAACAGCAGTCCAAAAAACACAAAAACACACCGGCGCATGCGTTCTATTGTACGATTTTCCCGGCTTTGGCGTGGTCCGGTTGGGGACGGGGTTTGAGTCTCTCCCCTCAGGGCGCACCCAGCTTGGCACGGGCCTGTTCCACCAGCGCGCCGCCCTGCATGATCCGCCGTTAAAGCTCAGCAGGGATTGGGGCTCCGTGCAAGGTGACGAACCGCCGCGGCTCGCAGCATGCCTTATCGAGCCTCAACCGGTCGGCCAGCATCTCCCGGTCGGCGCCGAAAGATTGGAGTGTGGCATCGAGAATTGCAGCCGCGCCAGCGTCGGCGGGCCGCTCGATGCTGTAGTGCATCCACTTGCCTTCGCGCCGCGCGGAGACGATGCCCGCTCTGCGCAGATAGGCCAGATGCCGGGAAATCTTCGGCTGGCTCTGCTTGAGAATTTCGACGAAGTAACAGACGCAGACTTCCCGGCCACTCATGAGATTGAGCAGACGCAGGCGGGTGCGGTCAGCCAGAGCGGCAAAGAGAGGGGTCAGGTCGAAGCGGGTCATGATCAAAGCAATTATATACGCATTGACAGATATGATGGAAGGAGAATACATTCGTCTTGGCGTATACGAATAGCGTGCTCGAAGGAGGGGTCGAATGGATACCGCAGCTGAGGTGAAGGAAGAAGTGAAACAGAAGTACGGCAGCGTCGCCCGGTCGGTTGCGGAGTCGGGCAGCGTGCAGGCCTGTTGCGACCCGGGGTTGCGCTGCTGCGATCCGATCACAACGAACCTTTATAGCGCCGGCGACAAGGCATTGATTCCCGAGAAAGCCGTACAGGCTTCGCTTGGGTGCGGTAATCCGACCGCCCTGATCGAATTGAAGCCCGGAGAAGTGGTTCTCGATCTCGGCTCAGGTGGCGGAATCGACGTATTGCTTTCAGCTCGCCGGGTTGGGCCGGCCGGCAAGGCCTACGGGCTCGACATGACCGATGACATGCTTGCGCTGGCCCGCGAAAACCAGCGGCAGGCGGGCGTCGAGAATGTTGAGTTTCTGAAAGGCGAGATTGAGAATATTCCCCTGCCCGATAGTTCGGTCGACGTCGTGATCTCCAACTGTGTGATCAATCTCTCGGCCGACAAGGACAGGGTGCTGCGCGAAACCTTCCGCGTGCTGAAGCCGGGCGGCCGG
>CAVRAK010000008.1:0-156467 GCA_963718885.1 uncultured Acidobacteriota bacterium
CGGGCTCATCTTCGCTGAGGAAGCGGGGACGGGGCGGAACAACGGGGACGCTGGCGATGGGAGCGGGGTCGCGCATCCAGCTTTCAGTTCCCATGACGGGAACGGAAATGACCGGCGCCTCTTCGACGTTGAGCATGCGCGCGCGGCGCTCGGGCATCTGGTCGCGGAAGCCGGTGGCGATGACGGTGATCTTGACCTCGTCGCCCATGCGCTCGTCCAGCACGGCGCCGAAGATGATGTTGGCGTCTTCGTGGGCGGCAGACTGGATGAGCGTGGAGGCTTCGTTGACCTCGGAGAGCTTGAGGGAGCTGGAGCCGGTGATGTTGATGAGGATGCCGCGTGCGCCGTCAATGGCGCCGGCATCGAGCAGAGGCGAGGCCATGGCGGCCTGCGCGGCTTCGATGGCGCGGTTCTCGCCGGCGCGCACCGCGGTGCCCATGACGGCGTGGCCCATGCCGGCCATGGTGGTCTTCACGTCGGCGAAGTCGCGGTTGATGATGCCGGGGATGGTGATGATGTCGGAGATGCCCTGCACGCCCTGGCGCAGCACGTCGTCGGCGATGCGGAAACTCTCGAAGAAGCCGGCGTCTTTGGCGACGGCGAGCAGCTTCTCGTTGGGAATCACGATCATGGTGTCGACGCTTTCGAGCAGCTCCTTGAGTCCGCGCTCGGCCTGCTGCAGGCGGCGCTTGCCCTCGAAGGCAAAGGGGCGCGTGATGACGGCGACGGTGAGGATGCCCATCTCGCTGGCGAGCGAGGCGATGACGGGAGCGGCGCCGGTGCCGGTGCCTCCGCCGAGGCCGGCGGTGACGAAGACCATGTCCGCGCCTTCGAGAGCTTCGATGATCTTTTCGGAATCTTCAAGCGCGGCGCGGCGGCCCACGTCGGGATTGGCGCCGGCCCCGAGGCCCGAGGTGAGGCGCACGCCCAGCTGCAGCTTGACCGGAGCGTGGGAGAGCTTGAGCGCCTGCACGTCGGTGTTGGCGGCGATGAACTCGACGCCTTCAAGGCCGGCCTGGATCATGCGGTTGACGGCGTTGCCGCCGCCGCCGCCGACGCCAATGACCTTGATGCGGGCCCCGCGCACGCTCTCGTCGTGAAACTGAATGCGCATCTCTCCGGCTTCGTTGTTTGGCTGCTGGTTCATCGCGGCTCAGGCCTCCTTTGGCGTCTCAGGTTAACTTCTCTAAAAACTTGCTGCGAATATTGAGCGCAATTTGGCGCGCAGGCTGTTGTTCTCTGCGGCGCGCGTGACGCGCGTGCGATGTGCGTAGAGGAGCATGCCGATGGGCGTGGCGAAGGCGGGCGTGACGAGCTCGCCGGGCATATTGGAGAGGCGCACCGGCATGCCGATGCGGGCCGGCACGCGAAGCTGGCTTTCAGTGACGTCGAGCATTCCGGGCAAGAGCGCGCCGCCACCGGTAAGCACGCAGCCGGCGCCCATCGCGTCGATCACGCCGCCCTGGCGCAGGCTCTCGCGCACATAGTGCATCAGCTCGCAGGCGCGGGGCTCAAGGATCTCGGCGAGGCTGCGCAGGGCGATGCGCTGCGGCTGGGGATTAGCGATCTCGATCTCAGCCTCAACCGGAACGGCCGTGACAACACAGTGGCCGAACTGGCGCTTGAGATCCTCGGCCTGCGCCGAGGGCATCTGCATGCCGACGGCAAGGTCATTGGTGAAGTGCGCTCCGCCGATCGGAACCGACGCCGTGTGCGCGACCGCGCCCTCGAAGAAGACGACGAGGTCGCTCGAATGCGCGCCGATATCGAGCAGGCAGACGCCGAGCTCGCGCTCATCGGCCGAAAGCGTGGCTTCGGCGGCGGCGATCGATTCAAGCACGGCCTCGGTGACTTCAAGCCCGGCGCGGTTGGCGCAGGTGACGGTGCTTTGCAGCGCGCTGCCGGAGCAGGTGGCGATGTGCAGGTCAACCTCGAGACGCGCGCCGACCATGCCGACGGGGTCGAAGATGCCGGGCTGATCGTCGAGGATGAACTGGCGCGGCAGCAGGTGAAGAATTTCGCGATCGGGCGGGCGCTCGACGGCGCGTGCACGCTCGATGGCGGTGCGGACATCTTCACGCGTGATCTCGCGCATGCGGCTGCCGAGATCGAAGCCTCCGTTGGTATTGAGGCCGCGGATGTGCGGACCGCCGACGCCGACAACGCACTGGTCAATGTTGACGTGCGCGACCCACTCGGTGCGCTCGTTGGCGGCTTTCACAGCCTTGGCGGCGGGTCCAAGATCGGAGATGAGCCCCTTGCGCATGCCGGCGGATTCGACGATGCCATGACCGCGATAGCGCAGAGCGCCCTCGTTGAGATCGGCAGCCAGAACGCGAGTGGAGGCGCTGCCTATATCGAGTACGACGATCAGGTTGTCCTGGCTCTCGCTCATCGTTCGCTGCTCACCGCCCCTGCCCGGCGGGGGCGTGGGATTTGGCTGAGGGTTTCGGCTTCTTGTGGTTGAGCGCGGCGCGTTTTGCCTCCGCGCGCTTCTTCTCTTTCAGTTTTGCGGCACGCGCCTCTCGCGGCCGCGGTCGTGGTGTGTGAGGCGGGCTTGGCGGAGGCGTGCTTTGGGGCTGAGCCGGATTTCGCCGGGCTGGATTTCGCCTGGCTGGCATTTCGCGGAGCTGGCTTTACCGGGCTGACTTTGCGGGGCTGGCTTTCGCCATTTCAGCGGGCACGGCAGCGGAGGGCTTGGCGGCGGCCGGCTTGCCGGTGTCGGCGTTGAGTTCGGTGTTGAGCGATGCGGTCTGTTCGGCGGCGGCGCCGCGCTGCATCTGAAGAACGACCTGCTGGTCATAGCGCAGATCGACGGCGGCGAGCTTCGGATACTGCTGGCGCCACTCGGCGATGTGATTCTTGTAGCGCTGATAGCGCTCGAGGAAATGATCTTCGCCGAAGTGGGCGAGGATGTCGGTTCCCTGCTCGGGCATGAGCACGCGGGCATCCTCAGGATCGGTGAGGTCGATCTCGGAGAGCTGATCGGAGAGATGCTGGCCGCCGGCATCGAGTTCGCCGATGAGGCGCTGATAGAGCGCAACGCGCGCCTTGCGCGAAGGCAGCGGGTCGCCGCCGTCAATGCCGGTGAGCACCGGGAAGGAGTAGTGATGCTGCGCCATCATGGCGGCGGGCATGGTGAGCAGGACGCCGTTGGCATCGACGAGGCCGATCTGCTGGCCGTGGCGGACGAAGGCGACCGGCTTGCGCTCAACGAGCGAGACGCGAATCTGATCGGGCAGGAAGCGCATGACCGTGGCGTGCTCGACCCAGGGAATCTGCTCAAGCTGCTTGCGGCGCTCGGCGAGCGGGACGAAGAAGATGTTGCGGCCGATGTCTTCGCCGAAGACGGGCAGCATGTCGGCGCGGCTTACCTCGGCCGAGGCCGGTGGCCTGAATGTCGCTGGTGCCGGTGATGCGGAAGCGCGCATCGTGCTCGAAGAACCCGCGGCAGACGTTGAGCGCGTAGGCCGTGGCGGAGACAACGACGAGCGCGGCGAAGGCGAGAAGGGCGCGTCCCCAGGTGCTGGTGGGGCGCCACCAGGGGCGGGCGGGCGCGGCGAAGCGCTTGCGCGGCGGCGCGAAGTCGTCGCCATCCGCATCGTCTGCTTGCAAAGGGCATGCCGGGCAGACCGCGGCCGGAAGCGGGCACACTCTGCTGCACGCGGCGGAAGCGGGGCTCCACCGGCGCATCATCTTCCCAGACAAGGGACCGAGTTCGGTTGCTACCTTGAGTTGCCACGCTTGAAATTGGGTCGCCAGATTCGCCAGGCTCAACTATAGCCCGCGGTTCCACGGCTTTTTTCCGCACGCGCATGAAGGGGAACCCGCTGCGTTACGGGCTGATTTCGGGTCGTGAATTAAGCTACCCGGATGAGAGATTTACAGCTTCTGCGCGCGGCTGCGCTGCTGGCAATTTTTGCGTTTGCACTTCCCTCCCCTGGCCAGACGGCGGCCTACCGCTACTACCGCGTGGGCAACCCGGCCAATGCGGCAGGCGCGCCCAAGCCTGGATTCGCGCTGATGGGCGGCGGCACGGATCTCGATGAGGCCTTTGGCTGGCTGTGCGCGCACGCCGGCGGAGGCGACCTGGTGGTGCTGCGCGCGACCGACCACGACGATTACAACCCGTACATCCAGAAGCTGTGCAAGGTGAATTCGGTGGCAACGATCGTGCTGCCGAGCCGCGCGGCGGCAAACGATCCGTTTGTGGCGAAGGCGATTCGCGAGGCGAGCGCGATCTTCATCTCCGGCGGCGACCAGGCGAATTACATCAACTACTGGATGGGCACGCCGGTGCAATCGGCGGTGAACGAGGCGATTGCGCGCGGAGTGCCGATTGGCGGCACGAGCGCGGGGCTCGCGGTGCTGGGCGAGTACGCCTATTCCGCGCAAGGCGACAAGCCGGACGATCCGAATCTTGATGGCAAGACGGCGATGAGCGACCCCTTTGGGCGGCAGATCACCGTGGTGCATGGATTTCTCGATATCCCGATTCTGAACGGCGTGATCACGGACACGCATTTTGCCACGCGCAATCGCATGGGCAGGCTGCTGGTGTTTCTTGGCGCGGCTGAATGGAGATGGAAAGCAGGTGCGCGGCATTGGCGTGGAGCAGCGCGCCGCGGTGCTGCTGGAGCCGGATGGCGCGGCGCGGGTGGTTGGCCACGGCAGCGCGTACTTTGTGACGCTCACGAAGCCGGCAGCAGTGCTGGCCGCGGGCAAGCCGCTCACGCTGCACGATGTCGAAGTGTTGAAGGTTAAGCCCGGCCACGCCTTCAACGTGAAGACGTGGCGAGGCGATGCGGCGCAGTACACGCTGAATGTCGATGCCGGCGCGCTGACTTCGACGCAGGCGGGCGGCTCAGTTTACTGAGCGGCGCCGCTCAGGACCATTGCAGCGTGTGGACAGAGTCCGCGGGCAGATCGACGTCGAGCGCATTTGCGCCGAGCACAAGCTGCACGCGCCGCTGCGGGCCCTGGTTAGCGAGAACGACGACATAGCTTCCGTCAGGATTGCGGAAGCCGGCGTGTGAGACGGGACCTGCTGCGCCATCAGCACCGAGGCCATTGGTGGCGAAGACGCGTGCACCGCGCCGGACGTGGCGCGAGTAGTGCGCGAAGGCCCAGTACTGGCCGCTGCGGGTGATCTTGTTGGTGCCGCTGTGCAGGGTGATGACGCCGCCGCAGGAGAAGGGGCCGACGTTGGGCTTTCCGTGTTCGTCGAGGACGAGATTCCACGCGGTGATGGAGCGAGCCCAGTTGTTGACGATGCCGTTGTAGGTATCGGCCCACTTTGTGTAATCGGTCTCGTAGTCGGGCTGGTTGATGTCGGGGCCGCCTTCGGTCCAGTAAGCATTTTTCTGCGGGAAGGCCTCGTGGACGCGGCTCATCGCGGTGGGCTCGCCGACATAACCGTGCCAGGCGATGCCGTCGATGTACTGGTAGGCCTCAGTGTTGCTAAGCTCGCCGATGGCGCGGCCCCAGAGATTGTAGTTGTGGTCGAGCACCCAGATTTTGGTGGGGCTGTTGGCCTCGCGCAGCGCGGGCCCGAGATGCTTGCCGACAAATTCAATCTCGGCTTCCTGCGCCCACACGCAGGCGGACATGTGGCCTTCCTGTTCGGCATCGACTTCGTTCTGCACGGTGACGGCGTCGACGGCGACGCCCTCGGCCTTGTAGCCGTCGAGAAACTTCATGAAGTATTTCGCGTAGGCACCGAGATTGGTCTTGCGCATGGTGCCGCCGAGCATGGACTTGTTGGGCTTCATCCACGCGGGAGGGCTCCACGGCGAGGAAAAGAGAAAGAGATCGGGATTGGCCTTGCGCGCCTCGCGCAGCATGGGCAGGATGTAGGCCTTGTCGTGATCGATCGAGAAGTGTTTCATCTCGGGATCGGGCTCGGCGCTTTCATTGAAGCTGTAGACGGAGAGCGAGTAGTCGCTGGAGCCGATGGCGGTGCGGCAGACGTTGAAGGCCATTTCGTCGGGCGAAAAGAAGTCGTGCATGATGGGCGCGCGCTCGGCGTCAGTGAGGCGGCTGAGCAGGTAGCACGAGGAGTCGGTCATGGCGGCGCCAAAGCCGAGCATCTCCTGCCGGGTGGTTGCGGGGTCGAGCATGATGGCTTCCGCTTCGATCTGGCCGCCTGCGGGCTTCCAGGCGAGAGCCTCGCCGGCGGTGTGGCGGCGATCGCGGTATGTGCTCCAGAGTTTCACCGCTCCGGATGCGCTTGCCTCGGCCCATGCCGGCATGCGGCCTGCTAGCGCGGCTGCCGCGGCGGTGCCGGAAGCTGCCTTCAAAAATCCCCTGCGAGAACTGTGCACCATGCGTGCTCCTTCAACGAGTGAACTGTAAGAGATTGCCGGCGGCATCATAGCAGGCGCGTCACTTGGAGGGTAAACCGGGTAAACCATTTGAGGCGTGTGCGTGGATTCGCGCGCATACGCGGGCTACTGCTTTTCAAGCGCGGCGAGAATCTGCGGGCCAAGCTGGCTCACGCTGCCGGCGCCCAGCGTCATGATGAGGTCGCCTTCGCGCGCAGGGGCGGTGACGGCGGCGATGGCTTCGGCGAAGTCCGGCGCGAATTGAACGCGCGGCGCCTTGATGCGCTCGGCCAGCAGCTCGGCGGTGATGCCGGGCAGCGGCTCTTCACTGGCGGCATAGATGGGCAGCACGACGACGGTATCCGCATCGGGA
The DNA here is from genome assembly GCA_963718885.1 of uncultured Acidobacteriota bacterium. GTDB lineage: Bacteria > Acidobacteriota > Terriglobia > Terriglobales > Acidobacteriaceae > Telmatobacter. Next base: position 6,697 of record CAVRAK010000008.1, read on the forward strand.
AAGGCGGCGCCAAACTCATCGAGCAGATCGCGGGTGCGCGTGTAGCGGTGCGGCTGAAAGATGACGTGAATGCGCCCCTGCGAAAATTCGCGGGCCGCGGCGAGGGTGGCACGAATCTCGGTGGGGTGATGGCCGTAGTCGTCGACAACGGTGATGCCGTGTGCCTGGCCGCGCGGCTGAAAGCGGCGATCGACGCCGCGAAATGCGTTGATGCCCTGGGCGATCTTCTCGGCTGAGACCTGGAGCTGGTCGGCAACGGCCACCGCGGCGGTGGCGTTCAACACGTTGTGGCGGCCGGGCACATGGAGCATGAAGGGCCCGAGCGGTCCTTTGGCGGTGGAGACAAGAAAGCGCGAGAAACACTCGGGAGAGGGATCGAGAAGCTCGAGGCGATAGTCGGCTTCAGGCGCGAGGCCGTAGGTAAAGACACGGCGATGCACGCGGGGCAGAATCGCAGCAAGCTGCGGGTTATCGAGGCATGCGGTGACTGAACCGTAGAAGGGCACCTTGTCCATGAAGGTGAGAAAGGCCTGCTCGACGTCGGTCATGTCGCTGTAGCAATCCATGTGCTCGCGGTCGAGGTTGGTGACGATGGCGAGGATGGGCGAGAGCTTGAGGAAGGAGCGGTCGCTCTCATCGGCTTCGGCAACGAGATAGTGGCTGGCGCCGAGCCTGGCGTTGGAGTCGAGCGCGTCGACGCGGCCGCCGACGACGACCGTGGGATCGAGGCCGCCGGCGGCGAGCACCGAGGCAACCATGGAGGTGGTGGTGGTTTTGCCGTGCATGCCGGCGATGGCAATGCCGTACTTGAGACGCATGAGCTCGGCGAGCATCTCGGCGCGCTGAATGACCTGGATCTTGTGCGCGCGTGCCGCAACCACCTCAGGATTGGCGGGCGAGACGGCGGAACTGGTGACGACGACGGTTGCGCCTTCGATGTAGGCGGCGTTGTGGCCCTCGTAGATGGTGGCGCCGAGAGCGGCGAGGCGGTCAGTGACGGGGCTGCGGCGCAGGTCGGAGCCGGAGACTTTCATGCCGAGGCTGAGCAGCACTTCGGCGATGCCGCTCATGCCGATTCCGCCGATGCCGATGAAGTGCGCGTGCTGAGAAATAGCAAACATGAAGAGGACGAAGGTTCAGGGTACCATCCGGTGCCGGAGCGGGCTTTGAAGGCGCAATGTGACACCGGAACAAGGCTGAAGTTGCGCGCATTTATTTTCAGTTCCCCTTCGCAACCTTTGGCGGGGCTTGTGTTTGCACCGTACATAACCGGGGCCGAGGGCAGCAGAAACGAAGCCCGAAGCGGGAATCCGGAAGGGGCTACGGGAAAGTAGCTGGTTGGGACGGAGGAGATTATGGTCAGCATGAAAAAGTGGGTGCTTGGTGCAGCGGTGTTGGCCGGCGCGTTGAGCCTGGGAGCAAACAAGGCGCAGGCAGCCGAATTCGGGGTCCGCGTGGGCGGCGGACCGGTTGCGGTTGTTTCTGCCTGCCCCGGTGACGGCTACGTGTGGGTGAACGGCTACTGGGCGGGCGCGCCGCTGGTTCCCCGGCCGCTGGAACTTCGTGGGCGTGCGGCGACTCGGCGCCGGTGATGGGCTATCGGGATTATCACCGCGGCTTCGCTCCGCGCTATGCGCCCCACCGGAGGTAACAGCGCCGAAGGTTGACCAGCCGAAGACGCGCTTCGGCAACGAGAGCGGCCTCTCCCTACAGGAAGGGGCCGCTTTTGATTGGGGTTATGGGAATCAGGCGAGAGCGGAGAAAAGCTCGAATTTCCGGGACGGAAAAGCGCAACTAAATTGCGAAAACGCTGTTAGAGAAAGTAGCCGGTTTGCGGAGACTGTAACCCGGCTGGCAGTGCTGATGGATCCGGGCCCCGGCAAGTCGGACGGATGGCACTTGGGAGGGAAGTTATGAAGAGTGTGCGGCTGGTTTTAATGGCAACGCTGCTTGCTCTGCCTTTTGCGGCAAGTGCAAAGGCAAATGCGCAGGTGTCTGTGGGAATCGGCGTCGGTCCGGCGGTTGTGGCGTCTCCGGGGTTCTACGGTCCCCCGAGTTGCGGCTGGGGCTACTACCCGTTCTACCCCTATGCGTGCGCGCCGTACGGCTACTACGGACCGAGCTGGTTTGTGGGCGGCGTGTTTATCGGAGCCGGCCCCTGGTATCACTGGGGCTGGTATGGACACCCGGGCTGGGGCTATCGCGGGTACGGATGGCGTGGAGGATACGGATATCGCTCAGGCTACGGTTACCATGGCGGCTATGCCGGGCGCGCACCCTATAACGGCGCCCGCGCAGGCGGGATCTACGGCGGCGGTCACGTAGGCACCTTCGGCGGCGGCGGCCGCGTAAGCCACGGCTTTGTCGGTGGCGGGCGTCCGAGTGGCGGCTTCGGCGGCGGTGGCCGCGTGAGTGGCGGCTATGGCGGCGGCTTCCACGGCGGTGGCTTTGGCGGTGGCGGCTTCCACGGCGGTGGCGGTGGCGGCTTCCACGGCGGTGGCGGTGGCGGCTTCCACGGCGGTGGCGGACACGGCGGCGGTGGACACCGGTAAAGGTGAACGTTCTGCTCTGAACGAGAAGACAATTTGTTTGTTGGAAGGTGGGCCCGTCTGTTTCGGCAGACGGGCATTTTTTTGTGCCGTTATCGCGCGAGCGAGGCGAGACGATCGGCGATGCGCTCGGCGGCGCCGGGATGGGCCTGCGTACGAGCGGCAGAGGACATGCGGGCGAGCTCGGCTGGATCGGCGAAGAGTGCGGTCAGCGCCTGCAGAAGCTTTTGTGGCGTGGCGAGATCCGGCTCGGTGAGCATCACAGCGGCATGGGCCTTGACCATCTCTTCGGCGTTGCGCTTCTGGTGATCGTCTGCCGCTGCGGCAAAGGGAACAAGCAGGGAGGGTTTGCCGGCTGCGGCGAGCTCTGCAACCGTGGATGCGCCGCTGCGGGACATCACGAGACTGGCGGCAGCGAAGCGGGCCGGCATGTCGTCGAGAAAGGCGCTGACCTGCCAGCGCGCCGGATCTGCACGCGTGCCGGCGAAAGCGGCCTGTGCCGCGTCGGCGTGGCGTGCCCCGCACTGATGCAGCACGGTGAGGCCCGGCACTGCGTCAAGCAGCGCGGAGAGAATTACCGGCACCGTGTTGTTGAAGAGCCGCGCGCCCTGCGATCCCCCGAAGATGAGCAGGTGCGGATTGCCGTGATGGGGCGGGAGGTTGAAGAAACCGGGCCGCACGGGGATGCCGGTGACTTCAGCGTTGTTGAACCACTTTGCCGCGGCGGGAAAATTGATGGCTGCGGCCTGCACGCGCTTGCCGACGAGACGATTGGCAAGGCCGGGCATGGCGTTGGGCTCGAAGGCCATGGTGGGCACGCGAAGCATGAGAGCGGCCGCCATGCCGGGGCCGGAGGCATAGCCGCCGATGCCGAAGACCACATCCGGCTTGAAGTCGCGGATGAGACGGCGGCAGGCGAAGATGCTGCGCGGCAGATCGGTGAAGGTGCGCAGGCGCGTCATCAGCGAGACATTCTTGAGCGGGCCAACCTCGATGAGATGCAGCGGAAAACCGGCATCGGGAACGAGGCGGGTTTCGAGGCCGCGCGCGGTGCCGACGAAGAGCACTTCGGCAGAGTGGCGGGCTACGAGTTCACGCGCGACGGCGAGAGCCGGGATGATGTGTCCACCGGTGCCGCCGCCGGCGATGAGTACGCGCAGGTTTGCCAATTCTCTGCCTTCCAGATGGAACTAACTCAGTTTCGCAGATTCACAGCTTCTGAAGCTCGCTCGAAGAGCCATCTGAACCTTTCTATTGACTACGGGGCTACTGACTATCGAGGTCTATTGACTAGTTGGGGACGGTCGGCATATCCTATGCATAGGATTGCGAGGTATATGAATTTCAAAGGCACGCTCCCGACCCTGATCCTGGAGGCTTTGGCCCGCGAGTCGAACCATGGCTACCGCATCGCGCAGAGAATCAAGGAGCGCTCTGAGGGCGTTCTGGATTTCAAGGAGGGGACACTCTATCCCGCGCTGCACAAGCTTGAGAACGAGGGACTGGTGGAGTCCTATGAAGGGGCGGAGAACGGCCGGGCGCGCCGTTACTATCGCATCACTGCGCAGGGGCGCAGGACGCTGAACCGCGACCGGGCCGAGTGGCGCCAACTTTCAAAGGCTGTGAATGTGATTCTGGGGGAGGCTTAGCCGATGACTGAATTGGAGAAGTGGCTGGAGAGCGCGACGCGTTGCCTCGCGAAGGATTCGGCGATGAAGAGTTCGGGCCGAGATCGAAGAGCATTACGAACTCTCGCGGGAAACGGCGATCGGCCGGGGCGCAGGAGCCGAAGAGGCGAGCCGCATTGCTCTCAAGGAACTGGGAGACGCAGCAGAGGCGAACCATGCCTATCGCAAAGTTATGCTGACATCGGCTGAAGCTGCGCTGCTGCGCAAGTCGAACCTCGAAGCGCGTGCGATCTGCTCGAATCCGTGGTTGAAGTGGACGGTTCTTACGCTGCCCGGAGCATTGCTGCTGGCGTCGGTTGCGGCGCAGCTGATGCATCAGCCTGGCGTTGCGGCGGGATCGCTTCTGGCGGGGCTGCTTATGTCTCTTACGTTCATCGTGCCGTTCCTGCCTGTTTACACGCGCGGGCGCGGGCGCGTGGTTCGGGGCATGCGATGGGCTCTGCTGGTCTGCGCCGTGGGGCTGCTCTTCGGGACGAGCGCGCTGAACTGGTCGTGGCTGCTGGCTTGCTGCTTCTGGCCCATGATCTCGACCGAGATGAGGCGGATCGCGATCCGGCGGAAGCTGCCGGTGGTGGAGTGGCCCAAGCAACTCTACCTGTGAGGACCTTCTCCAGCGTGAGATGCGCCTGTGACCCGGATGCTTAGCGACCGGGTTTGTATTCGACGAAGAGATCGGGGAAATCCTTGCGGAGCGTCTCGATCTTCGGGCGGTCGCAAACGAGGATGTAGGGATTGTCAGGATGGTAGTAGGCGTAATCCTGATGGTAGTCCTCGGCACGATAGAAGCCCTTGAGAGGCGTGACCTCGGTGACGATGGGACGGGGAAACGCGTTGGCCGCCTGGAGCTGCCGGATATAAGCGGCGGCGATGCGCTTCTGCTCGTCGCTGGTGTAGAAGACGGCGGAGCGATAGGATGTGCCCACATCCGGACCCTGCCGGTTGAGCTGCGTGGGGTCATGCACGGAGAAGAAGATGCGCAGCAGCTCGCCGTAGGTGATCTTCGAGGGGTCGTAGACCACTTCGACAGATTCGGCGTGGCCCGTGGTCTCGGTGGTGACCTGGTCGTAGGTAGCCGTAGAGGCAGAACCGCCGGCGTAGCCTGCCGTTGCTTTCACAACACCCTTGACGCGTTCGAAGACCGACTGCGTTCCCCAGAAGCAGCCGCCGGCGAAGACCGCAGTCTGCCTGCCGGACTTTGCGGCGAGCGCCATGTCGGCTGCAGGCGCTGGAATGACGCCGCTGGGCGCGGCATAGAGGGCGAGACCCGCCAATGCGATGAGAGCGAGAACGAAAACGGAACCGGAACGCCAGGACATAGGATGAAACTCCCCTCCAGATAAGGCTACCGCGCGGAGCCTATTCAAAGAACGCGGCGGCAGCCTATCTGGATTCGGAATTTCAGAGAGTAGGTGTTGGATCAGACGAAGGCCTTGTCGGCGGCGTCGACGGGAACAATCTCCTACGGGCACTTCGCGGATGCCGTTGCAGCGGGCGAAGAGCTGCAGGGCGAGCTGCGTGGGGGTGACGCTGATGGTGCCTTCGGGCTCCGAAGCTGGTGGCGGCTTGCGACCTCGACCAGTCCCATCGAGGCGAGCTTTTCGAGGTCGCGCTCGATCTGCAGCCTCACGAACGCCGGTGATGGTGACCATTTCGTCGATCTTGCAAGTGACCGAGGCGATCGCAGAGCTCGGTAGCCGGCATGAAATCTCGCCGCCTTGCAGACTACGGTGAGAATGCGCAGCGGAATATTGGTGAGCTCCGCGAAGAGATCGACGAATTCGCGATTGGATTCGTCTTTGCCATCTGCCGAGCACGAGGTAACCAGAAGGCCGGCCCAGAATCGCGGAGCCAGGATTCTTCTGCGGATGAACCGATGCCGAGGATACGCGCCGATCAAGATGAGGATTGCCGCTCAGCGTCGCGCGTTCACGACCTGCGCGCTGAGAAAATCCTGCGCTTTAAGAGCAATGTCCACAGCATTGGCCAGGCGGGGACTGCTGAGTCTTCCGCGCACCAGCTCGGCTATGGGCCCGGCGCCGCCGGGGCAGAGCTGGCCGAGAAACTTGAGGGCTTCGGCCATGCGGACGAGTCCGGCCATGTCGTTGAGCTTGGCCTGCTCCACCAGTGTTTCAACCAAGCCGTCCCAGGTGCGCTCGTCGTGATCGGTGGGCACGATGAAGGCGAGACCCACGCCGTCATCCCCTGCGCGAACAGCCCGCGCGCGGGTCGTGATCCTGCGGCCCTTGTGGCGTTCGAGATCGCCCTGCCGCTGCAGCGTGAGCGAGACGATCGTCCCCGGAGCCCAGCGTTCATTGGTGACGATATACACGCCGGTAGCGCTGACATTCTTGACAGCGTCTTCCTTGAGGGTCGAGTTGCTCCAATAATAGGCAACAAAACTATCCGGTTCCCGGCGTTGGGCTCTGCTGGAATCGGGCCCAAGAACTTTATCAAGCCACCGTCTGTTTAACTTCATGCTCACTCCGCTTTTACGGGTATCCCCTTCTATAGGGCGGATTCGATCCAATTTTACCCAGTATCAGTGCAGTTCTGAACATGGGGTGGTGACCTTTGGTAACGGGTCCATAGTGCAAGGGGAAGGTTTGGAGGACGCTTCAGTCAACTTTTTTGGAGATATTGAGCAGGATGCCGATGGAGGCGAGCGTGAAGAAAAGCGAGGTGCCGCCGGAGGAGATGAAAGGCAGCGGGATGCCCTTGGTGGGCAGCAGCGAGAGAACGACGCTGATGTTGAAGAAGGCCTGCAGCAGGATGGCAGTGGTGATGCCGAAGGCCGTGAGGCGGGCAAAGGGATCCTGCGAGCGGTAGGCGGTGCGCAGGCCGCGATAGCCGAGAGACCAGAAAGAGGCCGACGATGAGGATGGCGCCGATGAAGCCAAGCTCTTCGGCGATGTTGGCGAAGATGAAGTCGGTGGAGGCTTCGGGCAGGTAGAAGAGCTTCTGCATGCCTTCCATGAAGCCGCGGCCGGTGAGTCCGCCGGTGCCGACGGCGATGAGCGACTGGTTGATGTGAAAGCCGGCGCCCTGCGGGTCAGAGTCGGGATGCAGAAAGACGAGCATGCGCTGGCGGCGCCAGGAGACCCAGAAGAGCAGGATGGCGAGGGGCGGCAGGGAGGCGGCAAAGCTCAGCGCGAGGTACTTCCACTCCATGCCGGCGAGGACCAGCATCATGGCGGTGACGCCGGCGAGGACGAGGGCCGTGCCGAGGTCTGGCTGCTTGACGATGAGCAGGATGAAGACCACGGGCATAATCGCGGCGCGCAGCAGCGTGTGCTTCCAGTCGCGCATGGTGTCGAGGCGGTTGTGCAGGAACCACGCGAGAAACAAGATGAGAACGGGCTTTGCGATCTCAGAAGGCTGAAAGGAGAATCCGCCGATGAGGATCCAGCGATGGGCGTGCTGGGCATTGCGGAAGAAGAAGACGAGGACGAGCAGGACAGTGGTGACGGCAACCGCGGGAAAGATGAAACGCGGGGAGTTATAGCGGGTGTAGTCCACGCTCATGAGGAAGACCATGAACAGGATGCCGGCAAGAGCCCAGGAGGCCTGACGCGAGAGCAGTGCATAGGGGGTGTGGAAGTGCTCCTGCGCAATGACGGCCGAGGCGGAGAAGACCATTGCCAGCCCGACGACGACAAGCAGCAGCGTGGTGAAGAAGATCCACTTGTCGACGCCTACGCGTTTTGCCATACCTTCCACCCTCGCCATTCATTGACGAGTTCCTTGAAGACGCGACCGCGATGCTCGTAGCTCTCAAACTGGTCGAAGCTGGAGCAGGCCGGCGCGAGCAGAACCACTTCGCCGGGATGCGCTGCCGCAGCCGCGGCGCTGACCGCGCGATCGAGGGTTTCGCAGGAGTGGATGGAGACGACCCCGCGAAGCTGCGACTCGATTTTGGCAGCGGCGGAGCCAATGGTGTAGACGGCGCGGACGCGGTCGCGCAGAAGCTGCGCGAGCTGCGTGTAGTCGGAGTTCTTGTCTTTGCCGCCGAGGATGAGGTGAATGCCGTTGGAGAACGAAGCGACGGCCTTGGCGGTGGCGTCGACGTTGGTCGCCTTGGAGTCGTTGTAGAAGTCGACGCCGTTGAGCGTGGCGACATATTCCAGGCGATGCTCGACTGCCTTGAACTTTTCGATGGCGCCGCGGACGGCCTCAATCGGAGCGCCGGCGAGGCGGCAGGCGCACACGGCGGCCAGCACGTTCTCGACGTTGTGTTCGCCCTTGAGGGGAATGCCGGAGAGCGGCAGAATTTTTTCGACCGGAGCGTCTTTTGAAGCACGAAACGCGATAAATCCGGACTCAACCCAGGCGCCCTGCGGCACGACGCGCTCAAGCGAGAACCAGTAGACCTGCGCTTTGGCGCGCTCCGCGGCGGCCGCGGCGCGCATGTTTTCCGCGTTCAGCACGACGAAGTCATCGGGCGTCTGCGCGCTGAAGATGCGCTCCTTGGCGAGGGCGTAGTTCTCAAAGGTGCCGTGGCGGTCGAGGTGATCGGGCGTGATGTTGAGAATGACGGCGATCCTGGGGTGGAACTGCTCAGTGCTTTCAAGCTGAAAGCTCGAAACCTCGAGCACGGACCAGGTATCGTCATGTGCTTTCGTCAATCAGCGACACCACGGGCGTGCCGATGTTGCCGCCGACGAGGGTGGCGAAGCCGGCTGCCTTGAGGATCTCGCCGGCGAGCGAGGTGGTGGTCGTCTTGCCATTCGAGCCGGTGATGGCAAGGGTTTTGCCTTTGAGGAAGCGGGCCGCGAGCTCCAGCTCGCCGATGACGGGCAGGCCAAAGCCCTTGACCTGCGCGATCTCGGGCGTATCGAGCGGCACACCGGGGCTGACGACGATCAGGTCCTGGCGGCGGAAGGTGAGCAGGCCGTGGCCGCCGGCCTCGACCATGATTCCCTCTTCAAGCAGGGCGGGAATGTCTTTGGCGAGGGCTTCGGCGCTGCGCACATCGGAGACGGTGACCTGGGCGCCGTGACGGCGCAGAAACAGGGCCGCGGCCAGGCCGGATTTGCCGAGGCCGACGACGAGAACCTTTTTGCCTTTGAGTTCCATCATGAGAGCTTTTCCGCGACTCCTTTATTGTGCACTACGGCAGGCTGCATGGGCGCGGCGGGAAATCTTTTCTGAGGCATGAGGGTGGGGAGCGGGCGCGAACTAGCGCAGCTTGAGCGTGGTGAGGGCGAAGAGCGCGAAAACAAGCGCGCCGATCCAGAAACGGGCGATGACCTTGGACTCGTGCCAGCCGCACTGCTCGAAGTGGTGATGCAGCGGAGCCATCTTGAAGATGCGCTTCTTATTGCGCAGCTTGTAGCTGCCGACCTGCAGCATGACCGAGAGCGCCTCAATGATGAAGATGCCGCCGATGAAGGGCAGCAGCAGCTCCTGGCGGATGATGATGGCGACGGTTCCGATAGCGCCGCCGAGGGCGAGCGAGCCCACGTCGCCCATGAAGATTTCGGCCGGGTGCGCGTTGTACCAGAGAAAGCCGATGGAGGCGCCGACCATCGCTCCGCAGAAGATGGTGAGCTCACCGACGGTGGGCACGCGCTGGATATCGAGATAGTCGGCAAGGACGACGTTGCCGGTAACGTAGGTGAGCACGGTGAGCGCGCCGGCGGCGATGATGGTGCAGCCGATGGCGAGGCCGTCGAGGCCGTCAGTGAGGTTGACCGCGTTGCTCGAGCCCATGAGCACGAAGATGATGAAGGCGACGAAGGGGATGAAGATGAGAAAGCCGAGATGCGGAATGGACGCGAACCAGTGCCACTGCATGTCTGGCCGGAGGCTTTTGGCGAAGGGCACCGAGATCTGCGTCGAGAACATCTTGAACTCAGAGAGCACGGCCAGCGCCACGGCGACGGCGCCGGCGGCCAGCACCTGCCAGAAGAGCTTGGCGCGCGCAGTGAGCCCGAGGTTGCGCTTCTTGACGACCTTGATGTAGTCGTCGGCAAAGCCAATGGCGCCAAAGGCGAGCGTCGAGAGCACGGTGATCCAGACAAAGGGGTTGGAAAGATCGGACCAGAGCAGCGTGGGCAGAACAATGGCGATGACGATCAGCACGCCGCCCATGGTGGGCGTGCCGGATTTCTTCTGATGCGACTTGGGGCCCTCTTCGCGGATGTACTGGCCGATCTGGAACTCGCGCAGCTTCTGGATGACGTAAGGGCCGATGAGCAGAGCGATGAGCAGAGCGGTGAGGGAGGCGAAGACGGTTCGAAACGTGAGGTAACGAAAGATGCGAAAGGGGTGAAAGAACGGAAAGAGCTTTTCGTAGAGCAGCCAGTAAAGCAAGTGGCCTCCGAAGCCGATGCGGGGCGGGGTTCAGCTTGATTTTACAGGGCCCGCCGCTCTGCGGGTTATCGACGCGGATTCCCTTGCAACTGCTTTTTCAATTCGGCTTCAAAGGCCTCTTCGCGCTCAGCAATATACAGTCTTGTAGCCCGCCGGATCGATGAAGGCATCCCGATCGCCGGCCATCCAGCGCGCATATTTTTCCTGCATGCCGAAGTAGCTGCCATGCGCGCCGAGAAAGACGTCGCAGGGCAGAGCCTTGAGCACGGCGAAGCCGTGGCGGTAGTCACTGGCGATCTGCGGATATTGCCGGTTGCCGACAAGCTTGTAGCCGGGATTCACATTGGGACTGCCGACGATGACGACATGGAGGACGCGGCCGCGCTCCGGTTCGTCGAGGGTCCAGGTGGTTGTGCCCCTGGTGTGCCCGGCGGTGAGATGGGCGGTGAGCGTTGTGCCGCCGAGAGTGACCTTGTCGCCATCGTGCAGAACGCGGTCAACATGCGCCGGAGGAAAGTGCATCGACTTGTCCGTCGCGTAGTTGAAGTCGGTTTTGCCGCCGGACTCGACGACGGAGACGTCCTGCGCCATGACGCAGTATTTTGCGCCTGTCATGCGCAGAATCTGCGCGCTGCCGGCGCAGTGATCAAGGTGGGCATGGCTGATGAGCAGGATTTTGATGTCGCTCATGTGAAAGCCGAGAGACTCGACGCTCTTTTTGATCAGCGGCGGAGACGACACGAGGTTGCTGTTGATGAGGATATCGCCCTTCGGCGTGACGATAAGGAAAGCGGCGAGATCCTGGCTGCCAACGTAATAGAGATTGCCGGCGATGCGGAAGGGCGGGAAAGGATGCGACCACTCCGGCGGGTCCATGGCGAAAGAGCGCAGTGAAAATGCTGCGAGCGCAAAGAGGAAGAGCAGCAGAGAACGATTTCAGTTTCAATGAGCACCTGTGGAGGGAGTTTTTCCGGTGAGCGCTTCGATGGCGCGCTCAAGGTGAACGCCGCGCGAACCCTTGACGAGTACAACGTCTCCGGCGGCGAGATTCTGCTTGAGCCATTCGCCGGCGGCTTCGGCAGTGGGCAGGAAGATCGAGGAGACTCCGCCGGCGCAGGCTGCGGTGGCGATGTGCTCCGCGTTGCCGCGCACGCCCACTACCACGTCGATGCCGGCTTCAGCGGCGGCCTTGCCGCAGGCAGCGTGCAGCGCGGGCGCATGCTCGCCGAGCTCAAGCATTTCGCCGGCGACGAGGATGCGCCGCCTGCCTGTGCGCGCAGCGAGGGTGCGAATCATCGAGCGCAGCGCCTCGGGATTGGAGTTGTAACTGTCATTGAGCAGTGTGGCGCCATTGATCTCGATCACTTCGCCGCGCTGGTTGCCCGCGGTGAGAGATTCGAGCGCCCTGACTGCATCGGCCAGCTCGACGCCTGCCTCAAGCGCGACAGCCAGGCCCGCCATGGCGTTGGCGCCGTTGTGGCGGCCGAGCAGGCGCAGAGTGAGCGCGCCTTCCTGGTCATGCGCGCGGAAGTGCACGTGCAGCCCCGCAGCATCTTCATTCTCAGAGAGAATCTGCGGATCGGCGCAAGGGCCCTCACCGAAATACACGACGCGGCCCCGAAAGTCGCGGCCGAACTGCGAGACATAAGGATCGGAGCAGTTGAGGAAAGCGATGCCGTTTGCCGGAAGAGCTTCAACCAGCTCGAATTTGGCGCGGGCAATGCCGGCCTGGCCCTCGGCGAAGTTTTCAATGTGCGCGGTTCCGACGTTGGTGACGACGCCCCAGTCCGGCGCGGCGATGCGCGCGAGGGCGGCAATTTCGCCGAGGTGGTTCATGCCCATCTCGATCACGGCGAACTCGTGCTCGGGCTCAAGGCGCAGCAGTTGCAGTGGAAGGCCGAAGCCATTATTCAGATTGCCTTTCGACTTGAGCACGTTGAATTTCGCGCCGAGTGCTGCGGCAATGGCTTCCTTGGTGGTGGTCTTACCTGCCGAGCCGGTGACGCCGACGACGTGCCTGCCCCACTGGCGGCGCACGTGCGATGCGAGGGACTGCATGGCTGCGAGGGGGTCCTCTGCGATAAGCAGCGGAACCGCCAGGGCGGCATCGGGCAGGGTGGCGACCCTGGCGCGCGAGACGACGGCGGCAACCGCACCGCGCTCGATTGCGGAAGCGACGTAATCGTGGCCATCGAGGCGCTCGCCGCGAACAGCGAAGAAGAGATCGCCGGGAGCGACGGTGCGTGAGTCAATGGAATAGCCGGTGACGACCATGCTGCCCGAGCGCGCGACGCTCTCAGGCGCCTCAAGCACTGCGCCGGAACCGACAGCCGCCTCTGCCAGCGTGAGCTTCATCGCTTTCCAACGTACCCTAGTTCGGCCAATGCGGAAAGAGCAACCTCGGCGTCGTCGAAAGGAATTGTGCCCGAAGCAAGAATCTGCTCCTTCTCATGGCCCTTGCCGGCGAGCAGCACAACGTCGTGCTCCTTAGCTGCTTCGAGGGCGATGCGGATCGCCGAAGCGCGGTCGGGCTCGATGGTGTACGGCGTGCCGGTGGCTTTGAGGCCGGGCTCGATCTCGGCCAGAATCGCCAGCGGATCTTCGCTGCGCGGGTTGTCGCTGGTGGCAACGACGAAGTCGCTTCCCTCGCCCGCGGCCTTGCCCATGCGCGGACGCTTGGTGCGGTCGCGGTCGCCGCCACAACCGAAGAGCGTGATGACGCGGCCGCCGGTCTGCGCCGTCATCTGCCGGGCGAGCGCGGTGAGATTGCGCAGGGCATCGTCGGTGTGCGCGTAGTCCACGATCACGGTAAAGGGCTGGCCGGCATCGACGGGCTGGAAGCGGCCGGGAACGGGCCGCAGCGCGGGAACGGATGCGACGAGCTGATCGAAGGCGACTCCGCGTGCGTGGGCCGCGGTGAAGGCGGCGAGCAGGTTGAGCACGTTAACCTCGCCGGCGAGATGCGACGTGAGCTTTGCCGAGCCGGCGGGGGTTTCGAGCTCGATGACGGCGCCGCCGGGCGTGAGCGAGACGGTCGGCGGCGCGCCAGTCGCCCTGTGCGATGCCGTAGGTGCGAATCTCGGCGCCTGCGCTGCGTGCGGCGGCGGCGAGCTGATCGCTGTAGGGGTCGTGCGCGTTGAGCACGGCGACGCGCGGCGCGGGATAGAGGCTGCCATCGAAGAGCAGGCGTTTGGCGGCGAAGTACTTCTCCATCGTCTGGTGATAGTCGAGGTGGTCGCGGGTGAGATTGGTGAAGACGGCGACGTCAAAGGGAATGCCGAAGGCGCGGCCCTGATCGAGCGCGTGGCTTGAGACTTCAGTGACAAGCTCGGTGGCGCCACGCTCAGCACCTTCGGCCATCAACTCGAAGAGATCGCGCGACTCGGGCGTGGTGTGCAGCGAGGGCCGCACTTCGCCGGCGACGTGATATTCGATCGTGCCGATGAGGACTGACTTGCGGCCGGCGGCGTTGAGCAGGGCTTCGGTCGAGGAACGACGTGGTGGTTTTGCCGTTGGTGCCGGTGATGCCGGTGGCGGCGAGCTTGCGCTCGGGATGATCGAAGAACGCAGCCGAAGCTTCGGCAAGCGCGCGGCGGCCGTGCTCGACTTCGAGGACGGGAATGCCGGGTTGATAGACGAGCAGATGGTCGAAGGTCTGCGACGAATCGGTGATGATGCCGAGCGCGCCGGCGGCGATCGCCTTTTCGACGAAGCGATTGCCGTCGGTCGAGCCGCCTTTCATGGCGACGAAGACCGCGCCGGGACGCACGCGGCGCGAGTCGTATTCGACGCCGGTGATCGGCTGCGCGGCGTCGCCTGCGGACTTCGACGGCGGTGACTTCTGAGATGAGATCGTGCCAGTTCATGACTGGGTTGATTGTAGATTGGCTGGGGTCTGCGTCACGCGAGCGAGCTTACTGCCCGCAGCGCACCACGATCTTTGTTCCGGTGGGAACCTGCGTGCCGGGCGCGGGAGCCTGTTCGCGCGCCGTGCCGTCGCCGATGATCTGCACATCGAGGCCGGCGCCGGCGGCGGTTTCAAGCACCTTGCGAAGCGGCAATCCGACGAGGGATGGCACCGTGATCTTTTTGCCGTCGCTGATGGTGACCTCGCGCGGCGCGCTGTGCGGGGCCGATTGCGGCGTCGCTGCGACTGCCGGCGCAGAAGTCTGTTGCGCGGCGACCGGTTTCGCCGGCGGATCGGCTGCGGCATCGGTCGGATTTACATTTACGCCGGAGGCATCGGCGTCGGCCGCGGCGGCCTGCGCAGGCGGCGTGCGCAGAGGATCGTCGGCGGGAAGGTCATTCACCGCGGCGAAGAGCTCGTTGACATTCTCCTGATCCGCGGCGGAATCGTCTTCCGTTGCCGGAGCGTCGTTCTTCTGGCTCTTTGCGGTTGTCTTTGGCTGCTGCACGTCGATATCGTGCGGAACGCCGAGATACTCGAGCACCTGCTGCGCAACCTCGGCGAAGACGGGCGCGGAGACGGCGGTTCCGTAGTAGGACGGGCCTTTGGGGTTGTCGATGACGACAGCGACGGCGATGGCGGGATTGTTGACCGGCGCGAAGCCCGCGAACGAGGCGATGTGCATGGTCTTCGAGTAAAGATGCGTCGCGGGATCGATCTTCTGCGCGGTGCCGGTTTTGCCGCCGGAGGAGTAGCCATTGAGCTGCGCGGGCTTGCCGGTGCCATAGAGCACCACGCCCTCCATCATCTTGCGCATCTGGGCTGCGGCCATCTCTGAGATGACGCGATGCGCGCCCGGGGGCAGCGGATTGGGCAGCTCTTCACTGACTCTGAAGGGCTCAGGCGCAAGCTGCGGCGGCCCCTGCGGGGTGGCAGAGCCCTTGCGAACTTGTGACTCTGATCCGGCAGTCAGCACGCGCGGCGGCAGATAGGTGCCGCCGTTGGCGATGGTCGAAACCATGGAGACAAGCTGCAGCGGCGTGACACCGACTTCCTGCCCGATGGCGATGGAGCCGATCGATGAGCCGTTCCACTTGCTTGTGGGACGCAGCAGGCCGCGGGTTTCGCCGGGCAGCTCCATGCCGGTGCGGCTGCCGAAGCCGAAGTCGCGAATGTAGTGATAGAAGCGGTCCTGGCCCGACCTTGAGCGCGAGCTTGACGGCGGCGACGTCGCTTGAGCGCGCGAGCGCAGTGGCGACGGTGACGGTGCCCAGGCCGCGGTCGCTCTTGTCGTCGTGGATGACGCGGCCGGCGAGCGTGATCTGGCCGCCCTGGCAGTCGATCATGTCATCGGGCGTGGCAACACTTCGAATCGATCGCGGCCGAATAGGTGACCAGCTTGAAGACGGAGCCGGGCTCGTAGACATCGCTGACGGCGTGATCCTTGAGCAGCTTCGGCGTGGTGTGGCGGAAGTCATTGGGATCGAAGGTGGGCCGGATGGCGAGCGCGAGGATCTGGCCGGTGTGCACATCCTGCACCACGACGGTGCCGTTGTCGGCGTGGGTCTTCTCCATCGCGTGATCGAGCGCCTGCTCGGCCATGTACTGGATGTTCTCGTCGATGGTGAGCTCAAGATTCTGGCCCGGCTCGGGCTCGTGCTCGATTGAGCCGAGCACGTGGCGGCGCGCATCGACGGCGGTGAGCACACGGCCGGGAACACCGTGCAGGCGGGTATCGAATTTCTGCTCGAGGCCGCCGAGGCCGTTGTCGTCGAGGCCGACGTAACCGAGCACCTGCGCGGCAATCTGGCTGTTGGGGTAGAAGCGCTGGAACTCCTTCTGGAAATAGATGCCCTTGAGGTTGAGCGCCTTGACGCGCGTGGCGACCTCGGGCTTGACGCGGCGCGCCACCCAGGCAAAGCCGTGGCCGTCGTCGAGGCGCCGCTCGATCTCGGGCTCGGTGGTGCGCGCGTCTTCAGGATTGACGTGAACGATCTTCGCAAGAGCGCGCGCGACGGCTGGCTTGTCGTCGATTTCGGTAGGGTCAGCGTAGATGGAGTCGACCTGCACGGTCATGGCCAGCTCGCGCATGTTGCGGTCGTAGAGAATGCCGCGGCGCGGCGCGACCTCAAAGGTGCGCTGCTGCTGCTTCTGCGCGCGCTCAACGTATTCGCTGGTGACGAACGATCTGCAGCCAGAAGAGACGCGCGGTGATGGCGCCGGCCCAGAGCAGAAAGAAGAGGCAGACGAGCCAGAAGCGCGCCTGCCGCATGGGCATGGCGCGCGACGTGGAAGTGCGGGGCCGGTTGGCCCGTAGGGCTGCCTGCATGGCGGGGGCTCGGGTAAGAGGGCTCGCCATTCAGTTTATCTGGTGGGCGGGGGAGGGGGTGTGAATTGCGCGAGAACGGGAGCGCTGGTCTCAGGCCGTGCGGTGGAGCGAACCACCTGGCCGGGCTGAGGCGCGGCCAGTCCCATCTGACGCGCGAGGCCATCGATGCGGCCGGGCCGTGAAAGCTGGGCTTCTTTCAAACGAAGCTGACGATTCTCTTCGCGCAACTGATCGAGCGTTTGCTTTTCCGACTCCACGCGATAGCAGCCCTCGATGGCGCTGAAGTGCTGCAGGCCATAGACCATGACGAGCGAGAAGAGAACCGTGACGGCAGCCGAGAAGATGCGCATCTGGCGGACGCGCACCGGGTCAGAGGCCTTGACCAGGCGCGAGTTGTCAAAGTGCTTGGCGAAGGAGATCTCCGGCGTGCGCACACCGCGGCGGCGCATGGGCTGCTGAGCCAGCAAGGCGGCGTTGTGCTCGGCGACGCGCGCGTCCCAGCCGTGGCCTGTCTCGAAATAGGTTGTGCATGCCGCCATTTCCGTGTCTCCTTGCTCTGTTGCCTTACTGCCTTTCTGCCGCTCTCAACTTTGCGCTGCGCGAGCGCGGATTGCGTTCAATCTCTTCTTCGCCGGCCGTTACCGGCTTCCTCGTCAAAACTTCCCAGATTCCCTGCCTCGCGCCTTCGCGCAGACTGTCTTTTGCAATGCGATCTTCCAATGAATGAAAACTGATGACGACCAGCCGTCCTGAGGGCTTAAGCAACTTTGGTGCGGCCTCGAGCAATGCCTTGATTTCGTCCAGTTCGCGGTTTACGAAGATACGAAGCGCCTGAAAGGTTCTGGTTGCCGGATGAATCCGATCCTGTTTCATTGCCGGGGCGGCTGAGGCCACAATCCGGGCAAGTTGCCCCGTGGTTGTAACCGGCCGCCCGCGCACAATGGCTCTGGCGATTCTCCGCGACCTCCTTTCCTCTCCGTATTCGTAAATGAGGTCTGCCAGCTCGCGCTCGCTCGCCTCATTCACCACTTGTGCGGCGGTCGGCCCGCTGCGCGTATCCATGCGCATATCCAGATCGCCGTCCGCCATGAAAACTGAATCCTCTGCGCGCCTCATCGAACTGCAGGCTGCTCACGCCAAAGTCGGCCAGAATGCCGTCGAGCGATGCCGGCGCAACGTGCTCGCGCTATCGAACTGAAGGCCTCGCCGACGAGCGTGATGCGCGGCGCCTGGCTGCCGAGCTCGTTCGCGACACGCGCCAGCCTGACTTTTGCCAGCTCCAGCGCTTCGGGGTCCCGATCGAAACCGATCAGATGTCCCTCCGGCGCCGATACGCCGTGCAATTTCAGTGGCGTGTCCGGCGAGTCCCAGCGTGCAGTCGGCAATGACCGCGCCTGCGCGCAGATTCAGAAACTCAATCGCTTGCTTTAAAAGAACTGGCACATGGCGTTCACTTGAGTTCGTCATGCGCTCCCCCTGGGGGGTCTGGTCCCTGCTTAACTCTTGCGGCTCAAAATTGCCGCCAGGGTGCTGCGATCCTGCGCCGTCAACTCGCTCTCAGGCAGCTTCTTCTCAAAGGCCTCGCGGTTATGAACCTCGAGGTACGTCCTCATGCCGAAAACCGTCACTTCGGCATCGAGCCGGGCGGAGTTGCGCAGAATCTGCGGCAACAGGAGCCGGGCCTGGTTATCCATCTCCACCTGCTGACCGTAGTAGCTGGTCAGGTTGAGGTACTTGCGCACGGCGTCGTCCAGGGTGCTGGACTCGGCCAACTGCTGCTCCACCTTTTCCCACTCCGGCAGCGGCCAGATCTCGGCGCTCGTGCCGTCGGTGCTGGTGACGTAAAACTGGGTAACATGCGCGGCATCCACCAGTTGCTTGAAGGCAGAGGGGAGCTTGAGTCTTCCCTTCTCGTCGACCTTCGCCGGATGGTTGCCGCGAAACATATGCCTGCCAGCCTCGAAAAACCTTGTGTTCAGTCCACTTCGGGTGCCGCTGGTGGTTCAAAAACCCGAAAAGACGACCGGAAGGGATGATTCGGAGAGGAAGTGAGGTATTCTTGGCTTGAAACCCCAGCCTTGACTCCCTTTCACTCCCTTTTGCTCCACTTCACGAACGATCATAGACCACAAAAATCGCCTGTCAAAGGCCAAAAAGTGTTAGAAATCCCTCAGATTTTGGGGTTCTTTCGCGTGGGAGTTGAAGTGGCCCTGCGATGTCTTCTAATAGGCCAGGCATGGCGATATACCACTAGATATTGTGTTTATGATTATGGTTCGTGTCGACGGATGGGCTCTTTGCAGATCGTCCGGAGCAGTATATAGGGGAATGAAAAGCGAAACCTAGTGGACCTGCTTACTGCCCAGGGTTGTCTTCTTCAGGCGCCGAGGTCTGCGCGGATTGATTCTTGCGGCTGGCGACCACCTTGAGCAGGTAGAGGAAGACGAGCACATTGATGATGAGCAGGCCGACGCGCAGCCAGGTGAGCTTTCTGAAGATCTCGAAGATCTCCCAGGGCAGGAAGGACACGGTGATGAGCAGCGTGAGCACTTCGCCCCAGGTTTTTTCAAGATAGAGGCCGATGCCTTCGGCAAGGCTGATGGCGGCGTAGCAGAAGGCGACGACGCCGATGCGGCGCAGCAGCGGATCATTGAGGATGGTGGCCTTGCCGAGCAGGAAGTTGACGATATGCGACTCGGGGTTGAAGCGCATGGCCGCGGCCAGATCCGAGAGGACGTCGCCTATGTCCTTATGAAGGAGGCGCAGCGCGCCGAAGCCGACAGCCGCAAAGAGGAGCGTCTGCAGCAGCTTGTATGCCGCGATGAGGACAAGAAGTTTATTGTGCCGCTGCCGCTTCGCGGTTACCAGCGCTGAGGCGTCGGTCATGATCTCTGGCGACCCGGATCGTGCACGAGGTCGTCATCCTATCTTACGTTACGGTGGCTGAGCCGGTTCTGCGGCGGAGATCAGCGCTGCCGGGCAAGAGTACCGCGGCAGTGAGACTACTGCGAGGTTCACCCGTGGTTGGTCACGCCTGCGATAACAGCTCAAGGTAAGAAAATGAAAATCACCACATTGTCGATAGCAGACCAACCCACGCGCCATGAGGAAAGAATACGTCGCTCGTTGGCACACCCACTGTATCGCTCTCTCCCAGGTCTCAGAAGCGAGACCTGGGGCACCGCGTGAGGAGCGAGACTCAAACGACGGTAGTGAGTGAGCATCCCGAGACCCGGGCCACCCGCCAACTGAACTCGCATCCTGCCTTCGCCTCTGGCTTCGCATTTGCCTTTCGTGATGTTCGTGTCAAAGCGAAGATCTGCAGCCAAGACGTAGTAAGCGGTGCTGGCCGCACAGCCTACGTCTGCCACTGCTACGGACACTGAAAGTGCCTGTAGCACGATTACGGCATATTCTCCAATCGCGCTCCCGACGCCTGCCCTAGTGCCCGGCATCGTCCCTGCTGCCCCGTCCATCCATCCGGTTGGATCACTTCCGTTGACCGGATCAGCGTCAGCGTACAGGTACTTGTGCAAAGTAGCTGAATCAGTGACATCGCCGTCACCTGGGTCCCTCGACATGAACCGGCCCGTCAGCGGATTCATGTAGCGTGCTCTCAGATAGTACAGGCCAAGATCAGGATCGAACTCCTCACCGATACAGTATGTTGTTTGGCGTCGAGCCGGTTGAGTTGATCTTGTTTCCGAAAGCGTCGTAATCGTAGCTGTCCGTGACGGCCCCGGCGCTCTTGCTCATATCGTTATTGATCGGCAACTTCGAAAAATGGCAACGGGTAGCCCCGATTTCTATTCGGACTTTGAGGCAGATAAAGGATCCAGATTCTCGCACCCGCCTGATATGGATCATGAGATCCGCTTTTGCCCCTCATCAGAACACCGTCTTCTCTTCGAAATTCGTATTCCACTTGGAACTGGCGGTCCTTAGGTGTACAGCTCGTTACGACTCCCGGGGCCGCTTTTCCATCGCGTGCGAGCTTTCGATCTCTGAATAGTATGGTCAACGTCAAGATGCTCATTGTTACGAGAAACGCCTGGAACACGATAGAATCCAGCCCCAGGAGCGCGGACCACTCCCAGGCATCCGGGTGATTAATCTCTGGATCAGACGGTAGGTACCGAACAAGGAGTTGATCTGATTCGTTAAGCGCCGTGCCCGGCCCCGGATTGCGCGGCTCTTTGGCTCTGCCCGAATAAGTCACTCCATTGACGACGAACCTGTATTTGACGACTGTCGGGGCCCAGCGGCCAATTGAGAAGCCTGTCACCTCGCCAACAACATTACTGCCATTGGCGCGCAAAACCGCCCTTTGCCGCGTCTGTTTGATCGCCTCGGAGCAATATGAAACCGTGAAGATCGCACCACATATGAGAAAGAGCACCGCGATCGCAAATAGATTCCGCCCATCGGTTGAATACAGGCGGACCTTCCTTGGCAACGGCCCCGCGAACTCTTCAGGAACCGCTGGCAAGTCACGACTTGAGCCGTCGAAGTCCATTTGTTCCATCCCGCCCCCCTGCTATTCAAGAACCGCTCCGAGCCCAGTGAGTCCGCATCCAAGGATGCCGTTGACGGAATCCAAGAACAGGGCGGGTGGCCCAGGTCTTGAGAATGCTGATCGATCCATAACTCTGGGTGCCCCATGTGCCGATTCTGGCACATGGGAAAGCGATACATTCAACCAACCGTGCTTTTCACTTCAAATCCTTCAGGAAACTCATATCCGCGGCGTGCTGCGGTCCATCTCGACTCAATCTCCACTGTCCCGCGTTCACCGTTTGCATAATGGCGATAACTCGACCATGCCCAGTCTTCAGGCTTTTCAACCAGTCCACGCTTCACAGGATTGCGGTGCATGTATTGGAGTTTCTCGCTCACCTTGCGACTCGAATGAACGTTGAAGTCATAATAGCGAGCCTGCCAGAAAGGCCGTTCGGTTCGCCGCCGCACCACGGAGAGCTTGAGTGCCTGAATGGCACGGTCAAGGGTCGTACCGCGCGGTTCGCTCACAAGCAAATGCACATGCTCAGGCATTACGACATATCCGGCCACGACGAAGCAGTAGCGGCAACGCATCTTCTCCAGCGACTCTTCAAACAACGCCCGCGCTTTCGCCGTGCCCAGATGAGCATGCCTGCGATAACAACTGAAGGTAAGAAAATGAAAATCACCACACTGCTGATAGCGGACCAGTCCACGCGGCATAAGGAAAGGATAAATTGCTCGTTGACGCACCGACTGTATCGCTTTCCCACGTCCCAGAATCGGGACGTGGGGCACCCACGATCGTGCTACTGCAGGTCGCTAGAGACCCGGGCCACCCGCCATACTCGGTATGAAGATGCATCTGCCAGTGACCATTGCGGCGAACCCAGACAGTAGAGATCTTTGTATCGCCGGACATTGTGCGAGCGCCACAGGTTGCGGCTTCATTGGCGTGGTAAACGATGGTAGCGATGTCTGGGGTAAGGAAGCTCACGTGGGGATCGACGAGGGCGACCGGGGCTAGCGAACATTGCTTGTGGAACTGCTCGACGAAGGCGAGGACCTGACCGCTGGTCCAGATTTCCCGTTCGACATTGGTGAAGTCCGGTCGGAGGAGTGCGGAGAGGTCTGTGACGTTGCCAGCGGTATAGGCCTTCCAGAAGGCATTTTCTTGCACGACAATCACATCCGCCGTACCGATCGTTTGAGCAAATACCGGCAGGGTCGAGAACAGCAGAATCAAGGCGACGAGTGGACGCTTGAGTACTACGCGAACCACACGTACCGCTGCTAGGGTGAGCCGCAGATGCATCACGATCTCTATCTCCTCCATTTGCCCGACTTTCCATTCGCGAAGTCTTTGTCGATCTTTCTCAGATTTGCCCCATACAACCATAGGTTGAGAGTGTTGGCAGCTGCATACAACCACGGCAATAATATGCACAGTGAAGTCACGGCAAAAACACGTCCCCACGTCTGCCACAACGGATGCAATGCCTGTCCTGGAAAAAACAAAAACCAAAATCCCACGCTTAAGATCAAAGCCAGCCCGAGGTAACAGGAAGCGCGCCCCCACCTCTTGACGCTCTCTTCGACTTTCCTCTGCAACTCGCGATCATCTTCATCCTCAGGCAGCTTCTCTTGCGTTTCGATACTCTTGTCCTTCATCTTCAGCCTCACTGTCCTATCCTCGGGCTCACGAGCAGGGTTGGCCGTCCATAGTTCGACAACCAACGATAGTGCCGGTACCTCCACCCGGAGCCGGTGGTGGCGGAGGCTGTGGCGGTGGATTGCCAAAAAGACCAAGCAACCAGAAGAATCCACCAACAGTATGTGCTGGAGGCGTTCCAACAGCTGTGCCCGCACCAGTTCGAACTCCATTGGCTACATTACGCTGGAACATCTTGGCGTTGTACTTCTTCATCTTCAGGTAGCTCTTAAGATTGTTTGGAACCTTCGGCTCTGAAGGGATATGAACTAGATCGGCTGCAACGTGTCCTAATGTTCCGCCTGCGTACCCAGCCAATGCATCTTCAGCGACGTCGCTTGCAGACGTATCTTCGCCTTCAGCCGTGCGGGTGACGGCACCCCCCACGACATTTGCCCCCGCGCCGACAAGCGCATCTCCAATCAGGCCGAGTCCCCCAGTTGCACCGGTAATTGCTCCTGCAACTGCACCTCCTGCGGCATTGGCACCAACTTGCGACCAACTGACTTGGCCTAAGTGCCCGCCATTGGAAATGAGCTGCGAACCAAGATTCCAACCGCCCTCTGCAAGACCACCAACAGCGCCACCAATGAGAGCCCCAACACACGGCGGACACCGCCCATCCGGATCAGTTCCATACAGTGGCCGGTTGTAGACATAGCTGTAACGATTCCAGGTTTGCGGAATCTCCAAAATCTCACTTTCCATTGACGGATCAGGCGACATCCAACGCCCCATACTGCTGCTGTAGTACCTGGCCCCGAAGTAGTCGTTGCCTGATTCTGCGTCACGTTCTTTGCCGGTAAAGAGGTGCTCAGTTGGTGCTGCAGCGCAGGTTTCGCTGTCACCGTAGGGCAGGCTCTGACATGTCTGCTCCAGGAAGCCTGAATAATTTGTCTGTGCCCGACGCGTGCCGAGTGGATCCGTGAGATAAAAGTGCGCGCCACTCCGGTCGAATGTAGCCAGCAGCTTTCCTCCGGCCCAGACATTGGTATGCTGCCACGTTGCCGTGCTGCCTGAGACCGTCATTTCCGTCACTTGCTCGTCGCCCTGTCCCAGTACGTAGTCGTTCGTCGGCTGAAAGCCGTTCGTCGAAGGGTTGCAATTGCCCCAGGTCGCGCTGCCCTTTGCAATACGCGTACCGTCGGCATCATAAATATAAGCCGTCGTAGCGACACCTGGCGGGTGGCCCAGGTCTTGAGAAGACTGATCGCATGAACTCAGGGTGCCCCATGTGCCGATTCTGGCACATGGAAAAGCGATGCATTCAACCAACCGTGCTTTTCACGTCAAATCCTTCAGGAAACTCGTATCCGCGGCGTGCTGCGAGCGCAACAGAGCCAGCCCCCTATTTCTTCAGTTTCAGCAGGGCTTCGCGATCGATGACGTTGCCGTCGATGATGAGGGTGGAGATGCGGCGCGCGTTCCAGACGTTCGTGGTGGGGTCGGAGTCGACGACGAGGATGTCGGCGCGGCGGCCGGGAGCGATCAGCCCCAGCTCGTTCCAGCCGAATTGCAGCGCGTAGTTATTGGTGGCCGCGGCGAGGGATTCACGCGGCGAGAGGCCGAGGCGCACCAGCATCTCAAGCTCGGTGTGCAGGGAGATTCCCGGCATGGTGCCTTCGACCGCAGCGCCGGAAGCGGCGAGGTAATGCGGATAGGCGGAGAAGATGGTTTCGTTGATCTGCCAGAGACGCATGGCCGCCTGATCGGCCTTTTTGCGCTGGCTCTCCTCCATCCAGCGCAGCCCGCTGGCGGGCAGATGGCGTGTCCACGGGGCGAGCGCGTAAACCTTCTCGCCGGTTTCGCGGTCAGAGGGCTGCCACATTTCGGCGGGATCGAGAAGGGCCGCGGCAGGCTCCTTCCACAGGTCGCGATGGCCGGGCAGATTGAGGAAGTAGATGCTGAAGGTGGGCATGAGAGCCGCGTGGTGGGTTGCGATGAAGTGCGCGTAGGCGCGCAGATGGGGATCGTTGGGCGGCAGATGCTGCGCGTAGTCGAAAGCAGTGTTGGCCGCGGCGCCGTTGGGGTCGTCGACGAGCGGGCGCTGCAACTCGTCGGGAACGACGCCGAGCTCGTAGCGCCCCATGTGCAAGCAGGGCGTCGACGCCGGCCTCGATGCCGACGCGATAGGGCGTTGCCACGAATTCCCCGTAAGTGACCAGGCCTGCCTGATGCGCGTGGGCGATGATCCACTGGCTGTTGGCGGCGGTGAGATCGCCGCCGAGCCAGAGCACGCGGGTGCCGAGGCGCGCGGTCTCGGCAAGCTGGCGCGCGGTGTCTTCAGGGCTGAGCTCAACCGGATGCGTGCCCTCGCGCAGCTTCGCGGTCCAGGCGGGCTGGCCGATGAGCAGGCTCCAGTCGTCGGTGGTGCCGATGGAGTCGAGCAGATAGAGATGCGGTTTGGGATTGGCCTCGGTGTCGATGTGGCCGCGGCGCACGTCTGCGCTTGCCACCACGGTGGTGACACCCATGTAGAGGAAGGCATTCGCCTGGCCCTGGCTGTTCATGCCGGCGAAGCCGTCGACGAGGCCGGGGATCAGGAATTTTCCGGAGCAATCGATGATGCGCGCGTTGGGAGGAATGGGAACGATCGGTGCGGGAGCCGACGGCGGAGATCTTTCCTCCGTCGAGGATGACGATGGCATCGTGGAGATCTTTTGCGGAGTGGCCCCAGTCGGTTAGATCGATCACCGTTCCGCCGGCAAGGACAAGAGGTGGAGGAGGCGGGGGAGGCGCGGGGGGCTCCTGGGCCTGCAGAGATGGGCCTGCGAGGAGGAATGCGGTGATCCACAAGAGGGCCGAAAAGAAAGATCGCATACCGAAGAATGGATTGTCGCACACGCATGCCGGCTGCGCGGCGTCAAATGGGCTGCCGGCGGAAGACGGGATACACGGGAAAGCGTGATCCCGGCGCGAACGGCTCCGCATCCGCTTTTCTAGCTGGCCACTACGAGCGAGCGCCGCTGGCGGCGCGCCAGCAGAGGCAGCACCTGTGCCTGCGCCTCGTCCACGGTGAGGCCGTATTTGGCGCGCAGCGCATCCACTTTGCCGTGCTCGATGAACTGGTCGGGCCAGCCGATGCGGACGACAGGCACGGAGATTCCCATTTCATCGAGCGCTTCGACGACTGCGAGGCCGAAGCCGCCCATCTTGACGTGGTCCTCGAAGGTGACGAAGGCGGCGACGCGGCGCGAATAGAGCTCGAGCATCTCGCGATCGAGCGGCTTGACGAAGCGCGGATTGATGATGGCGGCCGAGAAGCCTTCGCGTTCGAGGCGCGCGGCCGAGTTCCTGGGCCAGCGTGATCATGGGGCCGAGGCCGAGAATCGCGACGTCGGAGCCGTCGGCGATCACTTCGGCTTTGCCGATGGGGAGCACTTCGGCTGCGGCTTGCGCTCGACGCCGGCGACCGCGCCGCGCGGGTAGCGGATGGCGCTAGGGCCGATGGAAGCTGCAGGGCGGTCTTCATCATGTCGGCCAGCTCGTCTTCATCCTTCGGCGCCATGAGCACCATGTCGGGAATGCCGCGCAGATAGCCGATGTCGAAGAGGCCGTGATGCGTGGGGCCGTCGTCGCCGGAGAGGCCGGCGCGATCCATGCAGAAGAGAACCGGCAGCTTCTGCAGGCAGACATCGTGCACGATGGGATCGAAGGCGCGCTGGAGGAACGTGGAGTAGATGGCGCAGACGGGGCGGAAGCCGCGCGTCGCCATGCCGGCGGCGAAGATCACGGCGTGCTCTTCGGCGATGCCCACGTCGAAGTAGCGGCTCGGGTGATGCGGGCGGAAGTGGTCGAGGCCGGTGCCGTTGGGCATGGCCGCGGTGATGGCCACGACGCGCGGATCTTCGTTGGCGAGCTCACCAGCGTGTTGGCAAAGACCTCGGAGTAGGTCGTCTGCGCCGGCGAGCGGTCTTGCCGGTTTCGGGATCGTAGGGCCCGAGGCCGTGGAATTTTTTCTGGCCGTCGAGCGCGGGCTGAAAGCCGCTGCCCTTCTGCGTGAGGATGTGCAGCAGGACGGGGCGGTCGTCCTTCTTGAGGAACTTGAAGGTCTCGACGAGCAGCGGCAGATTGTGGCCGTCGATGGGGCCGAAGTACTGCAGGCCGAACTCCTCAAAGAGCATCGAGGGCCAGAGCATGCTCTTGGCCGCTTCTTCGGCGCGGCGCACAACTTTGACGGCCGTCTTGCCGCCGAAGCGCTCGACGAGGCGCGCGGCCGACTCGTGCAAGTTGCTGATAGTGCTCGTTGGTGACGATGCGATGGAAGTAGTGGGCGATGGCGCCGACGTTGCGGTCGATGGACCACTCGTTGTCGTTGAGCACGACGATCAGGCGCTTGGTCTGCTCGGCGATGTTGTTGAGCGCCTCAAAGCGAGATGCCGTTGGTGAAGGCGGCGTCGCCGGCGACGGCAACGACATTCTCCTTGCCGCCCGCCATGTCGCGCGCGACGGCCATGCCCAGCGCGGCAGAGAGCGCGGTGCCTGCGTGTCCGGCGCCGTAGCAGTCGTGCTCGCTCTCGGTGCGCAGCATGAAGCCGTTGAGGCCGCCCGGCTGGCGAATGGTGTCGAAGCGCTCGCG
Source organism: uncultured Acidobacteriota bacterium (assembly GCA_963718885.1). GTDB lineage: Bacteria > Acidobacteriota > Terriglobia > Terriglobales > Acidobacteriaceae > Telmatobacter. The sequence goes on from CAVRAK010000008.1 coordinate 34,272, forward strand.
GCGGCCGGTGAGAATCTTGTGCACGTAGGCCTGGTGGCTGACGTCGAAGACGAGCTTGTCTGCCGGAGTGTCGAAGACCAAGTGCAGGGCGAGCGTGAGCTCGACCACGCCCAGATTCGGGCCGAGGTGTCCGCCGGTTCTGGAGAGGGTCTGGATGAGGAAAGCGCGAATCTCTTCTGCGAGTTCAGCCAGCTGAGTGTAGTCCAGCTTCTTTACATCGGCGGGCGAATGAATCGACTCCAGCAGTGTTCCCATGTATGTCCTTCCCCCGGGAAAATGCCGGATGTCCAAAAGCCGGACCCAGGCGCGTGGGGGGTCAGTTTCGATAGCCGGTTTGCGAAGTATCCGCCTGTTGACCCAGGAAGCCTCGCTTCGCACCGACCGCGAAATCACGTCAACCAAGTATAGCAATCGGCTGGATTGGAAAAGCCTGCCGGAATCGAGGTTGCCATTACGTGAGGACAGGTGCGCAGAATGAGGAACGGCTGTGGGCCGCGGCTGCCGACAGGCGCGAGACGCCAAGGTTGTAGCATTGCCGGTAAAGGTTCTTGTCAGGGAGGAGTGCGGCTTGACGAAGTGCTCGAGAGCGATTTGGTTTGGATTGTTGATTTTGGCGCTGGCAGTGCGCCTGCCACTGCGCGCCCAGCTGCCGGAGCCGGGCACGCAATCCGCCGCTCCCAATCCGCTGGTGGATTCGACGGTGAAGCCGGGCAAGATGCTGCTCTTCGACCTTGACAACCGGTTCGCAAAGGATGTGGCTGCGCGGGGCGGCGCCGCGTTTGCTACGTGGTTCGCCGCTGATGCCGTATCGCTGAGCAACGGAAAGGCTCCAATCTTCGGCGGAATCGCGATTGCGCAATCCGCGACGTGGTCGCCCAAGGAGTATCAGTTGACGTGGACTCCTACGGACGCGCTCATGGGCCCATCCGGCGACATGGGCTACACGTGGGGTCACTTCGAAGGGCACAGCAAGGATGCGAACGGCAATCCGGTGACGACCTCGGGGCGCTACATCACCATCTGGCGCAAAGAGGCCGACGGAAGCTGGAAGGTGATTCTCGACGCAGGCGCGGACGAACCGGCGGACGCGGGCGAGTGCTGCAAGCTGCCAGGGCCGGGCGAGTAATGACGAATTCCGAAGAATGCGGCGGTCGCTGCGTTTCGATTCTGCCGCGATTACCGTGAGACAATGCCTTCGGCGGCATTCCCTGCTGCTCAGTCGCGTAACCCACACGCATGGCGATCGTCTCAGACGTTCTGAATTTTCTATTTGGCCGGCCGCTCGCTACCAGCGAAGAGCGCGCCGAGCATATCGGCCCCGGAGCGGGCATTGCGATCTTCGGCCTCGATGCGCTGAGCTCTGCGGCATACGGGCCTGAAGCCGCTCTTACGCTGCTGATCCCGCTGGGCCTGATGGGCGTGCGGTACATCGTGCCGGTCAGCGCGGCGATCGTGATCCTGCTGACGATTGTTTATCTTCAGCTACCGGCAGACGATTGAAGCGTATCCGAAGGGCGGCGGCTCCTACACGGTTGCGAGCGAGAACCTGGGCCGCAATGCGCGGGCTGCTGGCGGCAGCGGCGCTGATGATCGACTACATCCTGACGGCGTCGGTGGGCATCTCGGCCGGGGTCGGCGCGCTTGATCTCGGCTGCGCCGCAGCCTGCAGCCGCACACGCTCGAGATCTGCCTCGGCGTGCTGGTTGCGCTGACCATCGTGAATATGCGCGGGGTTCACGACGCGGGCGCCGTCTTCATGGTGCCCACGTATCTCTTCGTGGGCACGCTTCTGATCGTGATCCTGGTGGGGGGATGGCATGCATCTGGGCGGTCATCCTCATCCGGTGACGCCGCTGCCGGCGATGCCTGCGGCAACCGAGGCGATGAGCCTGTGGCTGATGCTGAAGGTTTTCTCTTCAGGCTGCACGGCGATGACCGGCGTGGAGGCGGTGAGCAACGGCGTGATGGCGTTTCGCGATGACACGCGGAAGAACGCCAAGATGACGCTCACGATCATCATCGCGATGCTGGCCATTCTGCTGCTGGGGATCGCGCTGCTGTGCAAGGCGTACGGCGTGGGCGCGACGGAGCCGGGCTCGGCGCAGTATGAGAGCGTGCTCTCGATGCTGACGCGCGCGGTGATGGGCAAGGGATGGTTCTATTACCTCGACGATGGGCTCGGTGCTGCTGGTGCTGTCGCTTTCGGCGAACACCGCCTTTGCGGATTTTCCGCGGCTGACGCGCGCGATTGCCTCGAACAACTATCTGCCGCACGTTTTTCTGCTGCGCGGGCGCAGGCTTCTCTACTCGTGGGGCATCTATGTGCTGGTCGCTTTGACGGCCGTGCTGCTGATTCTTTTCCGAGGCGTCACGGACAGGCTGATTCCGCTGTATGCAATCGGCGCCTTTCTGGCGTTTACGCTGTCGCAGGCCGGCATGGTGGTGCACTGGAAGCGGAAGGGCGACATGGGCCGCATGCTGGTGAATGGCCTGGGCGCTTTTGCCACGGGCATCACGACGCTGGTGGTGCTGGTGGCGAAGTTTGCCGAGGGCGCGTGGATCACGGCGCTGCTGGTCGCCGTGATGATCCTTGCGATGCGCGCGGTGAACCGCCACTATCTCGCGCGTAGCGCGCGAGACCGCCCTCGACCGGCCCATCGTTCCCAGCGACATTGTGGAGCCGATCGTGGTGATGCCGATCGACCAGTGGAACCGCATCACGGAGAAGGGGCTCTCGTTTGCGCTGTCGATGTCGAACGACATCCGCTGCGTTCACGTGATGAGCGTCGATGAGCCGGATAAAATCTGCGAGGTATGGGAGAAGGACGTTGCCGGTCCGCTGCGCGCGGCAGGCAAATGCGTGCCCCACCTCGAGGTGCTGCGCTCGCCTTACCGCTCGATTGTGCAGCCGGTAGTGGACTACGTGCTGAAGGTTGAGCAGGAATCGCGAGACGCGCAAGATCTGCGTGCTGGTGCCGGAGCTGGTGGTGAAGCACTGGTGGGAGAATCTGCTGCACAACCGGCGCGCCGATCTGCTGAAGGTGATTCTGCTGGTGCGGGGAAACCGGCGCATCATCGTCATCAATATTCCCTGGTACCTGGAAAGAGGCTGAGCTGGAGCGCGCCGGATTCCCTTCCCTGCCCGGCCGCGCTACCTTCCGTCGGTCCTGTCCGTCCTAAGTGATGACGCCTCTGTGGAGTTAAAGGACGCCTGCCGGGCCGATACGGCCCCGGGACGGGCGGTGCTTCATCGAAACGGGGGTAAGACGGTAGTCTATAGGGGTACAGCAAATCGAGCTACGGCGCCCCGCGCAGCGAGGGAATCCCCTGAGCGCACACGATGCGGCCCGGCATGGTATCGAGGAGAGTCTTAACTTGAAGAGAAAGATGTTGCTTTCAATTTTGGCGGCGATTCCGGCCGCGCTTCTGCCCCTCGCGGCCAGCAGCCAGATCGCACCAGAAAAGCCTCAGTCCACCACCAGTGACACGCCGTACAAATACGAGCTGTACGCCGGATGGGGCTATACAAGCTTGAACCAGGTGAGCCAGTCGACCAGCGGTTTGCAGGGCGTGACGCTCTCAGCGACGCGGAACTTCGGCAGGTATTTCGGTGTGACCGTCGACGGCGGCCATTACGCCTGGGATGTGACGGCCACCAACCCGGTCCCCTCGACGGTGGATCTCTATCTGGCCGGCCCGGTGGTGCATGCTCCGCTTTACGAGCGCCTGGGCATCTTTGTGCACGGCCTGGTGGGAGCGGCCCATACGGGTGGCGACGTGGTTATTTCTCCGAACTACTCCTTTGCCGGCGGCGTAGGCATTGGGCTTGATTACAAGCTCGGGTCAGGGCACTGGGGCATCCGCGCCTACGGAGACGATATCGGCTCGTCCTTTACGCTGACGCCCTTCCAGCCGGGCTATTCGCCGCATCTCCGCTGGAACGCGCGTGCGACCATCGGCGCGACATACAAGTTCTGACGCAGGCATGAGGTTGGTTATGCAGCCGGTCAGCGTGATTGCCACCGTCCTCAATGAGGTTGATGATATTCCGCGGCTGGTTGCCAGCCTTTTGCGCCAGGAGCCGCCGGCTGCGGAAATCATTATTGTCGACGGCGGCTCTAGCGATGGCACATGGGAGTGGATGAGCGAGACCGCGCGGCACAATCCCACGTTTCGGCCCATTCGCGATGAATCGTGCAGCCTGAAGCATTGCCCCGGCCCGATTTCGCGCGGCCGCAACATCGCCATTGCCGCGGCGGGCTCACGTTGATCGCCTGCGTTGACGCGGGGTGCACGTATACGCCCGGAGTGGCTGGCGCAACTGACGGCTCCCCTGCAAAGCGGAGAGGCCGAATATGCGCTGGGGGGGTCGTGCCTGGATATGCGCGATCCGACGGTATGGGATCTTGCGTCGGCGCCGTTTCTTGGCGTGAAGCTTTCGATGACGGCGAAGACGAAGTCCTGCACGGCGCGGTCGATGGCTTTTACAAAGGAGCTGTGGCGGCGCATCGGAGGCTTTCCTGAAACAGTGCTGCTGGGCGAGGACACGCACTTCGATCTCGAAGCGCGGCGCGTGACGCCGCCGGCTTTTGTTCTGGGCGCAAAGGCGATCTATCGGCCGCAGAACGGATTTTTTTCCGCATGCAGGCAGCTTGCGCGCTACTCGATCAGCGACGGCGTTCTGGGAGTGCGCCCGGCGAGGCTCTTCCGCAACGCGGCGCGCTGCATCGCCGAGGTGCTGGCGGTTGCCGTGCTGCCCTGGACGTGGATTCCGCTTGCGGCAGTGCTGGCGCTCGAGATCTACTTTGCGTATCGGCTGGACTGGCTGTTTCCGCGCGTACTGAAGCCGCATGCGTGGCTGGCGCGCCTCGTCTACTCCATCGTCGTGCCGTGGATCGTGGCTGCAAACCAGATCCGCGGCGGCTTGACGAAGAAGAACCCGACGAACGCGCAGAATACGCAAGCTGTCGAATAGGTTACTTGTGCGCTGCAATCCGATGGGAAAGTATCGAAGTTCGTGATTGATGATTTAGAAAGGTCTGGTTCTCTCACTATTGAATACAGATGAAGAATCCACGTCTGGACGGCCTCTATTTCCTCGTTCTCGGCAGCGCGCTCTTCGTGCTGTTGGGCGCGGTGGTCACGAGTGTTTCGCCCTGGACGATGGAAGATTTCAGAACGCAGTATTATCCGGCGCGCTGTCTTCTGCAGCACGGCGATCCCTACAATGAGAGCGATGTAGCCCGCGTCTATTTCGCGGAACATGGCAATCCACCGGGAGGCAAGTCGATATCGCGGTTCTTGACTACCCGCTATATCTATTGCCTACGGCGTTCCCGTTCACGATTCCGTTCGCGGTTTTTCCCCTCAAGACAGCGCGTCTGCTTTGGATGATTGCCAGCTTCGCGGCCGTTCTTATCGGCGCATTCCTGACATGGGACCTTGGAGCGGAGTATGCGCCCGTTCTTTCCGGCATTGCCGCTGGAGTCCTCGTGGCGAACAGCCAGTTGGTTGTAACCAGTGGCAATGCGGCGGGAATCGTCGTGGGCTTTTGCGTTGTTGCGGTCTGGACCTTTCTCAAGAATCGATGTGTGTGGGCGGGGATCGCCTGTCTTGCCTTCGCGCTGGCAATCAAGCCTCAGATTTCCGGATTGATCTGGCTGTTTTTTCTGCTGGCGGGAGGCTTGCATCGCAAACGCGCGCTGCAGACCCTGGCGGCGACTGCCATCCTGAGCCTGCCCGCCGTGCTGTGGGTTTCTCATGTCGCGCCGAACTGGGTAGCGGAGATTCACACAAACATGACGGTGCTCTCGGAGCTGGGCGGCATTTCTCCCCAGGCGGCGACCGCAACAACCAGACCAACGATGATGGTCAATCTGCAGATTATCGGCGGCTTCTTTCACGCTGACCCGCGGATCTGCGCCCTGGTGGTGTACCTCGTGTGCGGTGTTATGCTCGCGATCTGGATCAGAGCCACCTATCTGCAGCCACCATCACAACGGAAGGACCTGCTTGGCCTCGCCGCCATCTCGGTGCTGTGCATGCTTCCTGTCTATCATCGGGAGTGCGACGCCAAGCTGCTGCTGCTCGCCATTCCGGCCTGCGCGTTGCTGTGGGCGGAAGGTGGAAGGCTGGGCAGATACGCAGCCCTGGTGATGTCGATGGTTCTCGTAGTCATCGCAGATATTCCCTGGGTGGCCGGCATCAGCCTCGTCGAACGCGCCGATCATTGGAACCTGGGTGCCTGGCGGAGCCTGTTGCATGCCTTGCTGATTCTGCCGGCGCCGCTGGGCCTGCTGCTGGCGGCGGTGTTTTACCTGTTTGCCTACGTCTTGCGATCGCGCAAGCTGCCGTTAGCTGCAGAGCAGGCGGAGGCAGTGGGGCTGGTCACCTTCAGTGAGTAAGGCAGCGGCCCTCTCCTGTCCTCTCGATGTCAGGTGGCCGGCGGCTCGTCGCGACACTGTCAACGAGACGCCGCATATCGACAATTTAATCGCCGCGGGCGGAGATGAAGCCCAGATCGATCGAGTTGCTCAGCCTTCTTCGCCCTCGCGCAGCTTGGCGATCACGGTGAAGTCTTCGAGCGTGGTCGTGTCGCCCTTGATTTCGCCGTGCGTGGCGAGCTCGCGCAGCAGGCGGCGCATGATCTTGCCGCTGCGCGTCTTGGGCAGCGCTTCGGTGAAGCGGATATCGTCGGGCCGGGCGAGCGCGCCGATCTCCTTCGCGACCCACTTGCGCAGTTCGTCCTTGAGCTCGTCGCTGGGCTGGTTGCCGCTTTCGAGCGTGACGAAGGCGGCGATGGCCTGGCCCTTCAGATCGTCGGGGCGGCCGACGACGGCGGCTTCGGCGACCTTGGGGTGCGCGACCAGCGCCGATTCCACTTCCATGGTGCCGAGCCGGTGGCCGCTCACGTTGATCACGTCGTCGACGCGGCCCATGAGCCAGAAGTAGCCGTCGGCGTCCTGCCGCGCGCCGTCGCCGGTGAAGTAGCAGCCCGGGACGTCGCTCCAGTAGGTCTTCTGGTAGCGCTCGGGATCGCCGTAGATGGTGCGCGCCATCGAGGGCCACGGCTTGCGGATGACCAGCAGGCCGCCGCTGCCCGGCGGGCACGGAGCTTCCCTTCGCGGGTGACGACTTCCGGCTGGATGCCGAAGAAGGGCCGCGTGGCCGAGCCCGGCTTGGTGGGCACTGCGCCGGGAATGGGCGCGATCATGATGGCGCCGGTTTCGGTCTGCCACCAGGTGTCGACGATGGGGCAGCGGTTGTGGCCGATCTTCTCGCGATACCACATCCATGCTTCGGGATTGATGGGCTCGCCGACTGTGCCGAGCAGGCGCAGCGAGTCGAGCTTGTGCTTGTCCACGTACTCATCGCCCCACTTGATGAAGGCGCGGATGGCGGTGGGCGCGGTGTAGAAGATGGTGACCTTGTGGTCGTCGACGATCTTCCAGAAGCGCGAGAAGTCGGGAAAGTTCGGCGCGCCCTCGTACATCAGCACGGTGGCGCCGTTCTGCAGCGGGCCGTAGACGACGTAGGAGTGGCCGGTGACCCAGCCGATGTCGGCCGTGCACCAGTAGATGTCGTCGTCGCGCAGGTCGAAGACGTATTTCGTGGTGAGGTAGGTCTGCACCGCGTAGCCGCCGGTGGTGTGGACCAGGCCCTTGGGCTTGCCGGTGGTGCCGGAGGTGTAGAGGATGTAGAGCGGATCTTCGGAGTCCATCGGCTCGGCGGGGCATTCGGTCGCGGCCTTCGCCACGAGGTCGTGCCACCAGTGGTCGCGGCCGGCCACCATGTTCACTGGCGAGCCGGTGCGCCGGTAGACGACGACGTTCTTCACGGTGGGGCACGTGGCCATGGCTTCGTCGACGGTGTGCTTGAGCTGGATTTCGTTGCCGCGGCGGTAGCTCGTGTCCTGCGTGATGATGGCGACGCAGCCGGAGTCGTTGACGCGGTCGGCGATGGCGTGGGCGGCGAATCCGCCGAAGATGACGGAGTGCACGGCGCCGATGCGCGCGCAGGCCAGCAGGGCGATGGCGAGCTCCGGCGTCATGCCCATGTAGATGGCGACGCGGTCGCCTTTCTTGATTCCCAGCGCCTTCAGCGCGTTGGCGAACCTCTGCACCTCGGCGTGCAGTTCGGCGTAGGTCAGGCGGCGAATTTCGCCCGGCTCGCCCTCCCAGATGAGCGCGGTTTTGTCGCGGCGCGGCCCGTCGACGATGACGGTCGACGCAGTTGTAGCAGAGGTTGAACTTGCCGCCGACGAACCATTTTGCCCAGGGCAGATTCCACTCGAGCACCTTGTCCCAGGGCTTGAACCAGTGCAGTTCCTTCGCGGCCTCGGCCCAGAATTCCTCCGGATCTTCGATCGACTGCTTGTACATGGCCTCGTACTCCTCCAGGCTCTTGATGTGCGCCTTCGCGCTGAACTCCTGCGGGCGGCGGAAAGACGCGGTTTTCGCGCAGCGTGGAATCCAGGTCGTGATTGGCGAGCGAAGACGCAGGGATGGAAGACATTCGGGTCCTTTTTTCGGGGAAGATGGCCGCGTGCCAGGGCGTTCGACCTCTCGACGCACCTTGAAACATCTGTGGAAGCCACTTTATCGAGTCGGGCCTACGGGCGGCAAGTGACAGGCTTTAGGCAGCGGGCTCCAAGTGCGGGACAGCGCGGACGGTTCCGGACGATTCCGGCGCCGACTCGAGCTCGCTCCAGAGCAGTGTGCCGTGGGTTTCTTTGAGCAGCAGAGTTCCGCAAATGAAGCACATGGCCGCCACGGCGATGGGGTAGTAGAGGCCGGCATAGATGTTGCCTGTTGAGGCGCAGAGGCTAAGCCCGATCAGCGGCAGCAGTCCGCCAAAGACTCCGTTGCCGATGTGGTAGGGCAACGAGAGAGAAGTGTAACGAATGCGCGCCGGGAAGGCCTCGACCAGGTAGGCGGCCATGGGGCCGTAGATCATGCCGGAAAAGACCATCTGCGCCAGCACCAGCAGCACAAGCGCCGTCTGATTGGCATGGACGGCTTCGCGCGCAGCCACCAGGCCGCCGGCAGCATCGGTGGTGAGCGGTGTGAGATGGAATGCGCCAGTGACGCGATCCTTAACCGAGCTGACGCTGACCACATTGTTGCCCGCCGCCCGTTGCATCCCGTGATAGATGGGCAGGTAGGTCAGCACTGCCAGCAGCGTTGCTGCCACCATGAGTTTCTTGCGGCCGATGCGGTCGGAGAGAGCGCCGAAGATCGTGCAGAGGGGCAGCGCGATCACGGTGGCGATTGCCATGACCACGTAGGCGGTGTGCGCGTTGAGCCTGAGAATGCTCTGCATGTAGAAGAGCGCGTAGAAGGTCCCCGTGTACCAGAGCACTCCCAGGCCCGAGGTGGCGCCGAAGAGCGTGATCAGCACCTGCCTGAGATTTGCCCAGTTGGCAAAGGAATCGCGCAGCGGTCTTGTGGAGCGCATGCCCGCTGCCTTGAGATGGCGAAAGATCGGCGACTCCTGCATGCGGATGCGCACGTAGAGCGAGATGAGAACGAGGACGATGGAGAGCAGGAACGGCAGGCGCCAGCCCCAGCTCTGGAAGGACGCCGGGGCCATGCTCTCCTGCGTGACGATGATGGCGGCGAGCGAAAGCACGAAGCCGATGCTGGCCGTGACCTGGATGTAGCTGGTGTAGTAGCCGCGTTTGCCGTCGGGCACGTGCTCGGCGACAAAGACCGCGGCTCCGCCGTATTCCCCGCCCAGAGCAAGGCCCTGCAGGATGCGAATCGCGATGAGGATGAGAGGCGAGAGCCATCCCGCGGTCTTGAAGGTGGGCAGCAGGCCGATGGAGGCCGTGGCAAAGCCCATGACCGTAAGCGTGATGATGAAGGCGATGCGGCGGCCGAAAAAGTCGCCGATTCGGCCGAAGAAAAGCGCGCCGAAGGGGCGCACGACGAAGCCGACCGCAAAGGTGGCGAGGTAGGCGATCAGCGCGAAGGTGTCGTTGCCCGGCGGATAGAACTTGATGGCGAGGACGCTCGAAAGCGACCCGAAGATAAAGAAGTCGTACCACTCGATAAGGGTGCCGCACGACGCCGCGAAGAGCACCTTCCACAAATTCGGCGTGTCGGCTGCGGGCGCTTGCTGCGCCAATGGGCTGGCCATGGACTCAGGCAACCATGCTTGCGCGCCGAGTGAGGTGTCAAGTTAATTTGTCGTGTGACGCGCGGCCGCGGCAGAACCAGCGGATTAGTGAATCATCTTCGACTTGTGCTGCATGTAGTCCATCAGCAGATATTCGCCGAGCGTGTCCGGCGTGGTGAAGTAGGCTTTGCCGCGGCACATCTCCGAGACCTTGTGCACGAACTGGACGAGCCGTGGTCCGACGCCAGCATGAAGGTGTTGATCATGATGCCGGAGCGCTTGCAGCGGGCGACTTCTTCGAGCGTTTCGCTGACGACCAGCGGATCGAGGCCGTAGGCGTTCTTGTAGATACGGCCATCGGGCAGCGTGAGCGCGGAAGGCTTGCCGTCGGTGATCATCACGATCTGCTTCATGTCTTTGCGCTGGCGGGCGAGGATGCGCTGGGCGACGCGCAGGCCTTCGCGCGTGTTGGTGTACCAGGGGCCGACCTTGACGCGGGCGAGCTGCGAAACGGGCATCTCCTCGGCCGAGTCGTGAAAGAGCACCAGCGAAAGCGAGTCGCCGGGATACTGCGTGCGGATGAGATGCGAGAGCGCCATGGCCACGCTCTTGGCCGGCGTGAAGCGGTCTTCGCCGTAGAGAATCATGGAGTGCGAGCAGTCGAGCATCACGACGGTGGCGCAGGAGCTCTGGTACTCGCACTGATGGACGTGCAGATCGTCGTACTCGATATTCAGCGGCAGGCCGATGCCCTCGCGCGCGATGGCCGAGCTGAGCGTGGCGGTGGTGTCGAGATTGAGCGTGTCGCCGAATTCGTAGCGGCGCGATGCGCCGCTGGCTTCAACGCCGGTGGCCCAGTGGCGCGTGTCGTGGCGGCCGAAGCTCGATTTGCCGAGCGAGCCGAGCAGATCGCGCAGGGTCTTGAAGCCGAGGAAGTCCAGGCTCTTGTCGGTGACTTCGAAGCGCGCTTCGCCCTGCGGCTCGCCGACCTGGCCGCCGACGCTCGGGCTTGCCGTCTGGATCCGAGGCCTCGGACAGGAGATGTAGTTCTCCTGCTCCATGCGCTGGATGAGCTGGTCGATCAGCTCGTCGAGCTTGCCTTCGGCCGTCATCTGATCGATCTGCTCGCGCATGCGCTCGTCGAAGAACTCGCCGTTCTCGAGGGCGCGGCGCAGGGCTTCGCGCAGATCGTCGAGGTTGTGGTCGAGTCCTGGAAGTCGCGAGTAGGGATCGTGGAAGCCGGAGTCGAGCAGATAATCGGAGAGCGCCTGGAGCAGATCTTCGAGATCGATCTCCGAGGCAAGATCGCCGTTGTATTTGGTGTAGCGAACGCGTTTCATGCGGGACAATCCTCGTGCCCGTCGCCGCGGCTAGTTGTAATCCGCCGTCGTCGGCGCTGCGGCGCGGCGCGCTGCCATTCGTCGTACTCGATCTTCCACGTCGGGCCGGTCCTGTCGCGCGCCGGTCTTCTCCTGCGCGGTAAAGACGCGCTCTTCGCTGCGGCTGAGCTTGCGATGGGCGCACATGCCTTCGAGCAGGAACTCGGCGGCGGAGACGACGTTCGTGCGGATCATCCGAGGCCTTGACTCCGAGCGGCGAGAGTTTCTCGAAGAGGCCCTGAATCTGCTTGAGCTCGGCGAGCGCGGCGGCGGCTGGACTGGTCGTCGTCGAGCTTGACGGTGCCGCCGAGGTTGAACCACTGCTCGATCTGCTGCGTGTCGGTGTCGGCGAAGTACTGGTCGTAGACTTGCCGACGGCGGTGCGGATGAGCTCGCGGACGACGGTGTCGGCGCCGCGCATCTCGCCTTCGTACTCGAGCTCGATCTTGCCGGTGATGCCGGGCAGGGCGGCGATAGATGTCGCCGACGCGCGGGACGACGAGCGGTCTCGTTCTGAGGAGCGCGCGGCGCTCGGCGTTGGAGACGACGAGCTCCATGGTGGAGATGGGCAGGCGCTGGCTGACGCCGCTGCGCTTGTCGACCTTCTTGTCTTCGCGGGCGGAGAAGGCGATCTGCTCGACGATCTCGCGGATGTAGTGCGGGAATCTCGATGGGCAGCGCGCCGCGCTCGGTCCAGGCTTCCTGCGCGGTGATGGCGATGCCTTCTTCGAGGGTCTCGGGATAGTGGGTGCGAATCTCCGAGCCGATGCGGTCTTTGAGCGGCGTGACGATCTTGCCGCGCGCGGTGTAGTCCTCGGGGTTGGCGCTGAAGACGAGGGCGACGTCGAGCGCCAGGCGGACGGGGTAGCCCTTAATCTGCACGTCGCCTTCCTGCATGATGTTGAAGAGCGCGACCTGGATTTTGCCGGCGAGGTCGGGCAGCTCGTTGATGGCGAAGATGCCGCGGTTGGCGCGCGGCAGCAGGCCGTAGTGCATGGTCAGCTCGCTGGAGAGATCCTGCCCGCCGCGCGCGGCCTTGATGGGGTCGAGGTCGCCGATGAGGTCGGCGACGGTGACGTCGGGCGTGGCGAGCTTTTCGACGTAGCGCTCGTCGCGGCGTGAGCCAGGCGATGGGCGTGGCGTCGCCGCGCTCGGCGATGAGGTCGCGGCAGCGCTTGCAGAGCGGCGCGTAGGGATTGTCGCGGATCTCGCAGCCGGCGACGTAGGGCATGTGCTCGTCGAGCAGGGTGGTGAGCGCGCGCAGGATGCGGCTCTTGGCCTGGCCGCGCAGGCCGAGCAGGATGAAGTTGTGCCGGGAAGGATGGCGTTGACGATCTGCGGGACGACCGTGTCTTCGTAGCCGACGATGCCGGGGAAGAGCGGTCTCGCGCTGGCGCGAGGCGCGCGATCAGGTTGGCGCGCATCTCGTCTTTCACGGTGCGCGTCTTCAGACAGGCTTCGGAGAACTGGGTGCTGGTGCGCAGATCCCCCAGGGTTTGGGGAAGGGTGAGAGCTGCCGCCATCGTGGCTCCTGGTGCCGTTCTCGGCAGCAACGGCACTCTTGATGTAGACGTGCCGCGATCCGAATCGCTTTCGGTTCACACTCTCAGGTTTAAATGCAGCCTGAGTTTTTCTCGGAGTTGGCGCGCTGTGAGGACGCAGGCCGTGCCTCAGCATGGGGCAGCGGCATGCAGGCAGTATGCTCCGTTTCGCACGAATCTCCAAGACGGCGCCGCGGAAAAGTGCGGCCATTATGCTCGTAACTTCAACGGATTGACGGCTTCCCCGCGTCCCTCACGCGCGATGGTTGGAAAGGCGCGGAGTCATGGGCTATTCTGCTTGCGCGATCCTTGCAAATTCGAAGTGTACGAATTGTGCCAACTGGCGTAGCCCGAGAGCGCCCCGAACCGGAGAAACAGGAAAACCCCGATGCGCATCCCTATCCTCGGCTTTCTGGTTGCAGCATGCTGTTCCGCAATTTGTTGCGCGCAGGCGCACAAAACTATGCTCCCGCGCAGGCGAAGAACCCGGCATCCGTCATGGCGCCGCCGCCGGCGCCCGCGATTCCTCCGCCGCCTCCGTTTGCGACCTCGGCAATCCTCCGCTCCTCACTCGACACCGTAAAGCAGACTCTGGAATCAGTGCGCACGGACAAATGGAAGCGCGGCTCTGTGCGGGATGAAGCGGCCGACGATATCAACTCAATCCAGCGCGAGATTCAGGAGAACCTGCCGCCACTGATGCAGCAGGCCGATACGGCGCAGGGAGCGTTGAGCAAGGCACTGCCGGTTGCGGCGCACGTGGATGCGCTCTACGATGTGCTGCTGCGCGTGCTGGAGGCGGCGCGCATCTCTGCGCCCGACGAACAGGCCACGGCGATCCGGCAGGCACTGAACGGCCTCAGCGGCGCGCGTCTCTCCCTCGACAAGCACATCCTCGAACGCGCGACCGCGCAGGAGAAGCAGGTCAGCGATCTGCACGTCGCGATGGAAAAGCAGGCTTCCTTCAGATGCCCGGTCCCGCCACCTACGCCGGTGTGCGCGAAGCCGCCGGTGAAGAAGCCGCGGAAGAAGACAACAGCCGCGCCGAAGGCGAAGTCGCCGGGCCCGGAAACGAAGCCCGCCGCGATTGTGGCGCCCAAGCAATAGAAGCGCGTCGCTCACGGCTTCAGCGGGCATATCGCTTGCGGTGCCACTCCCACGCGGTGCGAACAATATCGTCCAGCTGGTGTATAGCGGGGCTTCCAGCCCATCTCGCGCATTGCCTTTTCCGAGCTAGCGACGAGGATGGCGGGGTCTCCCGGGGCGGCGGGGATGGACTTCTACCGGAATCGCATGGCCGGTAACGCGCCGCGCCGACTCGATGACCTGTTGCACGCTGAAACCCCGCCCGTTGCCGAGGTTGAAAATCAGCCGGTCGCTGTTCTCAAGGGCCTTGAGGGCCAGGAAGTGGGCGTCCGCGAGATCGGAGACGTGAACGTAGTCGCGGATGCAGGTGCCGTCAGGGGTGGGGTAATCGTTGCCGTAGATGCGAATCGACTGCCGGCGGCCCAGGGCGACATCGAGAATGAGCGGGATAAGGTGCGACTCCGGCTCGTGGGCCTCGCCACGGACGACGCCGGGGTGATTCCGGCGCGCCGGCAACGTTGAAATAGCGCAGCGAAGCATAGCGGAGGCCATAAATCTGGTTGAACCAGCGCAGCATGTGTTCGACCAGGAGCTTGGACTCGCCGTACACATTGGTCGGTTTGAGGCGGGCATCTTCTGTGATTGGAGCGGATTCCGGCTCGCCGTAGACGGCTGCGGTCGAGGAAAAGACCAGTCGGCGGGGCCCGTGGGCGAACATCGCCTCAAGCAGGGTCAGGGTGGAGGCGGTGTTATTGCGGAAAAAGATCTCGGGGCGCACCATCGACTCGCCAGCCTCGATGAGCGCGGCGAAGTGCAGAACGGCATCGAAAGGGATCTCCGGATTGTGCCGCCGCGATGAAGATGCTGTCGAGCAGCGGGGCGGTCGGCGAGATCGCCTTCGATAAATTCCACGCCGGGAGGCAGAAGCTCGCGGCTGCCGTGGCTTAAATTATCTAATACAATGGCTTTGTGGCCGGCATCGGCGAGAAGCGCCGCGACCGTGCCCCCGATATAACCTGCACCGCCGGTAACCAGAATCTTCATAAAAGACTGTCTTCCATGAGCACTTTGGGATACCTTAAGTCTATTACACTAGGCAGGGCGAATTGGCCGAAGCGGTCGCCCCCAAAAACCGCAGAGAAGCGGTAGCCGAGATCTCACATTCCGGAACCCGACTGCGTGAAAATCAAAGAATTTAAAGAACGTGGCGCCAGGGTAAACCAGAATTTTGTTCCTTTCATCTAACAAAGGGACAGTAGATACCAGTTGTGCTTGCCTTGGACATCGATTCGGAGCGTTACTTAAGACGTGCGTTCGGAGTTTGACTATACATGTCCGGGGAATCTGACGGGATCGGCGTGTGCCACAATTTCCCAGCGAGAGGGCGGGCTTTATTCGGGCTCCAGAGCAGTGCATACCGGGGTTCCTGGCTTCCTTCATCCATTCGGCATAACATGCAGGGACCGATCAGAGAATTTGCGCAAACCAGGAAGCGCCGTACGGGATAAGTTCGCCACATACCTGTCGAAGCGCCGGCCTCTGAAAGCGAGTGCGCCGTGACGACACAGGAAGGCATACCCTGCATTCACCCCGGAAACCGCTGCGATCCGCACGAGGAAAGCAGCCGGTTCCACTGCTGTTATTGAGGTTTTTTTAGACATGCCGACGAATTACCCAGGACGAATCAACTTTGGCTTACTCCCCGAGCCGGAGGGCAATCGGGATCGTTTATCACCGCCACGGTAATAAACCTGATGATCCTCGCCGCCGTCCTCTACATCGGGATGATGGCAAAGCACGTGATCGAGCAGCACCACTTTGAGCAGACGGAGCTGATTTTCCCCACGACGCCGCCGCCGCCGCCGAAGGTGAAGGTGCCGCCGCCGCCCAAGCTGCCCCCGCCGCCGAAACAGCCTGAGGTGAAGCTGGAAGCGCCGAAGATCAATCTACCCAAGCCTGAGCCCAGGCCGGCGCTGAAGCCGGTCGAGATGGAAGCGAAGGTGAACACGCCGCAGCTCAAGTCGGCGAAGCCGGCGATTATTCTTGCCCCGCAGCCCAAGGCGGCCCTCACAGCGGCGGCCCGCGCATTGGTGCCCCAGGCGCATCCTTCCACCGCCCCCGTGCACTTTGGCGACATGCAGGGCGTAACTCCGAATCCGGCTGCAACGAAGCCGGCGACCGTTGCCGCGATCGGCAATCCCTATGGCGGCAAGCAGGGTCCGGCGGTCGCGCCGCGCGGCGTCGTCGGGTCAACTGGCATCGGCAACGGAACGCAGTCCGGATCGAATGCCGGCACGGTCGGCAGAGTGGCCTCGGCCGGCATTCCCGGATCAGCCGGAACACGGGCAACAGCCTATTCGGCGGCCGCGTGGCCTCGGCCGGCATTCCGGCGGAGACCACGGCTGCCGCGGCTCCCGCGGCCACAGTACAGCCGGCGTCAACAAATCTTGAGGTGTTGTCGAAGCCTCCGGTGCAGTACACCGCCGAAGCGCGCCAGTTGAAGGTGCAGGGCGACGTGATTCTGCGCGTAACATTCACAGCCGCCGGCCACGTTGTGGTGGAGGGCGTGGTGCACGGGCTGGGCACGGACTCGATGAAGAGGCGCGCCGCGTAGCCGAAAGAATCCGGTTCCGCCGGCGACCCGAAACGGTCAGGCAGTTGATCTGACGACAAATATAACCATCACCTTCCAATTGGCTTAGATTGGAAGCGTTCAAGACGTTGCACAAGATTACGCGGCGAAGGCCAGTCCCGGTGTTGCGCACAAAGAGACCAGCCGGAGAATATAGTAAGAAACACCAGGAGCATGAAATGACGTTTCGGAAGATTTCCCTGACCTTGCTGATCTTGGGCTCGGCGTGTCGTGCGCAAATGCGAAAAGAAGACGCCCAAGTTTGAGCCGGCCCATCAGCTCACCGCCGATCAGGCGGCGCTGGTGCAGAAGGCGATTGCCCAGGAAAAGGTGATCATCAAGGCGATCCAGCAACGCACGCCCCTGGTGGAAACCTACATTCAGGACACCCGGCCCGATGAAAAGCTCTATACCGTGCCGGTCGACGATCAGTACACGCTGAGCCGCGTCGACTTCGGCAAGGGATTTTTCGACAAGAAATACGAGCGTGCGCGATAGCCAAGAAGACCGGCTTCTTCAAGGGCTCGTTCTCGGCGATCACGGGCCTGACCAAGGCGCTGGGTCTCGACAAGCGCTTCACCTACAATCCCACCGGCTTCATGCAGATGATGTTCCTCGACCCCTCGGGCTTCGACCAGCAGCACTATGCGTTCAGCTATGTGCGCCGCGAGTTCCTGGGCCAGGTGCGGTCCTGGGTCTTCGACGTCCATCCCAAGGTCGCAGGCATGGGCCGCTTCTACGGCCGCATCTGGATCGAGGATCAGGACGGCAACGTGGTGCGCTTCAACGGGACGTACACCGGCGCGAACTCCGACGAAGACTCCCGCTACTACTTCCATTTCGACAGCTGGCGCATGAACGTGCAGCCGGGTCTGTGGCTGCCGGTGGCCATCTACGTGGAAGAGATCCAACCGCGGCGACAACGACAAGAGCGTCGGCCTGAAAGCGCAGACGCACTTCTGGGGCTACTCCCTCAAGCTGCCCACGCGCGACAGCGAGAACGTGAGCATGAAGATTGAGGATGCCGTCGACAAGAGCGACGACTCCCAGGACGTAAGCCCGCTGCAGGCCTCGCGCGAGTGGGTGACGCAGGCCGAGAACAACGTGCTCGACCGCCTCGAAGAAGCGGGCCTGCTGGCTCCGCTGACGCCCGGTGGCTACGAAACCACGGTGCTCGACCAGATCGTCACCAACCTGGCGGTGCCGAACAATCTGGCCTTCTCCGGCCCGGTGCGCTGCCGCGTGCTGCTGACCGACACGATCGAAGCGACCACGGTGGGCAACACGATCCTGATCAGCAAGGGCCTGATCGACACCCTGCCGAATGAAGAAGCGATTGCTTCGGTTGTCGCCTTCGAACTGGCCCACGTCACGCTCGGCCATCACATCGACACGCGCTACGCCTTCAACGATCGCCTGATGTTCCCGGATGAGGCGACCTTCCAGCCGCATCAACATGAACCACACCGATGCCGACAACGCCGCAGCAGCGAAGAAGGCGATGGAGTACATGCAGGCCTCGATGTACAAGGACCGGCTGCCAAGGCCGGCCTCTACTGGGCGCAGCTGGCGGATCGCGGCAAGGTGCTGAAGAGCGCTGAACACGCCGATGCTGGGCGACTCGATGCTGCAGGCCGAC
The DNA here is from genome assembly GCA_963718885.1 of uncultured Acidobacteriota bacterium. Classification (GTDB taxonomy): domain Bacteria; phylum Acidobacteriota; class Terriglobia; order Terriglobales; family Acidobacteriaceae; genus Telmatobacter. The sequence continues at coordinate 52,668 of CAVRAK010000008.1, forward strand.
GGCACGCCGTGGATGGCCGACCTGGCCCACGAGGCGCCCAAGATCAACTGGGACGACATGACCCAGATTCCCGCGCTGCCGCTGGGAAGCTGGCTGAAGATCGATCCGTGGGACGACCACGTGCACATGCTGAACGCGAAGCGCTATGCGCCGATGCTCCCGCACGACAAGATGCCGCTGGAAGTGACGCCGATCTACTTCAGGCTGCAGCGGTACGAACAGGCCAATGCAACCGCCGCCGCCGGCGCCCGGCGCGGCGCAACCCGCTGCCGACCCCCAGGGCGGCACCACGACGCAGCCGAACCAGCAACAACCGCAGGAGGGGCCGCAGCCTACCGCTGCGGCGCCCGCTCCGCAGTAACCAGGCGTACGCTTCCCCGGCCGGGCTCTCTCTCATCGATAGTGTCCCGGCCTTCCTTTTTGCTTTGGATTGTCATTCCAAGAAGCCGCCCACAAGAGCTTCATCCTGAGAACCGAGACACACAAAACTCATGAGACGATCTGTAGCTTTTCTAGCTTTTTGCGCGCTTTGCGCCGGGACGATTCGAGCCCATGCGCAGGTTGAGCCTTCTGCGACACGGCATCATTTCACGCTGTCGGCCGGCGGCATGGGATTCGTTTTCAGCCGGACTACGCCGGGAACTGGCTTTCGCTGAATCCGGCCCTCATCCGCTGATTGGCGTCGGCGGATATGTCGACTTCGGCTTTCGCCGGTATCTGCAGTTCGAAGCCGAAGGCCGCTGGCTGCGCTTCAACCAGTACCAGAACATCTACAGGACAACTACCTGATCGGACCGCGCATCCCGATTCACAACGTATCGGCCGGTGGACGCCCTACGGCAAGGCGCTCTTTGGCTGGGGAAATGAATTCCAGTAGCTTGCCTATGGGCCGATTCGCCAATATCGCGCTGGGCGGCGGCGTGGACTACGATCTGAACAGAAAGCTCAGCGTCCGGGTCGTCGACTTCGAGTACCAGTTGTGGCCGAACTGGGTGAACGGAACGCTGAAGCCCTACGGCGCCAGCGTGGGCGTCGCGTACAAGATCTTTTAGGGAGCCGGGTCCTTCCGCAGTGAAGCCTGCAGCTTCGAGGATCTGCAGTTGGACCTGCTTGACTTCCTTGAGAAGCGAGACATCTTGGCCTGACCTTCTGGAACCCAGACTCCTTCAGGTAGACTGAGTCACGACCAGCATGAAAATGAAGACCGCTGAAGCTTATGGACGAAGCATCGCCGATGCTCTCGGTTAGTGCCGTACAGCGTCAGGCCGGTCCAGGCCGGTGGGGATCGTGTCCACCAATAATCATAGACATGAGTCAGCCCAACTCAGCGCGAGCACTCGCCGGTTCGCATACTTTTCCGCATTTTGGAGCAGTGCTTTTCGGATTGAGTCTAGCGACGCCGGAGCCTCGATTCCACGATATGCTAGCCAAGCTCTTGAGGCTGCGAGCAAAGCCGCAGCAATCGCTCGCGCACCCTACCGTGATGGGCTCCGGTTGGTATTTCGCCCTCGCAGAGATCGGTCCTGACTAACGCCTTCTTTGCGTAGTGCTATACGGATCTTCGACTTGCCGCGTTTCATTCAGTCGCGGACTCAACCCATAAGGCATGTGGATATCGGATAAGCGTAGTATCGTGCAGCGTGGCCATCTTCATGTACTGGATCGCTTCACCTTTCCTGCCGAAGAAGTCCGTTCCAGACGTTAGTTACGATCTGATGCGTGTCACTCGCCGGCAAATGAGGCGATTATTCGGCTTCCTGCGGATCAATGAGGCTGCATTTCTCGCGAAATCGTTGCCCTGCAACTTGAGGGGCGATATGCGCGGTGGTATCCAAGGCCTCTCAGGCTCCGTGCAAAGTGCGCCGCGCATTGACATAGAGCTGATTGCACTCGAACCAATCAGAAAAAAAGCGCAACTTGCGATCCCCGAGATAGGCTGCGCTTTGTATATTCTAAGAGACGGGAAGTGGACCGCACATCCGACAATTCTGAAAAAGGATCAGACGAACACTAATGATCGAGCCCGGAAACGATCCGCACTATGAGGGCGGCAGATTAAGACTCGGAAAGGAACTCGGATTTCCAGTCATTTACGTGGTATCCCGTCATACCCAAAAGTGCAGTAGTTGCGTTAGCTGCTGCCTCCGATCTGTTGAGTTCAACTGGGCAAAGTCTATGGCTGTGAAAAGTCGGCTCATCTGCAACATGTCCTGACATAAAAAGGCCACTCCATCACGGAGCGGCCTTTTCGAGTTGACGATTGAGGCTTACGCCGGTGAAGGCGAGCCTTCGGGGAAGCCGCCGGAGCCGCCGCGGCTTTCGGGCTTGAGGACCTGCTGGCGGCGCTGCCGCCCGAATCCCTGGGCGAAGCAAGGACCGAGCGCATCGGAGGCAGTTCCTTGCCCTCGATCAGCATCTTCACCTCTTCGGCGTCGATGGTCTCGCGCTCAAGCAGGGCCGCGGCAATGCGATGCATCGCGTCCTTGTTCGCGTCGAGGATCTTGTGCGCCGATTGATAGGCTTCGTCGATCAGGCGCCGCACTTCGAGGTCGATCTGCCGCGCCGTCTCTTCGCTGAAGTCGCGGTGCTGCGCGATCTCGCGGCCCAGGAAGATCTGCTCTTCCTTCTTGCCGAAGGTCAGCGGACCCAGGCGGCTCATGCCGTACTCGCAGACCATGCGGCGGGCGAGGTCGGTGGCCGTCTCAATGTCGCTGCCTGCGCCGGTCGACATCTGGTTGAGGAAGATCTCCTCAGCCACGCGGCCGCCGTAGGCCGTCGCGAGGCGCGTCTCAAGATACTCGCGCGTGTAGTTGTGCCGGTCGTCGGGCAGGTAGACCGTGACGCCCAGCGCCATGCCGCGCGGAATGATGGTGACCTTGTGGATGGGGTCGGAGTGCTCGCGCATGAACGAAACCAGCGCATGGCCGGCCTCGTGATACGCCGTGACCCGCTTCTCCTCGTCGGTGAGCAGCATGGACTTGCGCTCGGCGCCCATCAGCACCTTGTCCTTGGCCAGCTCGAAGTCGTACATCGTCACCTGCTTGCGATTGACGCGCGCGGCGTTCAGCGCGGCCTCATTGACCATGTTGGCCAGGTCGGCGCCGCTGAAGCCCGGTGTTCCGCGAGCCAGCACGTTGAGGTTGACGTCGTCGCCGACGGGCACCTTCTTCACGTGGACGCGGAGCACTTCTTCGCGGCCGCGCACATCGGGCAGGCCCACCACCACGCGCCGGTCGAAACGGCCGGGGCGCAGCAGCGCCGGGTCAAGCACGTCAGGCCGGTTGGTGGCCGCCACCAGGATCACGCCGTCGTTCGACTCGAAGCCATCCATCTCGACGAGCAACTGGTTCAGCGTCTGCTCGCGCTCGTCGTGTCCGCCGCCGAGGCCAGCGCCGCGATGGCGGCCGACGGCGTCGATTTCGTCGATGAAGATGATGCACGGAGCGTTCTTCTTGCCCTGCTCGAAGAGATCGCGCACGCGGCTTGCGCCAACGCCGACGAACATCTCAACGAAGTCAGAACCGGAGATCGAGAAGAACGGCACATTGGCCTCGCCGGCCACGGCACGCGCCAGCAGCGTCTTGCCGGTTCCCGGAGGGCCGACCAGCAGCACGCCCTTGGGAATGCGGCCGCCGAGCTTCTGGAACTTCTGCGGCTCGCGCAGATACTCGATGATCTCCTTCAGCTCTTCCTTGGCTTCATCCACGCCGGCCACGTCTTTGAACGTGACCTTCTTCTGCTGCATCGAGAGCAGGCGCGCACGGCTCTTGCCGAACGACAGCGCCTTGTTGCCGCCCGACTGCATCTGCCGCAGCATGAAGAACCAGATGGCGCCCAGCAGCACGAACGGGCCGACGTTGAAGAGCAGCGGCAGAAGGATATTGCTCTGCGGCTCCTTGATCGTGAAGTTCACCTTGGCCGCATCCAGCTTCTGTCAGAGGCATGTCGCTGCTCTGCGGGAATCGTGGTGTGGAACTGATCCTTGGGCGTCGGCCTTCAGATGACCGTGCAGCTCGTTGCCCTGGATGGTCGCATCCTGCACCTGCTGCTCATCAACCTTGTCGAACAGATCGGAGTAGGAGATCTCCGCGTCTTTGCCCCATGTTCGTCCCGCGCTGCACAACGCCCCACAAGCAGCATCAGACAGATGAGGATGAAGACCCAGAACATGATCGTTTTAACGCTCGAATTCACCAGGACTCCTCTTTCCCGGCGGGGGAGAAGCCGCTTGAAAGGACCTCCACCACCGCCTGCTCCCTTAGACGCCCGCACCTTCGTTGAAGTCACAGAAAGTGAAGGCTTCCCGTGGCGGGGACACGAGTCTCTCCCGCCTGAGAGAGCAGTAACATAGATTGTACTCCGAAGCCGGAAAAACTACTAAGAGACAGGGTAAAAACCGCGCGTGCCAAAAACTATCGTTCCGGCCGGTGAGATGCCCCAAAACGAGCCACAGAAACCATCTCAAAAAAGCGCGACCCGGCGATCTGATTGAGATGCCGGATCTAAGTGGCGGTATCTAAGATGCTGGATCTGTGTTGCGGGGTCTAGGATGCCGGATCCGCGAGCCGCGCGAACGCGCTGACCTCGAGGCCCGGCTCCGGCTCGAGCTCGATGCCCTTCATCCAGACGATGCGTCCGTCCAGCTCCAGCACCGGCCAGGACGCGCGATCGCTTCCGGTAACCTTCATCCGCTCAAGCACTTCCTTTACCTTGCGCGGACCCGATGAGTAGCGCACGCGAACCCGGTCGCCGGGCTTCCAGTTGCGCAGCAGGGCACGGCGCGCAATCGGATCCGAAATCAGATCCGGAATCGGGCCCGGAATCCCATTCGGAATGGGACCGGGCTTGCCGCCTGGGTCAGTCAGAACGCGCAGGCGAATTCCGAAGGCAGGAGCCTCCACTTCTCCGGGAACGGCAAAGGCGTATTCGGCCGGGGGCGCAGCCGAGGCAGCTGGCGAGGCGCTGACGGGGCCTATCGAAAGCCTGAGCTCGCGGTGGGTGCGCTCGGCGCGCAGTCCGGCGGCAAGCTCAAGCTTCTGGCCGGCGCGGCCCGCAAGAGCCAGCGCGCGCAGAGGCTTCGGTGGCGTCGAAATCGGGCGCGGCATTGAGCCTTGCTGCGGCGTGACGCACCAGGCGGCGCTGCACGGCACGGGCAGCTCGCGCAGCCGGCTGATATCGAGCGCGAGGTCGTTCGAGGCCGCACGGCCTCCGCCACGGACAGGCTTGCCGGCGAGAATCACCTGCGGCGCGAGGCGCGCGAGCTCGGCCTGCCACCACTCCTCTTCGTCGCGAGCGAGATCAGCCATCTGCGCCAGATGCTCGCGCAGGCGCGGGTTCCAGCCTTCGAGCAGCGGCAGCAGTTCGTGGCGAATGCGGTTGCGGGTGAAGCTGAGATGGCGGTTGGATGAGTCTTCGCGCCAGGGCTGGTTGAGGGTTCGGAGGAAGCCTTCGATCTGCGTGCGTGTTGCGGCGAGCAACGGCCGGATGACGCGGCCTTCGGGAAAATCGAGCGCGGATGAATGCCGGAGAAGCCTTCGGTCCAGGCGCCGCGCAGAAATTTGGCAAGCACCGTTTCAGCCTGGTCGTCGAGCGTGTGCGCGGTGGCGACGGCGTCGACTTCGCCTGCGGCCATGAGATCGCGGAACCAGCGATAGCGCAGCCGGCGCGCAGCCTCTTCGATTGTCTCGGCGGCTCTTGCCTGTCGCCGGATCGGCGCTGCGCTTCGCGCGCTGTATCCACGCGGGCTTCATGAAAGGGCACGCCAAGCTGGGCGGCAAGTTCTGCGACGAAGGCGAGATCGGCGTCGGCCTCCTCGCCGCGCAGGCCGTGATGCAGATGGGCCGCGTGCAGCACCAGGCCCAGTTCCGGCTCTCGCGCGGCAAGCGCGCGCAGCAGGGCGACCGAGTCCGCGCCTGCCGGAGACTCCGACGGCAAGGCGCAGGCCGGGCCTGAGCAGCGAGGTGTCGAGGTCGAGCGGCAGAGGCACGAGAGGATGATAAACAACGCGCGGGAATCGCGCGGCGCAGGCGATCGGCGACCGGCGCAAAGTGCCAGGCGAAGTTGTATACTCCACCAGTTATGCAAGTATTCGTAATTCTTCCCGCTGCGGGACTGGGCACGCGGATGGCCGGCCCGGAGCCCAAGCAGTTTCTTGACCTGGGCGGCATCCCCATTCTTATCCACTCTCTGCGCGCTTTTGCGGCTGCGAAACGCGTGACGACGATCTACGTGGCGGTGCGCGGAAGCCGAGATGGAGCGCGTGGAAGCCCAGGTTGCCGAATTTGGCTTTACCGGCCGCGTGCGCGTGGTGGAAGGCGGCGATAACCGGCAGGAGTCCGTGGCGCATGCGCTGGCGGCCCTGCCGGCCGGGCCGGATGACATTGTGCTGGTGCACGACGCGGTTCGTCCGCTGATCGATGCCGCCACGATTGACCGCACCATCGATGCGGTGATCGAGCACGGGGCGGCCATTGTGGGCCTGCCGGCGGTGGACACCATCAAGCAGGTGCGAGCGCACCGCGCACGGCGCCGAAGTGACGTCGACGATTCCGCGCGAGTTCATTGTGCAGGCGCAGACGCCGCAGGGCTTTCGCTTCGGGCTGTTGAGAAAGGCCTTTGCCGAGGCGACCGCGACTGGTTTTGTGGGCACCGATGAAGCCTCTGTTGTGGAGCGGGCCGGGCTGCCTGTCGCCGTGGTGGCGGGCTCTCAGGTTAATCTGAAGATTACCCAGCCGGGCGACCTGGAATTGGCCGAGTTCTACCTGAGCCAGCGAGCCCACTGAGGTCGAAGGCGGGAGCCGGGCTTTCCGCGCGACAAGCAAGAGACATTCCTCGTTCGGGCACGGAGACCATGGAGACACGGATCGGAATCGGCTGGGATTCGCACGCATTCAAAGCCAGGAGTGCCACTGCGGATCGGCGGCATGACGCTCGACCATCCCGAGGGCCTTGCGGGGCACTCGGATGGCGACGTGCTGCTGCATGCCATTACCGACGCACTTCTGGGCTCGGTGGCAGCGGGCGATATCGGCAGCTTCTTTCCGCCGGGCGACCCGCGCTGGAAAGACGCCGACTCCGCGATCTTTCTGAAGCTGGCTCTCGAAGAGCTGCAGCACGCCGGCTATCGCATCGTGAACGTCGACACTACGCTGGTGCTGGCCGCGCCGAAGATCTCGCCCATTGCCGGCGAGATGCGCGCCCGCGTAGCCGACCTGCTGGGCGTGCAGCTTGACCAGGTGAGCATCAAGGCCAAGACGCCGGAGGGTCTCAACCTCGATCACGTCGCGCAGTGCCATGCTATCGCGCTGGTCGAGAAGGTTGCGGATGCCGACGAGCTGAAGAGCATGAGCGCAGCTCTTGAGTCGCACCACCAACTCGAAGGCGTGGTCGATGACCTGCTTTCGTCGGTGCACGGCACGCCCAGGCGGCACCCGGCGGCACCTGTCTACGACACCGAAGACATTACGTAACAGCAGTCATCTGTTTGCGAGCAGTTCAGTGGTGAGTGAGCGCAGGCAGTGTGTCTGCCGGCTGATCTTTTTCTGTCCCAGATATCCTGTCCCTGATGTCCTGTCTCAGAATTCCTGTCCCGAATTGACCTGGAGGTCCGGCCTGATGCGTCTTCGCTCCTCTGCCCTCATCTCTTCTGCCCTCATCGTTGCCGTCGGTTTCGGCTCAGCTGTCAGCGGCGCCTTTGCGCAAGACTCCGCGGAGTGGCGCACTCCCGCGGAAATCAGCAACTACCGCACGACACCGGACTATGCGGAGACACTGGCCTATCTCGATCGCGTTGCGGCGGCCGCGCCCGGCCAGGTGAAGATTGAGAACTTCGGGAAAACCGGCGAAGGCCGCGACCTGAAGATCGTGATCGTCTCAAAAGACGGCGTCTTCGATCCCGCAGCGATCCACGCCTCGGGCCGCGCCATTCTGCTGGTGCAGAACGCCATCCACGCGGGCGAAATGGACGGCAAGGATGCCTGCCTCGCGCTGTTGCGCGACCTCGTCATCAACAAATCAAAGGCGGCGCTTCTCGATCACGTCGTGCTCGTCTTTATCCCCGTATACAACATCGACGGGCATGAGCGGCGCTCGCCCTACAACCGCATCAACCAGAACGGGCCTGAGATTATTGGCTGGCGCGGCAACGGCTCCAATCTCAATCTCAATCGCGATTACATGAAGGCCGACGCGCCGGAGACGCGGGCCTTCCTGAAGATGTTTCACCGCTGGATGCCTGATTTCTTCGTAGACGATCACGTGACGGACGGCGCGGATTTTCAGTACGACGTGACCTTCAGCATCGACGCCACGCCGGACGTTGCGCCCGCCACCGCGCAGTGGATTCGCGAGAGCGTGACGCCGGATCTTGAAAAGCAGGTTGACGCGGCCGGGCATGTGGCGTTTCCCACGCTGATCGATCTTGTGGATGAGAATGATCCCGCAAAGGGTCTCTCGATGATGCAGAATCCGCCGCGCTTTTCGACCGGCGAGATGATCCTCGAAAACAGGCCCGGCCTGCTGGTCGAGATCCACATGCTGAAGGACTACAGGACGCGGGTAACCGGCAACTACGAGATTCTGAGCGCGCTGCTGAATGTGATGAACCGCGACACGGCGAAGCTGATTGCGCTCAATCGCACGGCAGATGCCGACGCGGCGAAGCTGGGCTCGCATGCGCTGGGCAACGCGCACTTTCCGCTGGCGATCGGCTGGGGCGACAGCTCGACGCCGGTGCTCTTTCGCGGCTACCAGTACAAGCGGACGCTCAGCGAGATCTCGGGCACGATGTGGGTGAGCTATTCGCATGAACCGTGGAATGCGACGCTGCCGCGTTATGACGACGCCAAGGTGATCGCCTGGACGACGCCTCCGGCGGCTTACATCATTCCTCCGCAATGGACGCATGTGATCGACGTGCTGGCCGCGCACGACGTGGCGATGCTGCACACCTCCGCGGCGTGGACCGGCAAGGTGGAGCGCTACAAGTGCAGCGGGATGGAGTGGCAGGGACCGCCGTTCGAAGGACGCCATCCAATCTTTCACGGCGAAGGCGCGGGCGCCGAACCGGGCCGCTTTGGCACATGCGTGCTGACGACCGATACCGTGACCTTCCCCGCTGGTTCGGCCGTCGTCTCGCTCGATCAGCGGCTCTCGAAGGTCGCTATCCAATGGCTTGAGCCCGAGGCCCCGGACTCCGCATTGCGCTGGGGCTTCTTTGACTCCATCTTTGAGCAGCGCGAGTACGGCGAGCCGTATGTGCTGGAAAAGCTGGCGCGCGAAAACATGGCAAAAGATCCCGCGCTGAAGGCCGAGTTTGAGCATCGCGTGGAGAGCGACCCTCGCTTTGCCGCAAACCCGTGGGCGCGGCTTGAATTCTTCTATGACCGGTCGCCGTGGGGGCAGGCCAACCGCGTTGGCGAGTACCCGGTGGGCCGTCTGCTCTCTCTCGACGGGGTGCCGGTGAAGTAGATTGCGCTGCCGGCCTGGACTAGGATGCAGGCCTCTGATGCGGCATGGCACCACATGATTTTGATTGCAAGTTTTTGCGATTCGCCGTACCGTGTCGAGAACATCCATCCCAACACCGGAGACCTACGATGCATTTAGCGCTCGCTCTGCTGCAAAACTCAGTCGATCCGGAGCAGGCACGGAAGATTGCCCTGGCGCTGATGGGGATCCTGCCGATTCTCTTCCTCATCTTTGTCGCCATCATCACGCTGCCCTGCTGGTTCATCTGCAAGAAGGCCGGCTTCAGCCCCTGGCTCAGCATGCTTTGCCTGATACCGTCGTTCGGGCTGCTGATTCTGCTCTACGTGCTGGCCTTTGCGGAGTGGAAGGTGGGGCCGGTGCAGGCCACCGCATTGCCTCCCTATCCGTATCCGCCGGCGCCGCCACGGCCATAGCTCAAACTGATAGCATCGAGGAGGAAACTAATCCTCTTCGATGCCTGCCGACACACTCTCTTCCGCCGCATCTCTTCGAGTCCGCTTCGCGCCATCGCCCACGGGTTTTCTGCACGTGGGCAGCGCCCGCACCTTCATCTTCAACTGGCTCTATGCCCGGCATAACAACGGGACGATGGTGCTGCGGCTGGACGATACCGATGTCGAACGCAACACCGATGCCAGCGTGCAATCCATTTTTGAGGGACTGCGCTGGCTGGGCCTGAACTGGGACGAAGAGTACAAGCAGTCGGAGCGGCTCGATCTGCATCGGCGCCAGGCCGAAGCGATCTTTGCCAAAGGCCTCGCGTATCGCGACTTCACCCCTGCCCACACCGCCGGCGAAGAATCATCTTCTGCGCAGGGCGCGTGGCTCTCGAACCCCGGCATGCGCGAACTTTCGCGGGAAGAGAGCAACCGCCGCGCCGCCGCGGGCGAGCCCTTTGCGCTGCGCTATCGCGTGCCGCGCGGAGAGGACCGCACCCTGCGCTTTACCGACGGGGTTTATGGCGCGCAGGCAAAGCTCGCCGACGAGGTTGAGGACTTCGCGTTGCTGCGCTCGGATGGCATGCCGACCTATCATCTTGCGTCGTGCGTGGACGATGCCGACCTGCGGATCAGCCACATCATCCGCGGGCAGGATCACCTCACCAACACCTTCAAGCATCTGCTCATCTTCGAGGCACTCGGCGCCGCACCGCCGCAGTTTGCGCATCTGCCGCTGCTGGTTGCGCCCGACGGCACCAAGCTCTCGAAGCGCAAGCATGGCCCCGTGGTGAGCGTGACCACGTATCGCGATGCGGGCTTTCTTCCGCCGGCCTTCGTCAACTTTCTCTGCCTGCTGGGCTGGTCGCCGAAGAACGACCGCGAGTTTCTGACGCTCGACGAGCTGAAGGCTGCTTTCACGCTCGAAGGCGTCAATCGCTCCAACGCGGTGGTGAACTTTACCGAGGAAGATCCCTTTGACGCGAAGGCGGTGTGGCTGAACGCCGAGCACATTCGCGCCGAACCCGTGGAAGAGCTCAGCCGCAGCCTGCAGCCCTTCTTTGAAAAGGCCGGCATGAAGGCTGCGCCGGAAAAACTGCTTGCGGTTACGCCGCTGATTCGCGAGCGCATCCGGCTGCTGCGCGAAGGGCCGCCGGCTGCGGACTTTTTCTTTGTCGACGAGCTTGCGCCATACGATCCGGCTGAACTGATTCCGCAGAAGGGCGATGCTGCGCTGGCGCGCCGCGTGCTTGAGAAGGCGCGCGAAGTGCTGGCCGACGCTACTTTTGATCATGCGGGGCTTGAAGAGGCTTTGCGCGGAGCTGCGGCGTCACTAGGCGTAAAGGCGGGTCCGATGTTCCAGCCGATTCGCGTGGCCGTGTGCGGACGCAAGAATGCGCCGCCGCTTTTTGAAACAATGGCTGTACTGGGGCGCGATGTTTGCCTCGCCCGCATCGGCCAGGCTGAAGAGAAACTCGAATCGCTCGGTTGAGCCGGGCCCGACGTAGAAGGATATGGCAGCTATGACAAATATCAATACGGAAAGCCCCGAGCATCGCACCGTTTCAAACTTTTTGCGCGACCAGATTGCCGAAGACGTGAGCAGCGGGAAATTCGGCGACGCCGCGGTGCAGACGCGCTTTCCTCCCGAGCCGAATGGCTATCTGCACATCGGGCACGCCAAGGCCATCTGCCTCGACTTCGGACTGGCCGATGAGTTCGGCGGCAAGACCAACCTGCGTTTCGACGACACCAATCCCGAAAAGGAAGAGCAGGAATACGTCGACTCGATCCAGGCGGACGTGCGCTGGCTCGGCTTCGAGTGGGAGCGGCTCTGCTATGCGTCGGATTACTTTGGCCAGCTTTACGAGTGGGCACTGCAGCTTATCAAGGCCGGCAAGGCGTACGTGGACGATCTCACCGCGGATGAAATCCGCCAGCATCGCGGCACGCTGACCGAGCCGGGCAAGGACAGCCCGTATCGCAACCGCAGCGTCGAGGAAAATCTCGATCTCTTCGTGCGCATGAAGAACGGCGAGTTCCCTGACGGCAGCCGCGTGCTGCGCGCGAAGATCGACATGGCCTCGCCCAACGTGAATATGCGCGATCCGGTGATGTATCGCATCCTGCACGCCACGCATCACCGCACCGGCGACGAGTGGTGCATCTACCCGATGTACGACTTCGCGCACGGCCAGTCGGATTCAATCGAGCGCGTGACGCACTCGATGTGCACGCTCGAGTTTGCCGATCATCAGCCGCTCTACCGCTGGTACATCGAGCAGCTCGGCATCTTTCCCTCGCAGCAGATCGAGTTTGACCGGCTGAACCTGACCTACACGCTGCTGAGCAAGCGCAAGCTGCTGCAGCTTGTGCAGGAAAAGCGCGTGAACGGCTGGGATGATCCGCGCATGCCTACGCTGAGCGGCATCCGCCGCCGCGGCTTTACGGCGGAGGCGATTCGCGCCTTCTGCGCTTCGATTGGCGCAACGCGCACCAACGGCACCACCGATATTGAAATGCTCGAGCACTTTCAGCGCGACGATCTGAACCACCGCGCACAGCGCGCCATGGCGGTGCTGCGGCCGCTGAAGGTGGTGATCGACAACTACCCCGAAGGCGAAGGAGAAGTGGTTGAGGTCGCCAACAATCCGGAAGACCCGAACGCCGGAACGCGGCAGGTTCCCTTCTCGCGCGTGATCTATATCGAGCAGGATGATTTTCGCGAGGTTCCTCCGCCGAAGTACTACCGGCTCTCGCCCGGCAAGGAAGTTCGCCTCCGCAACGCCTACTTCATCACCGCGCAAAGCGTGGTGAAAGACGCTGCCGGCAATGTTGTCGAAGTGCATTGCACCTATGACCCGGCGAGCCGCGGCGGCAACTCACCCGACGGCCGCAAGGTGAAGTCGACGATTCACTGGGTTTCGGCTGACCACGCCATCGCAGCGGAGATCCGGCTCTACGACAAACTGTTCACTACGCCAGATCCGAATGACGTGCAGGAGGGCGGCAGCTTCCTCGATAACCTGAATCCGAACTCACTGGAGATTGTGACCGGCGCGAAGCTTGAGCCGTCGCTTGCCGACTGCAAAGCCGGGTGCGCCGTTGCAGTTTGAGCGCGTGGGCTATTTCTGCCTCGACCCCGACTCCACAGCGGAGAAGCTGATCTTCAACCGCACGCTGCCGCTGAAGGACTCATGGGCGAAGATTGAGAAGAAGGCGGGGGCGTAGCCACCTGCGGTGGATTGCCGAGACGCACGAGCCTCCAGCCCATGGAAGCGCGTCGTAAGTTCTGTGACGTCGCGGGCAAACAACTGCTAGAGAATGTTGCAGAACAAGCGCCTGGCGATTCCCACATCATCGTTCGTCGGAATCGGAGTTCCGCTCGCGTGCGCGAGTTGCCGATACAAATGCGCGTCAGTGATACTGTTGTCTGGTCATCCGCATGGAGTATCGCTACCGGGCTTGAGAAGAACGGCGAAGGACTGCTTCGTTGCGCGGTCCCTGGCTGCCGAAGGCGAGCGGCTGAGCGGTGTTCGCCTTCATGCCAATGAACGGAAGCCAGTTCTCGCCTGCATACGCTGACGGCTGTACGACAACTGACGCTCGCGACGACTCGGCAAAGCGATCTGCGTCAGCGGTTGGTGTCAGAAGGCAGAGCTCATGCTGAGTCATCGCGCTCCCGTTGACGACGCGTGGATTGAGACTGATCACCGCGCACATTACCGCAGGCAATCGTGGCATTCGCAGCCAGGAAGCGATCTCAAAGAGAGAATCTTCGAGCAGCGATCTCACCAATCTCACTGGTCAGGATCGGCGCATCGGGCCCCAGATCGATGGCATGAACCGGTAACGGGCCAGAGCCTCGATCGTACATCGTTCAGGCTCTTGTCCATGTTCCGGGCTGCTCGCGCAGTACGAGCATCCAGAATCCGGGACATTGCGGATCGATATTGCATGCACTTATTGAGGCGTTGCAGGCATATATTGCAAGCTGCCATTAAGAAGCCCGCCTCGGAATTACTTCCCAATCACATCAATCGGCACGGTGATTGTCTTCGGCGGCATGCAGGCATTCTGGTCGCAGGCCTGGTAGTGGAGCTTCGCCTGCACCAGGTGGTCGCCGTGCGCGGCGACGATGTGCGCCTGGATGGCGAATTCGCCGGTGTAGACGTTCAGCTTCGTGCCGGGATCGAGCGGCAGGGTCACGTCTTTGCCCGCCGGATACACCGCCGAAGCAAGCTGCACGCCGGACTCGGCGGGAAACGAGAGCGACGTGGGGATGAGGTAGTCCTCGCGCGGCGTGTGCGAGTTGACGTGAAAGCCCTCGGCTACGCGGAAGTGCAGCACGACGGGGCTCGCCTTGCCCGCGGGGAGACTGATCTGCTCGGGGTAGAGATACTCCACTGTTGACGGCTTTGCGCTGGAGTGCTGCCTGTCGCTCATCAGCGGAGCGTGGCCGATAGGCGACTGCGCCGTGGCGCCGGCGGCGAACGCGGCCAGCAAGATTCCGACGATGTGCCGCGCGGCGCTCACATGCCCTCGCCGAGAGCCTTGCGGATGTTGTTCTCCATATCTTCTTTTGAAGTGATGCCCATCTGCGCCGCAACCACCTTGCCGCTGCGGTCAACGTAGAACGATGTCGGCATCGCGTCGAGGCCGCCATAAGGTTTGGCGAGGCTGTCGCCGTTGATCAGCACCGGGTAATCCATTTTCTCTGCCGTGACGAACTTTGCGATGTCGGCTTTCTGCCGTGCCCAGCCTGCTTTGTCGCCGGCGGGCAGGTCCTCGCCTTCCGTCGAAATGCCAATCACCTCAAAGCCTTTGGGCGCATACTGGTCGCGCAACTGGACGAGCCACGGCGTCTCAAGTTTGCAGGGGCCGCACCACGTGGCCCAGAAATTGATCAACACGGCCTTGCCCTTGAAGCTGTCGAGGGATACCTTTTTGCCGCTGAGGTCTTCAAGCGTGAACGCCGGCGCCGGCTTGTTGAGCAGAGGCGAGCCGGTGCCGGGCAGATCGCCGGCAACGGCCGGAAGCAGCTCGGCCTTCGACGCAGCCATCGCCGCGCGCTTCTCCGCCGCCTGCCTGCGGTTTTCCCAGTTGGCCCAGCCCGCCCATCCAAAGGCAGCCAGCAAAAACAGCACTGCAAATGTCACCAGGGTATTGCGCTTCACAGGAAAATCCCTCTGCCCTTATTGTACGAAAGCGGCATGAGCGGACCAATCACGCGGTGTCGCCGCAGGCAGGCCTTCGCCCGTGGGGTGCCCTGATACCATCAGAAACCGATGAACCGCAAGAGTGAAGACGGCCTGAAACCGGCGGAGCTGGTGCGCACCGAGGCTGCCGCGCTTGAGGCGCTGGCTGCGCGGCTCGAAGGGCCGATGGCCGCTGACTTCAGCCGCGCCGTTGACCTGATCGTGCGCTGCGGTGAGGCAAATGGCCGCGTGATCGTTACCGGGATGGGCAAGAGCGGCATTATCGCGCAGAAGATCGCGGCGACGCTCAGCTCCACCGGCTCGCCTGCTCTCTTTCTGCATCCGGCAGAGGCCGTGCATGGCGACCTGGGCGTGCTGATGCCCGGCGACGTGGTCGTTGCGCTCTCGGCCAGCGGCGAGACCGAAGAAATTCTGCGGCTGCTGGCCACGCTCAAGCGCAAGGGCGATGCGCTGGTGAGCTTCTGCTGCAATCTGCAATCGACATTGGCAACAGCGAGCGACGTGGCGCTTGACTGCGGCGTGGAACGCGAAGCCTGCGGCATGAATCTCGCGCCAACCGCATCCACCACTGCCATGCTCGCGCTGGGTGACGCGCTCGCCATCGCGGTGAGCCTGCGCAAGGGCTTCCGCGCAGAAGATTTCGCCGAGCTGCACCCCGGCGGCAAACTGGGCAAGCAGCTTGCACGGGTCAGCGACCTGATGCACGCGGGCGATGCGGTTCCCGTTGTGTCGCCGGCCACGCCCATGACCGACGTGATCTACGAGATGTCGTCAAAGAAGCTGGGCATGACGACGGTGCAGGAGAACGGCAGCCTGCGCGGCGTTATCTCAGACGGAGACTTGCGCCGGTTGCTGGAGCGCGAAGGCGGCGCGGCGCTGAGCCGCACTGCCGGCGAAGCGATGAACGCGCACCCGCGCACCATTGCTGCGAGCGAACTGGCTGCCCGGGCGCTGGCCATGCTTGAGGAGCGCAAGATCACCTCGCTGGTCGTCGTAGACGCGCAGAGCCGGGTCGAAGGCGTCGTGCACCTGCACGATCTGTGGGGCGTGGAGCTGATCTGACGGCGGATGGGCTCGGCGGGCATCGGCGCGGCCGAAAACACACGTCCACCGTGTCAGCGCAGCCACAGATGTGTGTCCGGTGACACGGCTTCCATGAGGCATTCGCCGCGTACGTCATTTGTTATCAATCGAAGATGACCTGGCACTCCGCCTGCAATGTCTTCATGCAGATGCAGACGAGGAGGCCGGATTGATGGAATCTTCAGTGGCGACATGGCTTGCTTTGGGCGGTACAGCGCCCGCGCCGAACGGGTCCGCCGAGCGGCCTAAACATTTAGAATGGGGTATAGATCACTTAATCGCCTTGCGTCCGTGTTCTGCCCGGCATTGCAGTGTTTCAATGCCTGACTCACGACCGGACGGGAAAGCAAGCAAAGCCCTTTCTATGCATCGTTGGTCGAAGCTTTTTATCCCCACCCTTCGCGAGGCCCCGGCAGACGCCGAAGTGGCCAGCCACAAGTTCCTGCTGCGCGCCGGATATATCCGCCAGCTTGGCGCGGGCATTTACAGCTATCTCTTTCTCGGGCAGCGCTCGCTCAACAAGGTCATCGGCATCGTGCGCGAAGAGATGGACAAGATCGGGCAGGAGTTCTACCTGCCCGGCATTCTGCCGCGCGAGCCATGGGAAGAGAGCGGCCGCTGGACGGGCATGGGCGACAACATGTTCCGCCTCAAGGACCGCAAGGGCGCCGACTTGTGCCTGGGCATGACGCACGAGGAGATCATGACCTCGATCGCGCGCAACGAGCTGCGCAGCTACAAGCAGTTGCCGCAGATCTGGTACCAGATCCAGACCAAGTTTCGCGATGAGCCGCGGCCGAAGTCGGGGCTGCTGCGCGTGCGCCAGTTCACGATGAAGGACAGCTACTCCTTCGACCTCGACAAGGCGGGGCTCGACAAGAGCTACGACCTGCACGACGCGGTCTATCGCAGGATCTTCACGCGCTGCGGCCTCAAGTTCGTCGCCGTCGAGGCGGATTCGGGCTCGATGGGCGGCTCGCAGTCGCAGGAGTTCATGGTCTACACCGAGGCGGGCGAAGACCTGATCGCAAGCTGCCCGGTGTGCGGCTACGCGGCCAATCTTGAAAAGGCCACATCGCGACTTGAGCCGGTCGCGGAGATGGAGCCGACCGGCGACGGAAAGCCTGAGCTGGTGCACACCCCGGGCTGCGCGGCCATCGCCGACGTGGCGGCGTTCTTCAAAATCTCGCCGGCGTCGGACATCAAGTGCGTGGCCTACATGGCGCTGAAGCGCGGCAAGCCGGGCCAGCCCGACACATGGCATGGCGTCGCGGCATTCCTGCGCGGCGATCACCAGGTGAACGAGACCAAGCTGCTTGGCGCAGTGGGTGGCGCAGAGCTGCGCACGATGCAGGCCGAGGAGCTTGCGCAATACTTCAACGGGCCCGCAGGTTATCTGGGCCCGGTGGGGCTCAAGCCGGCGGAGCAGCCGCTTGCCGAAGGGCTCACCGTGGTGGTCGACAAGTCGCTCGAAGGCCGCAAGAATCTGGTCGGCGGCGCGAACAAGCTCGACTACCACCTGCGCAATGTCGTTCCCGGACGCGACTTTGCCTGGACGCTCAGCGCCGATATCCGCAGCGTGAACGAGGGCGAAGCCTGCCCGGCGGATGGATGCGCGGGCAAACTGGTCGTTGGCAAAGCCGTCGAAGTGGGCCACATCTTCAAGCTCGGCTACAAGTACTCGGAATCGATGGGCGCGCGCGTGCTCGACCTGAACGGCAAGGAAGTGACGCCGATCATGGGCAGCTACGGCATCGGCATCGAGCGCATTCTCACCGCGGCGATTGAGCAGTCAAACGACCAGAACGGATTCTGGCTGCCGGCATCGATCGCGCCGTTCACTGTTGTGGTCACCGTGACCAACGTGGCCGACGCCGCACTGCGCGAAACCGGCGAGAAGCTGGCTGCCGATCTCGAGGCTGCGGGCTTCGACGTGCTGCTGGATGACCGCGACGAACGCGCCGGCGTGAAATTCAAAGATGCCGATCTGGTGGGCATTCCCTACCGCATCAACGTGGGCAAGAAGGCGGCCGAAGGTAAGGTGGAGCTGGTGACACGCGCGGCTGCCAGCAGCGCCGATGTGGCGATCGGCGACGTGGCCGCGCAACTGAAGCAAATCTGCAACCGGAGTTAGAGGGGCCACATGGCGATCAAGATCAAACTGGCGATGCCCACCGGCAATCATCCCTGGACGATGCTTGCCCTGCGCGTCGCGCTGTTGGGGGTCGCCGTATCCGCCCTGGTCTTTGCCGGCGTCTTCAGCTTCTACTACTTCAAGTACGAAGGCATTGTGAATGCGCGGCTGAAGGAGCCGCTCTTTGCGCAGACGGCCAAGATCTACGCGACGCCCCGCGAGGTGCGTGCGGGGCAAAAGCTCAGCATCGACCTGATCGCCAACGAACTGCGCGAGGCCGGCTACACCTCAGACGATGCGGCGAAGGCTTCGCCGCTGGGCACGTACAGCACAGGCGCGCTGAGCATCACCGTGCGTCCGGGCCCGCAGTCGTACCACTCAGAGGATTCGGCGACAATCCACATCGTCAAGGGCCAGGTGCAGTCCATCACCGACGAGCACGGGCAGCCGCTGGCGAGCTACGAGCTCGAACCGCTGCTGATTACCGGCCTGAGCGACGCCAACCGCATCAAGCGCCGCCTGGTGAGCTATGACGAGCTGCCCCGAATCTCGTACACGCGGTGGTGGCCATTGAAGACCGTCGCTTCTTCGATCATGGCGGCGTCGACTACATTCGCATGCTGGGCGCGCTGCGCAACGATCTCACACCGGGGCATCACTACGTGGAGGGCGGCTCAACGCTGACGATGCAGCTTGCCCGCGGATTCTTCCTGAGCCCCGAGCGCCGCATCAAACGCAAGCTCATCGAGATCGTCATCACCTTCCAGCTCGAGCATCGCTTCACCAAGAAGCAGATCTTCGGGATGTATGCCAACGAGATCAACCTCGGGCAGCGCGGCAGCTTTTCGATCAATGGCTTCGGCGAAGCGGCGCAGGCTTACTTTGGCAAGGATGTGCGGGAGCTCGATCTTGCCGAATGCGCGCTGCTGGCCGGCATCATCCAGAGCCCGAACCGGCTCAGCCCTTTCCGCCACGCAGAGCGCGCGCTCGACCGGCGCAACCTGGTGATCGACTCAATGGTTGAAACCGGGGCCATCACCAAGGACGAGGCGGAACGCGCCAAGGCGGAGCCACTGCACCTGACGCCCGGCAGCGTGGACGCGAGCGAAGCGCCCTACTTTGTGGACCTGGTGCGCGACGACCTGACGCAAAAGCTCGGCGATCGCGACTTCAACCGCGAGGGCCTGCGCATCTACACCTCGCTCGACCCCGATCTGCAACAGATCGCCTCGCAGGCCGTGGACGAGATGGTGCCGTCAATCGACGAGCAGGTAGACAAGCTGCATGCCCGCGCAAAGAAGCTTGGCCAGCCCTACGACAACATCTATCCGCAGGTGGCGCTGGTTGCGCTCAACCCGCATACCGGCCAGGTGCTGGCTCTTGTGGGCGGCCGCAGCTACGGCAACTCGCAGTTGAATCATGCGGTGGCGCGCCGGCCAACCGGTTCGATCTTCAAGCCGTTTGTCTACGCTTCCGCATTTCAGACCGCAATTGAAGGCACCGTGCTGCCCGGGCAGGACAAACTCTTCTCGCCCGTCACGATGCTGAATGACCAGCAGCAGACCTACGGCGAAGGCACAGACCAGGAGTACACGCCGCGCAATTATCACGGCCAGTATCACGATGAAGTGACGGCGCGCTACGCCTTGCAGCGCTCGCTGAACAACGCGACCATCGGCCTCGCCGGCAATGGTGGGCTTCGATCGCGTGGCTGCGCTGGCGCGCGATGCCGGCATCAAGAGCGCGCGGGCAACGCCGTCCATCGCAATCGGCACCTATGACGCAACACCACTCGACATGGCGGGCGCGTACACGATCTTCGCCAACAACGGCCTGCACATCGATCCCTGGATGCTGGCCAGCATTCGCACTTCCTCGGGCGACATCATTCAGGACTACTCGCCTGCAACAAAGCAGGTGCTCGATCCGCGCGTCGCCTTCCTCACAACCAGCTTGATGGAGGCTGTTCTGCAAGGCAACGGTCCCGACGGCTGCAAGGTGAACGGTCAGGATATGTGCGGCACAGGCGCCGCTGTGCGCAATATGGGATTTCTGGCGCCCGCAGCGGGCAAGACCGGCACCAGCCACGACGCGTGGTTCGCGGGCTTTACCACCAACCTGCTCTGCATTGTGTGGGTGGGCAACGACGACTACACCGACATCAAGATTGAGGGCGCGCACGCCGCCGCGCCAATCTGGGCGGCCTTCATGAAGCGCGCCGTGCAGCTACCGCAGTACTCCGATACGCACGACTTCACACCGCCGGACGGCGTGCAGGTGGTGAGTCTCGACAAGGCAACCAACCTGCTGAGTGATGGCGCGTGCCCCGACGCTTACGACGCCGCCTTCCTCGACGGCACCGCGCCGACCGACACCTGCGATCATCCGCCGGATCATCGCAACATCTTCCAGAAGATCTTTGGCCTGGGCGGCAAGCCGAGCGAGTAGTTCCGTTAGCCGTCGACGTCGCTGCCATCCGGCATGGGCTGGCACGCCTGGCACCAGAAAGTGACGCGCGCCTCCGGGCCCTGCACGCGGCGGCGCACCGGCTCCCCGCATCGCCGGCAGGGCTCGCCCCTGCGGCCGTAGACCCAGAGACTCGCGCCGGGGTCAGAGGCATGCGTTGTGCGCCGCTGCTGGCCGCGATAGGTCACGATGGTGTCGCCCGAATCCTCAAGCACGTTGGCCTTCACCAGCCGCTGCGACGCCTGCATCAGCGCGTCAAGCTGGTCGTCGCGCAGATTGCGGACAAGGCAGAACGGGTTGACCCCGGTGACGAAGCAGACCTCGGACTTGAAGACATTGCCGACGCCGGCGAGCACTTCCTGGTGCAGCAGAACGTCACCGACCTCCTCGCTGCCGCAGGCGCGGACGCGCTCCATCGCCCCGGCGCTGTCGAAAGTTGCGCTGAGCACGTCGGCTGCAGGCTGCGGAATTCTGCGGTCGCGCGCGAGGGAGCGGGCAGTGTACATCTGCGCCACGGGCACACGAAAACCAACGGCCTGACACACACTCGTCTCGATCACGATGCGCATGTGATCGCGCGGCTTGAGCCACGGTTCGCCGGGGCGGTAGATGTGCCAGCTTCCGCTCATGAGCATGTGCGTCACAAGAATGCCACCGCCGGAAAAATGCATCAGGAGCCACTTGCCGCGCGACTCCACCTGCTCGACCTGCTGGCCGGTGAGCGGCGTGTCTTCGTGGAAGCGCGTCAGCAGCGGATAGTTTGACCGGAAGCCGGTGATAGGCCGGCCTGTCAGCGCGCGGCTCAGCGAGCGCGCGGTGCGGAAGATTGTGTCGCCCTCAGGCACTACTGCACCTCGCCGCTCTGGTGGCCGCTGAGGCTATCGTGATGCGCAACCGGTAAAGGAATGCGCCGCAGATGCATGCCGAGCGGTCCAGCATAGAATCCCGCGTCCATGAGGAAGCGCGCCATGAAGTGAGCCGCGACCGGCTCGCCATTGATGGTGGTGATGAGCACGCCCTGGTGCCGCGCGCCGAGCATGCGCTCCTGGCCGCGCTCGCAGAGAAAGTGCGCGAGGCCCGCGGCCGCCTGCGAGCGCTCCGGCTCTTCGCCGGGGAGGAAGACGAGAATATTTGGATTGTTGCGGCGCAGCCACGCGACAAGCTGGCCGTTGCGCAGAATCACCTCGGCATAGGCGGCACGATTGAGGATGCGCGGCGCCGCTTCTCGCCCCGCAGACCACGGCCTGTCCGCAGGCGCAGCGGCATCCTCGTCAATCACCGGCAGCGCAGGCCATGGCAAGACTGACCCATACGGGTTCGCAGGATCAGCCGCAGCAATCTGGACAAACTCCGGCTTCTCCGCCGGCGGATCGCTGCGCAACTGCCGCAGCAGATCGACGGCAGCAGGCAGCGCGAACTGCGTAGCGCCGAGACCGGCGACAAAGTATCCGCGGCGGATGCGGCCGCTCTCTTCAAGCGCCTTGAGCACGCCGTAGACGGCGCTGAAGCCGCCGGGAATATTCTCGGCTGCAATCGACTCGCGCACCAGCACGCCGTAACGGCTCAGCAACTGCAGCGCCAGGGCGTGGCTGGTCTCGGTGGCCGTGAAAGTTTCAGCATCCCCCTTCGCCTCGCGACCACGCAGCGCAAGCGCCGACCAGCGGCCCTGCGCGTTGGGCGGCGTCGTGCGCCGTGAGCGAAAGACGGCGCCGGTTTGCGCGCGGCGGGCACTGCGCGCAGTGTCGGGCCGGGCGATATAGGCGCGCAAGCGCATGCAGCGAGTCGTTGGTGACGAGGCCGCGCCACACGAGGCTCCACAGGGCGTCAATGGTTTCGCCGGGATAACCGCCGCCGATCGCCTGATGCAGCGGGTCAAAGAAGCTGGCGCCTGCCGATTCGAGGACAGCGAGAATCTTCTCTTCGCGTTCGGTGAGCGGTTCGACGATCGGACGTTGCTGCGCCAGCAGGGGCAGCTTGTCGGCGAGAAAAAGCGCAATGCGGCCGTCGCGCTCGCCGAGCGGCTCGACGCCCGCCCACGCAACCTCGCCTGCGGCAATCAGCGTATCGAGACCGGCGGAGTCATATCCGGAGATGCGCGCCGGAAGGATTGATGACTCAAGCAGCGAGGCCGGAATCGGCGCGCCCTGCAGGTTCTCAATCGCATCGAGCAGCGCGTCAAGATGAGCAGGGCCGCTGCGGCGCGGGGTGAGCAGGCCCTGCCACTGCGTAAAGAAGCGCGCCAGCGTGTGCTGCTCCACCGGCTCCACTTCACGGCGCAGGCGGGCGAGGGATTTGCGGCGGATCTGGCGAAGAATCTCGGCGTCGCACCACTCGCGATGCATGCCCCCGGGCCTGAAGCCGCCCTCAAGCACGCGGCCTTCATGCGCAAGCAGGCGCAGCGCGTTCTCGATGATTGTCGTGTCGAGGCCAAAGCGGTCCGCGGCCTCACGCAGCGTGAAGGGTCCGTGCGTGCGCGCATAACGCCGCACCAGCTCAAGCACCGGCTGAGCTACCGGTTCGAGCAGCGCAACGGGCAGGCCCGGCGGCAGCGGAATGCCGAGGCCATCACGATAGCGGGCAGCATCTTCAGCGGCAACCAGGCGGCGCTCGCCGGCGATGCGCAGCTCAAGCAGGCGCCGCACGCGAACGAGCCGCGGCACTGCCTCGAGCAGCACTGGGTCAGCGACCCGCAGCGCCAGTTCGGCGGATGAGAGATCGCCGAGGCGCAAAAGCAGATCGTGGATGCCATCGGCAGTGCGGGCGCGGTAGTTCTCCGGCAGGCATTGCGCCGCTTCTTCGACCTCCACAATCGCATCAGGGTCGAGCAGCTCGCGCAGATCGGCTTCGCCCAGCAGCTCGCGAAGCTGGTCCTGGTCGATGGTGAGCGCCTGCGCGCGGCGCTCGGCCAGCGGCGCATCGCCCTCGTAGACGAAGTTCGCCACATAGCTGAAGAGCAGCGACGAAGCAAAGGGCGAAGGCTTGCGCGTCTCAACGATGTGCACGCGCAACTGCCGCTGCTCAATGGCGCGCAGGGTTTCAAGCAGCGCCGGCATGTCGAAGACGTCGCGCAGGCACTCGCGATAGGCCTCAAGCAGCAGCGGGAAGGATGGATAGCGCGACGCCACGCTGAGCAGATCATAGGAGCGCTTGCGCAACTGCCACAGCGGCGAACGCTGATCGGCGCGGCGGCGCGGCAACAGCAGAGCCCGGCCCGCGGCCTCGCGAAAGCGCCCGGCAAAGAGCGCCGTCGAGCCAAGCTGGCGCAGCACCAGGCTCATCGCCTCGGCAGACTCGATGAGAATCCAGTCGGGATCGGGCGGCTCGTCGGTGTCAGGGAAGCGCAGAACAAAGCCGTCGTCACCCCACAGTGTTTCCACCTCGGGCCCACCGGCAGCGCGGATGCGCGCGCTCACGGCCATCGCCCAGGGAATATGGATGCGGCTGCCAAAGGGCGTCAGCACGCAGACGCGCCAGTCGCCCAGCTCGTCGCGGCAGCGCTCGATCACAATCGTCCGGTCATCGGGGACAGCGCCGGTGGCGGCCTCCTGGTCGGCGAGGAACTCCAGGAGATTATCTGCGGCATTGGGGTCGAGATCGTGCTCGGCAACGAGGCGGGTAAGCGCCACCGGCTTGGGCAGCGCGCGCAGCTCGCGCACCAGCGCACCGATGCGGCGGCCGAACTCGAGCGGCCGGCCCGGCCCATCGCCTTTCCAGAAGGGCATCTTGCCCGGCTCGCCGGGGGCGGGCGTCACCAGGACGCGGTCGTGGGTGATGTCTTCAATGCGCCAGGTGGAGGCGCCCAGGATGAAGGTATCGTTGGTGTGCGACTCGAAGACCATCTCCTCGTCGAGCTCGCCAACGCGCACCGGCTTCTCTTCGGTGTGGGCGAGAAAGACGCCATAGAGGCCGCGGTCGGGAATGGTCCCGGCATTCAGAATCGCCAGCCGCTGCGCTCCATCACGGGCGGTGACGACGTTGCGGATGCGATCCCAGGTGAGGCGTGGGCGCAGCTCGGCAAACTCGTCTGAGGGGTAACGGCCGCTTAGCAGGTCGAGCACGCCCTCGAAGCTCGAACGTGTCAGCCCGCCAAAGGGAGCCGCCCGCCGAACCAGGTCATAGAGGACGTCGACGCTGACCTCGGGCTTTGGCTCCGGCGGCAGCATGGTGCCGGGCAGGATGCGGCGGGGCTTCGAGCGCGCCGGCTTTGCCGCGGCCGGCGGGTGGGCGACGATGGCGACCATCTGCTGCGCGAGCACGTCGAGGGGGTTGCGCGGGAAACGCGTCGACTCGATATGCCCCTCGTGCATCGCCCGGGTCACGGCGGCGCAGGCCACCAGGTCGGCCCGGTACTTGGGGAAGAGGATGCCCTCGCTCACCGCGTCCACGTGATGGCCGGCGCGGCCGATGCGCTGCATGCCGCTGGCCACCGAGGGCGGCGCCTCGATCTGGATGACGAGGTCGACGGCGCCCATGTCGATGCCGAGCTCAAGGGTCGAGGTGGCGCACAGGGCACGAATCTGCCCGGCCTTCAATTGCTCCTCGATGACCGACCGCTGCGCCGCAGCCAGCGAGCCATGATGCGCCCGCGCGATGGGCTCCCCGGCCAGGTCATTGAGCGCGCCGGCGAGCCGCTCGGCGACCTGGCGGCTGTTGACGAAGAGGATGGTCGAGTTGCGCTCGCGGATAAGCTCAAGCAGCCGGGGATGAATCGCATTCCAGATGGAGACGCGGCGCGGCATCTGCGAGGCCGGCCCGGTGGGGATCTCTTCCATGACGTTGAGGCGCGCCATATCCTCAACTGGAACTTCAATGCGCAGCTTTA
Source organism: uncultured Acidobacteriota bacterium (assembly GCA_963718885.1). Lineage (GTDB taxonomy): Bacteria > Acidobacteriota > Terriglobia > Terriglobales > Acidobacteriaceae > Telmatobacter. The sequence goes on from CAVRAK010000008.1 coordinate 78,318, forward strand.
ATTGCTTGATTGCGCTGGCATTCACAATCGTGACGGGACGATAACGCAGAGGCGCCTGCTCGGCAATATCCGTGGCCCAGCTCTGCACCTCGGGCGCTTCGGCCATCTGGAGGGCCAGGCTCTCTTCAGGCGCTTCCGATCCTTCAACTTCTGCTTGAAGTTGATGTGCCAAATCTAGTTTTTTCCTGCCCCTTGCAGACGGCTTTTCCCTCTGTTCCACAGGGATTTCCACACCCCCGAGAAAGCGCGCCACTTCTTCAAGCGGCCGCTGCGTTGCCGAGAGCCCGATGCGCTGAATGGGGCGCCTGGCGAGGGCCTCAAGGCGCTCCAGCGAGAGGGCAAGATGGGCGCCGCGCTTGGTGGGCACCATGGCATGAATCTCATCGATGATGACGGTGTCGACGGTGCGCAGGGCGTCGGCTGCCTGCGAGGTGAGCATGAGGTAGAGCGACTCGGGCGTGGTGATGAGGATGTCGGCGGGATGGCGGCGGAAGCGGGCGCGCTCCTGCTGCGGGGTGTCGCCGGTGCGGACGCTGATGAGCGGATCGTGGAAAGGCACTCCCCGGCGGCGGGCCATGTTGGCGATGCCGGCCAGCGGCGAGCGCAGATTGCGCTCCACGTCGACCGCCAGCGCCTTGAGCGGCGAGACGTAGACGATGCGGCAGCCCTCGCGGCGGTCTTCCGGCCGTGGGTGCAGCATCAACCGGTCAAGGCACCAGAGAAACGCAGTGAGGGTTTTGCCGGTGCCGGTGGGGGCCAGGATGAGGGCGCTTTCCCCCCGGGCAATCACCGGCCAGCCCAGGCGCTGCGGCGCGGTAGGCGCATCGAAGACGGCGTGGAACCACTCCGCCGTCACCGGATGAAAGCAGGCGAAGGGGTCTGCTTCAACGGCTGAGCTGGAGCCGGGTTGGATGGGAGGCGTCGGCACGACTCAGTAGAGGATAAAACACGCGGCGGCGAAGAGGAAGCGAAGGCGAGATCGCCTTAGCGGGTGCGGCATCCTAATGCTTGAGGTGAGCCCGATGAAGGCTGTGGTGTTGAAACAGTATGGGGGCCCTGAGGAGCTGCGTTACGAAGAAGTGGAAATGCCGAAGATCGGTGACAACGAAGTGCTGGTCAGGATGAAGGCGACCAGCATCAACCCTATCGATTACAAGGTGCGCAGCGGGGCTGCCAAGGCATTTTACCCGCTCAAGTTTCCTGCGATTCTCGGGCGTGACCTGGCTGGTGAAGTGGTGGAGTGGGGCAGGAATGTGACCGGCTTCGCGAAGGGCATGAAGGTGATGGGACTGGCGAACAAGACATACGCAGAGTTTGTGGCGGTCGAAGCCAGCGTGCTGACGCAGATTCCCGACGGTCTGCTTTTCGACCAGGCCGGTTCGCTGCCCCTGGTGACCACCACGGGCGCTCAATTGATCGAGCGCGGCGTGAGTCCGACGAAAGGCCAGACCGTGCTCGTCACGGGCGCACTGGGTGGAGTGGGAAGGTCGGCCGTTCATGTGGCGCACAAGCTTGGCGCTCACGTTCTGGCCGGAGTGCGCGGCTCTGAAAAGCACCTGGCAACCACGAGGCTGGAAGTGGATGGCGTCGTGGCGATTGATGACGATGCTGAAATCGACAAGCTCCACGATCTCGATGCAATTGCCGATACAGTCGACGGCCCGACGATCCAGAAGCTGTTGAAGGCGATTCGCAAGGGCGGCGTGCTCGGCTCAGTCCTGGGAGTCCCCGAAGCGGCAAAGAGCCTTGGCATCCGCACAGAAGCGGTCTTCGCTCAGCCGGATGCGGCCCAATTGCACAGGCTCGCGGAAGATGTGGCCCGCGACGAATTTACGATCCCCATCGCTCGCGTGATGCTGCTCCAACACGCAGCAGAGGCTCACCGGCTCGCGGAAGAGGGTGGCGTAAACGGGAAGATCGTGCTGGTTCCCGCAGGTTAATGCCGGGGAGCATGCTGGCCAGAACGCTTTCGGTCGAATCTGCGCTTGCTACCATGAGGTTGCATGCGCGACAACCTGGCTACCCTGCTGGACGATTTTCGGCGCTACGATCGCGGAATCGCCGTGGTTCGTATCCGGGGAAACCGTCGCCAGGCCACCAGCTATGGTGAGATCGCGCATCTCGCGGGCCGCTTTGCGACACTGCTGGCCCAGCGTGGCGTAGACACGGGCGACCGCGTGGTGCTGTGGGCCGAAAATGGCGCGGAGTGGGTCGCCGCCTTCTACGGAATCATGCTGCGCGGCGCACTCGCCGTTCCTCTCGATGCCTACGGCAGCGCCGATTTTGCCGCCCGCGTGGCCGCCGATGTGAAACCGAAGCTGGTAGCCGGCGACGCCGCATTGTTGAGCAAGCTGCCCGCCGGATACAGCCGCATTTCCTTTGAGGAGTGGCCGGCTTCCCTTCCCGCAGAAGAGACGGGCCCGGTCGCCGGGTTAAGCCGTGAAACGCCGCTGCAGATTCTTTTTACCTCCGGCACAACCGGCGAGCCCAAGGGCATTGTGCACACGCACGGCAACGTGCTCGCGAGCGTGGGGCCTATTGAAGAGGGCGCGCGGCCCTATATGCGCTATGAGAAGTACGTGCACCCGCTGCGCTTTCTGCACACGCTGCCGCTGAGCCACGTCTTCGGGCAGACGATGGGGCTGTGGGTGCCGGCGATCTTTGCCGCCGAGGTGCACTTTGAGAGCCGCATGGTGGCGCCGCGACTGATCGAGACCATCAAGCGGGAGCGCATCAGCGTGCTTGCCGCGGTGCCGCGTGTAATCGGCCTCTTGAAGATGCATCTCGAGCTCGCCGACGCAAAGCTCGACGCGCGCATCGCCGCGTCAAAGGGCCTGAAGGCATGGCAGCGCTGGTGGCGCTTCAGAAAAGTGCATCGCACGTTCGGCTTCAAGTTCTGGGCGCTGATCTCAGGCGGTGGCGCGCTCTCCGGTCCCCTGGAGCAGTTCTGGAACGCGCTGGGCTTCGTGGTGGTGCAGGGCTACGGCATGACGGAAACCACCGCGCTGATCACGCTGAATCATCCCTTCCACGTAGCGCGTGGAACGATCGGCAAGCCGCTGCCGGGGCGCGAAGTGAAGATTGGCGCCGATGGTGAAGTGCTGGTGCGCGGCCCCATGATCTCGACCGCCACGTGGAGCGGCGGCGAGCTGCGGCAGCGCGAGAGCGAGTGGCTGGCGACGGGTGATCTGGCCGAAAAGCAGGAGACGGGCGAGCTGAAATTTCTGGGCCGCAAGAGCGAGGTCATCGTGACCGCGGCGGGCGTCAATATCCACCCCGAAGATCTCGAAGCCGCAATCGAACAGGAGCCGGGCGTCGCCGGCTGTGCGGTTGTGCCCATCGAAACCCCAAACGGCCCGGAGCCTTATGCCGTGCTCGCCGTGCGCGGAGACGACAGCCACGCAGCCGAGGCGGTCGAGCATGCGAACACGCGCCTCGCCGAGTTCCAGCGCGTGCGCCGCTGGGCGCTGTGGCCTGAGCCTGATCTGCCGCGAACCACCACCGGCAAGGTGCGGCGCAAAGTTGTGGCCGCGTGGGTTGCCGAGGTGCAGGCGGTGGCCGAAGGCAAAGAGCGCCCGCACGAGGCAGGCTTTACCGCGGGCGGCGACTGGCTGCTCGCGACCATCGCGCAGATCACCGGAGAAACGCCTGCCGGCGTGGGCGACGAGCTGCGCCTCAGCGAAGATTTGCATCTCGACAGTCTCGGCAAAGTGCAGCTTGAGGCCACGCTTGAAGAGCGCCTGGGCGAGATGCCGCTCGAAGGCGCCATCGATGATGCGCGCACCCTGGGCGATCTGCGCCGTCTTGTGGGCGCTGAAACAACGGCTGCGCCGGCAGAGAACGCGCCACCGCTCTGGGAGCGGCAGCCGGCACGGTCAGGACCGGCTGCGCCGATCGCGCTGAATGCGGACGCCACGCGCATTGAGACGGCGGAGATTCCAGCGCCCGCGCCGCCACCGCACTCGCCGCCACCGGACGCGCCGCCATTGGCCGCGCCGCACCCAGTACCGGACGAGCGGCCGCAGGCCTTCGCGCCTGCGCCTGAAAAATCAACGTACATCTTTCCCCACTGGCCATGGTGGAAACCCGTCGAGTGGATTCGCACTGCGTTTCTTGAAACCATTGCGCAGCCTCTGGTGTGGTTCCTCGCAAATCCCAAAGTTCTCGTGAAGCCGTCGCTCGCAGACGTCGAGCCGATGCTGATTATCTGCAACCACGTCACCGCCTACGACGGCCCGCTGGTGCAGTACGCCCTGCCCGCGCCGATCCGGCGCAGGATTGCCGCGGCGATGTCCGGCGAGATGCTCGAGGACTATCGCCACTTCCGCAATCCCGAGAGGACGCGCGGCAAGAGGCGCTTCATGCTTTTCGGGCCACTGGCGTACCTGCTGGTCACCGCGCTCTTCAATGTCTTTCCGCTGCCGCGGCGGCGCGACTTCCAACGCAGCTTCATGCATGCGGGCGAAGCACTCGACCACGGCTATCACGTGCTGGTTTTTCCCGAGGGAACGCGCTCGGCGGCGGGCACGCTCGCGCCTTTCCGCCCCGGCATCGGCCTGCTGGTGAAGCAGTCGCAGACTGCCGTGCTGCCGGTTGCGATTCGCGGCCTCGGCGAGTTGAAAGTCCGCGGGCGCGGCTGGTTCCGCCCAGGCACGATCGAGGTTCGCGTGGGTGCGCCATTGCGCTTTGGCACCGAAGAGACAGAAGCGGCCATTACCGAGCGCCTGCACGCCGCGGTCGAAGCGCTGCTTACGGAACGATGAGGCCGAGCGTCTACTCTTTCGGTTGTACGCAATTCATGGCAGAATGCATCTGTTCCGCGAGGTTCATGACCATGCGCCTGCTCTGCATCTTGTTGATCGCAACGGCTAGTGCCGCCGTGGCACAGCCAGACTGGCATCCGGGCACGCAGAAAGACGGTGGCGTCACTCTCACTCCACAAAAGAACGGGCAAACCCAACAAGTACTGCAAAGCATCTACATCCCGGCGATACCGGGAGCGCCGTTTTCAGCGACGCTGCACACCGAGTGGATACGGCCCATTGGTTCGGGGCGAACAATTACTCTTGTCAATCGCCGCCTGATTCTCCGCGACAAGAATGGACGTCTCCTCGAAGAGCGATGCGCTCTTACTCCGAAGCAGTCCGGCGAACAATCGATCCTCAGCATGCTGCAGTTCTACGATCCAGACAAGCACACCGGCTACGACTGCTTTGTGATGGGACCGAGCAAGGGCATCTGCGAGCTTCACGATTTCCACCCCGCCGATCCACACGAAGAGACCAGCCAGACGGAACCATTGCCGGATGATCGCGGGCAGCTCATTCACACAGATTTAGGAAAGCGCAACATTGAAGGTATTGAAACGGACGGATCGCGCGACACCACCATCTGGAATCCTGGAGCCTTAGACGGCAACAGCGAGCCGGTCACCGTGGTCCGCGAGTTCTGGCACTCGTCAATGCTGGGAATCAACCTGGTGTCGATCCTGGACGATCCCCGGATTGGCCGGCAAACTTTCACGCTGACTGGAATTTCTCTTCAGGACGTCGATCCAAAATACTTCAAGCTGCCTGATGGCTACCGGGTCGTCGATCATCGCGCCGGAAAGAAGTGAACCCTGGCTCGAACTGATTCCAGCCGCAAAAAAACGGCCGGATCGCTCCGGCCGTGTGCATTTCTGTTTGAGAACCCGCGTCAGCGCGTCGGCGCGGAGCCTTGCGAGCGCATGGACCCCGAGGGCTCAATTTCGCCAATGGCTCCGTTCGGCACTCCGTAGAAGTCCTCCGCCGCTCCGCGATGCCCATGGCAGCGCGCGAAAAGCTGCAGTCCGAGACTGGTCGGCATCAGTTCGGTTCCCTCGATCGGCGAGAAGGAGGGCGACTTCACCGAGGTCGTCAGCAATCCCAGATCGACAAGGTACTCAAGGTCGCGATAGATGCGGATCATGTCGCGCGTGCCGGTAATCTGCATCATCTCGTGCGCGGAGAGAACGATCGGCCGCGATGAAAGCCGCTCCATGCTCGCCATGTACTTGGAGGCCTTGGTGCAGGCTGCGGTCATCATGCGCACGTGCGGCGCCGTGAGCTGGCTGAGCAGGCTGATAAAGACCAGGTTTGAATCGTCTCTGCCGCTGAGCGTGCAGGAGGTGGCCAGCAGGCCGGCCCACAACTGCTGCGTCGATTCTGCATCGGCCCACGATCCATCTTCGAGAATGCGCAGCACGAGATTCGCCGGCGCGCGCAGCTTGTCAGAGTTGGACCCGAATGCCAGCAGCCGTTCGGCGCCCAGGGCGATCTCAATGGCGCTCGCCACCCGGTAGTTGCTCAACCCCTCGCGCATCAGGCGGCGGATCTCGTCGCTCGAACCTGGGGCACAGCCGAGCCAGAAACGCCAGGGCGCCGGCAATGCGAAACTCGCGAAGAATGTCTTCAGGCTCGGTCTGCTCTGCAGAGCTCTTCAGCGGACTCTGCCAGAGGCGCAGATCCATCCCCGGCGGCAGCACGAAGGAGACGGCAACGCCGTCGTCACCCCAGCGCACGGCCTGAGCCTGCACGGCGACACGGCGCTCAAAGTTGCCCTCAATCGGTCCCCTGCGCTGCAGGGTCAGTGAAAGCGTGTCTCCCGGCGCGAAACGCTCCTTGGTGAGCAGGTAAAGCCCGGTGGAGCTGATGTCCTTGATGTGAGCCTGTTGCTGCAGCGATCCGTTCCAGAGATAGGCAGCAAGTTCGGGCGAGGAGCGGCGCTCGGCGCGGCGACGATCCGGCTGGGCGTGCTTAAGAGACGAAGTGCCACTGGTATGCATGGTTCCTCCCGCCTTGCAAAGGTTGCATAGCCCGTCCGCTGCTTCGTTCACGGCTTCGCAGCTTGCGGGGCGCCCTTAAGGTCCAAGCCCTGATACAGAGGATTCTACTCCCGTAAATCCCCCTTTTGTACCATTCAAAATTACTTTGGGCACGTGTAACGAAAGGAGCCATCCGGCGGAAAGGGCACATCCCGGCGTGAAGCTGCAACAGCTTTGGTGCAGATTGCGCCGCTGCGGGTGGGGCCTCCTTAGAGCGGCCGGTAGAAGCAGGCGCCGCCGGCGAGCGTCGCCGCCCATAGCGGGCTCTCCGCTGTCTGCTCGGCAGAGCCCAGCAGCAGAATGCCGTCTGGCGCGAGAAGACGATGCACATTGGCCAGCAGCGCGCGGCGGGTCTCGTGGGTGAAGTAGAGCATCACATTGCGCAGAAGAATCACGTCGAAACGCTCGCGGAGGATCAGCGGCGACCGGCAGAGGTCGAGGCGCTGAAAATGGCAGAGGCTGCGGATACGGCTCCCTGCCTGCCAGTGTTCCCCCTGGGGATCGAAGTAGAGCGCAAAATGGCGCGGCTCAAGACCGCGGTTCATTTCAATACGGTGGTAGACGCCGCGCGAGGCCCGATCGATTGCCTCCGTCGCGATGTCGGTGCCGTCGATGCGCAGCGACCACGCCGTCTCGGCGCCGAAGTGCTCGCGCAGCAGGATCGCCAGCGAGTAGGCCTCCTGCCCGGTGGAGCAGGCCGCGCTCCACAGGCGAAGCGTGCGGCAGGAGCGGCGCGCCTCGGCCATGGCGGGCAGCAGTTCGCAGCGCAGCAGTTCGAAGACGCGGTGGTCGCGAAAGAAGCTTGTCTCCCGGGTCGTCATCGCCTCGGCAATGGCGCGCGCAAGCTCCGGATCGCGGCCCGTACGCACCCGCTGCACAAGCTCGTGCAGCCGGCTCATGCCGTTGGCGCGCAGCACGCCGGCAAGCCGCGTCTCAAAGAGGAAGTCGCACGAGGGATCGAGAACGTTGTGCGACTCACGCAGCACAACCTCGCGCAGACAGGCGTAATCGGCAGCAGCCAGCGCATCGGTCACGGAGCCACCTGCCTGTGCAGCGGCGCATGCCCGCGCGCTGTCTTCGCCGGCGCGCTGCCAACGCCTTCAGCCCGGCCAGCGAGGCGCACGAGTTCGCCGGCGATGGCCTCGATGGGCAGCACGCGATGCGCCAGGCCCGCCCGCACAACTGCTCCGGGCATGCCCCACACGGCGCTCGTCGGCTGATCCTGCGCGAGCACCACTCCCCCGGCGCTGCGCACCAGCCGCGCGCCGGCGGCGCCATCGGAGCCCATGCCCGTCAGCACCACGGCCACGACGCCTGCGCCAAAGACCGCTGCGGACGAGCGGAAGAGCACATCGACCGACGGCCGGCAGTGATTCTCAGGCTCGCGCCGCGAAAGATGCAGACGCGCATGCAGGTCGCCCGGCAACGCGGCATGAAGCTCAAGGTGCCAGTCGCCGCGCGCGATCGATACCGTTCCGGGAGCCGCCGCATCGCCCGAGGCTGCCTCGCGCACGTGAAGCGCACAATGTGAATTGAGCCGCTCTGCGAGGGGACCGGTAAAAACCTCGGGCATGTGCTGCGCCACCAGCACCGGCAGGGGAAACTCCGCGGGCAGCCCCGCCAGCAGCATCTCAAGAGCCGCCGGCCCGCCGGTCGAGGCGCCGATGACCACAACCGCCGGCGCAGCTGCAATCGGTGCGGGGAATGCGGCCTGCGGAGCAACGGCGACGTCGAAGGGCGACGCGGTGAGCGCGTGAATCTTCGGCAGCAACTCGGCTGCCAGGGCACGAATCGCCGACGCTGAATCCGCCTGCCCGGTGGGCTTGGCCACATAGTCGGATGCGCCGGCCGCCAGCGCTTCGAGCGTGATGCGCGCGCCGTGCCGCGTCAGCGAGCTGCACATGATCACCGGCATCGCATGGCCGCCTGCGCGCAGCAGGCGCAGCGTGCGCAGCCCATCGAGCACGGGCATATCGACGTCGAGCAGAATCAGATCCGGACGCAGATCCTCGACCGCCGCAAGGGCCGTCGCGCCGTCGGCCGCGGTGCCCGCCACCTCGACCGATGCGTCGGATGCGACAACAGTGCGCAGCAGGCTGCGCGTCACCGCGGAATCATCGACGATGAGTATGCGGACACGGCGTGCGGCGCAATGCATCACGATCCCTGCGCCCTGAAGACCGCGCTGAGCCGAACCGGATCAAGCTCATCGGGATTGAGCAGCACCAGCAGGCGGTCGGGCAGCTTGCACGTCCCCGCAAAGAGCGCTCTGGTGGATTCGCTCAGTGTCGATGGCATTCTTTCAACGCCGTCCGCGGGCACGGCGAGGATCTCCTCAATCGCGTCGACCTCGAGGCCAAAGCATCCGCCCGCGCCTTCGAGCACCAGCATCTCCTGGGGCTCTGCGCTGACCGGCATCTCCAGCAGCCGCCGCATACTCACCGCGGTGAGCACTTCGCCGCGATAATGCGCCAGCCCGCCCACAAAGGCAGGCGCGAGCGGCACCGGCAGCGTGCGCGTTGCGCCAACGATCTCGATGATCTGCCGGATCGGCAGACCGAAAGGCGCGCCGCCGACGCGCACCGAGCAAAGCTCGATAAACGAAGTCCCCTCCGCCGGCCGCGTCCCCGGCGCTGGCCGCGTCTCGAGCGCCGCGACACTCATCGTTGCGCCTCCGCGATCGCGGAGATCGCAACCGCTTCCGGCTCCGGCGGCGGCATACTGATCGAAAGCGCATTCGTGGGCACAATGCTTGTCACGCGATCGGCCAGCAACGTGACACCTTCGGCTACTGACGCCGTGCCTGCCTCCACCAGCGCGCTGCCCTTTGCCACGTCGAGAAGATGCGAGACCAGCACGCCAAAGTGCGGTGTGCGCCGCCCGCAAACAACCACAATCACCGGCGCATCGGGGTCGCCGGAGCCTCTGCCGAAAACCCCGCCGATATCCTCGACAGGCAGCAGCTCTCCTGCGGTGTGCAGCACAAGCCGCGCGCCCACCTGCTCGATACGCGAAGCCTTGAGGCGCTCGATGCGCAGCACGTCGCCCAGCGGCAGAGCGGCGCGTCTACCGCCGGCATCGACAAGCAGATACTCCTGCGCATGATCCGCCTCGACGGCAGCGGCCGGGGAAGGCGCGGCGGAGGCTTCCGCGTTGTGTGTAATCCGCGCCCGCAGCGCAACCGCGGCGGGGTCGAGAATGAGCGCCAGGCCGCCATTGCCGAGGATTGTTGCGCCGCTGAAAAGACCGATGCCCTTCAACGCTGCGCTCAGCGGCTTCACCACAATCTCTTCAGGATCGGCAAGCGCATCGACGACCAGGCCGAAGCGGCGCCCGTCCACGTCAAGCACCACAATGAAGCGATCGGGCCCGGAGAAGCAAGCGGGCCCGGGCGCGGCGTCGCGCTCTGATATTCCTTCGAGGCCCAGCAGACGATCGAGAAAGACCAGCGGCAGCAGCCTGCCGCGCAGACGAAAGACCGCGGCATCGCCGATCCATTCAATTTGTTCGACGACGCGCACAAGCTCAGAGAGCGCGCCCTGCGGAAGAGCGAAGCGCGCACCGCCGCTGTGCACGATGAGCGCGGGAATGATGGCGAGCGTCAGCGGAATCCGCAGCCGGATCGCCGTCCCCTTCCCCACGGTTGATTCGATCTCGACGCGGCCGCCGATCTTCTCGACGTTGGTGCGCACCACGTCCATGCCCACGCCGCGCCCGCTCACCGTGGTCACGGCCGATGCGGTTGAAAAGCCGGGCAGAAAGATGAGCTGCAACACCTCGCGCTCCGAGAGCTCGGCAGCCTGCGCCGGCGCAATGAGCCCGCGCTCGATCGCCTTGCTGCGCACCCGCTCGACGGCAATGCCCGCGCCGTCATCGGCGATCTCGATCAGCACGTGGCTCCCCTCATGCATGGCGCGGAGCGTGAGCGTGCCCTCGGGATTCTTGCCTGCAGCCTCACGCACCGCGGGCGGCTCGATGCCGTGATCGAGCGCGTTGCGCACGGCGTGCGTCAGCGGGTCCTTGATCGCCTCAAGCAGGCTTTTGTCGAGTTCCGTCTGCTGGCCCTTCATCTCGAGCCGCACCCGCCGGCCGAGCAACTGCGCGAGATCGCGCACCAGACGCGGCATCTTTGAGAAGACTTGTGAAACCGGCTGCATGCGCGCCTTCATCACTGCTTCGCGCAGATCAGTGGTCACCATGTCGAGACGCCGCGAGAGATGCACCATGCGCGCATCGCCCGCCGTTGCCTGCAGCACCTGATTGCGCGTCAGCACGAGCTCCCCCACCAGGTTCATCAGCCGGTTCAGCAGCGCGACATCGACGCGCAGCGTGCTCTCGGCCGCCGCGCTGCTCGTCAGCCGCTGCGCCGCCTGCGGGCGTCTCCGTCCTCGCGGCGTTTTCCGGCTCCGGCGCGGGTGCAGCCCGAGAACTTTCCGCTACGGCCGCCGGCAGTTCCTCAAGCCGGCGAATCAGCGCCGCGTCGTTGCCTTCACCCTCGCTGCCGTCCGCTTCAATCGCGCGAAGAATCGCGCGCAGGCCATCGAGCAGGCGCAGAAGCTCGGTAATGACCAGTGCGCTCGCGGGCACCGTGCCCTCGCGCACCAGGCCGAGCAGATTCTCGCCCGCGTGGGCCAGCTTCTCAAGACGCGCGAAAGCAAGGAAGCCCGTCGTGCCTTTAATCGTGTGCACCGAGCGGAAGATCTCGCCGATGAGCGCCGCGTCGGAGGGCTGCGCCTCAAGCTCCGTGAGGCAGCGCTCCATGCGGTCCAGCCCTTCCTGGCTCTCGATAAGAAATTCCCTGATCAGATCGTCCATGAGAGATCGTTGGCCCGCCATGAAAGCTCATCGGATGAAGAGAGGAGAACTTGAGAACCGGCGCGGGATTGTACACAGGCGGCGCCGATCGTTTAGCCTCAGGATTCATGGGGATAGCGGACAAGACCGATCAGACGCGCAAGCTGGATGTCGATGCCGCGCTGAACGACCTGTTTGAACGCGCGCGCGCTGCTGCGGCGCAATCCTACTCGCCCTATTCGAGCTTTCGCGTCGGCGCGGCCATCCAGCTCGACAACGGCGAGGTCGTCACCGGCACCAATGTCGAAAATGTCAGCTACGGGCTCACTATCTGCGCTGAGCGAGCGGCGATCGTGCAGGCCGTTTCCCGCTTTGGACCGGGCGTGCGCATCACCGCCGCAGCCGTCGCCAACCTGAATGGCGAGGCCAGTCCGCCCTGCGGAGCCTGCCGCCAGTGCATGGCGGAGTTTATGCAAGCCGATGCGCCCGTCATCTTTCCGCTCGCCGACGGGACGCGCGTGATGGCCTTTGGCGAACTGATGCCTTTGGGCGGCGAGATGAAACTGAAGTAAAACCGAGCGCATGTCGCTGCAGATTGGCCGCAGATTAATGGTTGGATGATGACCGCATGAGCACCCCCGGCACCGCTTCCTCTCCGATTCACATGATCGACCTGATCGCGAAGAAGCGCGATGGCGGCGAGCTCGACGCGCACGAGATCGCGTTTCTCGTGGCGGGCACAGTCGATGGCTCCATTCCGCTGGAGCAGCTTGCCGCATGGCTGATGGCGGCGCGACTGCGCGGCCTTTCCCTTGCCGAGGCGCAGGCGCTTACGCTTGCGATGCGCGACTCGGGCGACACCTTTGATCCCAGCCGCCTCGGCAGAAGCGCGGTGGACAAGCACTCGACCGGCGGCGTGGGCGACAAGACGAGCCTGCTCGTCGCGCCGATTGCCGCTGCCTGCGGCGTTGCGGTGCCCATGATCAGCGGTCGCGCGCTTGGCCACACCGGCGGCACGCTCGACAAGCTCGAATCCATTCCCGGTTTTCGCACAGCGCTCACATTGCCTGAATTCGAAGCCGTGCTCGCCCGCTGCGGCGCCGCCATCGTGAGCCAGACGCCCACACTGGTGCCCGCCGATCGCGTGCTCTACGCGCTGCGCGACCGCACCGGAACGGTCGAGAGCCCGGGGCTTATCTGCGCGTCGATCCTGAGCAAAAAACTTGCCGCCGGTCTTGATGCGCTGGTTCTCGACGTGAAGACCGGCTCCGGCGCATTTCTGCGCGATCGCAAGGAAGCCGACTATCTCGCCGCGCTGCTTGTGGCCACCGCCGAAGCCGCAGGCACCCGCACGGTTGCGTTGATGACCGACATGGGGCAGCCTCTCGGCCGCTCTGCCGGCAACTGGATCGAGGTTGCCGAGTGTGTCGAACTCTTGCGCGGCGCACGGCCCGAAGGCAGCGAGGACCTGCGCGAGCTCTCGCTGATTCTTGCCGGGTGGATGATCCACCTTGGCGGCGAGGCAGCCACGCCGGAGGCAGGTTATCAACGCGCGGAAGGCGTTCTCGCGGACGGCCACGCGCTCCGCGTCTTTCTTGCGATGGTTGAAGCGCAGGGCGGCGACGTGCGCGTCTTCGACGACCTTGAAGGCGCTGCACCGTCCGGGCGCAACGCGAGGTGCTGCCTGCCTGGCAGAGCGGCTACGTGGCCGCAATGGATACGACCGCACTGGGCTGGGCCGTGCAGCGGCTCGGCGCCGGCCGCACCAGGGCCGGCGAGCCCGTCGATCCCCACGCAGGCATCGTCTTCCACGCCCGCCGCGGCGCGCACGTCGAAAGCGGCGAGCCGTTCGCCACACTCTACGCGACAAGCCCCGATCTGCTGGCGGATGCGGCCCAGCGCGTGCGCAAAAGCATCGTCATCGCGGAGGCCGCGCCCGCGCCGGTGCCGCTGGTGAGCGCCGTCTTCACGCGCGAAAGCGCCGAAGCTGCTCTTCGGAATGCTGTAAGGTAATCGCATACACCAGAGAGTTGCCAGGCGGCTGTCGTCGATCGCAGTTCAGGGGATTGCGATGAACGCGCCCGCTCATCGTGCAACGCAGCCGAAGAAGGAGAGCTCGCATTGGGCCGATTTACCGGAGTGCTGGGAATACTCGCAGTGCTGTGTGCGGCATGGCTCGGTTCAACCGATCGCAAACATATCCGCTGGCGCACCGTGGTATGGGGTCTGGGGCTGCAGATTCTCTTCGCCTTCTGCGTGCTGCGCTTTGACTACGGCCAGCGCGCGATGGCCTGGGCCGGCGACGTGGTCAACAACATGCTGCACTCCACCGAGGCCGGCACCCAGGTGCTCTTCGGCGCGCTGGGCACGCCGAACACCTCGTTCGGTTCGATCTTCGCCTTTCAGGTGCTGCCCACCATCATCTTCATCTCGGCTTTTTTTGCCGTGCTTTATCACATCGGCGTCATGCAGATCATCATCCGCGGCCTTGCGTGGGTGATGCTCAAGACCATGGCCATCTCAGGCGCGGAAAGCATGAACGTGGCCGCGTCGATCTTCATGGGCCAGACCGAAGCGCCGCTCACCATCCGGCCGTTTCTCTCCAAAGCCACGCGCAGCGAACTGATGACGATCATGACCAGCGGCATGGCGCACGTCTCGGGCGGCATCATGGCGATGTACATCGCGCAGGGAGTGGCGGCCAAGCATCTGCTCGCCGCGGTCATCATGACTTCGCCGGGCACCATCCTCATCTCTAAGATGCTCGTGCCGGAGACAGAAACGCCCGCCACCGAAGGCAAGGTCATCATTCCCGAGCAGGAAGAGCACAAGGACGAGAACCTCATCGGAGCGATCGCGCGCGGCACCATCGACGGCGGCAAGCTGGCGCTCAATGTCGCCATCATGCTCATCAGCTTTCTGGCGCTGGTGGCGCTGCTCGACAGCTTTCTCGGCTGGGTTCACATGCACGCCTTCTTTCACTGGATGCCCGGCAGCCTCGGCGAAATTCTGGGCTTCGTCTTTGCGCCGGTGGCATGGCTGATCGGCGTGCCCTGGCAGGACTGCGGCGTGATCGGCAACCTGCTCGGCACGCGCATGGCGCTCAACGAGGTCATCGCCTACATTGCGCTCGGCGCGCACAAGGCCACGCTGCTGCCGCGCTCCTTTACCATTGCGACGTTCGCGCTGTGCGGCTTCGCCAATCTCGGCTCCATCGGCATGCAGATCGGCGGCATCGGCGCGCTGGTGCCCGAGCGGCGCAACGACCTCTCGCGCCTCGGCGTGCGCGCCATGCTTGCGGGCACCATGGCCAACCTCATCTCGGCTTCGATTGCGGGAATCTTTCTGGGATAAGCGCGCCCGATGAGCGCGTCCGATAAGCGTTGGACCGCGATGCGTCCCTTCGCAGGCGGGTTGCTTGCTTCCCGGGCGATTTCAACGCTTTTCGCCATGACTCGCGGCCCTTTTCCCAAGTCCGGCTGGAAACGCCGCGCCCGCGCACCGGCATCTCAATGGATGAGGTGCGGAGAATGCGCGGGAAGAAGTACAAGAGACGAAGTCTGGCAGCCGGTCTGGTGACGCTGTTGCTCACCGGCTGCCCTCTCACACCGCGTTCGCAGACTGCAGCACCAGCCCCTCCTGTTCAAATCAAGCACGCTCCTGCAACACCTATTGCCTTGAAAAAAGCCGAGCTGGGTGATGACGAAACCTGGGACCCCGCATGGGACAGGATCATCGAGACCGCCCTGCCCGACGATCTGCTCTGGTCAAGAAAAATAGACCGCGATGTTCGAGCCTTCTGCCCGCGCTACGGTGCGATGAGCGTCACCGACCGCCGCACCTACTGGGCCTACTTCTTTCAGGCGCTGGCCGGCGCCGAGGCAGGGCTGCGCGCAACGGCAGACGTGCGCCACACCGAGCCGGAAGTCGCCGTGCGAGACGGCGTGACCCATCGCATGGTGCGCGCCGAAGGCCTGCTGCAGCTGACCTACGAAGATGCGAACCGTTACGGCTGCGATTTCGATTGGACACAGGACAAGCATCGGCCGGCGCACGACCCCGGCAAGACAATTCTTGATCCGCGCAACAACCTGCTCTGCGGTGTGCGCATTCTGCATAGCCAACTCGTCGACAGAGACAAAGCCGCTGCTCACGCGGTCGAGCTACTGGTCTACCCTGCGCCCCGGATGGCCGGGCTACAGCACGTTTCTCAAGCAGATGGTGAATGTACCTGCAGCGTGCGCACGGCGGCCCGAAGCGCGCAAGGCGATGATCGAGGCAAAGTCGGACCCGTCGCAGCCTACATTGCTGGCGTCGCATTGATGCGCTAGGCTTCGCGGCGCCGGCGCATGCGATAGAAGAACGTGAGGAAGGTCACCGTGCCGCAACTCAGCAGGCTCGCGGCCATGCCCAGAATCAGCGAAAGATCGCGCTGGTAGACACCGTGAACGATCCCGATTGCCTGCAGAATGCTGAAACCGCCAAAAGTGATCAGCGATATGCCCTCATCTGTTTTTTTGCGCCACAGCGCTATCACCTGCGGCACAAACAGCAGCGCATTGCACACCAGGCCCAGCCCGAAGATGACGGCGACGATCTCTTTCATGCGTGCCTGCCTCTCAGGCTTGAAAACGGGCCAGCCCGCGGGCCTTTGCTTTGGCGGCCTCTTCTTCGCGGTTTCTCGGCGCAGCATTCGTTTCGAGGGAATTGAGCAGCCGCGCCGAAGCAGCGGCAACTTCCTCGACAGCCGCAAGGAAGGCGGGCTCATTGGCTTTCGACGGCTTGGCGAAGCCGCTGATCTTACGCACAAACTGCAGCGATGCGGCGCGAATCTCCTCGTCGGTTACCGGAGGATCGAAGTTGAAGAGCATTTTGATATTGCGGCACATTCTGCTGGAACCTCCCCGCCCACGAGCGGCGCACTCCCGTTGCAAGAGAGTTACGCTTCCTACTTTACGCCGCCGCCTGCGGAAATTCGCCGCACGACCAACCTGTAGAATCGCGACAAAGTGTCTGTGACGGGAATTAATGACTTACTTCGACCAGGTAATTGAAGCGGCAAGATTTCTGCGCACCCGGCTCGGCAAGCTGACGCCCACCGTCGGCGTCGTGCTGGGCTCGGGGCTGGGCAATGTCGCCAATGCGGTGTCGGAGGCGGTGATCGTCCCCTATCGCGAGATTCCGCACTTTCCGCGCTCGACGGTCGAAGGACACTCGGGCCGCATCGTTGCCGGACGGGTCGGCGGAGCGCCGGTCATTATCATGCAGGGCCGCGTTCACTTCTACGAGGGATACTCCCCGCTGCAGGTGACTTTTCCCATGCGCGTGCTCGGAGCGCTCGGCATCGGAGCGGTCGTGCTGACCAACGCATCCGGCGGCATCGATGAGAATTACCAGCCGGGGCAGCTCGTGCTGATCGCCGATCACATCAACATGATGGGCTGGAACCCGCTGGTGGGGCCGAACGAAGCCCGATTCGCCACCAGGCAGGGTACAGGCCTGCGTTTCTTCGACATGACCGAGGCCTACTCCCTGCGTTTGCGCAAACTGGCGCAGCAGGCCGGCCGCGACGAAGGCGTTTCACTCGAGGAAGGCGTTTACCTCGCGGTCAGCGGACCGAGCTTTGAAACACCGGCGGAGATTCGCGCCTTTCGCACGCTGGGCGCAACGCTCGTGGGCATGTCGACGGTGCCGGAGACGATTGTTGCCCGCCACATGGGCGTCGAGGTGCTTGGCATCTCCTGCGTTACCAACAAGGCGGCCGGGATGAATCCGCTGCCGCTGAGCCACGAAGAAGTCTACGAGACAGGCCGTCTGGTCGAGCGCCGGCTCACTGGCCTCCTTGAGAAGCTCGTGGTGTGGATCTCAACCTTGCTGGAAGTGGAATAAGTGGGCCTGAGCGCGGCGGAGCCGGCAAAGCAGGGGGAGCCTCGGCCGGCCACCATCGTTGTCGGCATCGCGGGCGCTTCGGGATCAGGCAAATCAACCCTGGCCGCCGAGCTCTGCCGCGAACTGAACGGCATTCACTTCCCGCTCGACAACTACTATCGCGATCTCACCCATCTTCCTTTTGAAGAGCGTGTCCGGCAGAACTTCGACGACCCGGCGCTGATTGAGAGCGCGCTGCTGGCCGCGCATGTCGCTGCCCTGGCGCGCGGTGAAACGATCCAGCGGCCGCGCTACGACTTCTCCCGGCACACGCGCATCGCCGACCATGCCGATCCTGTTCGCGCTGGAGCTTTCCTTTTTGTGGAAGGACTCTTCGCGCTTTACTATCCCGTGCTGCTGCCGCTCTATCAGCTCCGCGTCTACGTGGACACCGCTGACGAGGTGTGCTTTGCGCGCCGGCTCAGGCGCGATGTGGATGAGCGCGGCCGGTCTCCCGCATCTGTGCAGGAGCGGTACGAAACTACGGTGCGTCCATCGATCGAGCAGTATGTCCGTCCCTCGTCTGCGCATGCCGACCTCGTCATCGATGGCGCCGAGGCGCTGGACTGGAAGGTCGAGCAGGTGCTGGCCGCGCTGCGCAGCCGCGGTGCGTTGCACCCCAGGCACTGAACCATTCGACTGCAGCTTCCGTACTTACTCGCGAGTGAAAAAAGCAATCGCAATCCACAAATTTCGATCCAACGGAAGGCCGGTCTTCTGCGTCAAACTCCTGAAACAGGGGAACGGATTTCCCACCTTTGCGGTGTCCCTGTCAGGCGAAGGTGGTAGGGCGCCTGCATGCGAAAGCGCTCTATGCTCAAGCTGCGCGTAATGAGCGCGTAACAAACTTGATACGTTCGGCGAAAATTCGCAGGCCCGCAATCTCTCATTAGCAGGCAAACGTTATACCGGGAAACGCGATGCAGAATTGGCTTCCATTCCGGAGATGGCTTGAGGCCCGACAGGAACAGGCGGCAGCGTGGCTGCGTATGGGCATCTCGCCCGACCGGCTGGCGCTGACGCTGGCGCTCGGCTTCGCCATCGGGTGCCTTCCGCTGGTTGGCATTACAACCGCGGTGTGCCTCGTTGTCGCCATCGTGCTTCGCCTGAACGTGCCCGCCATTCAGGCCGCCAACTACGCCGCCATGCCGCTGCAGCTTCTTCTGCTGCTGCCGTTTGTGCGCTTCGGCGGCCGTCTCTTCGCTTCAGGACCGCCACCGGCGCTGGGCAAGGCGCTCTTCCAGGGCTCGATGCTGCACGCGCTAAGCACCTCGGGTAAAGCAGCCGGCCAGGCCGTGGGCGCGTGGGTCGTCTTCGCAGTGCCGGCAGTGGCGCTGATGACTTTTGCGCTTGCGGCGATTCTGCGGCGCGTGCCGGCGCTTGCCGCCGAGTGCGGCGACTGAGAGCTTTAGCCTAACGGGCTCCAGCTAGCCTGCTTCAACCAGGCCGTACTTGCGCTGCCAGGCTTCCCTGAGCCGCGCCCACACGCGCGCAATTTCGGCTTCGCTTCCCTCAGGCGGCTTGCCCTTTTCAGGATTCGCAAACCGCGCCGCTTCCTTCTTCGCCAGCTCGAGCAGCGCGCGGTCGCGCACCAGGTTGGCGACGCGGAAATCCGGCAGCCCGGCCTGACGCGTGCCGAAGAATTCCCCCGGGCCGCGCATCGCCAGATCCAGCTCCGCCAGTTCGAAGCCATCCTGGGTGCGCACCATCGCGTTGAGACGCTCCTCGCCCAGCGGAGAAACGCGCTCGCCGGTCACGAGGATGCAGTAGCTTTTGGCGGCGCCGCGGCCGACGCGACCGCGCAACTGGTGCAATTGCGCGAGGCCAAAGCGCTCGGCGTGCTCCACCACCATCACGCTCGCGTTCGGCACATCGACGCCTACTTCAATCACCGTGGTAGCCACCAGCACATCGATCTCGCCACGTTGAAAGCGCCGCATGATCACTTCTTTCTCATCGGCGTCGAGGCGGCCGTGCAGCAGGCCCACGCGCAGGCCGGCGAGCGGCCCGGTGCGCAGCTTCGCATGCATGTCCACGGCAGACTTGAGCCCGGATTTCGCACCGACGGCCGCCTCCTGCTGAGCCTTCGGAAACAGGTCGGCGCTTTTGCCTTTGCGGGTGGACTTCTTCGGCGCGGCTTCAGCATCGGTCTGCGCGCTTGCCGCCTCATCGTGCGAAAAGTCCAGCTCCGGCTGATCGTCCTTCGTCCCTTCAATCACCGGGTAGACGATGTAAGCCTGGCGCCCCAGCGCCACCTGCTTCCGCACAAAATCCCAGACATCGTCGGCGCGCTCGCCGGCAACGCGGCGCGTCACAATCGGCGTGCGGCCCGGCGGCAGCTCGTCGAGCACGCTGACGTCGAGATCGCCGTAGAGCGAGAGCGCCAGGGTGCGCGGAATCGGCGTCGCGGTCATCACCAGCACATCCGGCTCGGCCTGGTTCGGCTTCTTCATCAGCCTGAAGCGCTGCAGCACACCGAAGCGATGCTGTTCGTCGACCACGACGAGCCCCAGCCGGTCGAACTCAACTTTCTCTTCGATGAGCGCGTGGGTGCCGATCACCAGGTGCGCTTCGCCGCGATTGATCAGTCCGCGGGTGTGGCGCTTGCGGTCGTCGTCGAGAGAACCTGTCAGCAGCACGATGCGATAACGGCGCGATGAGCGCTCCAGCAGCTTGCGCGCAGCCAGAAAATGCTGCGTTGCCAGAATCTCAGTGGGCGCCATCAGCGCTGCCTGGTAGCCGTTCTCCATCGCCACAATCATCGCCTGCAGCGCCACGATGGTTTTGCCGGCGCCCACATCGCCCTGCAGCAGCCGCCGCATCGGGCTCGGCTGCCGCATGTCGGCAACGATCTCGCCCAGCGTTCGCTTCTGCGCCGCGGTGGGATGAAAAGGCAGCACCTCGCGGATCGCTTCACGCACCTTGTCCGTGGTGGCAAAGCTGATGCCAGCGCGCTCGCGCATGCGGCGGCGCTTGAGTTCGAGGCCAAGCTCGAGGAAGAAGAGCTCCTCGAAGATCAACCGCCGGTGCGACGGGAGTGGCTGCCGCCTGCAGTTGCGAGAGCGCAGTGCCCTCGGGCGGAAAATGCACCTCGCGCAGCGCCGTCTCGCGCGACGGCATCTCAAGCCGCTCGATCATCGCGCGCGGCAGGCACTCCGGCACAGCGCCGCGCAACGCCTCAAGCAGGTTGTAGATCACCTTGCGCTGCCAGCGCGAGGCGAGCCGTGCGCCGCCCAGCGACTCATACACGGGAGTGATGCGGCCCACTTCGAGCAGCCGCGTCTCCGCGTCGTCGCTCGCATCGGGCAGCAGCTCCCACTGCGGCTGAATCATCTTGAGGTTGCTGGTGGAGCGGGAGGGCTCGACCTTGCCGTAGAGCGCGACCGTCTGCCCCGCGGTGAATTTGCCGTTGAGATAGGTCCCGTGGAACCACATGCATTTAAGCGCGTGGCGGCCCTGCCCCACGGTGAGCTCGAAGATCGGCATGCGCCGCGTGCGCAGCAGCACCGCTCCGCGCACCTCGGCGATCACGCTGGCGGTTTCGCCCGGCTTCAGCTCATCGAGGCTGCGGGGATTCTGGCGGTCCTCATAGCGAAACGGCAGATGATAGAGCAGGTCTTCGGCAGTCTCAATCCCTTTGGGCTTGAGCATCTCTGCCACACGCGGTCCCACGCCGCGCACATACTGGATTTCGTCGTTGAGGCCGGGCACAACTTGGATGCTACCGCACTCGGGCCCTCGGCTATCAAACGCAGCCGTTACTGCGGCGATGGACCCGGCGCGACGCAACCTGCGGAGCCAGCGCCGGGGCTGCGCGCCGCCTTCGCAAAGAGGATGTAATCGCCCTCGTAGGACTTTTCGCGCCTTACCTCACACCATGCCGGCGATTGCTTCAGCAAATCGGTAATCGGGAGATAGTCTTTCACCAGCGCGTGATCGACGCGATACTTGTCCATCAGCGCGAAGGCGTTTTGCCCCGCCATGATGCTGCGGTATTCGGCCATCACGCCCACCTGGTCAAAGCTGTCGAAGCGCGAATCGATGAAGCTCGGCTTCGACTCCCAGGCCATCATGCCGCCGACATAGTCCCAGTCGAAGGTGCGCCATCCGGGCTGAATCGCCTTGATTGTCTCAACGGGAAACTGGAGCGCCAGCTTGTGCCGGAGCTTCGCTTCAGAAGGAAACGTGATCACGAAAAAGCAGAGCGCGGCGGCCGACCATCAGGGCGTTCATCACGGGGATTGTCTTGCCATCGGTCTCGGTGCAAAAGGCGCGTTCGATATCCATGGCCAGCAATGGCGTGGTGAGAACCGCAGCAAGAAAAGCGAAGCGAATGTGCGCAATCGCCGCATACCAGGCAAGAAAGACGATAGCCAGCTCAAAGACTTTCCATTTGCGCCCGCGAATGCAGTTGGCAACCACCATGAGCGCGATGGCCGCGAAGACTGCCTTGCCGTCGAACTTTGCCAGGTTGAGCGGCTGCCACTCTCCAATGGTTTCCACGCTCAGCTTCTGATGGAGCATCATGTCAAAGGGATTCCACAAGAGGCGCAGGCCATAAGGGTTCAGCAGCAGCGCAAGCGTGGAAGCTGCGAGCACGGCGAGGAGCCGATTCCGCTGCGATGCAGCTGAAGAGCTGCCTGCTCAAAGACGCCCAGGCGGAGCGAAAACATTCCGCAGCCGATATAGAGCGCCAGCAGCAGGATGCCGATCAGCCACGTCCCGTGCAGGTTGATCCACAGGCAAAACAAGGGCGGCAGCAGCCAGAGCAGCCGCGATCTGCCGCGCTCCGCCGCTTCGAGAATCGCCAGCTCGGCAGACATCGCGAGGTAGGCGAACATGATGGTGCGCGGGCCGGAGTTGACGGTCATCAGCACGAAGCCGACGATTGCCGCGGCCAGGGCTGCTCCGGCGTGGCGGCACCGCCAGTAGCCGCGCCAGTAGACGAAGACGACGTTGCCGCAGAGCAGAAGCCAGGTGAGAAAAAAGATTCCCTGCAATCCGAAGTGCCCGTAGCTGAACCAGAACGGCTGCTCCGAGAGCCACTCCCAGTTAATCCACGGGTGGCCGGCGACGGTGAAGGAATAGGGGTCGGTGTGGATCATCTGGTGCGTGGTGGCGAGTATCCGCGCATTGGCCAGGTGCCACCAGATGTCGGGGTCTTCCATCAGCCCCAGGTTTGAATTCAGCGTGGCTGCAAAGAGCAGCGGCACCACCATCATGACGGAGAGGCTCATGACGTGCCGCGTAAAGATGCGATGGAAGGCTCGCGCGAAGCGGCCCGGCATGTGGCCTGTGTTCTCGCTCTGCGTCTCTTGTGCGGGAGTGAAATTCATGCGTCCGACAATCTGCCCGTTACTTCTGCGCCGCTGCGCCGGGCAGCCGCTCCAGCAGGACATAGTTACCCTGCCATGCCGGTTCCCGCATCATCACGCGCCAGCCCGGCGTCTTTTCAAGCAGCGCATCGATGGGCTGTTCGTCTTTCAGGAGCGCGTGATCCACATGGTACTTCTCAAGCAGCGGCAGCGCGTTGACGCCGGCGATGATGCTTTGCGAGTCCGCCATCACGCCCAGATGCTCGAAGCTGTCGAAGCGCGAATCCATGAAGCTCGATTTATGCTCGAAGGCCATCATGCCTCCCACGTAGTCGAAGTTATAGGTGCGCCAGCCGGGCTCGATCCTGGCGATCGACTGCTGCGGAAACATCATGCCCACCATCTTCTCGAGCGAGGCTTTGCTGGGAAAGAGAACAATCGCGGCCACCACCGCCGCGCCCGCCATGGCAAAGTTCATCGCGGGAATCGTCTTCAGCTCTCCCTCGTTGAAGAACGCACGCTTCAGGTCCAAAGCCAGCATCGGCGTGGTGAGCACCGCCGCGAGATAGGTGAAGCGATGGTGATCGATGGCCATGTACCAGGCGAAGAAGATCAGCGCCAGCTCATAGGCCTTCCACTTGCGCCGGCCTGCCACCAGGTTGGCCACCACCATCAGCACAATCGCCACAATCACGCCTTTACCTTCAAACGAAGAGAAGGTCAGCGGCTGCCACTCGGCGATGGTGGCCACGCTGAGCTTCTGGTGCAGCATCATGTCAAAGGGATTGACCAGCAGATGCCACCCATAGGGATTGGCCAGCAGCGCAAGGCAGCTCAGCGCAAAGACCGCCAGCAGGCGATTGCGCCACTCGGGCGTGAAGGCCGTCTGCTCGAAGGCGCCCACCTTGAGCGAAAACAGTCCGCAGAGAATGTAGAGGCCGAGCAGCCCGATGCCGAAGAGCCAGGTGCCATGCAGGTTGATCCACAGGGCGAAGAGCGGCGGCAGCAGCCAGATGAAGCGTTTCCTGCCCCGCTCAGCCTCTTCCAGAATTAGCAGCTCCGCCGACATGGCCATGTACGCGAAGGCGATCATGCGCGGGCCGGAGTTGACGGTCATGAGCAGGAAACCCACGATGGCCGCGACCAGCGCCGCGTTGGCATTGCGCGCCAGCTTGTAGCCTCGCCAGTAGACGAAAAGGATGTTGCCGCCCAGGCCAAGCCAGGTGAGCAGATAAATGCCGCGCAGGCCGAAGAGGTTATAGCTGAGCCAGTAGAACTGCTCGGAGAGCCACTCCCAGTCGATCCAGCGCTGCCCCACCGCGGTAAACGAGTAGGGATCGGTCCAGATCATGTGATGGGTGGCCGCAATGAGCCGGGCGTCGGCCAGGTGCCACCAGATATCCGGATCGACAAAGAGGGTGCGCGAAGCATTGAGCGTGGGGGCGACCAGCAGGGGGATGACGAGCAGGAGCGCAATATCCATGACATGGCGGGAATACCGGTGGAACCGCGCCGTCCGCGCGGTTTCGGCCCCGGCCTGTGCCGGCGCGGCAGCCTGCTCAGAGAAAACTTCCATTCCAATACACTATCCGCGCAGCGCGCGGTGCAGATAGATGCGAAGGGGCGAAAACCGGCTCATCGAACCACCGATGGTAATGCGCGCGGGCGGGCTCGGAAGACGCCTCTATCCCCATGTGACCAAAGGCATAGTACTCGACCCCGCGACTCCTTTTCCGGGCCCCGGCGCTGTGCTTAAATGGCACCAGTCGATAGCACAGGACGATTGCGGCAAAGCTGTCTCGCCTCTCCCCCCAGGGGCTGCGCAAGATGTTGAAGACAAAAGCTTAATTACCCGCGGCGGTCTGGGCGAGTAACGGGCGAACGGGGTAGGCTGCAGAGCCTCAAAACCTCGGCAACGCCGGATGTTACCGTTTTGCACCAACGTGGTATTGACCCTCTTTGCACCGCCGGGGAGAATCGCCGCAGAAGTCTTCCAGAAACTTCCGTTCGCTGGTTTAACGTGGAGACTCTCAGTTGCAGCATCCTGGCAGGCTCCCTTAGCGATGGTGGCCCATCGTCGAAAGCAATCTCCAACGGGCCTTTAACCGCGCCAGATCGCCGCGCGATGAGGAAAGAGACGAACTGACTATGATGCGGATCGGGCTGCTCTCGGAAGACGGCGCACTGCAACCACTTCTTGCTTCTGCTCTGGGAAAGGATTTCCAGATCGAGCTGGCGAGAAGTGAAGGCGACGTTCTGCGCCTGATCGACGCCGAAGAGTGCGACGTATTGATTCTCGACCTGAACTCGAACAGCGGGTCGATGAAGAACCGCGTCGAGTGCTCGCGCCGGATCATTGCCCTGCCCGTGCCGGCCGTTGTGATGGCCGACGATGCGCTGCGCACCACTGCGCTCGAACTGGTCCGGCTGGGCGCCTTCGGCTACTGCCGCCGGCCGCCGTCCATTCGCGAGCTCAAGGCGCTGCTTACCCGCGCCCATGAAACCTTCCTGCTCAAGCGGCAGCTCCACACCGTGCAGCAGCCGGTGGAAGCGGCAACAGGCTGCGATCGGCTCATTGGATCGAGCCCGCAGATCCGGCAGGTCTACCAGCTTGTGCACCGCGTCGCCAACCTCAATGCCTCGGTGCTGATCACCGGCGAAAGCGGCACCGGCAAGGAACTGATTGCGCGCGCGATTCACAACCTCGGCAGCCGCTCGGAGCGGCCGTTTGTCGCGGTCTCCTGCGGCGCCATTCCTGAAACCCTCATCGAAGCCGAGCTCTTTGGCCACGAGAAGGGCGCGTTTACCGGCACCGTGGGCGCGCGTGAAGGCTACTTTGAGCAGGCCCGCGACGGAACACTTTTTCTTGACGAAATCGGCGACCTCAGCCTTTACACGCAGGTGAAGCTGCTGCGCGTGCTGCAGCAGATGGAGTTCAGCCGCCTGGGCAGCAACCGGCTCATCCCGCTGCGCGCGCGGCTCATCTTCGCCACCCACCAGGATCTTGCCAAGCTAGTCGCCGAAGGCAAATTCCGCCAGGACCTCTACTACCGCATCAACGTGATGAAGATCGTGTCGCCCTCGCTGGCCGATCATGTTGAGGATGTGCCGCAGATCGCGAACCACTATCTGCAGCACTACTCGCGCGTCTTCCAGAAGCCGATGCAGGCGATCGGCCCTGAAGCCATGGCGGCGCTGCAGAGCTACTCCTGGCCGGGCAATGTGCGCGAGCTCGAGAACACCATCCAGCGGGCCATCATTCTCGCGCCCGGCATGACCATCCGCGCCGAAGACCTGCCGCTGACGATGCACGGCGACAAGATCATCGACATCAGCGAATACAACCCCGAGGGCAGCTTTGAGCGCCAGTTGCGCGACTACAAGGTCAAGCTCGCCACCGATGCGGTGCGGGAGAACAACGGCAACAAGACGCTTGCTGCCCGCAGCCTGGGAATTTCGCGGGCTTATCTCCACCGCCTCATCCGCCTCGGCGAGCCGGATATGATCTTCGATCCGGTCAATGTCGACTCGGCCTCGGCTTAAGCCGCACGTTGGCAGCACTCCCATACCGGACAATCAGAATAGATTGCAAACAGGGCCCATCTCGACGGTTCACATCGGCTCTGGAATACAAACTGATATAGTGGCCTCATAATGCTCAGGAGATTTCCCGTATATCTTGCGCTGCTGGCTTGTGCGCATCTCCCCTTGCGGGCTTCGGCGCAGGCATCGGGCGATCTCAACCCTGAGCGTCCCCGGCCGGCGGTCTCGTCTCCTTCTGCAACGCCCTCGCAGCCTCTTCGGCCGGTTACGCGGCAGCAGCCTGTGCAGCCCGCGGCCGCGCAGGATCAGAATGCCGCCCCGGACACCGCGCAGACGCCCAGCCAGCCTCCGCAGATTATCGTCAACCCCCCGGCGCCTGCGCCTGTGCAGTGGGAGTGGCACGACCGCGTGGCCTGGGGCGCCGGCATCGTTCTGGCCGTGCTTGGCTACGCCGGCATCATGCTGGCCCTGCGCACGCTCAAGAACATCGACCGCCATCTGCAGTCCGGCACCGCCACTGCTGAAGCTGCCGTGGGCAGCGCCAGCGCCGCGCTTGCGCTTGCGCAGGCGATCGCCAACTCAGAGCGACCCTGGATCGTCGTCACCGTCGAGCCGTTTCTCACCATGGAGAACAGCTTCAAGGTGATGGCTTCCAATCGCGGCCGCAGCCCCGCGCGCATCATCTCTTCAATCGATCACGTGAAGCTCGCCGTTGACGAAAGCAGTCTGCCCGCGGCGCCGGAATTCGACGCCGTCGATCCCGCTGACGAGCCCGAGCCGATCGTCCTGCTTCCCGGCGAGGCCACGGGCATCTGGGCGCTGAACCGCGAAGACCTGCCCGCAATCTGCAAGTCGCCCGAGGCACTCAGGAGCGTCGAGCGCTGGCAGGAAACACTCTTCCTCTACGGCCGCATCAAGTACATGGAGCTCTCCTCGATTGGCGACGGCAACGTGCACGAAACTTTCTGGTGCTGCCGCTACATTCACGGGGAAAAGAACAGCGCGCTGGTGATGGCTGGGCCGCCCGCCTTCAACAAGCACACCTATGACGTGCTGCGCATGAGCCGGGCGGAACTTTGTTCAGCCGGTGCGCGTATGCTCCTTTGCTACACTTTGTGAAGTCCGGCTGCCTGCAAACGGCGCTCTTACCAACATCAGTTTCTGCAACGGGAGAATCGATGCCAGTCGTCGAACTCGCGGGTGTCACCAAGGCCTACGAGAACAAAGTCGCAGTCCGCAAGCTCAGTCTTTCCATTGACGCCGGCCAGATGTTCGGCCTGCTGGGTCCGAATGGCGCCGGCAAGACCAGCTCCATTCGCATGATGATGGGCATCACGCTGCCGGACTCGGGCACGGTGAGCCTCTTCGGCAGGCCATTCGAGCGCAAGAGCCTGGAGCGCGTCGGCTATCTGCCCGAGGAGCGCGGCCTCTACAAAAAGATGAAAGTGCTGGAGCAGCTTGTCTTCTTCGGCACGCTGCATGGCCTCACGCCCGATGAGGCACGCGAGCCGCGCAAAGACGTGGGCAGCGCGGCTTGAAATTGCCGATGCGCTCGACAAGAAAACCGAAGAGCTCTCCAAGGGCATGCAGCAGAAGATTCAGTTCATCGGCGCGCTGCTTCATGATCCCGGCCTCATCGTGATGGACGAGCCCTTCAGCGGTCTCGATCCGGTGAATGCGCAGTTGCTTGAACAAACACTGCTGGAACTGAAGGATCAGGGCAAGGCGATTCTCTTCTCGACGCATCGCATGGACCAGGTGGAGAAGCTCTGCGACTCGATCTGCCTTGTCAACAAGGGCGAGGCGGTGCTCGCCGGCCGCATGCGCGAGATCAAGTCGCGCTACGAGCGCAATCACCTGATCGTCGAGTTCGAAGGCAGCGCCGAATTTCTGCAGAGCCCTGAGGTTGCCGAGGCAAAAAACTTCTCAGGCCACGCCGAGATTCGGCTCAAGCCGCACGGCGATGCGCAGAAGTTGCTGCGCGAGGCCTCCGCCGGCGCGACGATCTATCGCTTTGAGCTCGTCGAGCCTTCGCTGGAAGAGATTTTTATCCGCACCGTGGGGGACAAGGTCGATGCGTAACATGCTGCTGATTGCAAAGCGCGAATACCGCGAGCAGGTGCGCAGCCGCGCCTTCAGGATGACGACGCTCGGAGTGCCGGCGATCTTCGCTCTCATCATCGGCGTCGGCTATCTCTCGAGCCTTGGCCTTGGCGCCAACCGCCACATGGCCGTGGCGGCCACCGACGCTGCGCTGGCCGGGCAGATTCGCGATCAGCTCGTGGGCGACAAGGACGCCAAGGCGATCGTCAGCGTCGTTGCTCCGGCCACGCTTGAAGACAAGGCCGCACTTGTCAGCAAGGTGCAGTCGGGCCAGCTCGACGGGCTCATCTGGGTTGAGACGCAGCCGGGCAAAGCGCCGCAGGCGTCGTTCATCTCGCAATCCTCCGGCGACTTCATCACAGCGGCGCGTATCAAGTCTGCGCTGACCCACGCCGTGCTCGACGACCACCTCATGCGCGGCGGCATGCACCAGAAGGACGCCGACAAACTGGTCGATGGTGTGGGGATGGATACCTTCCAGGTGAAGAAAGACGGCAGCGTCGTGAAGACCAATGCCGAGGCTTCGCTGTGGAAGGGCTACGTGATGGCGTTGCTGCTCTCGATGACCACGATGGTCTATGGCATGAACGTGGCCCGCTCCATCATTCAGGAGAAGACTTCGCGCATCTTCGAAGTAATGCTGGCCATTGCGCGGCCCGGCGACCTGCTTGCGGGCAAGCTCATCGGCGTCGGGGCCGTGGGCCTCACGCAGATCGGCATCTGGCTTGTTGCCGGCGCCATCCTGCTCTTCTCGCCCTTCGCGGCGGCGATCATGTCCGGCGAGTTTGCCGTGCACTTCACCTGGACCGAGGCGATCCTCTTCCCGGTTTACTTCATCCTCGGCTTCCTGCTCTACAGCTCGCTCTTCGCCGGACTTGCCGCCACCTGCGAAACCGAGCAGGAACTGCAGATGTACATGCCGCTGGCTGCGGCGCCCACCTGGCTGAGCTTCGCGCTCATCATGCTCATCATCAACGACTCGAACTCCTTCTGGTCCGTGGCCGCGTCGTGCTTTCCGCCCACCGCGCCCATCGTGATGTTCCTGCGCATGGCCTCGGAGATTCCGCCGCTCTGGCAATTCGCTCTCTCGATCGGCCTGCTTGTTCTCAGCATCTGGGGCGTGCTCTGGGTTTCCACGCGGCTTTACCGCGTCGGCATCCTCATGTACGGCAAGCGCGCCACGCTGCCTGAGCTGCTGCGCTGGCTGCGCTATAGCTGACGAGTTTTCCTGCGCGCCGAAGGCAACTCCACCCTCGCCTCTCGAAAAGGCCATAGAATCGGGAAAGTGACCGGCGAAGCCACCGCAAGATTCACGCCCGGGCAGCGCATCGCGCTGGCTCTGGTACCGCCCATTGTGCGGATGCTGCTGTGGCTCATCGGCCTCACCTGGCGCTTCGAGGTCATCGCGGAAGAAGGCGTGACGCCTGTCGTCTCCGGCCGGAAAGCCGGCCCGGAGATCTACTGCTTCTGGCACCAGTGCGTGCTTCCCTGCACCCTGTATTTCCGCAACTCCGGTGCGGTGATTCTCGTCAGCCGCAGCTTCGACGGCGAGCTGATCACGCGCGTGCTCAGGCTCTTCGGTTTCGACACCGTGCGCGGCTCAAGCTCGCGCGGCGCCAGCGAAGGGCTGCTCGGGCTCACGCGCATCATCCAATCAGGGCGCACCGCTATCTTCACCGCCGACGGACCGCGCGGCCCCATCTACCAGACCAAGATGGGCCCCATCAAGCTGGCGCAGGCCACAGGCGCGCCCATCGGCGCCTTTCACCTTGAGCCGAAGCACGCCTGGACGATGCGCTCGTGGGATCGCTTTCTCGTGCCCATGCCCTTCACCCGCATCTGCGTAAGCTGGGCGCAGTGGACGCATGTGCCTGCCGATCTCGCACCCGACGAGCTTTGAGATGAAGCGCCAGGAGTTGAATGCCGCCATCGAGCGCGCGCGCCTTCGCGCTCTTGCGCATCTTGGAAAGGCCGGGGCATGAGCGGACTGCGCGTCACCGACTTCGACTTCCCTCTTCCGCCGGAGCTGATTGCGCAGCAGCCTCCGGCGGTTCGCGGCCAGAGCCGCATGCTCGTCGTCGACCGCGGCACCGGCGCCGTGCGCGATGCCCGCTTCAGCGACTTGCCTTCTCTGTTGCGCCCCGGCGATCTCCTCGTACTCAATGAGAGCCGCGTCATCCCCGCACGGCTCTACGCGCGGCGCACCGTGGTGCGCGATCGTGAAAGGCCCACCGGGCAGATCGAAGTGCTGCTCACCGAGCCGGCCGGCGAGAATCGCTGGCGCGCCCTGGTCAAACCGGGCAGAAAAGTGGATGTCGGTGAGCGCCTCGACTTCCCGTCGCCTTCAGGCGAGATCGAACTCACTGGCCGAGGTGCTCGAGCGCGGCGACTTCGGCGAGCGCCTGCTGCGCTTCTCGCCGGTGGCCGACTTCTGGGCCGCCGTCGAGCGCATCGGTCATATGCCCCTGCCGCCGTATATCCACCGGCCGGACGCCGCCGAAGACAAGGAGCGCTACCAGACCGTCTTCGCCCGCGAGCGCGGCTCCGTCGCAGCGCCCACCGCCGGCCTCCACTTCACCGCGGAGATGCTGGACGGCCTTGCCGTCGCGGGCGTCGACGTCGCCCGCATCGCGCTGCACGTTGGCCTCGGCACCTTCGCTCCGCTGCGCGTCGAGCGGGTCGAGGACGTGCGCCTGCACACGGAGCACTACAGCATCTCCGCCGAGGCCGCCGAAGCCATCAACCATGCTCGGGCGGAGGGCCGCAGAATCGTGGCGGTGGGCACAACCGTGGTGCGCACCCTCGAGGCAGCCGCGCTCGCCGCCGGCGGATGGTCCGCTACAGGCCGGGTCCGGGGCAACGGCGATCTTCATTTCGCCGGGATTTCAATTTCAGGTCGTTTCGGCTCTGCTGACCAACTTTCACCTGCCGCAGTCGAGCCTGTTGATGCTGGTGAGCGCCTTCGCCGGCCGCGAACGCGTGCTCGCGGCCTACCGGCATGCGGTTTCGGCAGGCTACCGGTTCTTCAGCTATGGCGACTGCATGTTCCTGGCTTGAAACTCATCAGTGCGCGGCAGGATTCTGCGCGGGCGTGCCGATTCAGATACGCAACGCGAGCCGGATCATTTACTCTATCGAGTATCGGAGCCAAGGGTACTTCGGCAGGATCAGTCGCCGAGCCTCGGATTAAAGTGGTTGCGCTTTAAGCCAAGAGATCAACCCCATGCATGGGAATGGGGGAATCAAGAGTTACACCGGGATACTTAGAAAGTTTGTGTGGGTTAGAAGAGACGGCCTGCCGGCAGTTTCCCGGGCACATCCTGTGACTAAAGTCTGTCAATCGTGTGGCTGAGACGTTGCGAACACGATGTGAGACTGTATACGCTTCGCTTCACGGAATGCTGAAGCGCGTATACATCTGTCTACAGTTTAACGTTACAACTTCGGTGTATCGCATTGACTTAATACACCTTGACTTATGAAGATTTGGAGGGAAAATTGCATACATATAGAAGTCACTTGTATCCACACGGGGAATAAGGGGGCAGCAGTTGCATTCGATTGCGTGGTGGCCGGTTGTGCTTATTCTGGCGGTCTCCACATTCTCAGACCTGCGCACCCGGCGCATCCCCAACTGGCTGGTACTGCCCTTTCTGGCAGCAGGTTTCGCCGTATCACTGGGGACGAAGAGCTGGGACGGAATCGGGATTGAAAAGAGTCTCGCGGGCGCGGTTCTGGGACTGGTCCTCTTCGGCATTCTGGCCTGGATGGGCGGAATGGGCATGGGAGATGTAAAGCTTTGCGCCGCGATTGGCGCGTGGGTGGGTCCGAGGCAGCTTTTTCTTGCCCTGGTGCTCACCGGGATAGTCGGGGGAATCATGGCCGTCGGCTGGGCAGTGGCCGGCGGATTTGCAGGGGAGCTATTTACAGGAACGAGCAATTTTATTTTTGGCTGGAGGAAGCGGGGAGTGAAGGGAGATTCGGAGCTGACGCTTTCCAATCCCCGGGCGCGCAAGATGCCCTACGCACCGGCCATCGCAATCGGGACCCTTATATCGTTTTTTGCACATTAAGGAAGGACGCGCTGTGCGTCACCGGCATTGGCAGACAGAAGCACAAAGGCTACACACACACGATAAGAAGTAGACAGCTAGGAGTCTAAGCACGGTAATGTCGACCTATTTTCAAGACCCCATTCCCGTTGGTTCAAGCGGTTTGTCGATTGCGTTGATTGGGCCCAATGACGCCCGCCGCAGAATTGTGGCTGGTGCGCTGGGTGGTTCGGATGTCTCGGTACGTGAGTTTGTCGCCTATCCCAACAAGCTGGGCGAGGTGCCGCGCCTGCTCGAACAGAATTACGACATAGTCATCATCGATCTGGACAGCGATCAGAATTACGCGCTGGAACTGGTTGAGACGCTCGCCGCAGCGGGCACCAGCACGGTGATGGTCTACTCGATGAACAACGACCCCAACCTGCTGATGAGCTGCATGCGCGCGGGCGCCCGCGAGTTTCTGTCGCAGCCCATCGCGCCCAGCGCGCTGAGCGATGCGCTTTCGCGCGCCGCAACGCGCCGTCCGGCGGCCAAGCAGGGCGGCAAGCCCGGCGGCGGCAAGGTCCTGGTCTTCCTGGGCGGCAAGGGCGGATCGGGCGTCACCACCGTGGCCTGCAACTTCGCCGTGTCGCTGGTGCAGGAGTGCTCGCAGAACGCGGTTCTCATCGACCTCGATCTTCCCCTGGGCGACGCCGCGCTGAACCTGGGCATCAGCCCGCAGTTCTCTACCGTAGACGCGCTGCAGAACTACAGCCGCATGGACCAGAACTTTCTCTCCAAGCTGCTCACCAAGCACAGCTCGGGATTGTACGTTCTCGCGGCGCCCGGCAAGTTTCCGCAGGTGGAGATGAGCAACGAGGCCGTGGAGAGGCTGATTGCCGTTGCCCGCAACGGATACGACTTTGTGGTTGTGGATGCCGGCTCGCGGTTCGACCTGAGCGGCACGACACTGGTCGAGCACGCCGACACGGTTTACCTGGTGATGCAGGCCGGCATTCCCGAACTGCGCAATTCGCACCGCGTTATCTCGGAGTACTTCAAGAGCGGCGGCTCGAATCTTGAGATCGTGCTCAACCGCTTCATGCCGCGATCGGGCGGCGTGGACGAAGAACATATTTCGAAGGCTCTTACCCGGCCCGTGCAGTGGAAGATTCCCAGCGATTACGTGACAGTGCGCAAGATGCAGAATGAAGCGACACCCCTGGCCCTTGAGGACTCGCAGATTGCCAGGGCAATACAGGACATGGCGCGGACGGCAGCGGGTATGCCCGCGAAGTCCGAGAAGAAGAAGGGATTCAGCCTCTTTGGTTGAGTTCGCGACGTCGACAATACTTTTGTGATCGGAATGGTGCAACGTGGAACATCTAAATCTTGAGAACTTTAAATCTGAAGTACACCGTACATTGATTTCCAAGCTGGATCTCGAGAAGCTGTCGCGCGTTAACTCGAACCAGGCCCGCCAGGCCGTTTCGAGCATCATCAGCGAGATCATCAGCGATCGCCGCGTGCCGCTCAGCTTCGACGAGCAGGAAAAGATTCAGACCGACCTGCTGGATGAGGTCTTCGGCCTGGGGCCCCTCGAGCCCCTGCTCAAGGACCAGAAGATCTCCGACATCATGGTCAACGACAAAGACCACGTCTTCATCGAGCGCGGCGGTCTGCTCACGCGCGCCGATGCGTCGTTCCGCGACGACCGCCACCTGCTGCAGATCATCGACCGCATCGTTTCGCGCGTCGGCCGGCGCGTCGACGAGTCGTCGCCAATGGTGGACGCCCGCCTGCCCGACGGCTCCCGCGTCAACGCGATCATTCCCCCGCTGGCCCTCGACGGCCCTTCGCTCTCGATCCGCCGTTTCGGCACCGGTCCTCTCGCAGCCAACCAGCTGGTGCAGCTCAAGAGTATCTCGGCCGAGATGATGGAGCTGCTCTCTTCCGCCGTGCGCGCGCGCCTCAGCATCCTGATCTCGGGCGGCACCGGCGCCGGCAAGACCACCTTCCTCAACATCCTCTCGCAGTACATTCCGCAGAACGAGCGCATCATCACCATCGAAGACGCCGCCGAACTGCAGCTTGCGCAGGAGAACATCGTCCGGCTTGAAACGCGTCCGCCGAACGTTGAAGGACAGGGCGCGATCCGCCAGCGGCAACTGCTCATCAACTGCCTGCGTATGCGTCCCGACCGCATCGTCATCGGTGAGTGCCGTGGCGAAGAAGCATTCGACATGCTGCAGGCCATGAACACCGGCCACGAAGGCTCGATGACGACAGTCCACGCCAACACGGCGCGCGATGCCCTGACCCGTCTGGAATCGATGGTCGCGATGACCAATCTGAATCTTCCGGAAAAGACAGTGCGCGCGCAGATCGCCTCGGCGCTCACCATTGTCGTGCAGTGCACGCGCCTCAGCGACGGCACGCGTAAATGCGTGAGCATTCATGAGATCACGGGCATGGAAGAGAACGTGATCAGTATGCAGGAAATCTTCACCTTCCAGAAAAAGGGCATCGGGCCCAACGGCAAGGTTCTTGGCGCCTTCAAGCCGAGCGGCATCCGTCCCCGCTTCCTCGAGCAGCTCCGCACCGCAGGCATCTTTCTGCCGCCGAGCCTCTTTGAGCGCGTGACGGAAGTGAGCTAGCGAAATGTTTTTTGTGATTCGGGAAGTCTACTAGGGCTGTTCGGAGGTCTGCAGCGATGTTACTGATCATTATCGTCGTTTTCCTGGGCGTCTTCGCGGTGGTGGGTCTGCTGGCGGCCGCGAGTGGAGCCGGAGCATCGAGGCAAGACAAGGAAATGCTTGCACGACTCGATTCTGCCCTGGCCACAAACATGACCAAGTCGGATATGGCCGACCTGCTCATCGATGTGCGCAAGAGCGAGCTGCTCAGCACGATTCCATGGATCGACCGCGTACTGCGCAAGCTCGAAATCACTCCGCGTCTGCGCCGGCTGCTTTACCAGGCCAATCTCAAGTGGACGGTCGGCGGCCTGGTGCTGATGTGCAGCTCACTGTTCGCGGTGATGGGGTATCTGGTTTACTGGCGCACCGGCAACATTTATTTCGGGATTCTGATTGGCGGCGCTTTTGGCGCGGCTCCGATCGGCTGGGTCTACTTCAAGCGCAACAAGCGCCTGGTAAAGTTTGAAGAGGGTCTTCCTGAAGCGCTCGACCTGGTGTGCAGCGCTCTGCGCGTGGGACACAGCCTCAACTCCGCGCTGGGATTGGTTACACGCGAGTGCCCCGACCCCGTCGGTCCCGAGTTCCGCGTCACCTTCGACGAGCAGAACTATGGCCTTGAATTGAAGACGGCTCTTGAAAACATGCTCAACCGCATGCCTGTTCAGGATCTCCGCATTGTCGTCACCGGAATCCTGATTCAGAAAGAGAGCGGCGGCAACCTGGCCGAAGTTCTTGAGAAGACTGCTGAAGTTATCCGTGAGCGTTTCCGGTTGAAACGGCAGGTCATGACGCATACAGCACAGGGCCGCCTCACCGGCATCGTGCTTACTCTGCTCCCTATTGTCCTCGGCTGCGCCCTGTACTTTATCAACCCGGAAATGATGAGCCTGTTGTGGAAGCGCGAGATCGGCGTGAAGCTGCTCTACGCCGCGTCGGCAATGATCATCATCGGCGGGCTGATTATCCGCAAAATCGTCAACATGGAAGTGTGAGGGACTTATGGGTGTAGCAATTGCAGCATTTTGTGCCATCTTCCTGCTCATCACGAGCGCGGGACTTCTCGTCTTCTATCGGGAGACGATTACGGCCCGCATCTCCTCCGCCATTAACCCGCAGTTGCGGCGGCAGAAGAGCCTGAAGACCACCATTCTCGATACGCGCGAAGTGCTCGAAGGCGTTGTCGAGCGATTCGAAAAGGTGGTTCCCCGCAGCGAAGCCGAAACCGGCGTCGTCCAGGAGCGGCTTGTTCGCGCCGGCTTCCGTTCCGAATCGGCGCAGAAGGCCTTCTATGGGGCAAAGGTGTTGACTCCCCTGACGCTGCTGGTGATCGTGCTGCTCACGCCCTTCGGCCGCAGCAACATCTTCTTTGCGATCGCGGCGGCGGGCATTGGGTTCCTGGCGCCGGACTTTGTGCTCGGGAAGATGATTTCCAACCGCCAGACAAAGGTGCGGCGCGGCCTGCCCGATGTGCTCGACATGCTGGTGATCTGCGTTGAGGCCGGCCTTAGCCTTGACCAGGCAACGGCCCGCACCGCCGAAGAAATGCGCCATTCCCAGCCGGTTTTGAGCGACGAGCTGAGCATGGTGGCGCTGGAGCAGCGCGCCGGCAGCGCGCGCGCCGACGCGTGGAAGCACCTGGCCGATCGCACCGGCGTTGACGTGGTTCGCAATCTGGTATCGATGCTGGTTCAGTCCGAACAGTTTGGCACCAGTGTTGCTAAGACACTTCGTGTGCACTCAGACACGCTCAGGACCAAGCGCGTGCAGGAGATCGAGGAAAAGGCGGCAAAGCTTTCGGTAAAGCTGCTCTTCCCTCTCGTATTCTTCATCTTTCCGTCGCTGTTTGTCGTCGTTCTCGGTCCTGCGGTAATCATGATGGCCGAATCGTTCAAGTCAATGTTCGGCCACTAGTAAAGATGGGAGTAACAGGCAATGGATTCGATCTTGCTTATCCGGACCGTGGCTGGACTCCTGTTCGTTCTTGCCCTGGCCATGATGGTTCAGCGTCGACGGACTCGAGAAAAGTAACTCTAGCGACCATCGAGTTCTGATCCAAGGCAGTAGCTGGGTTACGAGGCGCAGTTCTGAAGTTCCGAAGTTTTGGGGAAAGGGGAATCGCAATGGATAGCTCAATGCTTATCCGGATTGTTGCCGGCGTGCTTTTCGTGCTCGTGCTGGTGATTCTGATCCAGCGCCGCCGCACTCGCGTTAAGTAACATCGGGGTTTGCTCTAAGTTCACGGGCCAGTCTCGCAACGATGTTTTGAAGTATTTTTCCGGGAAAGGGGAATTCAAATGGATAGTTCAACACTTATTCGGGTTGCTGCCGGCGTACTCTTCGTGATCGTGCTGGTGGTTCTGATCCAGCGCCGCCGTACTCGCGTCAAGTAACACGAGCCAAATTCCGACTACATGTGACCCGGCCGGATGATCGTCCATCCGGCTAGCTCACCCTTTTTATTCTTTATCCGGCTTTCCCTGACTTACTCTCGGCGGATAGCTAGTTTCAAGCAAGCGCACTTAAGAAACCTGGTAACTTTTCAGAGCCAACCAGTAAACCTGGACTCAGCAGCCCGGAAGATACCTGGCCTGAGGACAAGCTTGAGTACAAGCATTAGATATGGGCGAGAGATGAAGCGGTTGATCGATCTCGAGCATCCTGCCAGGCTGAATTGATAGCGGGCTAGTTAGTACGCGCCCTTGCATCCGGAGAAAACTCCGGGAGGGTGAGGAGATATGGAAGCGCAAAAGTACTGCGTATATAACCAGACTCGCGAAAGCTTTCTCAGTTTGGGCGTCACAGTGGCCGACGCCGCAGCCGGGCGCCTGCGTGAGCTCATCGAGAAGCTCACCAGCCAGGTCGACAGCGGCCTCTGGATGACTCCCTTTCGCGGCATTCCGCCGGCCCATGGCATCTCCCCGATCGATCTCGTGTACCTCGATAGTGAATACCGGGTAATCCAGGAAATTGAGTCGTTTCCCACCGCGAAGGTCGAATCCCTGCCAGACGCCGCCGCGAGCGCGCTGGTACTGCCGGTTCACACCATCTACTCCTCGCAGACTCAGCCCGGCGATCAACTTGTGATCTGTGTCGCCAGCGAGATGGAACGCCGTCTCGAGCATCTTTCCAGCACATTTACTTCGCCGGCGATTGCAACGGGTGTTGTATCCTCGAGGGAAAAGCAGCCCGACAGCAGTCTATTCAGCGCGTCACTGAACCGGTCTTCGGGGGAAGAAACCATGTTTCAGGGGTCAGAAGTCATGAACAGTTATGAGCCTAGGAGCAGTAAGCCGGGCACGCTGAAAACGTGGCTGCAGAACTGGCTGTCTTCCGATCGGCGGAGGGCGCCACGACAGCCTTTACCAGGCCTGGTCGCCTACTACTGGACCGGGAGTGCCCCGCGCGCGTACCAGATTTCCGACATCAGCGCGAGCGGCTTTTACCTCCTCACCGAGGAACGCTGGTTTCCCGGCACGATGGTCCTGATGACATTGCAGAGAACCGACAGCTCCGGCAAGAACCTGGATGACTCGATTGCCGTTCAATCGCGCGTTGTGCGCTGGGGCAGCGACGGACTCGGACTTGCCTTCGTGGTCTCCCGGTCCCTCGATGTGGCCAACGGCGACTCGGCTCGCGAAAACGGAGCTGATAAGAAGACTCTCGATCGATTTCTATCGCGGCTGAAGGATTCGACCTTCGGCCTCAAAACCGTCGAAAGCTAAATTAGAGTGAGTCTCCGCGCGGCCATGCACTGGCTGAGCCGATAAAGAGTCTGGATCCGCCTCACGTGGCGGACAACCTCCTGCCACGCGCTGCGCCGGGGGGCGCCAGGTTATCCGCCGGCACCATCGGGAATAATCAACAGCACCTCGACCTTTGCCAGTTGGCCATTGTGCTTGGCGGGCCTGAAACGCCACTGCGAGATCGCCTGCAGCACCGGGCTTGTTTCCTTAAAGCTCGAAGGAAAGACGATCGAGAGCGCCTCGAAGCGTCCGGCCTCATTGATGAATCCGTGAATCATCAGCGCGTCCGCCGCGATGGTTCCCACTCCGTTGCTCGGCCGCACGATGTAGAAAGGGTACGGAGCTTCGATGTGGAGATTCCCTGCCGAGCGCGCCTCTGCCGAAAGCGGCAGCGAGTATTGCAGGATCCAGCTTGAAGAAAGACCTACATGCAGATACACGGAGTAGATGAGCCGGTCGCCCCACAGGGCCGAGGTTTCCGGAAACTGATCTTCCATTGCATTGCCGACAACCACCACGCCGTATTGACCACTCTGCGGCAATGACACCTTGGTGAAGGTCGGCGCGCTGCCATGTCCTCCCGCGCCATTGTTTCCCGTGCCGGCATTCGGGCCCGTGTTGCCCGAGTTACCGCTCGCGACATTGGTTCCCTTCGCGTTGCCGGCTTTGCCTGCGGAGTTGCCGGCTGTGCCCTGGCTGCCGTGCGTGCCAGTCGCACTGCCGCGGCTCGATGAGTCGCCCGTGCCGGCGCTGGCGGAGTCACCCATCTTGCCCGGCAGCATCGCTCCATCGGGATTGCCCCTCGCGGTCTGATTCGTCGGCGGAAGCGCGATGGTGCCCTTCGTGATCTGGATCTCGGAGATGGACATCATTGCAGCTGCGGTCGGTTGAACTGACTTCGCGGCTGAAGACTGCGGCAGAAGGTCCTTGAGCTCCGGCCCACGCACAGCGATCGGCGTGCTGGTCGCCGGCATCGGCATCGGCATCTTCGATGCAAACGGGGTCGACGTCATCGGAACGTCGGCGATCATCTTCTCGGGCGTCGGACGCGTCAACACTGGCTTTGCGTTGATTGCCGCCAGGATCTCCGGCGGTGGCGGAACGACCAGCTTCACGTCAGGATGTTCCGACGACCAGAGCAATACCGAAGGAAGCGGCGTCTTGACCACCTGCTGGTTGAACTTGACATCGGGCTGCACGACAGTCCGGTCGGCAAAGTTGAGTTTTGGGATCTGCCGCATGCTCGACGAAGGAGCTGCGGGCGCATCATGCTGCGCCGCGGCCTTTGCCGGCGAGGGTTTCTCGCCTGGGTACATTCCCGAATCGCCCGCGGTGCGCGGTGTCTGCACATCCGGCATGTCGATATCGATCCGCCGCATCGTGTAGCGGTCGGTGGCTTCTTTCATGTCGATGCGCGGCGCAAAAATGAATCCGTACAGAAGCACAACTGCCAGAGTGGCGTGAACCAGCGCCGAAACCACGTAGTTCACGGGCGTCCGCTGCGTTTTCGGCGGTTCCGCAAAGATTGAAATCGGAAGGGAAGGCCCCATGATGGGTCAGATTCCTCTCATGAACCACTAGTCTCTTACTTTACATGCATCATGACTCGTTTCTGACAAGAGCAGGTTGTCGAGAGGGATGCCTTTTGTTACCTGTACGATGCTCGGGCCTCGGGCAAACTGATGTTTGCCACAAGTGGAGCGCATTGTTTTTGCTTGAATGCGCTGCCCGCGGCCCCGTATGCTTACAAGCATAAAGTCACTCCAGCCGGCTGCTGCAGAAGGAGAGCGATTCGCCAGTCGCTCAAGAGTCCGCTGAAGTCGTGGTGCGCAAGAAAGATAGGTAAAAGCGGCAACCAACCAAAAGTAACTAGACAGCTTCATTGTCATCTGCGCATATTAGTGCACAAGACTAATTTAGAGTCTCAGTGGTCACGCGGGTTCTTATCATCGTTTTTGTTTTTAGATTGATTTTTTACGTGTGAGTGCTGGCGCTGAATAGCTCCACCGGGCCACGGCTTATGACCTGTCCTTAACATGGAGAATGACTCACACAAGGAACGGTAAGCTGCCAGGTACTATAGATTTTAGTCTCCGCTTTTTGTTGGAGAGGCTCGATTGTAATAATGCTATACTTCATCGTCATTAATCCTCATTTGGGCTCTACCAAGTGAATCACTAACTCGGCGTGAGCCGCTCGCCGTCGTTTTGTGCGCCTGTTTTTGGCGCAAGACGTCGGAGAAAGGCGAATGGCCACAAGCTGGCGAAGACAGGATTCTGAATGAACCGGAGACTGCTGATCATCCTACTCAGTGCTTTCGTGATTGCCGCGTTCAGCACCTATTTGGTCTACAAAATGGTCGGATCGCGCATCTCGGCATCAAAGCCTCAGGCCTTAACCACCCTGGTCGCGGTCAACAAGGACGTGAAGATCGGGACGATTCTGTCCGATGCCGATCTGACGACGATCCAGGTAGCCACCGCACCGCAGGGCGCCATCACCGACAAGAAGAACGCACTCGGGCGCGGCGTGATCTCTGCTCTGGTGCAGGGCGAACCGGTGGTTGAAAGCCGCCTCGCCCCGCTCGGGTCGGGCGGTGGTCTGGCGGCCACCATCAAGGAAGGCATGCGGGCCTGCGCAGTGCGCGTCGACGAAGTGGTCGGCGTTGCGGGCTTCGTGACGCCCGGCATGCGCGTTGACGTGCTGGTTTCCGGCGTTCCTCCGGGTTCGCAGGGCAATAACCAGGAGACGGAGACGCGGACCATCCTGCAGAACATCGAAGTGCTTTCGGCCGGCACCGACATTCAGAAGGATGCCGGAGGCAAGCCGCAGCAGGTGCAGGTGGTGAACCTTCTGGTCACACCGGAGCAGGCGCAGATTCTGGCGCTGGCGGCGAACCAGATGCGCATCCAGCTCGTGCTCAGAAACCCGCTCGACACGACGATCACCGATGTGCAGCAGACGGCGATGACCAATCTCTTCGGCGGCCAGAAAGCGGCGCCCAAGGCCGCCACTGTAAGAAAAGCCAAGCCGGCCGCCCCGGCGCCCTTCACCATTACTGTGATCAACGGCTCGCAGAAGGCTGAACAGAAATTTGTTTCTCCCGGGGGACAACAGTGAGAGTTAGAACCGGCGTTACATTTGCCAGTCTTAGTGTATTAACTTTAATATTTTGCGCCCCGCTGGCACTGCGGGCTCAGGCCCTGGGTGAAGCGGCGCAGGCAACCACGCCTGCCGATAAAACAGCCAAGCCTGATGCGAAGGATGCGAAACCAGGAGAGAAGGGCGCGCCGGGCGCGAAACCGCCTGCCGGTCCTCCGCCGCCTCCGGCTCCAATCATCATGCAGCCTGTCGGCCCCGCGAGCCAGGACTCCGCCAACGAGCTGTCCGTGACTGTCGGCAAGTCTGTTGTACTCGATCTGGCTCGGCCGATTCGCACCATCGTCGTGGGCCTCGGAGATTTCGCTGAAGCCAGCGCAGTCAGCCCCACGCAGGTACTGGTAAACGGCAAGCTTGCCGGCGAAACATCGCTGATTCTCTGGGACGCCAGCGGCGCCCGGCAGTTCTTCAATGTCACTGTCAGGCCCAGCACCTATGCCAGCCACGACCAGCTTGAGGCGATCCGCCGCCAGCTCAGGACCGAACTGCCAGGTCAGAACCTGAACGTGAGCACGGAAGGCGGCAACGTCTACCTGCGCGGCACGGTCGATAATCTCACCAGCTCGCAGCGTGCTGTCCTCATCGCATCCACCGGCGGCAAGGTCGTCAACCTTCTCAATGTGAAGGTTCCGCCTCCTGAGCAGCAGATCCTGCTCAAGGTGCGCTTCGCCAGTGTCGATCGCAGCAAGATGCGTTCGCTTGGCATCAACATTTTCAGCACCGGCTTCGGCAACACGATCGGCACGATTTCGACCGGTCAGTTCAGCCCGCCGACTGTCACCCCCTCCGGTTCGGTGACCTCGGCTGGCACAACCACGACCTCTGCAACCGTCTCCATTTCAAATCCTCTGAACATCTTCGCGTTCTACCCTGGCATCAACCTGGGCGCAACGATTGAAGCGCTGGAACAGAGGGGCATGGTGGAATCCCTCGCCGAGCCCAACATTCTGGCTGAGAACGGCAAGCAGGCCAGCTTCCTCGCCGGTGGTGAATATCCCTTCCCCATGGTCCAGGGAGCGGGCGTCGGCGGCAGCGGCGCCGTCACCATCATGTTCAAGGAATACGGTATCCGCCTGGCTTTCATTCCCACGATTACGCCTCGCGGAACGATCCGGCTGCAGGTGGCGCCTGAAGTCAGTGCTCTGGACTTTGCGAATGCCGTTCACGATCGCCGGATTCGTTGAGCCGGCAATCACCGTTCGCCGCGTCAAGACCGAAGTCGAACTCGCCGACCGGCAGAGCTTCGCCATCGGCGGCCTGCTCGACAACACCGAGAATGAAAGCTTCCAGAAGATTCCATTTCTCGGCGATATCCCGATTCTCGGCAAGTTCTTCCAGTCCATGTCAGCGGACCAAGAACAACACCGAGCTGATCGTCATCGTCACGCCTGAGCTCGTCAACCCAGTTCCGGCCGGCACGGAAATCGCGACGCCGAAGTACCCGCAGCCTTTCCTGCCGCCGAACTCCAATACCCCGATGCATACGCCTGATACGGCTGCACCGGGTGAGTCCGCTGCACCGGCAACCATTCCGGTCGAGCAGTTGATCGAGAGCATGAAGCCGGAAACACCGCTGACCGATAACACAGGCGGCATGAGCGGTTCGAGCGGAGGCAGTTCGCAACAATAGCCGTTGTCCACTTGCTTAACCCAGGAAGCCCCGTCCCCGCCGGACGGGGCTTCTTGCATCACCTCACTGACCGCGCCTGTGCAATGCTCTTCGCAAACGATAAGAGCGCCATCCAGCAGGCGAAGGGAGTTAGAGCGCTATGGCTTTTTCAGATGCGCAAGACCGTCCGCAGGCGAAGCCTCCGGCTGAT
Organism: uncultured Acidobacteriota bacterium; assembly: GCA_963718885.1. GTDB lineage: Bacteria > Acidobacteriota > Terriglobia > Terriglobales > Acidobacteriaceae > Telmatobacter. Next base: position 122,300 of record CAVRAK010000008.1, read on the forward strand.
TCGCAGCAGCGGCTCACAATGTTCAATGTGACCCGCCAGGTCCAGCTCGCCAGCAGCGTCGAAGTCGCCGCGAGCGGCGGAAAGCGCTCGAAAGGCCTTCTTGGGCGCAAAGGCCTCGCGCCAGGCGAAGCCCTCTGGATTGTGCCCTGCGAGGCTGTCCACACCTTTGGCATGCAGTTCGCTCTGGATCTGGTGTATCTCGACCGGCGCCACCGGATCCGGAAGATCCGGCGTAATGTTCCTCCCTGGCGTCTCTCCGCATGCCTGTCCGCTCACTCCGTCGTTGAGCTCGCCGCCGGCTCTATCCGCGAGGCAGACGCTAGCCCGGCGACCAGGTTGAACTAACCGAGGTCTCTGCGGCGCAAGCTCCGGCAGGCTCTGCCAAATCCTGAGCAGCCGGGAGGTCGAGAAGAAGTTATATCTCAGCTAAGTTATTGGAGTTGCCTGCTTGCAGCATAGATAGGAAGCCCCTTAGTAGCCTGCCGGCGTTCCATGTGGGGAAGAGAGTCAGGATCCACCCGAATTCTGGCTGAAATATGGCCGTTCAGAGCGTTTTCTCGCAAAGCTTCAGCTAACCTTGGCCGCATGGTCCTAAGCCACGGCCCCAGAAAGGATTAACACTTTAGTGGCATGTATACGAAGCGCTCTTCGAGGTAGGCTACTTTGTATACGGAAGTATACAGTGGCAAGCAGAAGATCCTGACTAAGTTATTGATTCTAAAGGGTCAATTAACTTGTTCGGAATGGCACGACGCTTGCTAGAATGTGAGTAACCCAGCCTGTCGCTGGAATAAACAAGTTTAGGAGAAAGTGAAAATGAATGATCTGATGCTCAAGATGTACGTCAAGATGCAGGCCCTGATGCAGCGCGAAGAAGGTCAGGATCTGGTGGAGTATGCTCTCGTCGTGGCTCTGATTGCCTTCGGCGCGGTTGCGGCCATGAAGGGTCTGTCCACGGAAATCAACAGTGCGTTCAGCACCATCAGCAGCGATCTGAGCTCTGCTCTTAGTAAAGCAATGGCTCCTTCCGGCTGCTGCCGGAAGGAGATGTCTTTCGGGCCCACAGGCTGCATCCGGGAGATCAGCCTTCGATCGGGAGCGGTTGTTGCGCTCAGCAAGTAAGATCAGTGGTTCCGGTTCACTTCTAGACTCTTGGCGAGTCCCAACTAAGAGTAGTTACTGCCGGGAACGAACGTCAGCTAATCCTAACTGAAGAATGCGTGCGCGGTTTCGGGTTTCCGCGCATAGGTCAACTCACCAATCCTGGTTGCGCGTCTTAGTTGTAGCTTTATTAGTTTGGGCCCTCGCGCAGCGCAGATCAGCATTTCTTTCTCTCGGGGTGAGGCTGCGGTTGCACAACCGGCAACCGCAGACCCTCCCTCGAATCCCCTCAAGATACTTCTCAACATCCGCAGACATGCTGATCGGCGCCAATCCTGTCGATAACGCTGCTGGAGTACTCGTTCATGCGATCGGCAGATTCAAACGGATTCCGATTACCTCGCGCCTCCAGCTCCCGTCCGTGACTCCGCAGATAACCCCTGCCCGCAAATCTCCCCAGGCCTTGAGATACTTCTAGCTGATACCGGAGAATCCATGCGCCGATTGAGTCCGCTTCTTCTTCTTCTCTGCACCGGGCTTCTCCGCGTTCTGGGGACTCAAGATCGGCAATTCTGTCCCCGGCGGGGTTATCGGCTTTCAGGGCATTTATTACGGCACACGCTGCCTGCTCAATCACTGCGATCCATATCAGGAAGACCAGTTGGTCCGCCACTATCGCATCGAGGGCCGCGCACTGCCGTCCGATTCAATCCAGCGCCGCAAGGCCGTCACGCTCTACGTAAATCTGCCGACAACCTTTCTTTTTATTGCGCCATTCGCTCTTCTTCCCTGGACGCCGGCGCAGGCGCTGTGGATCATTCTTCTCGTCGGCCTCTTCTTACCGCGGCATTCCTGACATGGGGAGCCGCAAGCGCACAGCTCGCCGGCAATTCGCATTGTTGCTCGACCTGCCTGCTTCTCCTCAATTGCGAAGTCGTCTTCGCCACTGGCAACACGGCCGGAATCGTCGTGAGCCTTTCCGTGATCGCTGTCTGGTGCTTTCTTCGCGAGCGCTTCCCGCCGTTGGAGTTCTGTGCTTCGCTGTCGCCCTTGCCATCAAGCCTCACGATGCTGGACTTCTATGGCTCTTCTTCCTGCTCTCGGGCGGCGTTCATCGCAAGCGCGCGCTGCAGGCTCTCGCGATCACTTGCGGCTTTGATAGTTGGTTGGCTGTTGCATGGCTCACATACGTTGCGCCTCACTGGCTCAGCGAGATGCGCTCAAATCTGGCAGCAATCTCCCGTCCAGCGGCGGCCTCAACCAGCCCGGTCTCCTCTCACTAACCGGCCGCACGCCGTCATGGTCATTGACCTCCAGGCGGTCACCAGCGCCATCTGGAGCGATCCCCACCTCTACAACCTGGCCAGCTATCTTGTCTGCGGAATCCTGATCTGCCTCTGGGCATTCACAACGATTCGCTCAACATTCTTGGTTTCGAATGCGTGGCTGGCCGTTGCGGCCGCTGTCCCGCTCACCATACTGATCACCTACCACCGCCCTTATGACGCGAAGCTTCTGCTGCTCACTATTCCCGCCTGCGCCCTGCTGTGGGCAGAGGGCGGTTTGAAGCGTGGCTGGCAGTCGTGCTTACACTGCCGGCATTATCTGCGCGGGCGATTTTTTCCTGGCTGCGCTAGACGCACCTCGCCAGGCATTTGGATTATTCCGGCATGTCACCTGCACATCGTACCCTCCTCGGCGTTGTCTTGCAGCCCGTACCACTCGTTCTCCTCGCCCTTGCAGTCTTCTACCTGTCCATCTACATGCGGCGGGCGGGAAGACGAAGAGACCCAGAGCATAACGGCGCCGTCCAGACGACACACGCCTGAGCATCCCCCAGCCTGACGGACTCTGACTGTTCGTGTTAAGGAGCTTTTCGCGTCAGCGATGGGCCGGCACATCGGCGGCCGCAGAGGAAGCCTGCCCGGCTGTCACCCGCTCAAACAGCTCGTACTTATCCTGCCCGCTGCCCTCGATGCGAACCACTTTCCAGCCCGGCGTCCGCTCCAGCAGATAGGGAAACGGATCGTCGTAGCGCATGAGCACATGGTCGATGCGGTACTTGTCGAGAATCGCGAGCGAGTCGCGCACGGCGGAACAGGTCGATGTAATCCTTCATGATGCCGTGGTGCTCAAACGTATCCCATCGCGTATCGACAAACGTCGGCTTCTCGCTGTAATCCAACATGCCGCCCAGATGTTCCTCGTTGAGCAGGCGCCAGCCCGGCTCGATTGAAGCGATGGTCTGCAGCGGATACTCCTCCGCGAGGCCGGCCCGCATCTTCTCCTCGTGCGGCCGGTACCACGCAACCACGCACAAGCGCCAGCACAGCCACAACAGCATTCATCGCGGGAATGGTTTTCTGCTCCTGCTGCGGCGCCGGGAAGAACGCGCGGGTCACGTCAACACCGAGCAGGGGAATGACCAGCACCGCTGCCAGAAACGTAAAGCGTGCATGGCTGAAGGCTGAATACCACGCGAAGAAGACCAGCGCGATCTCGAAGATCTTCCACTTCCGGCCATGCACCGCGTTTGCAATCACCATCAACCCGATAGCCACCACCGCGGCCTTGCCCACAAAGCCGCCCAGGGCTCAGCGGCTGCCATTCCAGCACATTGGCGATATTCAGCTTCTGGTTCAGCGCCATGTCAAAGGGATTCCAGATGAGCCGCCAGCCATAGGGATTGATCAGCAGCACCGCCAGGCTCACTCCCAGCACGGCGAAGAGGCGATTCGCGATCCTCGCGATTAAACGCGGCCTGCTGGAATACGCCGATCTCGATGCGCCACAGTCCGCAGACAATGAACAGGACAAATACCGCAAGCCCGATAATCCAGCTCCCGTGCAGATTGATCCACACGCAAAACAGCGGAGGCAGTAGCCAGAGCAAGCGCTTGCGACCGCGCTCCGCGGCCTCCAGAATCGCCATCTCCGCCGACAGAGCCACGTAGCCCAGCAGGATTGTGCGCGCGCTCGAGTTGACCCACATGAGCACAAAGCCCAGCACTGCCAGCCACAATGCCACGCCCGCGTTGCGCGACATCAACCGGCCACGCCAATAGAGAAAGATCACCGAGGCGCTGAGGCTGAGATACGTGACCACGAAAATCCCGGTGAGCCCGAAGGCGCGAAACCCCAGCCAGTAGGGCACCTCTGAAAGCCACTCCGGATTTACCCACCGCTCGCCGGCAACGGTGAACGAATAAGGCTCCACTTGAATGAAGTGATGCGTGGTGAAAAGAATGCGCGCATCTGCCAGGTGCCACCATATGTCAGGGTCGGCGAGAAGATGGCTCGGCTGGCGAAGGCCTGAAAAGGCGACGATCACCACCAGCAGCAGGGCCATGTCCATCAGGTGGCGGCCAAAAAGTCTGCGCAGTAATCCGCCCGCATGCGCGGGCGCAGTTGCGCCGGCTTCGCTCGCCTCTGTCAAAGCTGCCTCCACTGGCTGGGGACTCATACGTTCACACTACCGAAGCCGCGCATGCTGCGGCAACAGTACCAAAAGCACTGCAGCGCTTCCCGCATCCCTTTGCTAACCCTCCACTTCTATGCCGCCGCGTCGGTCCCCAGGCACCCCTGACACCCCGCTTTTACGCGGGTCTGCCCTGCTCTCCGCCGGCTCGGGCGCGCATCCTTCTCCTGTTAGACTCGGTAGCGTGCCGGACCAAGCCAAACCTCCCGTCTTCCTGCTCGATACAATGTCGTTCATCTTCCGCGCATACCACGCGATGCAGCGCAGCCGGCCCATGTCAACACGCTCCGGCCTGCCGACCGCCGCGACCTACGTCTTCGTGAACATGATCCGAAAACTGCGCGAAGACTTCTCGCCTCGCTACTTCGCCGCCGTCTTCGATCCCAGCGGAGAAGTCTTTCGCGACGAGCGCGCCCGGGCCATCGGCACACTGCGCAAATGGAACTCGAAGGCGCAGGCATTTGAAGACGTCAGCTATGAAGGCTACAAGGCGCACCGCGAATCGATGCCGGAAGATCTGCGCCGCCAGATTCCCTACATTCGCCGCTCGCTTGAGGCTTCGCACATCCCGATCCTCGAGGCCGTGGGCTTCGAGGCCGATGACGTCATCGGCACACTCGCGCGCAAGGCCGCCGAAGAGGGTCACGAAGTCTTCATCGTCTCCGGCGACAAGGACATGATGCAGCTCGTCACCGAGCACGTGCGAGGTCCTCAACCCGCAAAAGGACAACCTCATCCTCGATCCGGCCAGGGTGACCGAGACCCTCGGTGTGCCGCCGGAAAGAGTCATCGACGTCATGGCGCTGCGCGGCGACTCCGTCGACAATATTCCCGGCGCGCCCGGCATCGGCGATAAGGGCAGCGTCGATCTCATCGTCGAATTCGGCAGTGTTGAAGCTGTGCTCGAGCGTGTCGCCGAAGTCAAGCGCAAGAGCTACCGCGAATCTCTCGAGCAGAATCGCGATGCCGTGCTGCTCTCGAAAGAGCTTGTCACCATCGATTGCAACGTCCCCCTGCCCCTTGAGCTGGCGAAGATGGAAACGCAGGCGCCCGATATCGAGGCCACGCGCACGCTCTTCACTGAACTTGAATTCACGTCGCTTCTGCGCGAGCTTGAGCCCGCTGCCACTGGCCCCTCGGCCGAGTTGATCGAGGAGCCAACCGCCGAGCAGGCGGCCGAGTTCTACGCCGCCGCTCGCCAGGGCTTCGCCTTTGCGCTCGATGCCGCGGAACCTTTCGTCGAAGAAAAGGACGATGAGGCCACGCCGCAGAATCTTTCGCTTCTTGATGTCGTTGAAGAAGCGGAGAAGAAGACGCAGTCCAGCATTGGCGTGAGCGCAGATGCAGCAAAGGGCCTGCGCCTCGCTCTCACGCCCGAGTTGAAGGCGCTCTTCGCCGACCCTGAAGTGCCCAAGCGCGTGCACGACTGGAAACTCGCGCTCCACGTGCTGCACGGCCTCGGCGTCGAAATGCACGGCGCGGTCGACGACAGCATGCTGCTCTCCTACGGGCTCAACCCCACCCACGCCACGCAGGCGCTCGACGACGTCGTAGCCCGCAGCGGACTCACGCCGCCTTCCACGCTCGCAGCCGCAGCCGCCGCAATTCAGGCTCTTACGCCGCGTCTGCGCGAAGAGGCGGAACGCGGCGGTGTCGCCGCGGTGTACACGAAGATCGATCTTCCCCTTGCTCCCGTGCTCTATCGCATGGAACAGGCCGGAGTCCGCATCGATATCGCCGTACTGGATGGGCTTTCGAAGCGCTTCGGCTCGGAGATTGATCGTGTCGGCGAGCGAATCTTCGCGCTGGCTGAGCGCCGCTTCAACATCAACTCGCCCAAGCAGCTCGGCGAAGTGCTCTTCACTCACATGGGATTGCCGGCTCCCGTCGTGCGTGGCAAAGGCAAAGCCATCTCGACGGCACAGGACGTGCTCGAGCAGCTTGCGGAGAAGCACGAGGTCCCGCGGCTCGTGCTTGAATACCGTCATCTTGCCAAGCTCAAATCCAACTACGTCGATGCGCTGCCCCTGCTTGCCGATGCCGAATCGCGCGTGCACACAACGTTTCAGGCTGCTGCCACTTCCACCGGCCGTCTCTCGTCTGTCAATCCAAACCTGCAGAACATTCCCATTCGCACCGAGCTGGGCCGAGAAATCCGTGCCGCCTTTGTAGCTGCGCCGGGCGCAGAGCTTCTCTCTGCCGACTACTCGCAGATCGAGCTGCGCCTGCTCGCGCACTTCAGCGAAGACCCGCTGCTTGTTCGCGCCTACGCGAACAATGACGACATCCACACTCTCACCGCGAGCGAAGTCTTCGGCGTGCCCCCCGACACCATGGATAAGGAGACACGCAATCGTGCCAAGGCGGTGAACTTCGGCATCGTTTACGGCATTTCGCCCTTCGGTCTCGCTGCGCAGCTCGGCATTCCGCAGGCCGAGGCGCGCGCTTATATTGACCGCTACTTTGCGCGCTACCAGGGCGTACGGGCCTTCATCGAAAAAACGCTCGCCGCCACGCGCCGCGAGGGCAGCGTGCGCACTATCTTCGGACGCATGCGGCCGATCCCGGATATCGAAAGCCGCAACCCCAACCAGCGCGGTTTCGCGGAGCGCACGGCAGTGAATACTCCGCTGCAGGGCACCGCCGCCGACCTCATCAAGCTGGCCATGATCGCGCTCGACCGCAAAATCGCCGCCCGGAAGCTTAAAACCCGCATGGTCCTACAGGTTCATGACGAACTGCTCTTTGAAGTGCCGGCCGAAGAAAAGGCCGAGGTCGAAGCTCTTGTGCGCACCGAGATGGAAGGCGTGGTACAACTCAAGGTACCGCTGGTGGCCGATCTCGGCTTTGGCCCCAACTGGCGCGATCTCTAGCGCCCTCCTGAAGACTCTCGAATACATCCCCGGAGCAGATGCGATGACGACACCCCAGGAAATCTCAGCCGCGAACGCCGGCACCTTCACCATCGGCGGCGATCTCACCGTCAACCGCCTCGGCTATGGAGCAATGCGCATCACCGGGCCCGGCATCTGGGGACCGCCGAAGGACAAGCCCGCCGCGCTCGCCACTCTGCGCCGCGCCGTTGAGCTCGGCGTCAACCTCATCGACACGGCCGACTCCTACGGGCCCGAAATCTCTGAAGACCTGATCGCGGAAGCCCTCTTTCCCTACCCTGCCGGGCTCGTGATCGCCACCAAGGCCGGCTGGGAACGCGTCGGCCCCGGCCAGTGGATCCATAACGGCAGCCCAAAGCATCTCACCGAAGCCGTCGAAGGCTGCCTTAAGCGGCTGCGCCTCGAGCGCATCGACATCTTCCAGTTCCATGTGCCTGACCCGGCCGTTTCGTTTGAAGGCTCGATTGAGGCGCTGGCCAAACAACGCGAGCTCGGCAAGATCCGCCACGTCGCGCTCTCCAACGTCACACGCGAACACATCGAGCGCGCCCGCCGCATCGTTCCCATCGTCTCAGTGCAGAACCGCTACAGCTTCGCCGATCGCGAATCGGACTTCATCGTCGATCACTGCGAGCAGAACGAGATCGCATTCATGCCCTGGGCGCCGCTCGGCCAGGCGCGCAGCGCGCACGACGCGCTCGACGATGCAGCGGCAACCCTCCAGGCCACTCCGCTGCAGGTTGCCCTCGCATGGCTGCTCAAGCGGTCGCGGGTCATCATCCCCATCCCCGGCACGTCCTCGGTCGAACATCTTGAGGAGAACGTTGCCGCCGCGGGGTTACAGTTGCCGCAATCTATTTACGACGATCTCTCATCCCTCAGCCACGCGCACGTCAGCCTGCGCGGATAATGCGGCTTCCGCACTGATGGCATCCGGCCTTTGTCGCACGTAGACGTAAAGATAAAAGGCGCACAGCGCCGTCATAATGACGGGAACTGCAGCCGTTTCGAACCCGGCGAGCGCGCCGCGGATGAAGCCTGAACCGATCTTCAGGTTGTGAACAAGTTTGAGGTAGATCGCCCACGGCACCGCACCCGTCGAAACGATTCCCATGGTGCACAGCGCGAGTGCAATCCATGCTCTTGCGCCGCCCTTCTTCCACAGCATCATGCACGCCGGCAGCGTCAGCAGAATGATCCGCGCGTCATACACCCGATGATAGATGGCGATGATGGGCAGGATCGAAACAGGAGCAAGGGCAAACCACGCCATCCGCTGCGAGAATGGCGTGCGCAGCGTTTTGATCATCCACACGATCAGAATTGCCCCGAAGACCGCATAGGAAATCGGATTATAGAAGTGGGGATCGTCGCGGATGAGACTGAGCGGCGCCTGCAGGTTCGTGATCATCGTGATGCCATGCGATCCCTTGCTCGCGGGGCCCGGATCGTTGACATCGCCGTGAGCCGAGAGGCTGCTCATATTCTGCCGGAACTCCTGCGTCCAGCCCGGAGCGATTGAGCTGCACCACAGCACTGCCGGCAGGCTCATCACCACAATGGCGGCGAGAGTCATCCACGCGCGCTTTCGGTTGGGCCGGCCCGACAACAGAAAATAGAGCCACACCAGGCCGCCGTCATGAGGCTTCAGCATCAGGCTCAGGGCAAGCAGAAGCACGCCCGCAGCCACGTAGCGCTGCCGCAGAAAGCACCACGCCGCGATGACACAGAAGCTGATTGCGACTCCGGCAGGGTTTGCCAGAATGAGCAGCAGTTCGCTGGTTGCCAGCGTGAGCGTCACCAGCGCCGCGGCCACAAGCGGACTGAACTCCGCAGCAACATCCCAGATCAAGACCGACGCGAGGATAAAGGTTCCTGCTGTGAACGCGAGCCAGAACACATGCGCCGGGACCAAACGGCAAAAGCGCAAAAGGCACGGTGAGCGGAAGCGCCGTTGGAAGGTAGTTGTAACGCGACTCGCTCCTCAAATCAGGCGGCGTCGCGGCGCTTTCACCGCCTTCGACGCGGTATATGCTCCTCGAGCACCTTCGGCTGATAGGGGTCCTTGCCCTCAAGCAGGCCGCGCGCACTGAAATAAACCAGCCGGAAGTCCGCAGTCGTCCTGGGCGTCGCGTACTGCAGCACCAGGCCCATTCCAAGAAAGATGATCGCCCCAAGAAAAACCAGGCGGACGCCATCGGCTCGCGTTCCCGTCATGCGCGTCCCCCTGCGCAACTTCGATCTTTTTTAAACACCCAGCTCTTTCCGGATCGCATCGGCGATGGCCTCCGCATGCCGCCGCATCGACGCTTCATCTTCCGCCTCAATCATCACGCGCGCCAGTGGCTCGGTTCCACTGTAACGGATCACCACGCGGCCTGAATCTCTAAGCTCCTCCTCCGCGGCCTTGATGCGCGCAGCCACAGCGGGAATGCTCTCGAGCGGCTTCTTCTCGCGGACCTTCACGTTCACGATGACCTGCGGAAAGACCTTCAGGTCCGCCGTCAGCTCATCCACCGGCTTCCCCGTGCGCGCTACCAGGTCGAGCACGGTCAGAGCCGTAAGCAGGCCATCGCCCGTTGTTGAAAGATGCGGAAAGAGAATGTGCCCGGACTGCTCGCCGCCCAGAGCAGCATCGTGCTTCTGCATCATCTCAAGCACATAGCGGTCCCCCACCGGCGCGCGCAGCATCCGGATCGACGAGCGCTTCAGAGCCGCTTCAAGCCCCATGTTCGACATCGTCGTCGCCACCACCACGTCGCCCGTCAGCAGCCCGCGCTTCTTGAGGTCGCGCGCGGCCATCAGCAGAATCGCATCTCCGTTGATCACGTTATTGTGCGCGCCGGCAAGCATGCAGCGGTCTGCATCGCCGTCGAAAGTGACGCCCATCTCTGCTCCGCGCGCCTGCACCTCGCGCGCAACCCAGTCAGGATGCAGCGCGCCGCAGCCGTCGTTGATGTTGCGGCCATTCGGCTCGACATTCCTCAGCGTTACATCTCCGCCGAGCCTGCGAAACAACTCGGGCGCAATCGCCGCGGCCGCACCGTTTGCGCAATCCACTACGATCCGCAGACTATTCAACTGCAACCCCGGCATCGAATCGACGAGAGATTGAATGTAATCGGCCTGCAGCGCTGCGTTGTCCTGCACCGCAGGCAGGCTCGATGGGTTCGGCGCCTTCACTGACGCGGCGTGGCGCAGAATCTCATCTTCGATGCCCAGCTCAACCGCATCCGGCAACTTGAATCCGTCGCCGCCAAAGAGCTTGATGCCATTGTCATGCCAGGGATTGTGCGATGCGGAGATCACAGCCCCGGCCTGAAAGCCATGCGTTCGCGCGAGAAAGGCAACGGCCGGCGTCGGCACCACGCCCGCGCTTTCCACCTCAGCGCCGGCTTCGCGCAGCCCAGCCGCAATTGTTGCTGCGATCCACGGGCTCGACTCGCGGGTGTCGCGGCCCATAATCACGCGTGGGGCCTCGTTCGTCTTGCGCAGGGAGTGGCCCAGCGCCAGGCCAGTTGCATAGATCGTCGTTGCATCCAGCGGCTGTTCGCCTGCGACCCCGCGAATTCCGTCTGTACCGAAAAGCTTTCGTGCCGTCGATGCGCTCATAGTCTCATTTCTTCTTTGGTCTGCTTTTCTTCCGCGCGGCTGCGCTTGTCTCTTCCACGCGGCTCACAAACGAGCCATCACCCAGCCGCGTGGTCACGCGATCGCCCTGCGCGAGCTGCGCGGCCGACCGGATCACGGCGCCATCGGGGCCCTGCACCAGGGCATAGCCGCGATCGAGCACCGCAAGCGGCGACAACGCACGCAGCCGCCCATCCACGGCTTTGAGGCGCGCCTCTTCTTTGCGCAGCGTGCGCTCGAGCGACCGCTCCAGCCGCACGCGCACCTGCGTCACACGCTCGCGGGCGCGTCCCAGCTCCTGGCGGGGATCGTGCCGAAGCACCTTCGCCGCAAGTTCTTGCGAATACCTGCGCCTCTCGTGCAGTTGATCGAGCATCGCACTCTCGCCGCGAAACGCGATCTCATCGAGTTGCTGATTGAGCCGCTGCAGATGCCCTGTCATCCGCCACTCGGCGCGCTCCGCATGCAGACTATCCATCTGCTGGCGCGCCCGCAGAAGCTGAAATCGTACGGCGCGTTCAAGCCGCTGCGCAAAGTACGCCACGCGATCCTGAACCTTGTGCTGTGCTTCGGTGATCAGCTCGGCCGCCGCCGAAGGTGTGGGAGCGCGCAGGTCGGCAACAAAATCCGCGATCGTAAAGTCCGTCTCGTGGCCCACGGCAGAAACCACCGGCAAGTGCGCCGCCGCAATGGCGCGCGCCACCCGCTCGCTGTTGAACGCAGCAAGATCTTCGAGTGATCCGCCGCCGCGCGCCACCACGATCACATCCACCAGCCCCGACGCATCCAGCAGCGCCAGCGCTGCTTCAATTTCTGCAGCCGCCGCGTCACCCTGCACCGCCGCCGGATACACGAGCACATTCAGCCCGGAGTGGCGCCGGCTCACAATGTTCAGAAAGTCTCGAATCACCGCACCCGAGGGCGAAGTGATGATGCCCACGGTACGCGGAAAGGCGGGCAGCGGCTGCTTGCGGTCGGCATCGAAAAGGCCCTCGCCCTTGAGCCGCTCTTTCAACTGCTCAAATGCCAGTTGCAGCGAGCCGGCGCCCACCGGCTCCATCGCCTCGCCGACCAGTTGCAGTTGCCCGCGCTGCTCGTAGACGCTCACTCGCCCGCGCACCAGCACGTGCAGCCCATCTTCCGGCCTGAAGCGCAGCAGCAGCGCCTGCCGCCGAAAGAGCACCACCGGCAACTGCGCCTCCGCATCTTTCAGCGTGAAGTAGAGATGTCCCGAAGGAGCAGGCCGGCAATTGGAAATTTCGCCCTCGACCCAGATGTCCAGGTAGCGCCGCTCGACCATCGTGCGAATCTGCTCGACCAGTTCGCGCACCGGCCACACACGGCGCGCCGACGTCTCTTCTTCAAAAGAGAAGCCCAGTTGCAACGTAGATGGATCGGGTTGGGTCACCAAGGTCGAGTGTAATTGGCCCAGACTAAACTCGGACTACTTCCTTGTGGCGAGCATCGCCCGCAGCAGGGCCGCAACTTCCTTCGGGCGGCTCCCCGCACCTGCCAGCGCCGCAGTGCCGCCGGCGTAGAGCGCTTCCATCTCCCGCGCGAGATCCGTGCCTTGCGGCAAGCCGAACATGCCCAGCACTCCGGCCAGCTTGTGCGCCGCGGCCATTGCCTGCTCGCAGAGCTCCGGAGTGAGCGAGCCCGCATCCTGCGCCGCGCCCGCGGATTCCAGCACCGCGACGCGCTCTGTAATCTGCGGCAGATATTGCTCCCACAGGCGATCCATCGCCTCGGCAATCGATATCTGTTGCGTCTCATCCATCGGCGCGCCTTCTAGGTCCATCCCAGCACATTGGCGATCTGTGTCGGCAGCGTAAGGGGATCGAACGGCTTCACCAGCACCGCCTGAATGCCAAGATTGGCAAACCGCGCGCGGTCGTGCGCCTGCACCTTCGCGGTCAAAAACAGCACCGGAATCGTCGCCGTGGTGGGGTTCTTCTGCAACTCGCGAAATGTCGTGGGCCCGTCCATCCCGGGCATCATCACATCCAGCAGAATGGCGTCGGGCCTGTACATGGCTGCACGCGTCAGTCCCTGCGCGCCGGAATTGGCCACCATGACCTCCCATCCTGCAACGGTCTCGAGACTCATCGCTGCGATCTCACGAATATCGTCTTCATCATCAATGATCAGAATGCGGTGCGCCATTTACCCAAAGTCTCCACGGCCGCCCGGGGTGCCGGCCAACGTCCAGCGGCGGTTGTTGCCGGCCGAGAAAGAAAACCCCACCGGGAAGGACAGGAACTGCTGCGATGCGGATCTGCCTGCGAGGCATTGCGCGCACGCGCGTCACGAACCACGAACACCGGAAACATCCGGCACTGCCTCTTGCACCGCCTCCTTCGGCTGGTTGCCGCGCAGCACAGTCAAAAGCAGCGCTTCAAGCTGCTCAGGCTGCACGCGCGCCTGCTTGAGGAACGCCGTCGGCTCCGGCACCCCCTGGCCACCATCCGCTGTATTGAATGCGCGACCAGAGTACAACACGAGGATTGTCCGTGTCAGACTCTCCTGCTCGCGCAGCCACGCGACAAGATTCAGCGCGGAACCCTCCGGCAGATCCACATTCAGCAGAAGCAGATGCGGCTGCAGCGATCCGCACTCATCCGTGGCCTGCTGCGCTGTGCGGGCGAGGCGCACGCTCGAGCTCTCCCACGAAAAGGCTTCGGCGGCCTTGCGAGCAAGTGCCTCGTCGTCCTCAACCACCAGAACCCGCGCCAGCTCGCCCGCCGAGCCCAGCACCCGCATCAGCTCGGTGATCTGCGCGCCGGCATTTATATTTCGGCCGATCGCATTGCGCGCGCCAGCAACGGGCGCCTGCTGTGTATCCAGGCTCAGCACGATCACCGGCGTATGCGCCTCGGGGATTGCCCGCCGCAGTTGCGGCAGCAGCTCCCAGCCGTTGATGGCCCGCGATCCGCTGTCGATCACGATGGCTTCCACGCCGTCGTGCGCCTGCACCAGGGTTTGCTCCACCGTCGAAGTTTCAACGATGCGGTAGCCGTGATCGGCGAGCTGCGCGCCGATCAGCGGCTTGGTTGCGCCGCTGTCGCTGGCCAGCAACACCTGGCCCTGTCCGGGCGAGTCAACCTGCGTCTTGGTCTTGGCTGCAGCCGCTGGATGATAGGGCAGGAAGACGCGGAATGTCGATCCGCGAATCGGATTCCGCTCTGCCCAGATGCGCCCGTTATGCTGCGAGATGATGGCGCGGCAGATCGCAAGGCCTAAACCGCTGCCGCCCTTCTGGCGCGAGTCTGAAGCATCCACCTGCTGAAAGCGCCCGAAGATCGCCTCCAGCTTGTCCACCGGAATGCCGCGCCCCTGATCGATCACCGAAAGCGTCACGCCGCTCGAGCCCGGCCGCAGCATGATCGACACCGCCGAGTTGGGCGGTGAGAACTTTACGGCATTCGACAAAAGATTGGTGAGCACCTGCAACAGCCTGTCGGCGTCGGCCGTAATCTCCACCTGCGTCTTGTCGTGAATCAGCAGCACTCCGGCGGCTTCGGCCATCAACTGCATACCATCCATCGCCTGGCGCACAATGTCGGCCATCTGCAGGGGACGGAAGACCAGCGGCTCGCGTCCGCTCTGCGCGCGCTCGAGGTCGAGAATGTCGTTGATGAGCCGCACCAGCCGGTCGGAGTTGCTCAACGCGATCCGCAAAAGGTTCGACGCCTTCTCGCTGATCTCGCCGAGAATGCCCGACGAGAGCAGGCCCAGTGCGCCGCGGATCGATGTCAACGGCGTGCGCAGCTCGTGACTCACCGTCGATACGAACTCGTCTTTCAGGCGGTCAAGCGCATAGCGCTGGCTGATATCGCGGAAGCTCAGCACCGAGCCCGAGTAGCGGCCCAGGTCGAGAATCGGATTGAGGAAGTACTCCGCCGGAAAGTCCGAACCGTTCGCGCGGTAGATCGTGTCCTCGCCCGTCGACGGCACCCGGCCCGTTGCGGCGCGCAGCAGCGCGCAATCCTTGCCGCACTTTTTTCCATCGGGAGCGGAGCCGTGCACAAGCTCGTGCACCGGCTTGCCGATCAGGCTCGCCACCGGCGCGCCCAGCAGCCGTGTCGCGGCGGGGTTGGCAAAGCGCACCAGCCCGTTGCGATCGACACCGCAGATGCCGTCAGCCACCGAGTGCAGCAGAATCTTCTGCTGGCGGCTCAGTTCCTCGGCGCGCTCGCGCTCACGCGTCCGCGCCAGCATCTGGCCCAGCGACGCCGCCACCGTCTCCATCGCCGCGGTTGTTTCGCGGTCCTCGCGCAGGCGCAGATGGCAATAGAACTCAAGCACCGCCAGCACCTTGCTGCCCACCTGCACCGGCGTGGCCCAGCCGGAAACCATCTTGTGCCGCATCGCATTCTTCACACGCGCATCGGCACCCAGCTTTGACAGGTCCGAGATCCAGACCAGCCGTCCATCCTGCCATGCCCGTCCCGGCAAGCTTCCGCCGGGCGTGATGGTCATGCCCATGCTCTCCTGGATGAGCGCCTCGGCTTCCCTGCCTGGAACGCCCCACGCGGTGCTGAACTCGAGGCGATTCTCTTCCTGGTTGATGTCCCATTTGACGGCGACATCCCAGCCCTGCGAGGCGCACAGCGCTTCAAGCACGCGCATCGCCGCCATTTCAGACGAAACATTCTCGCCGACAATCTGGGTCACGAGCAGTTGCAGCGCCAGCCTGTGCTCCCGCTGCTTCTGCTGCGTCACGTCCCGCACCAGGCACTGCACCGCCATCGCCTTGCCCGCACGGCGACGCTGATGCAGGCTCAGCTCCAGTTCCTGCGCGTGACCATCCGGCGTTTCGTTGCGAATCGGGGCGCGATCGATGGTTTCCCCATCGAGCACCCGGCGCAGCAGCGCTGCGGCATCGGCGCGGCTGTCTGCACTGAAGGCTTCCTCAAAAAACTCGCGCTCCGCCGATGCCTGGTTCTGCCCAAAGCAGCTCTTCCACGCGGGATTCACATACAGAAATCTTCCCGTCAGGTCGAGCGTCGCAATCATCTCACTCGAGTTCTCGAAGACGTCGCGATAGCGCTCGCGCGCGTCCGCCTTCCACTCGTCCTTGCGCGAGGTCGTGGTCTGATCGAGCCCCACCGCCACCAGTCCCGTCGCTTCGCCTTCCTGGTTGCGCAGCGTCGAGAGATGCAGGCGCACCGGGAAGAGCGCGCCATCCTTGCGGCGCAGCTGCGTGTCAAAATTCGGTGCCTGGCTTGGCGGCAGCGCACGCACAATCTCCCGGAAGGCCTCAAGCCGCCCGGCGCGGCTCTGCTCGTGCGCATGTTCGATGCCACACAGCCGCTGCATCTCCACCACAAGACGCGCGCCCTCGCTCGGAGCAAGCAGATCCGTCGCCTTCAGCTTGTCCACAATTTCCGCTGCGTGATATCCCAGCAGACGCTCTGCCGTGGGATTGGCAAAGGTCACGCGGCCCCCGAGATCGACCGAGACAATGATTGAACCGGCCGAATCGAGCAGGTCCTTTAGCGGATCGCCCGCATATCGGTTGGCCGCTTCGCGCTCCGCCGAGCTATCGGCCAGCAGTCGCATTGCCACGGCACCAACCGCGAAGATTGCCACAATCAGCAACAGGTAGTCGTAGCGCGGTCCGCCTTCGATGCGCGCGGTGATGCCGCCTGCGGCCGCGGCCAGGCAAAGCACCGCAAAGGCTGACCATGTCGACGCGGAAGAGCTGCGCTCCTCCTTCTCCTGCCGCACTGCCCTCGTCTCCATGCCCCTGCCGCTCTCCTGCTTCTTGCCCCTCGGCGGTCGAGCCAGCATTGTTCAACGCCTCTCAACCAGCCCAGTACCCGCTTTTTCGGATCCCTTGATTCTCGGCTGCCGTCGCTTGCCTGCGAATGGCCATTGGCGGCAAATCAAATTGCGTGCAGCCTCAATGAGACCTTTCTTTATTGCCGCGCGCCTTTCGGGCAGCGGCCTTCAACCTATATAGCTCAACCCGGGTCCGCAGCTCGGGCCAGAGATGCCCGAAACTCCGCCGCGGCACGCCGTCGAAACCATATGCCTGCTTTACTTGTATGTTACTCAAAAAACGCGCCATTGCACCCGGAATGCGACGCTTCCCATTACCCCCGTGACTGTTCAAAACATCGCCGATACCGGCGTGCTCCAGGGCCGCTCTCTGCCGGGTGCCAGGGCTTTCTCGTTCAATCGTATACTGGCAGCATGTTCCGCTTTGGAGTTTCTTTCCGCGTTGCCGCCGTGACTGTACTCGTTTCGTCAGCCTTTGGGGGCCTGCTGCCCCGCGCCCACGCCTGGGGAAATGAGGGCCACCGCCTGGTCAATCTCCTTGCCGCCAGCAACTTACCGCCCGACGTCCCGAAGTTCCTGCGCTCCAAAGCCGCAATTGCCGAGATCGAGTACCTTGGCCCCGAGCCTGACCGCTGGCGCAATCCCGCCGAGCCGGAACTGGTCGCTGCCCAGGCCCCCGAGCACTTTATCGATCTCGAACTGGCCGACGCCCTGGGCCCTCTGCCCCGCAACCGCCTCGATTTCGAGGCCAAGGTCTTCGCCTCCGGCCAGCGGCCTGAAAAAATCGGCCTGCAGCCCTGGGTCACCAACGAAGTGTGGCAGCGGCTCAAGGTCGCCATGCGCGAGTACCGCAACCTCTCCGCCGCGCACAAAGATACCCGCCCCGTCGAGCAGACCATCATTTTCTATGCCGGCTGGCTCGGCCACTACGTCGGCGACGGTTCCCAGCCTCTGCACACCACCATCGAATACAACGGCTGGGTCGGCCCCAATCCCAACGG
This sequence comes from uncultured Acidobacteriota bacterium, assembly GCA_963718885.1. Classification (GTDB taxonomy): domain Bacteria; phylum Acidobacteriota; class Terriglobia; order Terriglobales; family Acidobacteriaceae; genus Telmatobacter. The sequence continues at coordinate 140,188 of CAVRAK010000008.1, forward strand.
CTACACCACCGCCCACAAGATTCACTGGGAGTTTGAAGGCCCATTCGTCGGAGCCAACATTCACCGCGCCGATGTGGCGCCGAAGATGACTCCGGTCCACGCCATCGACGGGGACATCTTCGACGCTTACGTGGCCTACCTGCGCGAGAGCAAGACGCACGTCGAAACCGTCTACCAGCTTGAGAAAGCTGGCGGCTGGGTCGGTGCCGGCACTCCGCAGTCGCGCGACTTTGCCGCGGCGCGCCTCGCCGCAGGCGCCAGCATGCTGCGCGACATGATCTACTCTGCGTGGATTGACAGCGGCAAGCCTGTCGTCGATCCCTACGCCGGCAAATAATCCGACCGCATTGCGCCTCAGTGCTTCTGCGCCGCTGGATCGCCTTCTCCGCCGGCCGCAGCAGTTTGCACCTCAAGATCGATGCTCGCAATTTCGCCGCCGCGATCCGCTGAGGAGTGCAGCGCGCACTGGCACAGCTCAGTAAACCGCACATGCCCGTCGCGGCTCAGGTCAACGCCCGCGCCCAGAATCACGCCGTAGATGTCGAGGCACATGCGCCGCTCGAATTCGAAGAGCAGGTTGATCAGTCCCGCATCGCTCGCGCTGCGGCTCAGCACCCAGCCTCCGCAGCCGAGAATCGCCCCCGTGAGCCTCTGCACCAGCCGCCCCGGCTCCTCGCCTGAGACGGCATTGATCGGTATCGCCCACGGAATCGCGCCCGGACGCCCTGCATCGGGATGGAATGCAGCCTGCCTCACACCTGCTCTATCGGAGCGCGGCCGCCAAACCGTGACGCCTGTGCAGAAATGGTGCGCTTGAGGCTTCCGCGGCCCCCGGGCACTCCAGCCCCGCGACCCAGCCCGCCCCCTCCCATGATTTAGCTTGTACCTAGCATGATCATCGGCACCGGCATCGACCTGGTCGAAATCGAGCGCATTCAGCAGTCGATGGACCGCTTTGGCGAACGCTTTCTCAACCGCATCTATACCCCGGCCGAGCTGGCCTACTGCCTGCGCAAGCGCAACGCCGCTGAAAGCCTCGCCGCCCGCTTTGCCGCCAAAGAGGCCGGAGCCAAGGCTCTCGGCACCGGCATCAGCCGCGGGGTCCACTGGCACGAGATCGAGGTCGTCCGCGAGCCTGGCGGCCGCCCGGGCATCTGCTTCCGCGGCCGCGCGGCAGAAATCGCGCGCCATCTGGGAGTTGCGAACACCGCCCTCTCCCTGACCCACACCGGCAGCCTCGCCATGGCCAGCGTCGTGCTTGAGAATGGCCGATAGCGTCGGGCGCTCGCTCTTCTGCTATCCTCTATCCTCAAGGCGTCGAATTCGATTAAGCATCCGGGGAACTCGTGCCAAGCCGCAAAGAGATTCAGTGGTCACAACTTAAGGTTGGCTCATTGGTCCTGGTGGCCCTGGCGATCCTCATCGGACTCATCTTTCTGCTCGGCCGCTCCACCGGCGGCCTCTTCGAGCCCAAGCTGATGTTCCGCTCCTACTTCAACAACGCCTCTGGCCTCAAGAACGGCGCGCCGGTCACTCTCGAAGGCGTCACCATCGGCAACGTCACCGCCATTCGCATCGTGCCGGACCGCAACCCCACTCCCGTCGAAGTCACCATGCGCGTCGGCGAGCGGTTCGTCCACGACCTGCATACCGACTCGACTACCTCCATCGCACAGGCCGGCGTCCTCGGCGACAGCTACGTCGATATCGACTCCACCCAGGCCACCGGCCCGCAGCCGCCGAACCACACAGAGCTCCGCGCAACCGAGGCGCCCAATATCCAATCCGTCATCAGCTCCAGCCAGGGATCGATCGATCAGATCTCCACGCTCCTGAAGAAACTCCAGACCCTCGTCGACACGCTCAATTCCAGCAAGGGCACTGTGGGCGCTCTCATCAACGACCCCCTCCTGCGCGGCCGCGTTGATCGCATCGCCATGAACCTTGAAAAGATCACCGGCGCCGTCGGCAACGGCCAGGGCACGCTCGGCAAGCTGATCAACGATGACACCCTCTACAACAACGCGAACAATACCATCGCGCGGCTCAACGACGTCGCCGACGGCCTTCAGCAGGGCAAGGGCACAGCGGGCAAGCTTCTCAAAGACGAGGCCCTTTACAAGAACCTCAACGCGACCGTCATCAACGCCAATCAGTTGATCGGCGACATCAACTCCGGCAAAGGCTCCATCGGCAAGCTGGCAAAAGACCCCGAGTTCGCGCGCAAGCTCGATGACACGGTCACGCGCCTCGATTCGATCGTGCAGTCGATCAGCGAAGGCAAAGGCACCATCGGCCAGCTCGTGCACAACCGCTCGCTCTACGACCACGCCGACAGCACCCTCGACGAGGCCCAGCAACTCGTCAGGAGCATTCGTCAGGACCCGAAGAAATACCTCGTCATCCGCCTCAAGATCTTCTAGGCTCACGGCCCACGGAGTTCCTCTTGCCTTCACGAACGCGCACCTTTGCCACCGTCGGATGCCTCTCAGCCGCACTTCTCTGCCTTGTCGCAGGCCATCGTTCCGCGCCAATCGCGCGCGCCGCATCGGCTGACGCGCCCGCCTACGCCGCCAATGGAGAGATGCTTCCCCTCCCCAATTACCGCGAGTGGATCTACCTCACCTCGGGCATCGACATGAGCTACGCGCCCAAAGCCTCGGCGAGCGGACCACTCGATGTTCGACAACGTCTTCGTCAATCCCGCGGCTTACAAGAGCTTCCTCGCCACCGGCACCTGGCCCGACAAGACCGTCATGGTTCTTGAAGTCCGCGAGGCGCGCAGCAAGGGCTCAATCAACCAGCGCGGCCACTTTCAGGGCACCGATCTGATGGGCTTTGAAGTCCATGTCAAAGACGAAGCGCGTTTCCCCGGCAAGTGGGCCTTCTTCGACTTCGACTCGCCGGAGAAGAACGGAACGCTTATCCCGCAGGGAGCGCCCTGTTACACCTGCCACGCCGCGCACGGCGCCGTCGACACAACCTTCGTCCAGTTCTATCCCACGCTGCTTCCGCTGGCGCAGAAGAAGGGCACGCTCAGCGATGCGTTCCTGAAAGAAGAAGCGGCAACTGCATCCGGCCAGCCCGCTACCGCGCCCCGCCCCTGAAGACGCGCCACAACTCCACGAAGCTCTTGAGCCGCACCACGTGGAAGTAGTCGCTGGATACGAGATAGAAAATCGTCGCGCCTGCCGTCACCGCGTGCAGCGCTCCGGGCCCAAGCTGATCGCTGAAGGGCAGCGGCGCAGCCGAAAAGACCATCGCCAGCACGATCAGCGCCAGCTTCACGATGCCCATCACCAGATTTACCTCAGTGAGCTTGCTCGAGAGGCCCTTGCCCAGCCGCAAACCCCGGCCCACCGCAACCGCCGGCGGAACACTTTTCGAGCAGCATCAGCATCGGCGCTACCGAGAGCGGCCAGTTCACCAGTCCCCACAGCGTGAAGAAGCCCAGCGAAAGAAAAATCGCCCAGATCGCGTAGCCAACCAGGTCGGCTTCACCGCTCACGGTAATGTGCGTGGCCGCCGCCCATTGCATTGACCGGAACCAGCACCAGAAAATCAGCGCCAGCATCGCCAGCCACGCCGCCTGCAGCGCAATCATGCCCATCGGCCTGAAGCGCAGGCCCGGCTCCATCCTCTTGAGCACCGCCGCGCGGCCTACGCCCGAGATCACCACCCACGCAACGGCTGCAGCCGGCGCCAGCCACGCCGCAGCCGCGGCAAAATGCGGCGCATACTGCTGCCACACGCCTGCAAGCTGCACCACCGCAACCCACGGATTCTGCGAATCCAGATTCGCGAGGCCTGTGGACGACGGCGGCACGGCGGCAAGAATCTTTTGGAACTCGCGCCAGCACAACCACAGCAGAGGAATCCCGAAGAGCCAGCGCCAGGCGATCTCCATCGCCACCAGCAGGGGCCGGCGAAAGACCCAGCCCATCTGGTCGACCAGCTTCTGCGTACCCCGCACCGGCGCCAGTTTCCTGCCGCTCGTCGTCGCTGCCGGTTCCGCGCTCATTTCACACCCGGGGTCCCGGCGACGGTCGTCGTGGCGACGGGTCCCGGCGACGGGTCCTTGTCGCTGGGGCGAAGCACCAGGTTCACCAGCTTGCCCGGCACCACGATCACCTTGGCTACCGTCTTGCCCGCAAGGCGCGCCTGCACTTTCTCATCGGCCAGCGCCGCTGATTCAATCGCCTCGCCGCTCGCGTCTGCCGCCACCCGCATCACCGTCATCAGCTTGCCGTTCGCCTGCACCGGAATCTCAATCTCGTCTTCCTTCGCCAGCTGCGGGATCGCTCTTCGGCCACGGCGCGCGCAAGATCGCTGCCTTCTTCGCCCAGCTCTTCCCACAACTCGGCCGCAAGAAACGGCGCAAACGGCGCCAGCATCAGCACCAGCGTGCGCAGCAGCTCGCGCACCACCGGCGCCGGAAACCTCGCCCGCCGCAAGCTGCGCATCGGCAGCCTGCATCTCGTTCACCAGCTCCATGATTGCCGCCACGCAGGTGTTGAAGTGCCAGCGGCCTTCAAAATCCTGCGTGATCTTCGCAACTCGTCTGGTGCAGCTTGCGCAGCAGCTTCAGCGAAGTGCCGGCCGGGGTGCCGCTGCGTCGCCCTTCGCCGCTTTCGCCACCGGCGCGTACTTCGTCGCCAGCCGCCACACGCGGCCCAGGAACCGGCTCACACCGGCGACGCCGTCTTCCTGCCAGTCAAGGTCGCGATCCGGCGGCGCCGCAAACAGCGCATACATCCGCGTGGCGTCGGCGCCATAGCGCGCCACCATGTCGTCGGGCGAAACCACGTTGCCCTTCGACTTCGACATCTTCGCGCCGTCTTTGATCACCATGCCTTGCGTGAACAACCGCCGCGCCGGCTCATCGTTCTTCACCAGGCCCAGGTCGCGCATCACCTTCGTCCAGAACCGCGAGTAGATCAGGTGCAGAATCGCGTGTTCCACGCCGCCGATGTACTGGTCGATCTCGAACCAGTAGCCCACCTTCGCCGGATCGAACGGCGCGTCGAGCGTTCTTCGCATCCGTGTAGCGGTAGAAGTACCAGCTCGAATCGACAAACGTGTCCATCGTGTCGGTCTCGCGCCGCGCCGGGCCGCCGCACTTCGGGCACGTCACGTTCACAAAGTCCGGCACGCGGCTCAGCGGCGAGCCGCCCTGCTGCGTAATCGCGATCTTCTCCGGCAGCACCACCGGCAGATGCTTATCCGGCACCGGCACCAGGCCGTCGCGCTCGCAGTTGATCATCGGGATTGGCGTGCCCCAGTATCTCTGCCGGCTCACGCCCCAGTCCTTCAGGCGGAAGGTCACCTTCGGCTCGCCGAAGCCACCGCGCGCGGCGACCTCCTGGAGCTTCTGCTGCGCATCGGCACAGCTCAGCCCGTTGTACGCGCCAGAGTTCACCAGCACGCCATCTTCCGAGACAAACGGCAGCGCCGGCTCTTCGGCGTTCGGGTCCGCGGGCGCAATCACGCGCCGCACCGGGATCGCATACTTCTGGCGCAAACTCAAAATCGCGCTCATCGTGCCCCGGCACACTCATAATCGCGCCCGTGCCGTAATCCATCAGCACATAGTTGGCCACCCAGATCGGCACCCGTTCGCCGTTATAAGGGTTCAGCGCAAAATGCCCCGTCGGAATGCCGTGCTTCTCGATGCCGCCCACATCGCCCGTCTCGCGCGCCTTCTTCTGCTCCTCGATCAGCTTGTCGACCTGGGCCTTCAGCCCCGCATCGCCCGACGCCATCGCCGCCACCACCGGATGCTCCGGCGCAAGCTGCACGCTCGTCGCGCCAAAGATCGTGTCCACGCGCGTCGTGAAAACGCGAATCGTCTCCGTGCGGTCTTCCACCTTGAAATCAATCTCGGTGCCTTCGCTGCGGCCGATCCAGTTGCGCTGCATCGTGCGCACCTTCTCCGGCCAGCCCTCGAGCTTGTCGAGCCCGTCCAGCAGCTCCTGCGCATAGGCCGTGATGCGGAAGAACCACTGCTCCAGGTCGCGCTGCTCCACCAGCGTGTCTTCGTGGCGCCAGCAGCGGCCGTCGATCACCTGCTCGTTGGCCAGCACCGTCGCGCACTCCGGGCACCAGTTCACCTTGCTCTTCTTGCGGTAGACCAGGCCCTTCTCATACATCCGCAAAAAGAACCACTGGTTCCAGCGGTAGTACTCCGGCAGGCATGTCGTCACTTCGGTCGCCCAGTCGTAGCCCAGGCCCAGCCGCTGCATCTGCCGCTTCATCGCGGCAACATTGGCCAGCGTCCACTCTCGCGGAGGCATCTTGTTCTTGAGCGCCGCGTTCTCCGCCGGCAGCCCAAAGGCGTCCCACCCCATCGGGTGCAGCACGTTGTAACCGCGCATCCACATGTGGCGCGCCAGCGCGTCGCCAATCGAGTAGTTGCGCACGTGCCCCATGTGCAGTTGCCCGCTCGGGTAAGGCAGCATCTCGAGCACGTAGTACTTCGGCTTGCCGCTGTCAGAAGGCTCGGCCGCATACAGCTTCGGATTCGCCGCCCAGCGCTGCTGCCATTTCGGCTCAATCGCCGCCGGGTCGTATCGCAGTTCCTTATCGTCCGCCATCACTCTTCAGTCTAAATGGACAGACAACATCAGCCTTTGCGCCTCTCCGTCAGGCCTCTCAGCTGCGGTGAAGGAGCAGCAACAAACCGCTGAGCCGTGGGGCACAGCGACTCCCGGCTACTGCTTGGGCCGCGACTCCGGCGGCACCAGTCCCGCTACACGGTAATACACCACGAGCTGTCCGTAATGCTCCCCGGAATGCTCCATAAAGCCCCAGGCTCCTTCGGAAAAGCGCGCCTTCCGATTCGTGAACGGGTCAATCCACAGGTCATTGAGACCGTCGTCGCCTTTGCTCTTGATCAGCACCGCCCCATCCGCGAAGGATTGCTTCACAAACTCCACGATGGCTGCTTTGGTTTTATAGTCAGATCGTTTTGGGTCTCCGGAAGGCGGCTGGACACCCTTCACCGGGTTGATGAAGAAGTAATTCGCGCCGGCGGCGTGCAGCAGTTGTTCGGCAAACGACCGTTGAGCCGGGGTCGGCTTGAAGTCGTACTTGTCCTCGGGAAAGTCTTCGGCCATTGCAATCAGCTTTCGGCCAATTTCGTTCCAGTTATCAAGCAGAACTCGCGATGGGCCGCCCGGGGGTTTCGGGGCGTAATCCATCCTGGGCTCTGTCTGTGCGCTTGCAAGTGGCAGCAACAGCATGATCACCAGGATGAGGAGAAGACACTTACCGCCGTTCTTCATGCGAAAACTCCTCTGCACAAGACAATAGAGCATTTCCTGATCCCTGAAGTACAGGACTTTCCGCTTGTGGCCATGCAAACCTACGCAGCCTGAACCAGGCTCTTCAGCACCCGCACATTGCGCTCCTCGTCGCCCGGCTCCTCCACCGGCGTCTCGGCGATAAACGCCGCGTGGCCTTGCCGCTTTAAGCAACCGGCCGCAACGCCCTGGCCTGTTCGATCCGCTTGCGGCGCCTGGGCGTGTGCAAGGCTTCCCAGAGGTCAGTCCGGCGCTGCAGATTCAACCAGAACTCGGCGGTGTTGCCGAAGACACGCGCCAGCATGAGCGCGGTGTCGGCGGTGATTGCGCGACGGTCCCTGCAAAGCTCATTGACCAGTCTGCGTGGAACACCCATCGCTTCAGCCAGCGCAGTCTGGGTAAGCCCCAGTGGCGACAAGAACTCTTCGACAAGCATTTCGCCCACGCTAACGGGTTTCCGCTCTGTGATCAGCATTGCAAAACACCTCACCGGTACGTGTGTTTATCGAGATAAACGTCCCTTGCTTCACCCTTGCGGCCATTCCAGCGAAAGATCAAACGCCATTGCTCGTTCACCCGAATAGAGTGCCATCCGGTCAGCTTTCCGCGCAGTTTCTCAAAATGGTTGCTAGGCGGCACTCGAAGGTCCAAATCTGACGAGGCATCGTCCAGCAGCTGCAGCTTTCTGAAAAGTCTGGGCTCCAGCATCGCCGGAATATTCCGGCTGAGCCGGTCCTGAACAAAAAATTCCCTCAGCCAATGGTCTCTGAACCCGAGGATCATCCCTTAGCCTTCGCACCCATTGTACCGCTCGACGGTACATTCGTCCATCACCCGACCAGGCTCTTCAGCACCCGCACATTGCGCTCCTCGTCGCCTGGCTCCTCTACCGGCGTCTCGGCGATAAACGCCGCGTGGCCAAAGCGCTTGTCATTCAGCAGCCGCCGGAAGGGCTCAATCCCGATATTTCCCTGCCCGATATGCTCATGCCGGTCGAGCTTCGAGCCCCGCGCCGCCTTGGCGTCGTTGCAGTGCCACACCCGCACCGCATCAAACCCCACCGTTGCGCCCGCCAGCTTCATCGTCTCCTCGTAGCCCTCGGGACGTCACAATGTCGTAGCCGGAAACATGCGTGTGGCATGTATCCAGGCACACGCCTACCGGCGCATGCGCCCGCAGCAGCGCCACCAGCTCGGCGACCTGCTCGAAGTTGCCGCCCAGCGAGCACTCCGCGCCCGCCGTGTTCTCAATCAGGATGTGAAAAGGCGTGCCCTGCCACGGCTGCCCGTCGATCGCGCGCTTGATTGACTCCGCCGCCAGCCGCAGGCCCTCATCGCGCGTCATCCCTTTCCACGATCCCGGATGCAGCACCAGGAACTCCGCGCCCCAGCGCGAGCGCCCGCTCAATCTCCCCGCGAAACGCCGTCACGGAGTTCTCCCGCACGCTCTCCGTCTGGCTGCACACGTTCACCAGGTAGCTCGTGTGAACCACCAGCGGCCCCACGTCATACTCCGCGCGCAGCCGCCGCATCCGCTCTGCCTGTTTGGGATCGACCTTCGGCGCGCGCCACATCCGCGGGCTCGACGTAAAAATCTGCAGCGTGTTCGCGCCGATCTCGCGCGCCTTCTCAATCGCATTCGACGCGCCGCCCGCCGTGCCCAGGTGAATCCCGATCCGCTTCGTCATTCCCTGCCTTCTCCTTCGCGCCGCTTACACCAGCTTCATCGCTTCAGGATCCCAACCCACCACCGCGTTGCGCTCGACGCTCAGGTTGCTCAACAGCGCCGCGCCCGCCGCGCGATAGCCAAAGACCGCATCCTCCACCACCGGCTGCCGCGACCGCACCGATGCGAAGAAATTCTTGAAGTGGTCGTAGCTGTCGCTGTAGCCCTCCGGCGCCGCATACCGCTCCGAGCCCACCGGCGGCAGCGCCCTCCGGGTGCTTGCGCGGATACTTCTTCCGATAAGCGGCTTCGATCTGCGCCTGCATCGCCTCGGGAAACGTATCGATCGTCAGCCCCGGTTCGGTTTCGCGCGGCACTCGGTTCACCGTCACGCCATGCCAGTCGATCTCCATCGTTCCCTCATCGCCGGTAAACATCAGGCCCTCACTCTCTTCGCCGCCATCCACAAAGTTCACGCGCAGGCTGAAATTAAATCCCTCGGGATAATCGAACAGTCCCAGCATCACGTCGACGCATCGCGGCCGTCCTTCCAGTAGCGCAGCCCGCCCGTCGCCATGCCGCGCGTCGGCCCGTGCGAGCCGGTAATGAAGTGCGTTCCGCTGAAGAGATGCACAAACAGGTCGCCGGCCACGCCCGAGCCATACGCCTTCCACTTCCGCCACTGGAAAAAGTGCTCCGCGTTAAACGGAATCTTCGGCGCCGTGCCCAGGAACCGCGGCCAGTCGCACGTCTCGGTCGAAGCATCCGGCGGCACCGTGTAGTTCCACGCGCCCAGCGACGAATTGCGGTCCCAGTGCGCCGTCACCATGTTCAGCTTGCCGATTGCGCCCGACGCCAGCAGCTCCTTGGCCTTGATGTAGATCATCGAGCTCACGCGCTGGCTGCCGATCTGCAGAATCCGCCCCGTCGTCTTCGACGTCTCGATCATCTCCGGTCCGTCGGCGTAGAGGTGAATCATCGGCTTCTCGCAGTACACATCCTTGCCGGCCTTCATCGCGTCTACTGAAGCCTGCTTGTGCCAGTGATCGGGCGTGCCGATAATCACGGCGTCAATATCCTTGCGCGCCAAGTATCTCGTTGTAGTCGCGCGTGGTGAAGATGTCGCTGCCCCAGATCTCCTTGCTGCGCTCAAGCCGCCCGTTATAGCAATCGGCCACCGCCACCAGCTTCACGCCCGGCACCTGCACCGCGGTCTTCGTATCGCCCTGCCCCTGGCCGCCCGCGCCGATCAGCGCAATCTGGATCTGGTCATTGGCCCCGATGGCGCGCCCCTGCGGTTCCTCAACAATATCCAGTGCATAGAGCCGCGGCGCAATCAGCGAGCTCGTCAACGTACCAGCCGATGCAGCCCCGGCCACCTTCAAAAAACCTCTGCGGTTGAACACGTGCCTGTCCCTCCGAACATGATTTCTTAATCGCATACCACCATACACGGAGAGACTCGCACCCGACCCAGGGCGCTCAGCTCGCTCAGTCGTCGTCATCCTTGCGGGACTTCGCATGCCGCTGCTTCAGCACGGCGGGCACAGGCGCCTTGCCCATGGCATCCTTCCACAGAATCACGTTGAGCTTCTGCGTATCCGCCTGGTCGGCGTGGCGAAAATCCATCTTCATGCTCTCGTGTGCACCCGGAGCGTCTTTCGCATTCGCTGTGTAGATCAGCCCATTGTCACGGTTCGACGTGTCCGCCATATACGGCGCCTGATCGCCCGGCCCGGTAAACTCGCTCGCGATCAGCGAGCTGAACGCATCGTTATTGTTCATCGGCGGCAGCCCCAGCAGCGACTCCATCGTGCGCACCACGCTCACCGTCGAATAGAACTTGCTGTCGACGAACGCCTCACCGTTTGCCCCATGCGGCGCATACTTGCTGACCACCAGCGCGTAGCTGCGATGCGCGTCCACATGATCGGCCCCGTCCTGCGCATCATCTTCAAGGATGAAGAACGCCGTATCATCCCAGAAGGGCGAGTGCGAGATCGCCTCCACCGCGCGGCCAATCGCAAGATCGTTGTCCGCCACTGAAGCCTTCGGTGTCGGCTCACCGGGCCGCGTGCCCGCCGTATGATCATTCGGCAGCCGCAGCATCACAAAATTCGGCATCGTGTCGCGGCCCTGCTGCTTGTCCGCAATCCAGCCATCGAGATGCCGCAGAAAAATATCCACCCGCACCTGGTCCGGAACCAGCAGGTTGAAGTCCGGCGCCTCCGGCGCAAAGTGCCCTACAAGCTCCGGCTTTGTCGCCGTGTTTGCCGCCATCAGCGGAATCGCCCACGGCCACTTGTTCACGCCGCCACCCCACTCCGCGGGCAGCTTCTCGCCCGGCTCAACTGCCTTGCGTTTGCAGTCGCGCCCCTGCAGCATCGGCCCCAGTTGCGGATCGGTCGCCGCCGGCTCATCGCAGAAGATCGTCGAAATGAACTCGCCGAAGTGGTAGTACGTCTTCCCGTGCGCAGCCAGGTTGCCCCACAGATAGCCGCTCGCCGGCTCATTCACGTCGGGAATCTTCTGCAGCAGCGGATAGCCGTCGGCCACTACGCCTTCATAGTCGTAAGTCCGCTGGCTCCCCCGATACGACTGCTGCCAGGTCTTCTCCAGATAATCCGTTCCGATCGCCGCATTCGACCACACATGCCCGTCACCGGAAACCTCACCCGAATCGAAAAAATTGTCCAGCACTCCAAACTGCAACGCCAGCTTGTGAATGTTCGGCGTCACCGCCTCGCCATACATCGTCAGGCTCGGATCGCCATTCCCCACCGGCTTGCCGTTCTCTTTGAGGTCGCCCAGCACCTGGTCGTACGTCCGATTCTCTTTGATGATGTAGATTACATGCTTGATCGGATTGCCACTCGTTGTGCCTGCAAACGGAATCGTCTCCGCCGCCGCCTTCATCCGATTCGACTCAAGCACCTCCGCGGTCCACTGCGGCAGGTTCTTCTCGATCTCCGCCGCATCAATCGCCGCCAGCGACCCATACAACAATGTCCCGATATATGTGTGTCCCGATTTGTAGTGATGCTCCTGCGTCTCGTTCGTCTCTCGCTGCGGAAAATTATTCGGCCCCGTGCCCTGCCCCTTCGCCGTCGCAACGTAGAGCTTCCCTTTGCTAAAGGCCATCGAGAACGGCAGCCACTCCGTCGGCACAAAACCATCCGGCTCAATCATGCCCGCACGCGCGGCCTTGTCATCCAGCTTGCGCGTGTCCATCACGGCGACCGCATCGCTGGCCATGTCCGCCACATACAGCCGCTGCCCGGTCGCATCCACCGCCAGCGCTACAGGCTCCGCGCCAAAATAGCTCTGCCCCGGCAGCCTCGTATCAAAGTATCCCTTGATGGAAAAATCCTTTCCGTCCACATTTACTGCGGCCACAGCATCGCGATTGGCTAAGGCCACATAAAGCGTTTTTCCATCAGGAGACACCGCGAACGCGCAGGGATGCGTACCCGGCTTCACCGGATCGGACGGCTTGAGCAGCGCCAGCTTGCGCCCCACTGTGTTCTTCGCAAGATCGAGCTCCACAATCTCCGACGCATTCCACAGTGCCACAAACGCACGCTTCCCGTCCTGCGAAAGCGCCAGCGCCCCCGGATACGTCGACGGCACCGCCTCACTCTCCGACAAATCGAACCTATGCTCGATCGCCCCACTCGCCGGATCAAGCAGCAGCGCATCGTCGGAAAGATTGTCCGCAACAAGCAGCTTCTCGGTGCCCTCTGCGCCCACAATCGCCAACGCCGCGGGGAACGGAACTCCCTTATCGCCTTCTCTCTCACCCACCAGGCGCGTCGTTCGCCCTGGCGCCAGTTGCTGCATCGGCAGGTTGATGAAGCGCTCCGGCGTGATCTTCCCTTCTTCGAACTTGTAGACGATGATTCCGCTTCCCGTGTCGCCTTTCGTGGCTGCAGTCGGATCCGTCAATGACCCCATGCTTGCATACAAGTGGCTGCCGTCGCGGCTGAACGCCAGCCCCGAGTACAGCGTCTGCTTCGCATCGCGCGCCAGCGTCCGGTCGTCAGGAAAATCCGTCAGCGTTCCCGTCTGCGTATCCAGCACCGCCAGCGACTGCATGTAGCGCGACTCAAACGTTCCATAGCCCGCATTCACCGTCACCACATAGCGCCCGTCCGCAGACACCGCCATCGTCATCGGCAGGCTGTTCAGTCGTTGCGGGCTGCCCGGCACCGGCTCGATCAGTCCCTTGCTCGTCGGCAGATCCCGCGTTTGCGCTGCCATCTGAGCCGCGGCAAGAATCATTATCCAGAAAACCCTGATTCGCATGCGTAAAACGATAGCAGGCTCATCGGCTCAAACGCGTGAATCGCCTGTTACAGCAGAGCCCAGCCGCACGGGGTCCCCTGCCGATAGGTCTTCATCGCGGGGGTGGACGCGCCTGCAATAATCATCTTCATGCGTACAGTTGTCACCGCGGCCCGACTCTCGAGCAAGACCACGCAGATTGATCACCCCGTCGTTGAAATTGAAGACGGCCGCATCCTCTCGATCGCAAGCCGCGCATCGGCCGCACTGCCCGTTGGCGCGCGTGTACTCGACTATCCCGGCGCCATCCTCGCGCCCGCCTTCTTCGACGTGCACATCCACGGCTCCGCCGGCCACGATGTGATGGAAGCCACGCCGGAAGCCCTTGCCGCCGTCTACCGGCTTTCTCGCCTCGCGCGGCACCGGCAGCTTTCTCGCCACCACCGTCACCGCGCCGCTCGACGTCACGCTGCGCGCTCTTGAAGGCCTCGCCCGGCTCATCGAGCAGCCGCCTGCGCCCGGCCGCGCGCGCATCCTCGGCATTCATCTCGAAGGCCCGTTTCTCTCGCACGCCAAACGCGGAGTGCAGCCCGCCGCGCATCTGCTCGCGCCCGACATCGCCACCTTCGACCGGCTCTTTGATGCGGCCGACGGCCACGCGCGCCTCATGACGCTCGCGCCCGAGCTGCCCGGCGCCGCCGAGCTCGCCGCGCATGCAACAGCTCGCGGTGTACGCGTCTCTGTCGGCCACTCCAACGCCACTGCCGCTGAAACCCGCGCCCTCATCGCGCAGGGCGCAGTCAGTGCCACGCACACCTTCAACGCCATGCGCCCGCTCGACCACCGCGAGCCCGGCATCCTCGGCACCGTGCTCACCACGCCTGAATTATTTGCTGAGCTCATCTGCGACGGCATCCACGTCGCGCCCGAGATCGTCCGCCTCTGGTGGAGCGCCAAGGGCCCGCACCGCAGCATCCTCGTCACCGACGGCATGAGCGCTGCCGGCATGCCCGACGGCGAATATCACCTCGGCGGTTTCGCCGTGCAGGTCGCCAACGGCCGGGCCACCGCAGACGGCGTGCTCGCCGGCAGCGTGCTCACGCTCGACCGCGCTCTGGGCAACTTTGTCCGCTTCACCGGCGCAACCATCGAGCAGAGCCTGCCGCTCGTCGCCGCCAACCCCGCCGCCATGACCGGCCTCGACGACCGCGCCGGCTCACTCGCCCCCGGCCGCAGCGCCGACCTCGTCGCCGTCAATGCCAGCGGAGAGCTCATCGCCTCCATCGTCGCCGGCGAACCGCTCCAACCGCGCTGACCACTCACTGACGGCTCGCTACGCTCGCTCTACTGCGCCGCCATCCGCTGCGCCCGCCACACCGCGCCCTCAATCCCCGCCACTTCCGTTTCCAGCACCGGCATCTCCGGCGCAGCTGCCCGCAGCCCCGCAAAAAACGGCTCCCGCACCAGCCGCGCCTTGCCGATCACGCTGCCGATCCACGCCACCGGAACCTCCGCCGTCAGGTTGTGCTTGCGGCGCAGCTTCCCGCGCACCAGCAGCACAAACTCCACCAGATCTTTCGCAGCCTGCGCCAGCACTGCCGCCGCCACTGCGTCGCCTTCTTCCGCCAGTCCGCTGATCGCCGGCGCCAGCGCCGCAAAATCCGGACCAGGCGTGCCATCGCCCACATTCACCAGTTCGTCAATTGATTTGGTGCCCCAGATGCGCCCCACCGTCTCGAGCACCCGCGACGGCTCTTCGCGATCGTAGGCGCGCAGTGCCTGCCGCACCGCGTTCACCCCGATCCAGTAGCCTGAGCCCTCATCGCCCAGCCGCGAACTCCACCCGCCCGCATTCTCGCGCCGCCCATCGGGCCCGCGTCCCACCGTGTTCGAGCCCGTCCCCGCAATCTGCAGAATTCCCGGCCCGCCCTTGAACGCCGCATCGAGCGCGATCACTTCATCGCCCACGATCTCCGAGCGCTCCACGTTAAAGTCGCGTAGCACGGCCGTGATCCACTCCGGCACGCCCGGCATCGTCGCCGAAGCCACGCCCACCGTTGCCGCGCCGATGCTCACCGAACCCGCCTGCGCAAAGGTATCCTTCAGCACCGCGCGCAGATGCTTCTCTGCTGCCTCGGCTCCTACGCGCAGCCGCTTGATCGAGCCGTTCTCCGCGTAGCCCAGCACCTTGCCCGCATCCACAATCGAGGCCCGCGTCTTCGTCCCGCCGCCGTCAATCCCCAGCACAACGCTCATGCTCTGCGCACTCCTTATTTCAATTCCTGCTGCACGCCGCCGTGATCCTTCAGCGTTCCCGCCAGCACGCTCAGCTTGCCATCCGTCTTTGGCGCCGTAAGTCCAAGCATGTGCGCCATCCACGGATACAGATTCACATTCTCAAACGTCCGCACCGTCCTGCCGCGCACCAGGTCCGGCCCCTGCGCATAAAAGCTCGCCTTCATCTCCGGTACCTTGCGCGGATCGTATCCATGACTCCCCGCGTTCGGCGCGTGATCCGGCTTGCCCGCTGGCGGCCCATGCGCGCGAATCGCATACGGACCCGTCGCAATCAGCACCGGATCCCCCTCTCGCGGATTCTCCCGGTAATCAAGCCCCGCCGGCGAATCCTTCCGCCGGTACACCATGAACTCCGATGTCGCATGCTTCAACTGGTCGTAGACCCGCGCCGTGTCTTCCTCCGTCTTGCCGTAGAGCAGATACCCCGCCGTCTCAAAGCCCGTCAGATCGGTGAACTTGTCCAGCGTGATCCAGCCGCCCTCGGTCTTCGCCATGCCGTGATCGCTCACCACGATCAGGTCAATGGGAAGGTGGGTCGCATCCAGCTTCGCCTTCAGCTCGCCAATCACCGCGTCCAGCTTGTGCACCGCGGCCTTCGTCTGCGCGGCATCCGGGCCGAACTCATGCCCTGCGTGATCCACCTCAGAGAAATACAGCGTGATGAAGTGCGGCCTGTCCGCCGCCGGCAGATGCAGCCACTCAATCACCTGCGCGATGCGCGCGTCGTTGGGC
>CAVRAK010000009.1:0-171311 GCA_963718885.1 uncultured Acidobacteriota bacterium
TTGCGTTTGTCGCCGGCGTTCCAAGCGCGTTACCGTCGCCAATGGGAAAGACTGCCACCGAGCCTGAGCAGGGTGCAGCCGGAGAGCAAACCGGCAAAGGCTGGTAGGTATCTGCCACCACAAGAAATTTTCCGGCCACCGCCACTGAGATCGGGAAGATCCCAGGCGTGTTCACCGTCATCTGCGGATAGAGCTTTCCATCCGTTCCAATCACAAACTGGACGATCGTGTTGTCATCGCGATTCACGACGTAGAGATCTGCATCGTCGGGGGAAGGGACTTCGGCAACGGGGTTGCGTCCGCCGGAGGGGAACGGCGAGGCGGGGATCGTGCGCATTCTGCCTGAGTCGGCGTTGATCTCAAAAACGTCTACTTCGCCGTAGCTGTAGGGTCCGGCGGCCCTGGAACTCGTCACGTAGACAAAATCGGTAGTGAGAGTGCCACAGGCGGTTAGAAGGCCGGCTACCAGCAGGCTGGCCGCTGACACCAGCACCAGCTGGCTCGATCTGTTGAACGTCATGCGCATCTTTCGTCAGAGGACCGGCACTGCGGTCCCAAAAATCCTGGTTTGTAAATCGAATCACGGGCAAGCCACGCATTGACCGCATTCGCGATTCGGCGGCATCTTTCGGAAAATGCGAACTTCGTCACGATCCCGGAACCGAAGCGGCCCGCCAGCCGGCTCCAGTTCCAGGTGAATACGAGTTTGGTTAGCTGGTGCGTCCAGTTGCCACGCACCATGTGGGAGGCCCATCCAACGGGTAAGCCTTATTGGCCGAACCGGGTAGCGTTCTGAGCACGCCCGAGTTCTGGTCAATGGAACTGCCGGTCACTGTCGAGTCGTTGTAATTGGCCGTGTAGATGAACTGGTTCGATGGATCTTCCAGCATGCAGGAAGGGCCGCTGCCCGAGCCGAAGGGGCTGCCGGGAATCTCGGTCATCGTGTGCGATGAGGTGTCGAGAACGTATCCGCTGATGCCGCTGCCCTGACTTCCCGAAGTGGTGTCGTTATTGCCGTAGTTGGCCACATAGACCCACTTGCCTTTGCTCTCCCCAATCAGATAGCGCGGGTTCGCAAGCGACGCGGAGATCGGAACCGCTCCATTGAGAGCCGCCTGCAACGAGCCGCCGCTGCCAACCGTATACGGGAAGACCCAGCTGGCCGCCGTCGTTGGGGAGGAGCCCGTCGGCGTGAGGGTCAGCGTCTCGTTGTCGAGAACGTAAATGTAACCGACTGCGCTGACGATCGCGGTGGCGTTGTTGACATTCAGAGGCTGCGAGCTGTTCTGGCTGATCGTGAGCTGCCCATTTGCCGGGTTATACGTGTAGGGAAAAACCGAGTCGCCCGCATCCGGGGTCCCACTCATGGTGAGCACGTAGCTCGACGAGTTGACGATATCGATGGGGTTGGCCGGCACCGGGAAGTAGGTGAGCGGCGAGCCACTCGCGGCGGTCACCTGGGAGTTGAGAACCTTGGTCAGGCGGCCGGTGTTCGAATCGATCTTGAAGACCGAGATGTCGCCGCAGGTTCTCACTCCCGCGCCCAGCGCGAGGGTGCACGCGTTGGTGGCCGGGTTGTAGCTGGCAGCGTAGTTGTCCGGAGCGTCGTGATCCAGCACGTAAAGATAGTTGCCGGTTGTGTCGGCGAACATCCGCATGGGATTGACGCCCTGCGAGAAGGATGCCTGGCCCTGAGAGGCGAGCACGCCGTTGCCGCCGATCGAGAACTGGGTGATATTGCCACCCGAACAGGGGTCCTCGGTTGTGCACGGGCCGCCGGAAGCGCTCTTGCCGGTATTGAGGACATAAATGAATCGGCCACCACTGAGGAGCACCACGCGAACCGGGTTCGATCCGCCCGAAGCAATCGGAATCCCCGCGATCGGTGTCAGTTTGCCTTTGTTGTGATCGATCTTGAATCCGGAAACGATCCCGTTATCGCCAGTTGCCGCCGTATGAGTTCCAACCACATACAGGTACCCGACCGAATAACTTTGCACGCAAGACGCGATGCCAAGGATGATGCCTGCAGACAGGACGCTCATCAGAAAGGCCTTGCCGAATTTCGTAAACCTCATGCGATTCCTTCATCCTGGTTCGGCGTGCGCCGCCAAGTTTTGCTAATTCCACAGCAGAGCTGGGTTGGGATGGGTCCCTGATGCATTGTAAAAGGCGAAGGCAGGTTGTGCCTAGTTTGGCCGCCGCCTCGGCTGAACCTTGCCGGAAATCCTGTTGCCCGACAGAAAATTGAGCGCCTGAAGAGGACTGCGACCGAAGGTTAATGGCACGCTGCCACGCATTCCGAACTTGTTGACCCTTTGACTCATACGCGCATGGAACGTCAACCTTTCAGGCGGAAAATCGTCTCAACCCGAGCGCTCGTTGGCAGAGGAACTTTGAGCGCCCAGAACCGGTGCCAGGGATCGGCAGACATTCGCGCGCCCGCGGCTTGTATCTCACAACAAAGGCGCCCCGCTGGCGCGCCCCGGTTCTACCAGACCCGGCAGGAGTTCACCGGGTACATCGGCTGGCCCTTGGTGCAGCCAAAGGCCTTGCCGAACTCGTCGAAGTTCTGGACCGACCCATTCACGCGCCAGCGGCCCGGCGAATGCGGATCGATGAGCGCCCGCCGCCTGCCTTCCTGCTCCGTCTGGTTCTGGCACCACACCTGCGCAAACCCCAGGAAGTAGCGTTGCGCCTCGGTGTAGCCGTCGATCTTCTCGTCGATGGACTTACCCTGCTCCGCCAGTGCATCCAGCAGAGCCTGGTAAGCGATGCGCAGGCCGCCGTTGTCCGCCGTGTTCTCACCCAGCGTGAGGTGGCCGTTCAGCTTCTGCTCCGGCAGTTTGCCATCTGCGGGAGCGGCTTCAAATCCGCTGTACTCATCGGCAACGCAATCGGTGCGCTTGGTGAACTCTTCGCGATCCTTCTCGGTTTGCCACTCCCGCACATTGCCCTTGCCGTCGTACTTCGACCCCTGGTCGTCGAAGCCATGCGTCATTTCATGGCCGATCACCACACCGATGCCGCCGAAGTTTACCGCGGGATCGATCTTGAAATCGAAGAAAGGCGGCTGCAGAATTCCGGCAGGAAAGTTAATGTCGTTCATAGGCCGGGGCATAGTAGGCATTCACCGTCGGCGGTGTCATATGCCACTCCTTCTCGTCGACAGGCTTGCCCAGATGGCCCAGCTCCCAGTTGCGGTCAAATACCTGGGCGCGCTGCGCATTGCCGATCAGATCGTCGCGCTTCACCTTCAGATCCGCATAGCTGCGCCACTTTTCCGGGTAGCCGATCTTGTTGCGGATCATCGCCAGCTTTGCTTCCGCGGCCTTCTTTGTCTCCTCGGTCATCCAGGGCAGCGTCTTGATGTCCTCGCCGAGCGCCTTTTCAAGCGCAGCCACAAGCTTGTCCATGCTTGCCTTGGCTTCCGGTGGAAAGTTCCGCTTCACCCAATCCTGGCCGACAGCCTCGCCCATATCGCGATCCGTCATTGCGACGCACTGCTTCCAGCGCGGCGTCGGTTCCTTTTGCCCGGCAAGCGTCTTGCCGAAAAAGGCGAAATCCTCGTTAAAGAAGGCCTTGGGCAGATTGTCCGCGGAGCCATGAATCACATGCCACCTGAAATAGGACCTCCATGCCTCAACAGGTTCGCTCGCGATCAGCCCGTTGAGCGCCTTGAAGAAGTCCGGTGTCGCCACATTGAGGCTGTCGAAATGCCCAACGTTCACTCTCTTGAAGTACACGCTGAAGTCGAAGTCGGGCGCCATCTGCTGGAAATCTGCCACGCTGTAGATGTGGTATCGCTTCGCAGGATCGCGTAAATCCGTGCGGCTCGTCGACGCCTTGGCCAGGGCGGTTTCAATTGCCATTACGGCGTCTGCCTCTTTGGCGGCCTGCTCTGGCGCGTCGCCCGCAAGGGTGAGCATTCTGGTGACGTGCTCAACATACTGCTTGCGGATCTCCGCGAAGCGAGGGGCGAGATAATAGTCCCGATCCGGCAGCGAAAGCCCACCTTGCGCAATCGTAGCGATCTGCTTTGTGGAGTCCTTCTGATCCTGCTGGATGCCGAACCGGAAGAGCGGCGCTGGCGCGCCCTCAGCGGCAAGTGAGCCCATCAGTACGCCGACGTCCTTCGTGCTCTCTAATTCTGAGATGCGCTTGAGGGATGGCTCGAGCGGGGTCAATCCCTGTTGCTCGACCAGGTCCGTGTTCATACACGCCGCGTAAAAGTCGCCGTACTTGCGTTGCAAAGGCGTGGTCGGATTGCTCGTGGCCTCGTTGAGCTCCTTCCACAGCAGGTAGCGATTGCGCTCCGCCAGCAATGAGAACGACCGCACCCAGCGCGTCTGATCCGCAGGGAGAGGATTTTCCTTGAGCCAGTTGCCGCAGGCGTACTGGTAGAAGTCCGCGCAGGGATCGGCAGACTTGTCGATTGCGGAGGCGTCAAAGCTTTTTGTGGCAACAGGAGGCGTCGGGGTTTTGTCGTCAGCGGGTGGATTCACGGCGGCCTGCGCAACAGCGGCCAGAGAAAGCGCAAGGCAGGGAAGGATACGGACTCGAATCATGACATATTCCTCGTGGAAGAACTACAAGGCCCGTCATCTCTGTCTGAACAAACTGGCGCGGCCCCGCGATCATGACGCTTTCTGTATGCGTCATTTGCTTTTGCTAGCAGGCTATCACGCTGACAGAGAGGCCTCGCAGACCATCACCTCCGACCATCCCCGCCAACACTAGCGATGGATTCTGCTAAACTCCGTTCACGCTCATCCAGGAGAGAGACAAAATGATTTCACGGCATCTGCAGGTGTCTGCGCTGTCGCTGTTGTGCGCTGTCCTTGCGTTGGTTCCCTCGGCATCAGCCCAGCAGCCTGCGCCGCCCGCGCCGAAGCGCACGCTGGTCCGCGCCGGCCATCTTCTCGACGTGAAGACAGGCAAATTAGCCGATGCGCAGACGCTGGTGGTCGTTGGCGATACCATTCAGGCGATTCAGCCGACCGCCTCTGTGCCGGCGCAACCGGGTGACATTGTTGTCGACCTCGGCAAATTGACGGTGCTGCCCGGGTTGATCGACGTGCACACGCACCTCACGATGAATCCTGACTTTGACCCTTACCATGAGCTCACATCCACCGATGCGCGCGACGCCATCAACGGGGTTGTCAATGCGCGCACTACGCTACTGGCGGGAATTACCACCGTCCGTAACGTGGGAGCCAGTGGCTTCACGGATGTCGATCTCAGGGATGCAATTGATGCAGGCCAGGTGCCCGGGCCGCACATGCAGGTGAGCGGGCCGTTGATCGGCATTACCGGAGGTCATTGTGACGAGAACCTGCTCCCCGCGCGGTATCACCTCGAAGGCGACGGAGTGGCCGACGGGATTGCGGCCGTGCAGCACAAGGTGCGCCAGAACATCAAATACGGCGCGGACCTGATCAAGATCTGCGCCACTGGCGGCGTGCTCTCCAAAGGGTGATGATCCGCAGGCGTCGCAGTATCACGCTCGAAGAGTTGCAGGCGATTGTTGCGGACGCGCACAGGCTGGGCCGCAGGGTGGCTGCGCACGCACATGGCGCCCAGGGCATCCTGTGGGCAACCGAAGCCGGCGTCGATTCCATCGAGCATGGCAGCTACATCGACGACGCGGGCATCGCGGAGATGAAGAAGCGCGGTACCTACCTCGTCCCGACCCTCTATCTCGAGGACTGGATGCTGCAGTACGGCCACCTGCCGCCCTTCTACCATCAGAAGATGGTTAACGTGAGCGCCGTTGCGAAGGGCAACATCAAGCGCGCGATGCAGGCCGGCGTGAAGATTGCCATGGGTACTGATGCGGCCGTCTATCCGCACGGCCTCAATGCCCACGAACTCGATGTCTACGTCAATCAGCTGGGCATGGCGCCGCTGACGGCGCTGCAGACGGCCACCATCAACGCAGCCGATCTCATGGGCTGGACGGCGAAGACGGGCACACTCGAACCCGGCAAATGGGCCGACATCATTGCTGTCGATAAGAACCCGGTGGATGATGTCCGCGTGCTGCAGGACGTGAAATTTGTGATGAAAGCGGGCGTGGTCTACAAGAACACGGCGAATTAGAAGTGCGGCCCGGCGGCTAGGGGCGTTGACGCTTCTGGCCGTGGTTCGCTGGTTCTGCTGGGTTGCCCCGAACGCGTCGGGGCTTCGGCGAGCAGCGGAATGCCTTCTTCATCCTGCTGCCGCGAAAGCACCCACTCCTTCTTGCGCTTGCCCGAGGAGGATGCACGGGTTGCCAGCCAGACTTTGAGGATGGTCAGGGTAAGCATGGGCACCACGATGATCAAAATCGCGTATTTCGGCGCGTTGATCAGGACTTCGCTCAAATTGAAGGTCGTGAAGGTCTCATGCATGGCGGCTACCCCTCCAGTAAAGGTAGGGTTCTGGGCACCAGGCGGCAATGCAGCTTTGGTGTAAAGAGCGGTGCCCCTTCAGTTCATATTGCCGTTCCCGAAGGGTAATGAGGCGCGGTTACCCGTTGGAAAGGTCTATGCGCATAGCAGGCTTCTTTACAGGCTGCCGCAGGCCCTGACACACTGGGACGTGGACACCCAGACAATCGTTATCCTCGACTTCGGTTCGCAGTACACGCAGCTCATCGCGCGGCGCATTCGCGAAATGAATGTCTTTTCGGTAGTGCTGCCATGCACCGTGCCGCTCGCCGAGATCCAGGCTTACCACCCCATCGGCATCGTGCTCTCCGGCGGGCCCTCCTCCGTCTATGATGCGGATGCGCCGGCCGCGGACCCTGCCTTGCTGCAAATCGGCGCCCCGGTGCTGGGTATCTGCTATGGTCTGCAGTTCATCGTGCACAGCCTCGGCGGCAAGGTGCGTTCGGCGCCCCGGCGCGAATATGGCCATGCGGAAGTTTCGATTGAAGATAGCGCGACCAGCCTCTTTGCCGGGCTGCCTCCCTCCCTGCACGTGTGGATGAGCCACGGAGATGAGGCGCTTGAGTTGCCTGCCGGCTTCCACCGCACCGCGGTCACTTCCAATGCTCTCGCCGGCATCGCCAGCGAAGAGCGCCGCATCTGGGCGGTTCAGTTTCATCCTGAGGTGCATCACACACCGCTTGGCCCGCTGCTTCTCAAGAACTTCGCCTTCGCCATCTGCGGGGCGCGGGGCGACTGGACGCCAGCCCATTTCATCGAAACAACCGTAGCATCGATCCGCGAGAAGGTCGGCTCGGGTCACGTGATCTGCGGCCTCTCGGGCGGAGTGGACTCATCAGTCGCCGCGGTGCTGGTCCACAAGGCGATCGGCGACCAGCTTACCTGCGTCTTCGTCAACAACGGAGTCCTCCGCAAGAACGAGTTCGTCAACGTGCAGAAAAACCTGCGCGACAAGCTGGGCCTCAATCTTGTTGGGGTGGACGCAAGCCAGCGATTCCTCGATAAGCTCGCTGGCATTACGGACCCAGAGAAGAAGCGCAAGATCATCGGCGCCGAATTTATTGCCGTCTTCGATGATGAGGCTACGCGGATCGCCCGCGAAACCGGCGGCGTGGACTGGCTGGTGCAAGGCACTCTCTATCCCGACGTGATCGAGTCATCGAGCGTGAAGGGGCCGAGCCAGACCATCAAGAGCCATCACAACGTCGGCGGTTTGCCTGAGCTCATGAAGCTTAAGCTGATCGAGCCGCTGCGCGATCTTTTCAAGGATGAAGTGCGGCGTATCGGCCGTGATCTTGGCATGCCGGAGGAGATTCTTGGCCGCCAGCCCTTCCCTGGGCCGGGGCTCGCCGTCCGCATTCTCGGCGAGGTTACGCCCGAGCGCGTTGCGCTTCTGCAGGAAGCCGACGAGATCGTCGTGAGCGAGATCAAGGCTGCCGGACTCTACTCAAAAATCTGGCAGAGCTTCGCCGTACTTCTGCCGGTGATGAGTGTCGGCGTGATGGGCGATCAGCGCACGTACGCGTATACCGCCGCCGTGCGCGCCGTTCACTCTGAAGATGGCATGACGGCCGACTGGGTGCCTCTGCCGCCCGAGGTGCTCAAGCGCATCTCCAACCGCATCGTTAACGAGGTGCGGGGCATCAATCGCGTGGTCTACGACATTACGTCCAAGCCGCCGGGCACGATTGAGTGGGAGTAATCCCGCGCACTACGCCTCGCCCTGCAACGCAGCGATCTGTTTACTGAGTTTGTCAAGCTTTTCCAGCAGCTCGCCGTGGTTCTTATCCGCCAGCGTGGGATCGTGTCCTTCCACGAAGAAACCACCATTGGGTTCAAGCTCGCACCGCTTCACGTCGTGAATGTGCTCGAAGCCTTGCCGGCGGATCACCTCGATGAGCTCTTCACGGCTCAGCGCTTCGCGTTGCAGAGCTTTGGTGTCGATCTGCCCGTTGCGGATCAGCAGCGCGGGCTTGCCTTCGAGCATCCGCGTCAGTCGCGGCGACCGAAAGAGCACGCGCACGACAAGCCAGTTGATGCCCAGCAGGCTGAATGCCCCGATGATTCCGCCCGTCACCGAGTTGTCGTCGCCGATGATCGCGTTCTGCACCGTGTTCGAGAGCGAAAGCAGAACCACGAGGTCAAAGGGATTGAGCTGCGCCAGCTCGCGCTTGCCGAAGATGCGCAGCAGCAGCACCAGCACGAGGTAGACAATCACGGGGCGAAGCAGCTTCTCAAGGAGAGGGAAGCGGCAGATGAAACATGTGCTCGAAGAGCGGCGATGTGACCATGACCCCGAGAATAAGGCGAAGGGAGCTACTTTTCCAGCGTGATCACGAGGTTCACATCGTGCGTCTGCGGATCGGCAAGCACCTTGAATTGCGCCTTCATCCCCGCGAGCGAACGCGCCAGGACCGGATCCTGCTGCTGCGCCTTAAGCAGAAATGAGGAGACGTAGCTCTCGTCGAAGACGTCGCCGGGCACCATCTGCCAGTTGCGAATCAGCCTGGCGCGAAGATCGTCATTGACGTTATCGAATTTCACGAAGGCGAGGTGATAGACCGATCCCGGTTCCACGTCCACTGTGTAGTTCACGATGTCTGCGGCTTCGTCGAATGAGGGGTGGGGAATCACAGTGCAGTCGAGGTACCCCTTCGCCTTGTAGCGATCGGCGAGTTGAGACCCAGAGGGTTCGCAGTCTGACGCCCTCGATGGGTGCTCCCGGGCGTTCTGCGAGCGTCTTGTCAACCTCTGCCCGCGTGATCGGCGCTCCTTCGGGCAGCTGAACGGTGCCGACCTTGTAGATCTTCCCCTCCTCGATCCTGACCGCAAACGGAACCCGAATCGAGGATGCGGTCAATATCGCTTCTCCCGATTGAACGGCATGAACTTTGACTGCCGCGTAACCTTGATCTTCGTAGGCCGTCTCAAAGGTACGCTCCAGATTCTCGGCCGTCTCCGTGGTACTGAATTGCATCTTCGCGGCATCGCTCGCGAGCATCTGCGCCTTCTGCGCCATCAAGAGCGAGGTGCCCTCTAGATGTACAGCCCCCACAAGCACAGGCACGGAGGTGATGCTATAGCCGATTGCCGTCACTCTGTTGTGTTGTTTCGGATCGCCGGGCGCGAGGGTGGCGACGACAGGAACCTTGATGCCTTTGTCCGCCAGCATCTGCTCAAGCGCGACGCGCACGCCTTCCATCATGCCGTCTTCGTTCGGAACCTTTCCGTGGAAGAGCGGCAGCTTTTCATGCAGTCTGTCGTCCAGCGCTTTGCCGGGAACGAGCGGCAGATTCTCCAGACGAATGGGTAGCAGGTTAGTGGAGGGCGTGAGCTGAAAGATCAGGTCCTGCCCATCGAACTTGAAGGCCAGCGTGTCGAACGCGCCGGTGTCGAGCAGCCGTTTTGAGTGATCGTTCATCTCGGCATAGCTCAGCACTACGCCTTTCTTCAGCCCTGCCGCCGCCAGCAGTTCCTCTTGGGAATATTCGGGCGCACCTTTGAATTGGATACTTTTGGGCAGAAACTTCTGGCCCAATGCCGGCAGAGTCGCAAGGATAAGGATTCCGCAGGCGATTCGCGCTGGCTTGAGGGGTAACATGTCGCCAAGATTAGCAAACGGAGTTTCGCCGCGGAAGGGACTTCGTTATTGCTCAAGTAGGAACGACGCAACTGCCTGTGCGTTACTTGCCGCTCCCAAGCCGATAATCCTTGTACTCCGAGATGAACAGCGTGCGGCGCGTCGTGTAGGTGCCTGCGCCCGAGTCCCCGTTGGGCACAACGAGCGTATTGATAAAGGTCTTAACGGGAGCAATCAGCACCCGGGCGCCTACCCGCACCGCGCCATAGTCAATGCGCGTGTCCAGCTCATGAACTACGTCGCTCGCCTTGAACTCATCCTGGGTGATCATGCGGAGGACGATACCCGACGACGGGTCGACGAAGAACTGGCCGTGGTAGGGAACCGTCGATTTGTAGTTATGCCAGTCCGTGTTGGTCTGGAAGTCGCCCGTGACGCCGCCGCCGGGACCATTCGATCCTCCGCCGAGCGAGCTTGCCGTTATCGCGGTGTAGAAAGTGGCGACTCCTGACTGCGTTACACGTGGAAAGCAGCAGACGTTCACCGCCATCTTCGATTTCTTTTCCGGCACTTCAAACGAGAAGACCGCAGCCTGCTTCCCGCTGAGCAGTTGCCAGCGCAGCCACTTGATTGTTCCCGCCTGCCGCGCCTCGCGGAAGACGAGTCCGAGGCTCGGGTCGGGCTCCTCCAGGGCGATCATCGAGTTCGCGCCCCAGCGGATATTGTCTTTCTCGGTGGGCAGCTTATCGGCGCCGTGCTCGCTGAGAATCTGCGACTCAGTGGAGTTGATGTAGTGCACAAAAGCCGCCGGGTTCGAGAAACCCGAAGACGTCACCGCAGCCTTTGCGCCGCCCTGCGTGCCCGAGGCCGACGACACGGCCTCCACATTGTCCTGGAAGCGCAGAGTGGTCCTGGTGGCCGCCAGGCCGGGTAGCTGCTGATAGGTGCTGGTGACGTAGCCTGCCGCCTTGTCGAGAATGCTCTGCTGTGCTGCATCGTCTGGCGCCGGCGCCGAGGGCAGGTCGGCGTCAGGCGGCTGCAGCATTGCGCTGCGCGCCTCGAGCACGTAGATCTGCTCGGTCGAGCGCGGCCCTGGAACAAGACTCACCAGGCCATTCATCTGGGCCCGGGTAAGCTCCTGGCTCAGTTCAATCTGCTTCAGAGCTGTCGCTACATCTTCATCGGACTTCCTGTCCTGCTGCATGGAGCGCAGCATCTCCTGCAGCTGGTCTACGGTGATTTTCTTCGCGCACCAGGCAGGCGTGGTGGCAAGCAACAGGGCAACAATCAGGGCAGAGATCCAATCAATCCGTTTCATCATTCATCACTCGGGCAGTTGCGCGACGGAACTGTCCGCCGCGCTTTTCCCATTCTCCTACTTGCCCCCGTTCAACTCATAATTCTTGTATTCCGAGGTGAAGAAAGTCGTGCGCGTGCTGTACCTGCCCGCCGAGCCGGAATCGCCATTGGGAACGACCTCGGTGCTTACCACCGCCTTAACCGGCAGCACCATTTGTTTGCCATTTACGCTCACCGGGGCGTAGTCGACCCGGGTGTCGTCATAGTGAACAACGTCAGAGGGCTTGAGCTCCGCCATCGTGATCATGCGCACGACGATGCCCGTATCGGGATCGATAAAGAGTTCGCCGTGATAGGGCACATTTGCCTTGTAGTTGTGCCAGGTGGTGTTGGTCTGGAAGTTGCCTTTTGCGCCTCCGCCACTGCCGGTCAGACCGCCGATCGAGGCCGATTGAAAGGTTGCCACGCCGGCCTGCTGCACATCGGGGAAGCAGCAGACGTTGACCGCCATGTGCGCTTTCTTTTTTGGCACCTCGAACGAGTAAACGGCGGTTTGCTTGCCGTTCAAAAGCTCCCAGCGAAGCCACTTGATCGATCCCGCTGCCTGCGCTTCCTCAAAAACAGTCCCAAGACTCGGATCGGGCTCCTCAAGGGCGATCATCTTGTTCGCTCCCCACGGTGTCTTATCCTTCTCTGCCGGCATCATCTCGGCGCCGTGATCGCTGGCTACCTGCGCATCGGTTGAATTGATGTAGTGGACGAACTGAAAGGGGCTGACGAAGCCGGATCCGACCGAGGCATCGCTGGCGCTTGAGTGCATGCCTGAGCTGGGGGCGGCAGCTTCGACGTTGTCCTGGAAGCGCAGCGTTGTTTTGGTCGCAGTGAGCGCCGGCAACTGCGTATAGGTCTTGCTCACGTAGTTCGCTGCCTTGTCCAGCATGACCTTCTGGGCGGCCGCATCCGGGGCCGCTGCTGTCGGAATATCCGCGGCTGGTGGCGGAAGCATGGCGCTGCGTGCTTCCAACACATAAATCTGTTCGGTCGATTTCTGCCCAGGGACGTCGCCGACCATGCTGTTCATCGCGGCGCGCGTCAGTTGCTCGCTCAGCTCGACCTGCTTGAGTGCTGCGGCAACCTCATCATCGCTCTTGCCGTCTTTGTGCATGGCGGCAAGCGTATCTTTCAGTTCTGCCACAGTTATTTTCTTTGCGCACCAGGCGGGTACTGCTGTCGTAAGCGCCAATGCAAGGAACCACCCGAGCTGTTTCATGTCGTCCTCCATCTCTCATGTCTGCCTTGGCTGCGGCTTGTTCCGTGCCGCCACCCGACCAGATCGAATAAAGCCGAATCAATTATTGCGACATCCTCAGGTTTGAAACTGGAATCGTAACCGACCCCATGCGGCCGGAGTTTTCATCCACTACCAATACACGCAATGACCCCGTGCCGTGTTTCAGTGAGACAAAATTCGAGAAGGGCAC
This sequence comes from uncultured Acidobacteriota bacterium, assembly GCA_963718885.1. Classification (GTDB taxonomy): domain Bacteria; phylum Acidobacteriota; class Terriglobia; order Terriglobales; family Acidobacteriaceae; genus Telmatobacter. The sequence goes on from CAVRAK010000009.1 coordinate 12,795, forward strand.
GCCAGTCGGCAGCAGCCGTTGATATGTAGACGACTTGAGGCGCAGGCCCAGGGTCTGCCCTTCCACCGCGGCGTGCAGCGCTGCGTCATCCCGCTGAATGAAGAAAATATCCAGCTTGTCCATCCAGCGGTCGCCCTGCTGCCGCAACCCCAGGTCGGCGGCGGCGATGTTGATCTTCACTTCGGCGCCCGGGTTCCCGGGGTTCACATCGGCGGTCACTGCAATCTCGTTCACGTCTGCCGGCCGCCACACCGCCTGCTGAAACCGCTCCTTCAGCGTTGCGGGCTCTTTCTCAAAAAGATAGCCTGTGCGATACCGCAGCGTGAGGCCGCGCCGGCCGGTGACCTTGATGTTAATCGAGTGGTACTGACCATCAGGCGGGTTCTGGGGTGAGAAACTAAGCATGTAGGTTCCGCGCTCATCCGCGACGATGCTGTCCAGCTGCGCAGTCAGATCGCCCGAGCGTCGGATCACACGGCCGCCGGTGGCAGCGGCAACATCGCGCACCGGTCCCTGCACGGGATGAATGTCCTGGCTCATCTCCGCGTTGATGCGGCCGGGTGTCATGTTCCGTGCTTGCGAGGCGCTTCCCGGAGCCAGGCTGGCTGTGTCGGCGGCGGCCTGCGTCAGTTCCACATTGCGATGCTGCACATCCGCGGTGATGGCGCCGCCCTCGAGTTGCGAAACGTCGAAGGGATATACGGCCGCGTGCGCCTCGTTCATAGTCTCTTCCACGTGCAGCGCAAACGCGCGTTCGTCCTTCGGGCTCTTCTCGATGCCGACCGTCTGGTCCTGCCAGCTTGCCAGCACGTTATCGCTCGATATCCAGACCACTTTTTTATGTCCGGGAATAGCCGCAAGATGGCGCGCCACCTGAGTGAGCACCACGAAGGCAGCGCGCGCCGGATCGTCGCCCATCGTCATCAGTTGAGGATCAATCGGCGTCGATGCGTCCGCTACCTCGGTGTGGTTGCCGTTGACTGAGTTCAAGTCACTGACGTTGTGAACCTCGTCAAAATGCTGCCGATTGCGCGTCTCCTCTTCCTGTGCCTCTGAGACGGAGTGGGCCGAAGGCATGAATTTCCGCATTTGCGCAAGCAAGGCGGCGTGGTCCGCGGTTACCTCTGTCAACACGCGAAAGCCCAGGCCGTTCATCGCGTAAAGGCCCACGCGCTCACCGGGAGCTAGAGAGCTGAGAAACTTCAGAATCTGCCCGCGCGCAAGATTCATGTCGTCCCACGCGATGTGGCTCTCATCGATGACGAGGATCGTCGATCCAACGTCAGATCCCATGGTCGATGCCGGACCATCGGCTGTTGCATTGGTCGCACGGTTCGAAAACACGGGCTCGGGCACGTCCGCCGCCGTCAACGGCTGCGGCCCCGGAAGAGCAGAGGTCGCCGATGGCATCGCGGCGGGGGGGGCGAATGAGCGGATATCCCGTTTCTGGCCGTTGTCGTAGATTTCCAGCTCGCCTGCTTTCAGATCGGTTACGGGATGGCCTTTTTTGTCATACGCCACCAGGCCTACATCGACCAGCCTCGATGTAACTTTGAGCGAAAAAGCACTCGCATCGCCTGCATCCTGCTCGCTCGCAGGCTGATTTGGCAGGCTCGTCGCCTCCGCCATCGTCACTTCTGGAATCGCGGGCTGCGCCGGAGGCGCGGGTGCGGGCGCCGGTGCAGCAGGCGGTGTGGCCAGCGGCCCAGCGGGGGGCGAAGGCTGGGCTTCCATCGCCGCAACGGGTGCTCCAATTGGCTGGGCAGCTCCCGGCGCATTGGCCGCTGCAGGATCTGCAGTATTCTCAGGCGGGACGGCCGCAGGGTCAGGAGGCGCGTCTGGGCTCGGCGTTGCTGTTATCGCGGCGTTGTCCGTCAGAATGCGCGTGGTCGAGCCCAGCCGGTGGTATTCGACAAACTGTGTTTCGTTGATTAGCAGAATGGTCGTTTTGCCCGATGCAGATCTCACGTCACCCCAGGCGGAGGGATTATCGACCCCGTTCAGCGCCATCGCAGCGCCGCCCGCCTTCCGGTCCAGTTCAGAGATGGCGACGCTGCGAACCGGGCAGATGAATTGGCGGTTCCCGATCGTCACCGGCCCGTATTGCACCATCGTCTCGGCCCGCAGAAGCGGAGCGCCTATGCTCAAGCCGGCCTGTATTGTCAGCCTCATCACGGCCCCGGTTGTCGGATCGATTGAAATGGTTCCGTGGTAGGCGGGATTCTCTGAAGTGGTCAAATACTCCGTCTGCCTGGGGATGTTTGCCACCTGCTGGGCTGTGCGGCTCTGCCCGCTGTAGCCGAACTGGGTCCGGCCGATCACGGTCTGAGATGGAGTTTGATAGGTGACCTGGTAGTGGGAAGCTTCGCGCGGCACCGTATACGTGAAGACCGCCGCAAGTCCGGCAGATGTCCTCTCCCAGTGGCTGAATGTGAGCGGTCGCTGAGCCGTGTCGCCGAGAACGACGGTTAATGCGGGTCCAAATTCACCCCAGCTTCGCAGCCCCGCTTCCTGTTGAATCTTCTTGTTGCCTCCGGCCGCATCCGTGTCCTGCACTTCCTTACCGTTCCGGAAGGTCACTTCGCGGCTGGTTTTACCCGTCGGCTGCAAGCCCAGGTCAACCGGCCAGTCTCCCTTGGCGAGCACGTGTGGGGAATCATCGAAGCGATTCGTCACGCGCGTCACGAAAAAGTTGGGCATCCGCGACCAGGTTTGCACGGCGTATGCGCGCGCGGCAGCCACCATTCTCTGCCGGGCTGCGGCGTCGGGAGGCTCGGTTGCCGGTACTTCATCGGTGGGAGGATTGAGAAATGCTGACTGGTCCGAGAGCAGTTGCAGTGCCAGCGCGGTTCTGGGGCCAAGTTTCAGCGTTGCTGCGAAGTGGTTCAGCGCCTCATCGGTCAGTTGTTCAGTCATCTCGAGACGGCCAATCTCTCTCGCCTCATCGAAGTCGGCTCGGTGTGAAGCATTGTCTGCGGCCAACACCTCTTCCAACTGGGCAACGGTTACCCGTTTCGCGCCCAGCGCCGGAAGCGCCAGGACCGCAACAAACCCGAACAAAATCACCCTTCGCATCACGCTTTCACCAGTCGGTTCTTGGCTGCGCTACACCTAGTGACGTATCCACTCCCTCAAAAGGCGACAGGAATGGCCCGAAAATTGGTTGCGAGCCAATGAGCCTCTGGTGGCGCACTGGAAACTCTACACAGGTCAACTGGCCTCCGACAATCAGACATTGCGATCTCAATGCGCCAGACTCTCAGGGGCTGTAACTCAAGGTCAACCATAGCTTCGCGCTCTTCTGCTACAGTTGGGTTTGCGCGCGCATTTGAAGTGCATGCATCTTCGGCACGCTGAAGAGATGGCAGGTTTCGGACTATTTCGAAGGACCCCTAAGCCTGTTCGAGAGGAAGCCGTGTTCGCAGCGCTTTCGCCGTTTCGGGTTAAGCCCAGATTTGTGTCCCGCGTCTGGGGGTTTCAGGACCTGCGACCGTGGTATGACCGCGTTGCCGACGGAGAGCCGATCGGCGAAGTGTGGCTGACCGGCGATGATTGCCTAGTAGCTACCGGACCCAATACCGGCAAGACCCTGGGCGCTGTCTTTCGCGAGTCACCGGCGGCCCTGCTTGGGCCGGATTCGCAGGTAGCGGACTCTCCGCTTCTGATCAAAGTCATCTTCGCGCGCGAAAAGTTGAGCGTGCAGGTCCACCCCGACGATACGCTTGCGCAAAAATACGGTCAGCCCAGGGGCAAGACCGAGTGCTGGTATGCCCTGGCAGCCGAGCCTGATGCGCAGGTGGCCGTCGGTTTCGACCCCGGAGTCACGCTCGAGCAGGTAAGAAGTGAAATTCGGAGCGGAACCCTCGAAGAGAGCCTCCGGCTTCTGCCCATTGCCGCGGGGGATATGGTCTTCGTGGATGCGGGAACGGTGCACGCCATCTGGCCCGGATCGATCCTGCTTGAGACGCAGCAGAACAGCGACATCACATACCGCATGTACGACTACGGGCGCCCTCGCGAGCTGCACATTGAAAAATCGATCGAGGCAACACGCCTTGTCACGCGGGCGGGCAAGGTTGCGCCGCAGAAGCTGGCCGACAGGACAATCCTGGTTGATTCAGAATACTTTTGCGTTGAACGGATTCCGGTCGAGGTGAGCAGGCCAAGCGGTACCCTGCGCGGCAAGGGTGAATCACCGGCAGGGCTCTCTTATCTCTTCGCCGCCGAGGGTTCCGCACGCCTCGCGAGTCCAGGCTTTGGGGAACTGGAACTGCCCTCGCGCAGTATCATCGCCGTGCCGGGCACATCGCCGATCTTTGCCATTCAGGATCTCGGCGGGCTCGACCTGATCCGCATCTCTCCGCGCTGGCCCAGCTGATCTTCAGGCTGACCTGTCCAGCAGCTCGTCAACCATCTCTCATTTCCGAACCCAAATTTCTGATGGAGGATCAACCGCGCTATGAGCTTTCAATATGAATTGCCCCCCGACCTTCGCGCCGCCGTCGATGCGGCTGTCGCCGACTGGAAATCGAACGACAAGATCGCGCGCTTCTGGAAGAAGGATCCTTCCCTCTGGACAAAGGACGGGGAAGAGAAGTGGATGGGCTGGATTGACATTGTCGAGCGCCAGCAGAAAGACCTCGCCACATTCAGGAAACTCTCTGATGAGGTAAAGAGCGCAGGATTCAGCTCTCTTCTCCTGCTCGGCATGGGCGGCTCGAGTCTCTGCCCCGAGGTTCTTGCAGTCACCTTCGGCCAGCAAGCGGGATATCCCGCGCTCCACATCGTCGACTCGACCGATCCTGCACAGGTAAAGGCCGCGCGGGACAAGGTCGATCTTGCAAGCACCCTTGTCGTTGTCGCGAGCAAGTCGGGCTCAACGCTTGAGCCCAACATCCTCAAGCAATACTTCTTCGCCGAGATGGAGAAAGCCGTTGGCGCCGGCAATGCAGGCAACCACTTCATCGCCATCACTGACCCCGGTTCGAAGATGGAGCAGGTTGCCAAGGCCGACGGCTTCCGCCACATCTTTTACGGCGACCCGGAGATTGGCGGCCGCTACTCTGCACTCTCGAACTTCGGCGTCATCGCTGCGACAGCCGCAGGGCTCGACACGCCGAAGCTGCTCGCAGAAGCCGCAAAAGCGGTTGCGGCTGCCAAAACGGGCCTGCCGGACAACGCAGCCGTGCAACTTGGCCTGATTCTCGGCAGCGCCCACAATGCGAAGCGCGACAAGATCACCATCTTCACCTCGCCGGAGATTTATGATCTCGGCGCGTGGCTTGAGCAGCTGATCGCCGAGTCCACCGGCAAGCTGGGCAAGGGCATCACGCCGGTTGACCGCGAAGAAATCGGCCCCCCCTCGGTGTATGGAAAGGACCGCATCTTTGCGTACGTGCGCCTTGCCGGCACAACGGATGCAGGCCTTGACGCGAAGGTCGCGGCACTCGCCGCCGCCGGCCATCCGGTCGTCCGCTTCGACATACACGAGCAGTATGAAATCTTCGGCCAATTCTTTACATGGGAAGTAGCTACTGCCGTCGCAGGCTCGGTGATGGGCATCAATCCCTTCAATCAGCCGGATGTCGAGTCGGCCAAGGTGGAGACCCGCGCTCTCACCACGGAGTATGAAAAGACCGGCAAACTGCCCGAGCGCACGCCTTTTGCTTCAGACTCCGGCATCGACCTGTACGCCACCGACGCCTATGCAGCAAAGCTCAAGAGTGCTGCATCCAAGCCCACGCTGGCCGGCTATCTGCGAGCGCACTTCGACCAGGTGCGCCCTGGCGACTACTTTGCCACGCTCGCCTTCATTGCCATGTTCCCGGGGCACGAGCGGATTATTCAAGGCTTCCGGCACAAGGCTCGCGACACAAAGAAGGTGGCGACCTGCCTTGGCTTCGGGCCGCGTTTCCTTCACTCCACCGGCCAGGACTACAAGGGCGGGCCGAACACCGGCGTCTTTCTCCAGATCACCGCCGATCACGCCGCAGACCTCGCAATCCCAGGCCAGAAATACAGCTTCGGTATCGTGATCGCCGCACAGGCGGCTGGCGATCTTGCAGTGCTTGAGGCGCGAGGCCGCCGGGCTTTGCGCGTCCATCTGGGTAAGGATGTGGATGCGGGATTGAAAACGCTGGGCGCTGCTGCGGAAAGCGCGCTGGCCTGAGATTCGTCAGAGGTCGCAGAGCGGGCGCAATCAGGCAGTTGTCATAATGCCTGGTTGCGCCTCTGTCCGCAAGCTGCTACGGTTGCGGCGCTCCCATCGGCTTGTCATGCAGAATCATCCACGAGGTGCCGAACCGGTCTCTCAGTTGTGCAAAGCGCGAAGCAAAGAACGTCTCCTGCATGGGCATGAAGACTTCGCCGTTTTCAGAAAGAAGCTTGAAAATCCGCTCCGCTTCGGCGTCGCTGTCAACGCTGAGGCACAGGTAGACGCTCCGCATCGGTTGAAAACGATCAGCTGGCACGTCGCTGGCCAACACCGTCGTGCCGGCGATGTCGATGCTGGCATGCAGGACTTTCCCGGCCAGACCGGGAGGTACTTGTGCCGGTCCGGGCATTTGATCGAACGTCATCAGCATGTTGATCTTTGCGCCGAGATTCGTTTCGTAAAACTTGAATGCATCGGCACAGTTGCCGCCATAGTTCAGGTAAGTACGCAGGCTCATCGGAATCGCAACTCCTCCAAAAGCATTGGGATGATCTGAATGGGTCCCGTCACTCCGTATTCGGAGAGATTACGTGCAGGAATGCACGCTACACTGGGCGGCTTGCGATTGCAACCAGATTGTGGCCAGCCGGAATCGTGCTCCATGCCGCGTTCCCTGATAGCATCAGACTTGAAAGATGCAAACCAAGAAGCTAAAAATCATCCCCCTCGGCGGCCTCGGCGAATTCGGAATGAATTGCCTCGCGCTCCGCTGGGAAGACGACATCATCGTCATCGATGCCGGTCTCATGTTTCCTGAGAGCGAACTCCTCGGCGTAGATATCGTTGTGCCCGACATTACTTACCTTGTTGAAAACAAGCAGCATGTCCGGGCGATCATTCTTACCCACGGCCACGAGGACCATATCGGCGGTCTGCCATGGATCCTGAGCGAGATCAAGGTTCCCGTCTACGCCACGGAGTTCACCCTGGCCTACGTCGAGGGCAAACTCGAAGAGCATGAGCTGCTCGATGAGATCGAGCTGATCGAGATTACCCCACACCAGAAGTTCACCATCGGCCCGTTCACCATTGAGCCCATCCGTGTAACGCACTCGCTGGTCGATTGCGTGGCGCTTGCGGTCGACACGCCGGTCGGCGTCGTCATTCACACAGGCGACTTCAAGATCGATCTTTCGCCGCTCGATAACAAGCCTTTCGACCTGCACACCTTTGCCGAATACGGCAAGCGCGGCGTGCTTGCGCTCCTGCAGGATTCAACCAACGTTGAGCGTCCAGGCTACACGCCGTCCGAGTCTGCGGTGCGGCCGCGTCTGGACGAAATCTTTTCGCGTACCAAGCGGAAGCTCTTTTTCAGCTGTTTCTCTTCGTCGATCTTTCGCATTCGCATTGCGATGGAACTGGCTCGCCGGCACGGGCGCAAGGTTGCTGTGCTTGGCCGGTCGATGATGGAAAGCACCGAGATCGCGCAGGACCTGGGCTATCTCGATCTGCCACCGGGCCTCGTCATCAATCCCGGCCAGATGCGCGACTACTCGCCCGAGCAGCTCATGGTTCTCATCAGCGGAACGCAGGGTGAGCCGATGAGCGCCCTCAGCCGTGCGGCAGTGGACAACCACAAGCACGCCAAGATCGAGCCGGGCGACACCGTTGTTCTCAGCTCGCGCATTATTCCCGGCAACGAAAAGGGCATCTTCCGCGTCATCGATCACCTCTTCCGCCGCGATGCCAATGTGATCTACGACGATGGACAGCACGGCCTGATCCATGTGAGCGGCCACGGCAGCCAGGAAGAGATGCGCCTGCTCATCAATCTCGTGCGGCCCAAGTTCTTCATCCCCGTGCACGGAGACTATCGCTACCTCAGGCGTCACGCTCAGATCGCGATGGAGACCGGCGCGGTCGAGCATGCCATCGTCATTGAAGACGGTGACGTGCTCGAACTGGACAAGGACGACGCGATCAAGAAGGACAAGGTGACCGCGGGCCGCATCCTTATCGATTCCGGTTCAACCATTGATGTCGTCGAAGACCTGGTCATCCGTGATCGCCGCGTGCTGAGCGAAGACGGCATCGTGCTGGCTGTGCTTGCCATCAACAAGCGCACAGGCAAGGTGGAGCGCGAGCCGGAGATGGTGATGCGCGGTTTCGGCGGGGCAGATATCACCGAGGATGCCCGCAACGTGGTCCTCAGGACGCTCGACGGCCTCACCAGCGAAGAAAAATCCGACTACGGCATGGTGAAGGAGAAGGTGCGCGTGGAGCTGAAGCGCATGATCCAGAAGACCACCGGCCGCAGGCCGCTGATCATGCCGGTGATCCTCGAAATATAAGAGCAGCCTGCAACCCATTTACGGGAGGGACAGACAATGCGCTGCATCGCGATCGCCGTCGTGCTGGCTGTCCTGTTCGTCCCTGCTCTTCGCGCCCAGCAGAGCCAATCTGCGTCCTGCCCGTCGACCGCAACCCTGGCTCAGTTGACCACGGCCCTCGATGATGCGGTGAGTGGGCCGGGCAACAAAGACCGCACCTGCCTGCGAGCGATTCTGCTGCCGGATGCGCGTCTTTCTCCCGTGCGCAAATTGCAGGACGGCAGCTTCTCGCCACACGTTCTCACCGCCGATGACTGGATTGCGGCCGTCGCTAAACGCGGCAGCGAAGCCTTCTATCGAGCGCCAGATCAAGGTAACGACCGAAACCTACGGCCACTTCGCTCATCTGTGGAGCACCTACGAGATTCGCCCCACGCCTGACGGCAAGCCTGAAATGACCGGCATCAACAGCATCCAGGCCGTTTTCGATGGTTCGCAGTGGAAGGTGCTTTCGATTCTCTGGGAACCGGATACCACTGCAGGCCCCGTGCCTTCAAAATATCTGCCATGAGCACAACCACCGAACCACTCATCTCGCTCGAAACGATTCGCGAAGCCGCAGCGCGTATCGCCGGAGTCGCCCTGAAAACTCCTTTGGTGCGGGCGCCGTTTGTCGGGGTTGCAGGCGAAGTCTGGCTCAAGGCCGAAAGCCTGCAGCCGATCGGAGCTTTCAAGATTCGAGGCGCCGCCAACAAGATTCTGCAACTCAATCCCGATGAGATTCGCCGCGGCGTCATCACCTACTCAAGCGGCAATCACGCGCAGGGCGTGGCTTATGCGGCGCGCGCGGTCGGCGCGAAAGCCGTGATCGTGATGCCATCGAATGCGCCGGCCATCAAGCGGGCAGCAACCATCGCCCTGGGTGCCGAAGTGGTTGACGTCGGCCTGGCGTCGAGCGAGCGACTGGCAAAGGCCGAGGAACTGGTGCGCGCGCATGGTTATGTCGTGATCCCGCCCTACGACGACGAGCAGATCATCGCCGGCCAGGCAACCTGCGGCCTTGAAATCGTCGATCAGCTTCCCGAGGTGGACATGATTCTCTCGCCGGTAAGTGGAGGCGGCCTTCTCAGCGGCATCGCGGCTGCTGTGAAACAACTCAAGCCTGATGCGCATATCGTCGGCGTCGAGCCGGAGCTGGCAGGCGATGCCGCGGAGAGCTTTCGCGCCGGCAGGGTAGTGGAGTGGCCCGCTGAAAAGACCACGCGGACTATCGCCGATGGCCTGCGGACGCAGAGCGTGGGCGTTCGCAACTTTGCGCACATCCAGGCCTTCGTTGATCGCATCGTTACGGTAACTGAAGCTGAGATTCGCGCGGCGATGCGGGCGATTGTCGCCACGGCTCGTCTCGTTCCCGAGCCCAGCGGAGCCGTCGCCGCAGCAGCGCTCCTCTTTCATGCAGCCGAGCTGCCGCCCTATCGGCACGCCGTTGCTGTCATCAGCGGAGGCAATGTCGACCCGGCTCTGCTCGCCGCGGTGCTTACCGAAAGCTCTGCGCCGCGTCGTTGAACTATGATCTCTTCCGTGATGAAACCTCAGATTCACGCGCTCCGAGCAGCCGCAATGGCCCTCGTTGTGTGCGCTGCCATCTTTGCGCATGGCGATCAGAAGCGGGACCAGATACAGAAACCGATCGCCGGCCCTCGGGCGACTGCTCTGCGCGTGACGTGGCTCTACATCTCTCCCGACAAGAACTCGCAGAAAGTGAGCCGCGTGCAAATCGGCCGAGAGATGGTCGTGGCGGAGAAGAGCAACCAGTGGCTGCGCGTCTACGCCAACACCGACATCGTGGAGGAACACACATCCGATCAGCCGGTTTTCGGAGCCGATGAGGTTCCGCCGCCCATCTCCGGATGGATCGAAGGGCGGGGCATTGTCGTTGAAGGTGCTCCGAATGGCGATGCGATCCTGATGGGCGCTGCCGAGAACCAGGAAGCCCTGGCCAGCGATCCTCGCGGCCCGGCGAATGCGGCACAAAGTGCCCGCCTGCTCTATCGGCGGCTGGCGGAGATGTTTCCCAACTCGCCGCTCGCGCCTGAGGCAGCCTGGCGCGCAGCGGACATCCTCTGGCAGGTTCAGAAGAGTGACTTCAGCGCGCTGCCATCGGCAAAAGAGCGCGACCCCTACATGCGCAACCAGATGGATGAGGAGCAGCTCAAGAAGGTCATTAAGAACTATCCGCATACGCGCCAGGCCGATCTCGCAGATTTCGACCTGATCGACAACAAGCTCTGCGGCGACTGGCAAGGGTCCACCAAGTGCCCGGAAAAGGAATCCGAGATCTACGAGAAGTATGCCGCCGAGCATCCCGACAGCCCCAAAACTCCTCGGGCGCTCTATGAAGCTGCTTATCGCCAGGCTGTTCTCAGCGACATGTATGCCGCCGATGGCAACGACAAGAAGCAGCAGGAAGCGCACGATCATGCGCGCGACATCGCATCGCGGCTGAAAGACAAGTTCCCGCAGTCCGACTACACATGGCGGGCATTGACGTTGGTGTACAAGCTCGACCAGGGAATCCCGGTATACGGCATAGACCGTGAGTAAGGCTTCCTGATCTTTTTGCTTTCATTTCCCGATCTGCGGAATCACTCCGGAGGGGTTTTTTGAACGTCTACATTCAATCGGTCATATTGGGCATCGTCGAGGGCCTTACTGAATTTCTCCCGGTCAGCTCCACCGCTCATCTGCGTATTACTGAAGCACTGATGCGGATCCCGCTCGATGACGCGTACTGGAAGATGTACACCGTCGTCATTCAGGCCGGCGCAATTTTTGCGCTTCTGCTCCTTTATCTGCAGCGCATTGTTGGGTTCCTCCACTCTTATCCGCGCGGCGAAAGCGGCGACAGAAACTGGCTCAATCACCCGCTGTCGATGACGATCTTCGCCTTCGTCTGCACCTCGATTCCCGCCCTGCTGCTGAAGAAGTGGAGCGACAGGAATCTCGGCAGCCTTACGGTGATCGCGCTGGCCCTGCTCATTGGCGGCATCGTGATGTGGGCGATTGATGCATGGGCCAGCCGGTTCGAGCCGATCACGAATCGCGTGGAGGAAATGGGGCTCGGCCAGGCAATCTGGATCGGCCTCTGTCAATCGCTCTCGGCTGTCTTCCCCGGCGTCTCGCGGTCCATGTCGACCATCGCATCCGGGCAGGTGGCTGGCCTGAGCCGGCCCTCGGCGCTCGAGTTCAGTTTTCTGCTTTCCATTCCCACGATGCTGGCCGCCACCGCCTATGACCTCTTCAAAGAGATCCATGGCAGCAAAGTCGCCGGAGCAGCCCACGTAACCATGACCGGTGAACGCTGGATCGTTCTCGCCATCGGCTTCGTCGTCTCGTTTTTCGTCGCCCTCGGCGTGGTGGAGTGGTTTCTCCTCTGGGTGCGGAAGCACGGCTTTACCGTCTTCGCCGCTTATCGCATCGTCGTCGGGCTGCTTCTGCTCATCTGGGGCGCCAAACTGATCGGCAGCTAAGGCAGTGTCCAGATTACGAAAGGCGGGGGTGGACTTTAAGGTTCCCCCCGCTTCGTTTTGCCCGAAACGTGCTTTTCCCCACGGATAATAGAAACTGCTCTGGGATTTTTTCGTCCGCTCGACGGCTGAATCGTGGCATGTCCGCGGAGGCCAGGGAGCGGAGGCGTCCCTCACATGAAGCCCATTCCGATTGCTTTGTCGCCGACGCGCAGCCGTGCCCTGAACGTGTTTCTAGGGCTTCTGCTTGCCTTGGCGTCTGTCCTCCTCTTTCTCGCCCTGGTCACCTACCGCCCCAGCGATGCCTCGTGGAGCACCGCGACGGATGCTGCATTGCAGCACGCTGTTCACAACTGGATAGGTCTCTTCGGTGCGTGGCTCAGCGATCTGGCGTTGCAGTCGCTTGGCCTCACGGCGTTTCTATTGCCTCTGTGGATGGGCGGGCTGGCGTGGGACTGGATGCATTCCCGCTCCGCCGGGTCCATCTGGCTGCGTGCCGTCGGCTGTGCGTTCTCTGTCATCTTCGTGCCCACCATCTTTGGATTGCTGCCCTGGCATTGGCGCTGGCTGCATGCGCTTCCGGTGGAAGGCGTCATCGGTCGGCTCGTTGCCGGCACACTCATCGTCTATCTGAATGTGCAGGGCGCCTGGCTGGTCGCTGGGGTTCTGGCTCTCGCAGGGCTCTATCTTGCGTCCGCCATCAATTTCTGGACCATTAAGCAGATGGTTGAGGACCGCTGGATCCAGCTGATTGCCATGAACGATCGCTGGCGCAACTGGCGCGAAGAGCGCGCCGAGCGCCACGCTGAGCAGGAGGCGATCCGCGCCGAGCAGGCATCGCCAGGTCCGGATCAGCGTCTCTTTTCAGGATCGATCGATGCCGCCACGCAGGAGAACCGGGAAGCGTCTCAGAAGAAGTCGTTCAGTCTTGCGTCGCTCTTCCGCCGCCGCGAGCGGCCGGTCGAGTCTGATCCTGTCGACGAGATTCCGGCATTTCAGCGGGCCGCCGCGCAGCCGGCAGAGGCTCGGGTTCCGGTCACGCCGATTCGCCGCGCCAACATATGGGAGCAGTCTGAGTCCGAAGCGGTCCCGGCGCCTTCCGCGGCCAGACCCGTACCAGTTCCGGCTCCCGCTGCACCGGCTCCGCGCGCCGTCGAGATCAAGCCCACGCGTGTTACGCCAAATCCGCCCGCTCCAGGCCCCGTCGCTGAGGCTTCAGAGTCCGCGCCGCGGGAGATTGCCATCCACGAGCGCGCCGATACCGATGTAAAAACTGTCACCGTGGCGCCGAAGCATGTGAACGGCTTCAAGCTGCCGGCGAGCACGCTGCTCAATGCCGGTAGTGGGCCCCAGGCGGTACGCGAAGACGAGTTGCGCGAGGAAGCCAAGGTCCTGGTCGAAAAATGCGCAGAGTTCGATGTGCGCGGCCAGGTCGTGCAGATCAATCCCGGCCCCATGGTCACCACCTACGAGTTCAAGCCCGAAGCCGGCGTGAAGTACAGCCGCGTTACGGGACTTGCCGAAGACCTCTGCCTCGCCATGCGGGCTGAGAGCATCCTCATCGAGCGCATGGCCGGCAAGAGCACCGTCGGTATTCAGGTGCCGAACCACGAGCGCGAAACCATTCATCTCCGCGACGTGCTCGAGTCGGAGACATTTTCGCGGTCCAAATCGCGGCTATCGCTGGCCATGGGCAAGGACATCAACGGCCGCATCGTTACGGCTGATCTTTCCTCCATGCCGCATGTACTGATCGCCGGTTCCACCGGATCGGGCAAGTCGGTGGCCATTAACGCCATGATCATGAGCCTGCTCTTCCGCACCACGCCGGCGCAGGTTCGGCTCATTCTCGTTGATCCCAAGCGCGTCGAGCTCGGCATGTACGAAGGCATTCCGCACCTCTTTACGCCGATAATCACCGAGCCGAAGCTGGCCGCCAACGCGCTGCGCAATGCCGTGCGCGAGATGGAGCGCCGCCTCAAGCTCCTTGCCAGCCGCAGCGTCCGCAATATCGACCAGTACAACAAGCTCTTTGAAGGCGCGATGCCCTCGCTCTTCGATGACGGCGAGCCCGAGGAGCCACTGCCGTACATCGTCATCATCATTGATGAGCTGGCTGACCTGATGATGCTCGATCGATCCAATGTGGAAGAATCCATCACCCGTCTGGCGCAGATGGCGCGCGCCGTCGGCATCCATCTGATACTCGCCACGCAGCGCCCGAGCGTCGATGTCATCACCGGGCTCATCAAGGCCAACGTGCCGACGCGCATCAGCTTCCGTCTCGCCACCAAGGTGGATTCCCGCACGATCATTGACACCAACGGCGCCGAGGCCTTGCTGGGACGCGGCGACATGCTCTTCCTCCCGCCGGGCACGAGCCGCCTCATGCGGATTCACGCTCCCTACGTGAGCGAGAAGGAAACCGCGGCCGTCGTCAATTTCTGGAAAGAGCAGGGAGCTGCCCAGTACGCCGAAGGCTTCCTCGACTCGCCAAAGGAAGAGCGCACAAACCTCGAAGGCGCGAATGGCGACAGCGACGATAACGATCCCATGTTCGACGACGCCGTGCGACTTGTTTTCGAGTTCGGCAAAGCATCAACTTCACTGTTGCAACGCAGGCTGCGGATCGGCTACGGCCGTGCCGCTCATCTGATCGACCTGATGGAGCGGGACGGTCTCGTGGGCCCGGCAGATGGCTCCCGTCCCCGCGAACTTCTCAAGGCGCCGGGCTGGCTCCATGAGGTCTCGGTAATGGAAGAGTAGCGCCGGGAACTGGCTTTACCCCGCGAAGCAGATTCGCGGGCCCCACCGGCCGGAAAGAATAGCCTGTGCTCGACATCGGCGCTCATCGCGATCTCCCGACCGTCCTGCTGATCGACGACGACATGATCAGCAGAGAAGTTGTCGCCACTATTCTCACACTGAATGGATACACGCTGCACACCGCGCAGGACGGCGAAACCGCCCTCATCTTGCTGGATGGAGGCATCTGCGCTCCGCACGTGATTCTGGCTGACGTGCAGATGGAGGGTCTCAGCGGTCTGGATCTGGTAAAGGAGCTGCGCGAGCGGTCAAAGGCACCGATCTTCACAATCAGCGGAAGCGAGCCCCCGGCCGACCTGAGAGCTTCTGTGGATGGCTTTCTTCTGAAGCCGTTTGGCTTCGAGGCGTTACAGAAGTTACTCGACGGACCTGGCCGGGAACCGGTAAAAAGCTTCGTAGCCGCCGATGTGCCGGTCATAAACTCGGAAACCCTGTCACAGTTTCGGCAGATGATGCCGGAATCGGCTGTCCGTGATATCTACAAAGCTGTTCTGGCGGACCTGGAGAAGCGGCTTTCTGCCCTTGAAACGGCAATTGCCGCGGGCGACGCAGGGGAAGTGCGCCGAATCGGGCACACCGTCAAGGGTGGCTGTGGAATGGCCGGCGTTATGCAAGCATCGCGCCTTGGCGCCCTGCTTGAGGCCGAGGGTGACCAGTTGAGTAACTCCGGCTCGATCCTGGGGGAATTGAAGGCGGCTGCCGAAAGCCTGAAGCGTAAGCTTGAGGCAGAGTTTCCAGCATAGTTACATTAGCTTTCTTTTCTGATTTGGCGAAGGGTCCAGACAGGCCCCGTTCGTGTAGAGTTGTTGGTGACACCGCATCAGATACTGAATAACGGAGGTTAGCCGCTCGAGTGGAAGGATTGACACGAATCATATTGGCGGACGACCATCCCGTAGTTCGTATCGGCGTACGCAACATGCTTACCGCAGAAGAGGGCTTCGACGTCATCGGCGAGGCTGAAGACGGCGACGAGGCGATCACACAGACTCTCGAACTGCAACCGGATATCCTCCTGTTGGACGTGGCTATGCCCCGTCTGCCCGGGCTTGAGGCCATGCGGGCCATCATGAAGGGTTCCCCCTCCGTCAAGATTCTGCTGCTTACCTCGACTATTACCACCCAGCAGATCATCGAGGCGCTGCACATCGGCGCCCGCGGAATCGTTCTGAAAGACGCTCTCGCCGGTCACCTCAAAACCGCGATCCGCACTGTCTGCTCGGGCGATTACTGGATCGGCGGCAAGCGCGTCGTCAACCTGGTCTCGGCCCTCCATGACCTGATGCAGCAGGCCGCGCCTCCGCAACAGAAGACCTACGGCCTTACCCCCCGCGAGCTCGAAGTAGTTGGCTGCATCGTTGAAGGTTGCAGCAATCGCGACATCGCCAAGCAGTTTTCCCTGAGTGAAGAGACCGTGAAGCGCCACCTGTCAAACATCTTCGATAAGACCGGCGTCTCAACCCGTCTTGAGCTGGCGCTCTTCGCGATCGCCCATCATCTGGTTACGCCGCAGTAACCCGAAGGGTCCCCCTCTTGCCTCTGGTCTTCTAAGCCGCCTCTGCCGCGCTAGAACCCGCGCATGTGCAGATAGTAAACGGCGGCGGATGCCAGCAGGCAGTAGATGCCGAAGAGATACCACCGGCCGCTTTCGAGCCAACTACTCAGCCACTTCAACGCCGCCAGGCCGGCGGCAAACGAGAAGGCCGCTCCCATCAGGCTCATTCCCAGCGAGCCACGCAGCTCGACGGAGTTTCCATGTGCCGCTTTCAGCATGCGCATGAACTCCATTCCAACGACGACCGGCGTCAACACGACGGCGAGTGCGAAGCTGAAGCGTTCCGCGGCTTCCTTTGCCGCGCCCACCAGCATTCCGGCGGAGATTGTGGAGCCTGACCGCGAAAATCCGCGGAAGGGAAGCGCCAGCCCCTGCACAATGCCCATCCACCCTGCCTGTTTGAAGCTCAGTGCCTCGCTCGCGCCGCCTTTCAGTGCCAATTCGGAGGAAGTGCGCTTCTCGAGGAGGCCGGCGACGAGGATCAGCACCCCGACGGCCGCGAGCGCCGGCGCAATCAGGTCCAGGCGGCTGAAGAGCTGTTCGATCTCCGTATTCGCTGCGCCTCGGAAGAGCGTCTTCTCGATCAACTTTTTGAGCAACTCGCCCACAACGCCGGTGAGGAACGTCGCCCAGATCACAAGGCCCGCAGCCTGCCGAAATGCAGGCCGGCTCGCAAAATAAGTCTTCTTCCAGACCTTCCAGAAGTAGGCAATCACAGCGAACATTGTTCCGGTATGCAGCATCACCAGCAGCAGCGTCATCTGTGGCGACGAGGGGTCAAGCCCCATCAGTTTTTCGGCCACGACCACGTGAGCCGAGCTTGAAACCGGAAGCAGTTCAGCCAGTCCCTGGATGATTGCCAGGACAATGACCTCGAGGATTGTCATGTTTGTTCAGTGTAACCGTGAATTTCTCAGACCAGCGTTGGAAGGAAGGTTCACGCAAGAAACTGCTGTTCCAGTCGCGCAAGCAGATTCTCTGTGCCATCACAGATGCCGGAGTGTACCGGCGACGGCTGAATGACCGTGCTGCGCGGCGAGACCAGCCAGTGAAATCGCTCGCGCTGGGAGAGCTGCGCGATCGGGCCGGCGGCCGGATCGCCCTCACAGATGCGCGCGACGGCCTTCAGGTGTTCATCGATCAGATCGACATCTACCTCGGGCCAAAGTGCCTTCAGGCGCGTGCGGTCGAAGCGAATGCCGGCGGCGAGGTAACGCTTTTCGAGGCAAAGCACCACGATCCCGGCGTTCACAAACTCCTGCCGTTCTACCCGCGGCACCACGCGCAGGATTGCGTAATCAAACGAGGCTTGAGCGGGCACGGATCGCCTCCTCTTCAAAGATCTGCGACAACGCTAGCCGTTTGACAAAAAAATCCAGATACTCGCTTCGTCTTTGCGACGCGCTCAATCCGCCCGGCACGGCTTCGAGCCAGGCATCCGGCACCCCTGCGATGATCTCCGTCAGCGGGGCGCGCGTCAGCTTCTCGCGGGCTAGCTTCCCGGCAGCCTCAATCTCAGAAGCCCACGGCAGCAGGACGTGATGCTTGATTTCGGAAAAAGGAGACGCGATCTTCCTCTGCATCGTCGGCCAGTCATGGTGAAAGAAAAGCGCGGCGCCGTGATCGATGAGGTAGAGCTTGCGATGCCACAGCAGCAGGTTGGCGTTTTTCGGCGTGCGGTCCACATTCTGTGTGAACGCATCGAACCACACCGTCAATGAAGCTTCATCCTGAGCCACGGTATCGCGCGCCGCCGGATCGAAGGTGACTGACCCGGGCAGATAGTCGAGCGCAAGATTCAACCCCGCGCTGGCTTTCAATAGCTGTCGAATCTCATAGTCCGGCTCGTTGCGGGCCAGCGCGGCGTCAACGTTGATTAGGATGATCTCTGGCACACGCAGGCCGAGCGCACGCCCGGTTTCACCGGCAATCAATTCGGCAATGAGAGCGAGAACTCCCTGCCCAGCCCCTCGGAATTTCACAACGTAGAGTCCGAAATCGTCAGCCTCCACGATCGCAGGCAGCGATCCGCCCTCACGCAGAGGGAGAACGTAGCGCGTCGCGTTGGCTGTTCGCGGCATCGAAAATTTAGTGTAACCGGCTTCCATCGTGGACCTTCAGGCATTGCCGACCATCGGCATTCGCAACAGACGCCGTCGTCCGCGCCATTCTTCGTTAGGATAGGATCATGCGTCTAGAGGGGAAGCTTGTTTTTATCACGGGAGCCAGCGCCGGCATCGGTGCCGCCACTGCGTTGGCGTTTGCGGCAGAGGGTGCGCGGCTGCTGCTTGCGGCGCGGCGCGCTGCCAAACTGGCCGAAGTTGCTGCGCGTGCGCTCGAGGCCGGGGCAAAGGCCGTCCATTCCATCGATCTCGACGTGCGCGACCGGCGCGCGGTGCAGCAGGCAATCGACGAATTGCCGCCCGAGTGGGCAGAGATCGAAATCCTGGTCAACAACGCCGGTTTGAGCCGCGGCCTCGACAAGCTCTACATGGGTCACATCGAGGACTGGGAAGAGATGATCGATACCAACGTCAAGGGTCTGCTCTATGTCACCAGGGCGGTTGTTCCCGGCATGGTCGTGCGCGGCCGGGGGCATGTCATCAATCTTGGATCGACGGCCGGCGAGATCACGTATCCCAATGGCGCCGTATATTGCGCAACCAAGGCCGCCGAGAGGGCGATCAACGATGGTTTGCGGCAGGACGTGCTGGGAACGCCGGTCCGCGTGACGAGTGTCGATCCCGGCATGGTGCAAACTGACTTCAGCCTGGTGCGCTTTCGCGGAGACGAGGACCGCGCCAACAAAGTCTACAAGGGCGTGAAACCGCTCACCGCGCAGGATGTCGCCGAGGTGATTGTCTGGGCGGCAGGCCGCCCCGCGCACGTAAACATTGCGCGCGTCGTGATGACGCCGGTGCAGCAGGCTAACTCGCTTCTCTTCCACCGCGAGAGCTAGCTGCGGACCGTATCTGCCCAGCGCGGCCTAGCCTAATGCAGCGATCTGCTCTTCAATATGCTTGAGAGCCGATTCCAGCGCCGATCGGCGCGCCGGGCTTGAAGTGCGCTGCGAGAGGATGTTTTCCCGTTGCAAGTCCAGCTCCTGCTTGCGGCGGGAATTCTGCGCTCTCTTCTGTTCTGCAAGCCTGCGCTGTTCTTCCGAACCCGCCGTACGTGCAAATCCGACCTCCGCCTGCTGCGAGGCAGTCGCCATCTGTTCCTCCACTGATTTACTTTCCCATCCACGGGCCATATCTTCATTCTAACGGGCCATTGTTCATGAGTGTTCGCTTTCAACGCCAGGGGCCGCCCGGAGGATGACAATGTACGTCTGGCAGATCGCTTCATTTGGCATTGATTCCTTGGAGCTTGTGGAGCGGCAGGACCTGCAGCCGGGGCCCGGAGAGGTGCTGGTAAGAATTCGTGCAGCCTCTCTGAATTACCGCGACCTGATGGTCGTAACCGGACGTTATAACCCCAAAATGCACCTTCCACGTGTCCCGTGTTCCGACGGAGCCGGAGAAATCATGGCCGTGGGTCCCGGCGTCTCCGAGTGGAGGCTGGGAGATCGCGTTGCCGGCATCTTTATGCAGAACTGGCTCGACGGCGCTCCCACGCGCGACAGGGTTAAAGGCGCCCTCGGCGGCGATATCGATGGAACCCTGGCCGAACACATCGTGCTGAAGGCGACCGGCCTGGTCGCGATTCCGTCGCACCTCAGCTTTGAAGAAGCTGCCACTCTGCCCTGCGCGGCTGTTACCGCGTGGAATGCTCTGGCGTCGGCGAGCCTCAAGCCGGGGGCAAACGTGTTGATCCAGGGGACTGGCGGAGTCTCAATCTTCGCCCTGCAGTTCGCGCGCATGATGGGGGTCCGCGTGCTCGGCATCTCCGGCAGCGATGAAAAGCTCGAGCGGGCGCGCGCCCTTGGTCTTGACGCAGGCGTGAATTACCACAAGACTCCGCAATGGGATCGCTGGGTGCTGGAGCAGACCGGCGGCGACGGCGTCGATCTCGTGGTGGAAGTGGGTGGCGTCGGCACCCTTCCTTTATCGCTGCGCGCAGTCCGCATGGGCGGAGCAATCGCGCAAATCGGGGTGCTCGCCGGCCGCGCCGAGGATCTGCCTCTCCCCCTCATCTTCCACAAGCAACTGCGTATTCGGGGGATCTATGTTGGATCGCGCCGGGATTTTGAAGAAATGAACAGGGCCATTTCGCTGGCGACGATGCGGCCCATCTTCGAGTCATTTCCCTGGTCGGGTACACGCGAAGTGCTTCATCGCCTCGAAGAAGCAGGCCACTTCGCAAAGCTCGTACTTACAATCGATTGATATCTCAACATACAAACCACGCTAATTGAGGTTCAGCGGGGGATCTTTAATTAGATTAAGCTAACTTTGCCGCGTCAAAGGCCGCGCAAGGCACTCAGCAACACCCCGAATGGCAATACCTGCAAGTAACGCCGGAACTATTGTATGAAATACATCGTCGACGAACTCAACATTGCGATAGAGCCCTTCGGAACAAAAGGCAGTGTTACGGGAAAGGAATAGGTGACCGAAACCTGTACTCTGCTGCCTGGGTTTTCGTTTCCATCGGGGAAAGTAGTCGTCGGGGTCAGGGTCCCCCCACCTGCCCGAAGTAGGCGTCTTCAACGTCACGGTCGCGGGATTGATACTCGCGTTTGGATCGAATCCGTTGGCTGCAGCCATGGCGTTTGCCACCGTCTGCTCATTCGCCGTATTCGAAGAACTCAATTCCTCTGCCGCGGCAACGGCCGCCGAGTCAGCTGCCGCCTGCGCCATGCGCTTTTCGTGGAAGAGATAGCCTACATCGAGCCCAATTGCGACGAAGCCCATCAGGAAAGTCCAACCACTGCAACAATCAACATGGTGGACTGGCCGGACTCATCATGGATGACGTGCCCCATGCCC
The DNA here is from genome assembly GCA_963718885.1 of uncultured Acidobacteriota bacterium. Lineage (GTDB taxonomy): Bacteria > Acidobacteriota > Terriglobia > Terriglobales > Acidobacteriaceae > Telmatobacter. The sequence continues at coordinate 34,118 of CAVRAK010000009.1, forward strand.
CCCGCGACGGTTGCTTCGGAATCCCTTAAGCCAGAACGAACAGTGGTGTTTTCGTGACGTCAACGTTCCTTTTGTGTTATTTACCTCGATTTCTGAATGTTGGCCTGGCGGCAAACCGCGTACCCTTCCTGGAGATGGAGTACGCTTGAGGTTGACAATCCCCTGACGCGAACTTCCGCGCCCCCGATGGCCCCGGTAATTTGGCTGCAATAGCGCAAAATTCGATGAATCAGTCAGTTGCCCCCGCATGCCGGGCCTCTGTCAGAGCGCGTTCGAGATGGGCGGAGACCTTTGCGATCGGGCTTGTCCTTGCCCTGTCTGTAGTTACCGGCTGCGGCGGTGGCCCCGTTGCGGCGAACCGTGCCGCTGGCGACGCTTTCGCCATTTCGCCCAATACCTCGCGGATCGATACCAACTGCACGGGCTGCAATTCAACGAACCGGGCTGGAAATGCGGTGCTGCAGTTTTCGGCTGGGCGGCATTCCGAGCTGGCCGGCCCGGTGATCTGGACCCTTTCAGGCGGCGACGCCACTGCTGGTCCGGGAACGATCAGTGCCAGCGGGCAGTACACGCCTCCCGGTTATCTGACTTCGGATCGCGCCGAAGTGCAGGTTACCGCCAGCCTGAAGGCCGATCCTGCCGTCAGCGCGACGCGCACACTTGAAGTGACGCCCGGTTTTCTTCAGCCGCTCACGCCAGAGAACGTGGCTCTCGGGCCGAATGGCAGCGTCAGCGTCAGCGGCGTACTCGCCGAAGCCGGCGGGGGAGCTTCGATTCACTTTGCTCTCGCGGATTCGCCGACAGGTTCAACTGGTGGTGAAGGCTCTTTAACCGCGCCCATCTGCCAGCACACTGACCGTGCATTCACATCATGCAGCGTCACTTACAACGCTCCTTCAACTGTGCAATCGACCGGCGTGACCTATATTGTGGCGAGCGCCAGTGGGCTGCCCGCGAAGACTCAGGCGGCGGTGCTGCTGAATGCCTCAGGGATCGTGAGCAACCCGGCCGGCCATCAGAGACCCCTGGCCGCGCCCATGCTCCTTGGCAGTTCCGGCGGTAACAACAGCGACTTCGATGCCCAGGGCAACACGATTATTGACTGCTGCAGCGGGACCCTGGGCGCACTTGTGCAGGATGGCGGCGGAAAGCAATACCTGCTGAGCAATAACCACGTGCTCGCCCGCAGCGATCATGCGCGGTCAGGCGACGCTGTGGTGCAGCCGGGATTGATTGACAACAACTGCACGCCCAACGGAGACGGCGCGGGAACCGTGCCTGTAGGCGCACTTACAACCTGGCTTCCGCTGGACTCGAAACTCACCAACGCTGACGCGGCGATCGCAGAAGTGGCATCGCACTCTGTCGATTCCGCCGGCCGCATCCTGGAACTGGGCAGCCGTGAGCCCGACGGCACACTGGCGGCGGCGTCTCCCGGCATCTCCACAGGCGCCGGCAAGGGAGAAGCTGCGGGATTGCAGATGCGTGTGGCGAAAAGCGGCCGAACCACCGGCCTCACTTGTGGCGGAGTTTCTGCCGTCAGCGTCGATGTGTCGGTTGACTATTTTCAGGACTGTGCGGAAACACGGCCGTACATGACGAAGACGTTCACGGACCAGATCGGCGTGAGTGGCGATCGCTTCAGCGACGCGGGAGATTCCGGCGCTCTGCTGGTGGATACCGCCAATGCCGAGCCGGTCGGCCTCTACTTTGCCGGAGGCACCGATGCCGCGGGCGTTGTTCAGGGCGTCGCCAACCCTGCCGGGGACGTATTGACTGAGCTTGCATCCCAGTTGGGGAACGCCAGCCTCACCTTCGTCGGCAGCGCAGATCATCCCGTGAGCTGCCTCAGCTACGGCGACAGCACAGTGACGGCAGCGCAGAGGCAGGCGTTGGCTGATGGGGAGATCAGCAGGGTTCGCCGCGCTCTCGACGTGGCGCGTCAGCTTGCCAATCCCGGCGACGGCATTCTGGGCGTCGCGATGGGCAAGAGCAGCGATCATCCCGGCGAAGCTTCCGTGATCTTCTACGTGAATGGGAATTCGCCGGCAGCCGTGCCGCAGCTCGTCTCGGGCGTCCGCACCGTCGTGATCCCGACCGATGCGCGTTCGGTAGCGAACGGCGCAGCTCCGCTCTCGATTCCGCTCAACAGCGCGCCCTCTCTTTCTCCGGCTGCGCTTACCCCGGCTCTCGCCGTCAAACGGCAAATGGCGCGTTTGCTCATGCGGCAAAATCCTGCCTTCTTCGGCGTCGGCGTCGGGCAAAGCCTCGATAATCCCCGCGAGGCGGCGCTGGTCGTCTACGTCGATCGCCGCAACATTCCCGCGAATCTCCCGCAGACCATCGGCGGTGTCCGCACCCGCTACGTCATCATGGATCGTTTCCATGTCACGCGGTCTTTTGCTTCGCCGCTGCCGGCGCAGCGACACTGCCTGCCGCATACAACCTCACGAACGCAGGCCGCAGATCCCCTGATTCAACCCCTCGGTCTGAATCTCAAGTGATCGACCGCCGGCAAATACGAGCTCGCATGCTCCGAGCCTCTCTGCTTCTCAGCTTCGCTCTTTCCGCTGCGGTCGTCGCGTATTCCAAGACCCCGCCGGAGGCTTCTCAATCCGTGATCGTTGGTTACGTCTTCGCGCAGGGCGGCCCTTTGCAATCGGGGCAGGTGGATGCTCACGCGATGACGCGCATCAACTACGCCTTCGCGGTTATCAAAGACGGCCACGTCGTCCTCCCGACGCCTGACGACGGCGCAAATCTCACGCAATTGACGGCACTGCGCCAGCAGAATCCCTCGCTCACCATATTGCTCTCTATCGGTGGATGGCTCGGCTCCGGCGGCTTTTCCGATGCTGCCCTCAACGCGCAGAGCCGCGCCACCTTTGCCGACAGCGCCGCCGCGCTCGTCACGAAGTATGACCTCGACGGCATCGATATCGACTGGGAGTATCCCGGACTGCCGGGCGCAGGCAACCGTCATCGCACAGAAGACAAACGCAATTTCACTCTCCTGCTCAAACAGCTGCGTGAAAAGCTGACCGCCCTCTCGAAGCCGATGCACCGTCATCTCTACCTCACCATCGCCGCCGGCGCCTCGTCGGAATTTCTCGACCACACCGAAATGGCGCCGGCCGCGCGTTTCCTCGACACCGTGAACCTGATGACCTACGACTACTACGAGGCGGGTTCAGATGAAATCACCGGCAACCACGCTCCGCTCTTCACCAATCCTCAGGACCCCAAGCAGGAATCTGCCGATGCGTCCGTCCAGGCATTTGAAGCAGCTGGCGTTCCCGCAAGTAAGATCATTCTCGGCGTGCCATTCTACGGGCGCATGTGGGGCGATGTCGCTGACGTGAATCACGGCCTCTTTCAGCCGGGTAAACCCATCCCAAACAGCTACGCACCCTATTCCGCCATTGTTGCAACCATGCTGAATCAGGGATTCGAGCGCAACTGGGATGCCACTTCGAAGGTGCCGAGCCTTTACAACCGCCAGAAGCAGATATTTGTGTCGTATGAAGATCCAGAGTCGCTCACATTGAAGTGCGAATACGTCACGGCCCATAAGCTCGGCGGCATTATGTTCTGGAGCTACTTCAACGACTCGTCGGGTGAACTGCTCGCAACAATCAATCGCATGCTGCGCCCCTCTTCTTCTGCCGCCCGTGCAAACGATCTCAGATAGCTACTCACCCGGAAATCGCACGCCCAGCGCCGTGCGCGCCTCCTCAAGCATGCCGGCCATGCCCAGCGATATCGCGTGCGATATCTCCGGACTCTCGCGCAGTCCACTCCGGATAAGTCCGCAGAAGTGGTCAGTCTCGTAGTTGAAGCCGCCGTGTGCGAAAGGCTCATCCAGTTCCACGCTCCGCCCATCGGCGTAACGGATCGTCGCCCGCGTCGGGATTCCACCAGTTTGCGTGAATCAATGCGTACCCCTTCGGTCCACAGAGCAGGGCATCGCCACGGCTCAACAGGTCGAGGCCGGTATGCAGTTGCGCCATGCCGCGCTCATGTTCCGTCTGGAACAGCGCAAGATTGTCAACGCCCGCCGCGGAGAGACGCCCCATCGTCTGCACCCGCTTCAGCGGCCCGAGCCAGTCCAGCGCCAGAAAAGCTTCATACGGCCCGATGCCCATAATGCCGCCGCCGCCGAGCTCTGCGAAATGAAGCGCGTAGTCTGGCGCAAGGGTCGCATCGGCATTGCCGGCGCGCACAAATCCTACCGGACCGATCGGGTCCAATTGCAGATGTTCCCTCAGTCTCTGATACAGCGGAAAGAACGGAGGTTTCATCGCCTCCATGAAGAGACAGTCATGCTTCCTGGCTGTTCCGAGTACCTGCCTGAGCTGGCTCACGTTCAGGGCCGCCGGCTTCTCGCACATCACATGCTTGCCGGCCGCCAGCACCTTCATGCAGATTGCGGCGTGACTGTCCGGGTGTGTGGCTACATAAACCGCATCCAGCTCGGCCTCAGCCAGTTCGTCAAGCGAGCCGCATGCCGTCGCAATCGTGAATCGCCCGGCAAACTCTTCGGCGCGTTCGGGGCTTCGTCCCCATACCGCTCTCAGTCGCTGCGCCCGGCACTCCAGCCATCCCCTGCGCGAAACGAGCCGCAGCTCGCCCCGGGCCGGCGATACCCCAGCGAATGATTTGCGCAGTGTTGTTCACGCCCGTTAGCGAAGCACCTCTTCGAGCGCGGTGCTCAGGTCGGTCTTCTCATCGCGATATTTAACGATGACAGGTGCGTAGACGCTCAGACCCCATTCCGCGCCCTTGCCTTTTGCGACGGCGCGCGAGCCCGGCACCACGACGGCATTCGCAGGAATCATCAACGGCGTCTCGCCCTCGGCGCGCAGAATGGCGCCGTTTACCAAATCAAACACGGGCGTGCCCCGCGTGAGGATCGTTCCCGCCGCTAGCACCGCTCCCTTGCGCACGATGGTGCCTTCGTAGACGCCGCAGTTGCCGCCGACCAGAACATCATCCTCGATGACCACCGGGCTCGCATTCACCGGCTCGAGCACTCCGCCGATCTGCGCTGCCGCGCTCAGGTGCACGCGCTTGCCGATCTGCGCGCACGAACCCACCAGCGCATGTGAATCCACCATCGTGCCTTCATCCACCCATGCTCCTGCATTGATGTACATCGGCGGCATGCAGACCACGCTGCGCGCCACATAGGCGCCCAGAGCGCATCGACGATCCGCCCGGCACGACGCGTACGCCATCCGTTGCCGTGAAGTTGCGTGCCGGAAACGTGTCTTTGTCAACGAACGAGAGACCTGCTCCCGCGAAATCATGCAGTGCGCCAAGCCGAAAGCCCAGCAGAATACCCTGCTTTACCCAGGCGTTTACACGCCAGCCTGTCGGCGCGCCCTCTGCAGGGGACGCAGCTCGCACTTCGCCCTTTTCAAGCGCCGCGCGCAGGGCCAGAAATGCTTCCTTCGCCGCCGGATCGGCTGCGGCTGCGGCGCCTGCGGCAAAGTGCCGCTCAATCTCTTGCTGAAGATTCTTGATAGTCATTCCATCAAGAGTTTATCAATCCAGCTTGAGGCCGGCGGCACCCTGACAATGGCGGACAGCAAACAGCCCCTTCCACAGGGGAAGGGGCTGATCGTAGCTCGAATTTTTAGGCGGGCGTGTTTGCTCCCGAAGCTATGCGGCGGAACTCGCGGCCACACGCTCGGGTCGGGCTTGCTCCGGCACTGAAACAGGCCGCAGCTGGAAGGAATTCTTGCCCGAGGGAATAAGCGCCAGGGGAACGGGCGCCCTGCCGGGTTTTGCGTGAAAGTGCTTAGCTTCAAGCCATGCGCACAATCGCGGATCGTAGATCTCCGGGCGTCCCTGCCAAAACTCTGGCGTCAGCTTGCATTGGATCTGCAGATGATCGAGCTGCAGCTCGATAGAAACGGTTCCCTTGGGAAAGTAGCGCTGGACATTATTTGTGCCCACATTCAGTCCGGTGACACCGCGACCCTTACTCTGCGTCATAACAACCATAATTGCCTGCTTTTCTCGTCGGATGAAGACTGTTTAAAGAGCCCGAGGCACGAGAGTGACGTCGAGAGGACTGACTGGAACGCCAACCCTGTCCTGCATGCAATTTCACAGGAACCGGCGCACTTTTATCGAGAGGGCGCCGCTCTTGAACCTCTGTCAAAATCAATCACCCGTTGATTGATCTCATACTCGTACACAGATTTAGGATGCGCCAATACCACTTTCGGTTGCAGCCAGGGCAGCCGAAGGCGCGGCGGCATTTTCCGCTTCGCAGTAAATCGATAAACTCGCCATTCATCAAAAGGCGAACCGCGCCGCCGAAGCAGCCTTGCCCGCTCGCATACACTGGGAGCGTTCCCTTGGCAGTAGCAAACACGTCGCAGAAGTCCCGCTGGATCGGAAAGCATGCTGATGCAAACACTCTCTCGCGCTGTCTCTGTGTGTCTCTTCGCCGCCTCGGTTGTGGCCCTCGCTCAGCCTCATTACAAGCCGGAAGCGATTCGTCTGAACAATCGGGGCGTGGCGCTCATGGGGCAGCAGTTCACGGCGCGCGCTGAGACCAGCTTTGCCGACGCGTTCAAGGCTGATCCCACGATGGCGCAGGCCGCTATCAATCAGGGTATCGCCCTCATGACTCTTCAAAAAGTCGACGAAGCCAAACAGGCGCTTCAGCGGGCGCTCGCGCTCGATCCGCAGAACGCGCAGGCGTGGTACAACCTCGGCCTGGCTCAGCACGCAGACAATGAAACCGAAGCCGCTCTCGCCAGCTTTCAGAAGGCAGTCAACTTCGATCCCCATGACGCCGACTCATGGTATTTTCAGGGCGTCTGCTATGGGGAACTGAGGCAGTTCGACAAGGAGATCGGGGCGGTAAAGCAGGCGCTCGCCATCAACCCCCTTCATGCTTCCTCTGAATTTGCAATGGCCCGTGCGCTGCAACGTACTGGCCACACCGCCGAAGCGCGGGACCACTTCAAGCGCTTTCAGCACCTCACCAGCGCAAAAATCTCTTCGGCCATCGGCCTCGCCTACGGAGAGCAGGGTCGCTATTCGACTGTCACACCCGTGCAGGAACTCCAGGCACTCGAGCATGGCATGATTCCGGTCAGACTCGAAATGCAGGCGATGGTGGCGGACGACCCCGACAGCGCCGAAACCGGCGGCGCCTGCATGCTCGATGTCACCGGCTCGGGTCAGATGGATCTTGTGCTGATGGAGTCTGGCCCACAGGCGATTCGCATCCTGCATCGCGCCGCGAACGGGAGCTTCGTAGATCTCGATGCCGCCGCCGCCGGGCTCAAAGCCTCTGGAGAGGCGATTGCATGCGCTGTTGGCGACTACGACGGCGACAACCTCAATGACCTCGCGGTCGCCTTCGCCGACAGGGTGGTGCTCTTCCGCAATCTCGGCAAGGGAAAATTTGAGGATGTAACCGCGGAGGCTGCCCTCGTGCCGCGCAATCATCCTTCCGGCATCACGTTCATCGACTTCGATCATGACGGCGATCTCGATCTCTTCATCACCGGCGCGCCTCTCAACTCCGGCGCCGCGCCCAATGTGCTCTGGCGCAACAACGGCAACAAGACATTCACCGAATGGACTGATCAGGCCGGGCTCGGCGGATCAGGCGAAACGGCAGCAGCCGTGCTCACCGACTTCAACAACGATCGTGCCGTCGATATCGCCGTCACCGGAGCGGGCGCTTCTCCTGCTCTCTTGGTAAATCCGCGTGAAGGCAAGTACCCGGTGCAGCCTCTCTATGAAAAACAGGCCCTGCCGGCTACGCGGGGCATCGCTGTCCTCGATTACAACAAGGACGGGTGGATGGACATCGCCGTCACCCATGCCGGCGCGCCCGGCCTGACGCTATGGCGCAACGTTGCTGCCGGACCCTCGTCTGTGAACCGCCGCTTCGAGCGTGTTGTCCTGCCCGTGCACGGCGCTGTCGGCGGCTTCGGTCTCACGCCTGTCGATATCGACAACGACGGCTGGATCGATCTCGCGGCGATCGTCGATACCCCGTCCGGTCCTCGCATTCGCGTCTTGCGCAACCTCGGCAATGGAGCCTTCGCCGATGTGAGCCACGCCCTTGGTCTTGATCAGATCACACTCAAGTCGCCGCGCGGCCTGATCGCAGCCGATATCGATGGCGACGGCGCTGCCGACCTGATCGTTACGCAGAAGAATGCGGCGCCGCTTCTGCTGCGCAATGTCGGCGCCAGCAAAAACCATTTTGTCCGCCTCGATCTTGCCGGCTACGCCGATAACAAGACAGGCCTCGGTGCAAAGATAGAAGTCTTCGCCAACGGGCTTTGGCAGAAATGGGAGCTGGCTGGCGCCTCCGGCTACCAGACTCAGGCGCCCCCCCAGATTCTCATCGGTCTCGGCAAGGCACCGCAGATCGACCTGCTGCGTATTCTCTGGCCTACAGGCGTGTTGCAGGATGAGATAGATCTGCCCCACACGCAGGTGATCGCCATGAAAGAGGCCGATCGCCGCGGCAGTTCATGCCCGGTGCTCTTCGCCTGGGATGGGCACAAATACCGCATGGTCACCGATGTCATCGGCGCCGCCGTCGTCGGGCACTGGTTCACGCCGACGCGCCGCAACATTCCGCACCCAAGCGAGTGGATCAAAGTTGACGGCGATCGCCTCGTGGCCGTCAATGGCAGGATGAGCATCCGTTTCATCGAGCCGATGGAAGAGGTGAATTACGTTGACCAGTTGCGCCTCGTGGCTGTCGACCATCCCGACAATGTCGAAGTCAATCCCGACGAGCGCTTCCTCGACGATCCCCCGTTCGCCTCCGGCCGCGTCGTCGCCTCCGGCTCGCCCCATCTTCCACTCGGCGCCTGGGATGGCGAAGGCCACGATGTGCTTGACCAGCTCAGCCGTCGCGATCACCATTTCGCCAGCGGGTTCACCGCCACTCCTTACGACGGCTTCGCCAATCTGCACATGCTCACGCTCGACCTCGGATCGATCGACACGCACTCTCCGCTGAAGCTCTTGATGACCGGTTACGTGAACTACTTCAGCGCGACATCGCTTTACGCTGCCTGGCAAGCTGGCATGAAGCCGGTCTCTCCTTATGTTGAGGCCCAGTTGCCCGACGGAAGCTGGAAGCGAATTCCCGGCGAGGCAGGATTTCCTGCGGGCCTCGAGCGCACCATCATCGTCGATCTCACCGGCAAGCTGCCGGCCGGCACGCGCCGCATTCGCCTCGTCTCGAATCTCGAAATCTTCTGGGACCAGGTTCTCATCGACAACCGCCCCGACGCGCCATCGCGCAGCACCGATCTCCCCATCACACTCGCCACTGAGCATTTCCGCGGATATCCGACTCAGATCGAAGGCGCAAGCCCCGGCGACCTCGATTATGACTACGATCGCGTCAGCCTGACTGGCCCCTTCCAGCACGAGCGCGGCAATTACACGCGCTATGGCGACGTGACCGCCCTTGTCCGCGGCGTCGATGACCGCTACGCTATCTTCGGCAGCGGCGAGGAGATCGCTGCCGAATTCGACGCAAGCCATCTCCCCGCGCTGCCGCCGCACTGGAAGCGCGACTACTTCTTCTATGCCAACGGATACGTGAAGGACATGGATTGGTGGGACGCTTCGCCCTTCACCGTCGCTCAGCTGCCCTTCCACACGATGAGCGCCTATCCGTATCCCGCCCGCGAAGCGTTCCCCAACGATGACGACGCCCTCGCCTGGCAGCTCAACTGGAATAATCGCTTCGATTCCGGCGCCGAGGTGCATTCATATCGCTTCCACTATCAGAACATTCCGTCAACTCCGAAGGACGACTCGGCGGCGACCATCAATCACAATCAATAGGACCAACACGGATACTCGATGAGCGAACTGACTCTGAAGTCTGCATCGGAACAACTCGAGATGCTGCGTTCCCGCCAGGTATCGATCATCGAACTGGCAGAAGCGCACATCGCGCAGATCAACCGTCTCAATCCGCAACTGAATGTCTTCGCCGACTTTGACGCCGATCGTGTCCGCACCCAGGCGCGGCAGATGGAATCGCAGACCGCGCAACGTGGCCCGCTGCATGGCCTCCCCGTCACCGTGAAGTCTTCCATCGCGACCGCCGGCTACAAGTGCGAAATCGGCAGTCTCATCAATAAAGGAAACATTCCCTCGGAAGATGCTGAAGTCGTGGCGCGTCTCCGCGCCGCCGGTGCGCTGATTCTCGGCACCACCAACTGTCCTGAATTCCTGATGGCCTACGAGACTGATAATCTGCTGCACGGCCGCACCGCAAATCCGTGGGATCTCACGCGATCGCCGGGCGGCTCCAGCGGCGGCGAGTCGGCAGCCATTGCCGCCGGAATGTCCGCCGGCGGGCTAGGGTCAGACGCCGGCGGCTCAGTGCGCGTGCCGGCGCATTTCACCGGCATCTCTTCCCTCAAGCCGACGCCGGGCCGCTTCCCCGGCCGCGGTCATCTGCCGGCCAGCGTCGGGCCTTTTTCAATTCTCGGCGTCATTGGCCCAATGGCGCGAACGATTAATGATGTGGCGCTGCTCTTTCGCACGCTCAGTGGCCAGGACCCGCGCGATCCCCTAAGTCCTCCTATCACGCCGCGTGAGCCAGCACTCGATGAGCTCCGTACAAACACGATCGGCTTCTTTGAAGACGACGGCATCATTCCCGTCACCTCTGAAACGCGTGCCGCAGTGAACGCAACAGCAGATGCCCTTCGCAGCGCCGGCTTTCGCGTCGAGCCATTTCATCCGCAGACTCTGGAGCCGTTGCGCAGCCTCTGGTGGAAGTTCTTCGTCCAATGCGGAGCCATGTTTTACGAGCCCACCATCGCGGGTAAGCGCTACCAGCTCAGCCCCATTTTTTCCCAGTTTCTTGATATCGCCGCGTCCGCACCGCCGCTCACTGCCGGCGAACTTCTGCAAGCCTGGGCGGAGCTTGACATGCTGCGTGCGAAGACTCTCGATGAGATGGCGCAATACCCGGTCCTGCTGTGCCCTGTCGCCAGCATTCCCGCCTTCCGTCACGCAGAGCGCATCTGGACAGTGCAAGGACGTCCCGTTGAATATCTCGATGCCGTGCGCTACACGCAGTGGTTCAACGTGCTCGCAGCGCCGGCTGCCGTTGTTCCGGTAAGCGCTTCGCCCGAGGGACTGCCCATCGGTGTGCAGATCGTTGCGCGTCCCTTCGAAGACGAGGTTGCTCTCGGAGTCGCATCCATCGTCGATGCGGCATTTGGCTATCGCCCTCCGCCTCTGGCGCGCACGGCGTAACGCGCATCTGGCGGATTGTTGAACAAGAAGAAAGGGCGGCCCTTGTGAGGCCACCCTTTTGTTTTGCCCGGCTTCGGAAGCCGTGCGGTTATTGAGGCAGGTAGTAGCGGAGCGAAGTCCAGAACATATTGTCGGCGCCGCTGGCGCCTCCGCCGGGGTTCGTTACGCCACCGTTGCCCGACCAGAGATTGCGCTGGATGTAGCTGTACTGCAGTCCCTGGCGCAGCCGGCCCTTGGGGCCGTTGTAGAAGTTGTACCAGTAGCCGAACGAGGCTTCCTGCACATCCTTGTTGTTGCCTCCGCAGTTCGCAGGCGTTAGACGGCGCGAAGCCGTTACCGCTGCCCGCCGCGGGTTCCACATTGCAGCCGCTCATATTCGCAAGCGGAGAGCCGTAGCCAACATTCGCCGTTGTGCTGAAGTAGTTTCGACCGATGTAGTCTCCACCGTAGTTCATCCAGATGTTCAGGCGCTTAGTCGGATTGATTTCAACCGTGCTGAGGGCTGAAAACCCATGCAGAGGAGCGAGAATGCCGCTGGGCTTGACGGCTACATCGGCAATCGTTGAGTCGCCATAACGGCCCACGCCCTGGCCCCACAGACCCTTGAGGCCCACGGTGAGCTTGTTATGTGCGAGCGGGGCACGGAATCCGCCGCCGATTCCGGCTCCAATTTCCGTGTCGTTGTATGCGGTTGTCACGGTCCCGACGGTGTTGAAAATGCGGTCGCGGAAGCTGCGCTGGATGCCGAAGATTTCCCAGTGGCCCCATCCAGGCTCGAACACCGCCTTCACAACAAAGTCCGGCGCAAGGTTAAAGGAGTAGTTTGCGGTTGAGTTATAGAGACCGCCGCCGACGCCCGCGCTGCCAATCAGGATCGTCGTCCCTGGATTGAGCGCGATAGCGCCCCCCGGGTTCAGGGTTTCGGCATTCTCAACGGATGCCGCCAGCCAGAAGCCCTTGCCGAAGCGCTGGCTCATGCGGAAGCCGTATTGGCGGCCCCACACGAAACCTGCGGTATATTGCGGGTCAATCGTGCCAGGTAGAATTTCGCTGCCGTTTGAGGTGCCTTTGGTGGTTTCAGCTGCCAGCGACCACATCTGGCCCGCGCTCACCGTGAAACCGCTCTTCATCGCAGCTTCCAGCCAGATCTGCCGCTGGCGCACCACATAGCTGTTGCTCTGGTTGTTATTTGAGGTAATGCCCGTGCCCAGCCAGTCCATTTCGTAGTAACCGGTCAAAGTCATCTTCGGCAAATGACCAACTGCCTTCAGGGCGAGACGCGACTGACGGCCCGAACCATAGAACTCACTCAACTGCGCGGCATTCGAGTGGTCAAGCGGAACGCCCGTGAACGGCGTGTTGATGCCGCCGCCGGTCGCCGCGCTGCGCCACACGGTGGCTGCTTCAATAAAGCTGCCCGCGGGCGAGAGCGTCACTCCCTTGTAATTGATTGCATCAGGGCTGGCGATTGCCTTCTTGATTGCTGCATTTTCGTCGGAGACGGTCGTTGCCAGAGAGACTGCATTCCCCTTCAGGTCACTCACCGTGCTCTGCAACGTTGACACCGCCGCGGCATTCTCAGTGGCAGCCTGCTGCTGGGCAGTCGCATCCGCTTCTGCCTTCGCCGCCGTAGCCTGCGCGTCAGCCGCTGACTGCTGCGCCTGCTTCAGTTGGGCGTCCTTGGTTGCCAGATCGCTCTTCAGGCCGTCGATCTGACTCTGGAATTCCTGGCGCAGCGACTCGATCTGCTCTTCAACCGTGGGCTTTGGTGGAGTCTTGGTTACGTGCTTCTTCTTCGCTGGCGCCGGGGGATCGCCGGCATACGCATTCAAGCTGGCGAGACTGACTGCCAATAGTGCGGCGGCAGCAGCTCTTAGTCGAACGTTCATTGGGCCTCTCTTTTCCCTCTTTTTTCTGTTGTCGTTACACGCCTGCGCTGTCACGTGCACACTCTTGCTCGGCAAGATTCATGAGCGCTCACAAAGCGTCTGAACCGTGCACGGACCGGAGGCGCAAATAACTGTACGGCGCGCGAAGCGCAGCACCACGTCTCTGATGTTTCTTGGCCGTATCTGAGTTGAGGCTCGCAGAACTTTATGAATATATGACGAATTCACATGTTTTTAATGCGAGCGGCCCAAATGCACGCCTGCATGAATGGCGTGTTAAATTCATCGTTTGTTCATAACTGTCAGAGCAACGAGTGGCCGCCCGAGAAGCGGCCTCAAGAGATAACTTACTTAGGTCTGCCCGCGCTTAGTAAGTTCGCAAGCACGCGGTAAGCGCCTGGCACTAACTCCGGAAGTTGGCGATAGAGCGCGTACGCTACATAGATATAGGTGCCCTTGCCTGGATGCGTCACCAGCAGGCCTCCACGCTGCGGATCCTGGCCGGCGTCGGCCGTCTCGGTCAGGGCTGTGTAGCCGGAGTCCCAGCTGTCCGGAAATCCATGACCGCGTTCTTCAACCCATCCGTCAAAATCGGCAGCAGTGATCTTATTCGGCGAGGTAAGCAGGTTGTTCATGGGGTCGAGCAGCTTCACCGGCGTCTGCTCATCCACCACGCGCTCCGGCGAGCGCCCCATGGTAATCGGCAACGGCGCAGGAAAGTTTCCGCTCTGGTACTGCACGATCAGGGTTCCGCCGTTGCGCACGAATTCGTCCAGGCGCGCCTGCGCTGCGGCAAGATCCGGGCGCACGGAATAGGCGCGAATGCCGACGACAATCACATTCCATGCTGTGAGATCGCCCGAGGTGAGCTCGGCGGGCGTAAGCAGTTGCGGCGTCACGCCAAGACCCTCGATTGCTTCGGGAACGAGGTCACCGGGTCCCATCACATATGCGATGCGCAGACCGCTCGCGAGCTTCACATCGACCTTCCGCGTGTGCAGAACAGCCGGCGTGTATTGGTTATATGGGCGCAACCCAGGGTAGCCCACGCTTCGCCAGCCCGACTCATACGCGTGGCCGGCAAAATGCGCGACAGCCTGGATCGAGTACGCGCCCGTCTGCGCAGCGGACGGCGTTACCGAGAAAAGGATTGGCTCGGTATCGCCGGCGTTCGATCGGTGAAACTTCGCCTCTGCCGGTTCAGCGCGCCATCCATCTGGCAGCTTCAATTCCACCGTCCCCTCGGCCGCGGATTGCGTGTGAATTGTGACGTGCACAGGCAGAACGCCGCCATCGAGAGGAAGAATACGGGCCTCAGGATCGACGCGCACGCCGATTGAGGGCGTCACCACCAGCGGCTCATAGATTCCACCCGGGCCCGTTACATGTTCGAGTGTCTGCACCACGCGCCCGACCCGCACCGGCACGCCGTCGAAGGAATACTCAGCCCACGCCGCGAGCGGCCACGGCGCAAAAGAGCGCAGCCGCCACTCGGGATTCGAAATGTCATAGTAAGGCTGCTCGATGGTCGGGCGGGTGAAGAAAGGCTTGGTAGGCTCAGCGTTCTCTGCCACCGTCACGCGGAAAATCGGATCGTTGACCTGCCTGCTTTCGGTTGTTGACCCGGTTTTTGTCCCGGTCATTGACCCGCTCAGCAATTCGCTCTTCCACGCAGCGCCGCTTGCGTTCTCGAGCCAGACCTTCGAGAGCGTCACATTGGGAGCGGCGGTTGTCGTATGCACCCGTACCCTGATTCCCTCACCGGGCGTTGTGCTCCGCGGAGTCTCGTCCGCCGAGGCGCCCCGGAAGCCGCCCGTCACTGCGGTCGTCTCGTTAGTGCGAAACGCCGTCACATCGAGCCCCAGCAAGTCAGCCAGTGCATCCTCAAACTGCTCGATCTTCTGATCCAGTTCAAAAAGCACGTCGGCCCTTGCCCGCGCATCGAGATCGCTGCCGGCCACTTTTGCGCGCAGATCAAGTGTCGCGCGATAGATCGTTGCGAGCGATTGCGCAACCGGTGCGCTGGCCTCGCAAGGGCACTTTGCCTCAGCCTGTGTCAGGCTCGCCTCGATAGCCTGCAGGCCGCTTGTGAGCCACGCAGGCGCTGAACCCGGAACAAGCCTTGCGATACCGCTGATGCTGGTGTCGATCTTCACCTTCGAGTTATCAAAGAGATCGTCATTCCCGTCGCTCGCGCCCGCAGAAGCCTTCGCCGAATCAGCCACGGCCCAGAGGTGATAGTGGGCGCTGGCGGGGCCACTGAGGGCGGGATTGGCGCCGCCATTCTGCGACTTCTGTTCGCCCCAGCCTTCGCGCGCGATCTGCGCGTAGCTGCGGCCGAGGGTGGCGTCGCGCGTGCCAACTTGAAGTGTGACGTCGGTCGAGGGAACGCCCGTGATCCACTCCCCGGTGACATAGTTTTTGAACTTCGCCGGCGCCCACTTGCCGGTCGCGTAATCGAACATGCCCTTATCCGTGACTGGCGCGAAGGGCGTCATCGAGTAGACGGCGAGCGGCTGCCATGGTTCGAGGCCATTCTTCAGTTGCTCGGGAAAGACCTTGGGATCGCCGGCGGCTTTGAAGACTTCCTGCGCGATCTCGCCGGAGACCTGGTGCTGCCCGTGGCCATCGGTGATGCCGCCCACAAAGGTGGAGACGACGATCTGCGGTCGCACCTGGCGCACCGCCAGCACTGCGTCATAGAGCACGCGCTCGTGTCCCCAGCGCGCAAAGGCTTCTTCCTGCGTCTTCGAGAAGCCGAAGTCCGCTTCGGTTCCCCAGAGCTGCCTTGCGCCATAGAACTCCGTGGCTCTCAGCAGTTCGTTGGTGCGGATGATGCCGAGAGCGTCATCGGCGTCGCCGGACATGACGTTCTGGCCGCCTTCTCCACGCGTGAGCGTGAAAAGTGTGGCGCGCACGCCGAGGCCGCGCGAGAGATAAGTCAGCAGTGAACCGTCTTCATCGTCGGGATGCGCAACGATCATCAGCACGCTCGCCGTGGTGCCAAGTCTCTTCAGGGCCTGCTCGAGCGCGGCTCCGCCTCGATCCTCGGCCAATGGCAGTGCGATATCGCTCGGCTCGGCTGTGGCCGGTGAGGCGGGCTCAGTCTTCTGCTGTGCGCTAAGGCGGTGGGGAGTGATGCCCGCGACAATCAGGCTCCCCAGTGCTGCCGCTGCTGCGATGCGATGAACTCTCTGGGCAAAGATCATGGTCCTCGCCAGTGTACAATCCGCCAGAGTAGCAACCAAGGATCGCGCGATTTGAGCCCTCCATCGACATCTCAATCGAGCGCGCCGCTCGAGAGGCGCATCGGCCTGCGCTCGGCCGTGCTCTTCAACATGCTTGAGATGATCGGCGTGGGACCGTTCATTACGCTGCCGCTGGTGATTGCGGCGGCAGGCTATAGGCTCTCAGTGGGTGCGTGGCTGCTGGGCGCCCTTATCGCGGTTGCCGATGGATTGGTGTGGGCGGAACTGGGTGCGGCGTTTCCGCGCGCGGGCGGCTCGTATGCGTTTCTGCGCGAAATCTACGGCGCGGAGCGGGCAGGGAACTGGCTGAGCTTTCTCTACGTGTGGCAGCTCAGCTTTTCGGCTCCGCTCTCGATCGCCTCGGGCTGCATTGGCCTGGCGAGTTTTCTGGCGTGGTTCTGGCCGGGGCTTGAGACGGCGCCGATCGCAGGTCTGCCCTCGCTGCACTATTCGAGCTTTGCCGCGGCCGGCGCCTGTCTGCTGGTGACGGCGCTGCTCTATCGCAATCTCAGCTCGGTGACGCGCCTTGCGTGGGTGCTCTTCGCCGGCGTGCTTACGGCGATTGCCGGCGTGATCGTGTCCGGGTTTGCGCGGGCGTCTGCGATGGGCGGCTGGCATATGCCGGTGTCGCCGCCGCTGGCCGCCGGGCTTGCCGTTGCGGGGCTCGCGCAGGGCACGCTGATTGCGACGTACGACTACTGGGGCTACTACAACATTACGTTCCTGGGCAGCGAGGTACGCCGGCCGGAGAAGACGATTCCCCGCGCGATTCTGCTCTCAGTGCTCTTTGTTGCGGCGTTCTACGTGACCATGAACCTGGCCGCTTTGCCGGCGGTGCATGATGCGGCGGCCAGCGCGCTCCAATCCGCTGCGGCTGCAACGCGTCTGCAGCTTGTGGCCGATATTGCGGGATCGGCCTTCGGCATCTGGGCCGGGCGCGTGATGGCGGCTCTGGTGATGTGGACCGCGTTTGCATCAGTGTTTTCGCTGCTGCTCGGCTACTCGCGGGTGCCCTATGCAGCGGCGCACGATGGCAACTTCTTCCGGTCGCTCGACAGAATTCATCCCCGCTACAACATTCCGCATCGGTCACTGGTGGCGCTCGGGGTTGTGGCAACGGTCTTCTGCTTCTTCAGCCTGCAGCAGGTGATCACGATGCTGGTGATTACGCGCATTCTGCTGCAGTTTTTCCTGCAGCAGATCGGCGTAATTGTCCTGCGCATTCAGCGGCCAGAGCTGCCGCGGCCCTTCCGAATGCCGCTCTACCCGCTGCCGCCGCTGGTCGCGATGGCGGGCTTTGTCTTCATCCTCGTGAACCGCGTGAATGCAGTGCAGGGCATGGTGATGGCTGGATGCATTGCTGTCAGCGGATCGCTGATCTATCTGGCGCGCGCGAAACGCCTGCGTCAGTGGCCGTTTCATGCAGAGATCAGGGATCAGGGAGCAGGGATCAAAAAGTCAGAAGGATGAGACTGGAAAATGCGGATTTCCATGCATGACTTTCGCCATGCATGGGAATCCCACTTTCGCGCGGATTTGATGCGGTGGGATGCGCGCGTTCGTCGACTTACTTGGGGCAGCCTTTTTTCTGGTTCTTGTAGGGCAGCTCGATGTTGAGCCATTCAGAGAGGCGCTTGTCGGCGATCTCGGCGTCGTCGGCCTGCGGCGCAAGCGAAGAGCGCGCGAGCGCGAGCGAAACCTTTACCTTCGGCTTCATGCAATAGGCGCTAAGCAGGTGCGAGAGGCCTTGGTTGGCCTGGTCGATGGCGTCGGGCGAGAGCGAGCCCTCGGCTCCGGAGATATCGAAGGGCGCAAGGATGACCTGGTTGATGATGAGGTTGTCCGACTTGACCTCGGATGAGTCGTAGTGCAGCACCAGCGTGGCACGGCGCTCGAGCGCGTCAGGGTTGGCGGTGAAGTTGATGCCGGGCAGGCTGATGCCGTGCGGGTTGGGTTTGGGCGGCTTCGCGTCAAAGGCGAGGCGATAGGCAGGGCCCTTCCACTTGGGCTCGACCGGAATTCCGGGCGCGTTTTTTGCCTGGGGCCCACAGCCGGCAACCAACAAG
Source organism: uncultured Acidobacteriota bacterium (assembly GCA_963718885.1). Classification (GTDB taxonomy): domain Bacteria; phylum Acidobacteriota; class Terriglobia; order Terriglobales; family Acidobacteriaceae; genus Telmatobacter. Next base: position 52,604 of record CAVRAK010000009.1, read on the forward strand.
AGACACAGTGCTTCACCCATCGCCAACAGGATGGTTTTTCTCACGTCTTCCTCCTCAATGCTTTTGAATGCGGCGCAATGATACCACCGCCGAGGAGCGGACTGAATTGGCTGGATTTTCCTGGCGCAATTTATCGCAAAGTGCGCCGGGAAAATTTCATTTGTTTTGGAGGGGGATGGGGGTAGCAGGCGCAGGGGAGGGGGGATCCCCTATCGGATATTGGAATGTGCCTTCTGAGCGGTTACCGCTACCTGTGCGGCGTAAAGAAGCCGGGCACTCTAATCGGACGAAATCGCGCCGATGATGAGTGCCTCGGGCTGCGCAATCGAAGAAGTAAAAGAGGGGGGGATCCCTATCGGATATTGGAAAATGCCTCCTGAGCGGTTACCGCTGCCTGTGCGGCGTAGAGAAGCCGGGCACTCTCATCGGACGTAATCGCGCCCACGAGAGTGCCAAAGGCGGCGCAAGCGATGAAGTCGCTGATGTTCTCAGAACCCAGAAGCGGAGGCATGGCGAGGCGATAGGCCTTGTCTCCCTCTAATTTTGCAGCGGTAGGACTGCTGCCTTCGATGAGGGCCTTGGCATGGCTGCTGATCGAAGCATTTGATGCAGATAGCATCGGCAAGTAAGCGGTTACCGCTGCCTGTGCGGCGTAGAGAAGCTGGGCACTCTCATCGGACGTAATCGCGCCCACGAGAGTGCCAAAGGCGGCGCAAGCGATGAAGTCGCTGATGTTCTCAGAACCCAGAAGCGGAGGCATGGCGAGGCGATAGGCCTTGTCTCCCTCTAATTTTGCAGCGGTAGGACTGCTGCCTTCGATGAGGGCCTTGGCATGGCCGCTGACCCAGCATTTGATGCAGAGAGCAACGGCAGGGACTTGTGGCATGGCGTCCATGGGGTCGAAGTCGCCAACGAGCCCTTTCAATTGGGCCGTGAGGGCCTTGACGTGGTCTGACTCCTGGTGTGTGTGCTTGTGTGCTGATTCTTCTGGCATGAGATGTCTCCCGGAACGGCTGAGCAGCCGATCGTTTCCAGTGTGCGGAAAAGAGCAGAAATAATTCGCAAAGACCCGCGGACCGGCGTTTGTCTGACCGCTATGAGGCCACATCCTATGATGGATTGACTGACGCGTGAGAGGTGTTGCAATGAGAGTTGGATTTCTGGGGCTGGGGAGTATGGGAAGGCCGATGGCGCTGCGGCTGATTGCGGCGGGCAATGAGCTGGCGGTGTGGAACCGCAGCGAGGAGCGCACAAAACCGCTGATCCACGAAGGCGCGATTGCGGCGGCGACGCCCGCGGAGGCGGAGCTGGGCGCGGATGCGGTGGTGACGATGCTCTTCGACGATGCAGCGTATGAAGAGGTGGTCTTTGGCGCGAATGGGCTGATGGATGCGCTCTCGCCGGGCGGGCTGCACATCTCATGCAGCACCATCAGCGTGGCGATGAGCGAACGGCTGACGCTCGAGTATGCGAAGCGCGGCATCGATTTTGTGGCGGCGCCAGTGTTTGGACGGCCGGGCGTGGCAGAAGAGGGCCGATTGTGGGTGGTGGCGGCGGGCGCGGAGAAAGCGGTGGCGCGAGCGCGGCCGGTGCTCGCGGCGTTTTCACGCGGCATCAGCGTGGTGGGCACTGAGCCGAGGCAGGCGCATGCGGTGAAGCTGGGCGGCAATTTTCTGATCAGCGCGATGATTCATTCACTCAGCGAGGCCTTCGTCTTTGCGGAGCGGCAGGGAATCGCGCCCGAGACATTCATTGAAGCGGTCAATAGTGCGCTGTTTCAGTCGCCGTTCTATGCAGCATACGCAAAGATCATGCTGCATCCGCCGGAGCAGATCGGGGCCACGGTTGCGCTTGGGGCCAAGGACCTGCGTTTACTGCGAGCCGCGGCTGCGAGCCGCGCGACGCGGCTGAGCCTTGCCGAAGCGATGGCTGAGGTCTTTGCCGAGGCGCAGAGGACGGGCCTGGGCAGCGAGGACTGGGCGGTGGGGCAGTACAAGATGGCGCAACGGCGCGGCGTGGTGTGAGGGTCGGCGGAACCGGTTGAGGTTTGTGCTTTTCCCAACCAGGGCTTCGCTCACCTCTATGGCTTCGCCATAGATGAGGCACCCATTTTCGGAGCGCGACTTCCGGTTAGGCGATGACTGGTCGTCACCATTTCAATTAGAGAGCGAAAGGGCGTTTTCTTGATTCGAAGAAGGCCTCGCGCTCATCATGGAGAGTTCCTTGGTAACTAATAAAAAAGGGCGGATATTCAGCAATTAAGCGAGACGAATATTTAGCAATTAATCAACACAGCAATTTATTCCATCGTGCTCTCCTTTGTGTCCTCTGCGTCTGTGGTAGAGTGAAAAATCAAATCTCCACCTCACCCTATCTGGACGGAAGATACTCTTAATCCATCCGAAGCGTGTGTGCGAGATGTTGTTTGTTAATTTGCGAGGAGTTGAGGGCCCAAAAATGAGCACGAGCATCGGTATTCAAAACGACGTTCAGGATGATCTGACCATCAGAGGTTTGCAGAGAAGCAAGGTATGGGACTATGAAAACGGCTTTTATTGGTTTAGTCACCCGACGAGACTCAATAAGATGCTCGCGCACTATGACCTATACAGGAGCATAGTCAACCTGCCTGGCGATGTTTTTGAGCTCGGCGTGTACAAAGGCGCATCCCTTGTGAGATTCGCCACATTCCGGAACCTGCTGGAGAACGACTTTTCGAGGAAGGTAGTCGGTTTCGATGCGTTCGGGAAGTTTCCAACTGAGAATCTGACTTCGCAAGCAGATCTCACTTTTATTGAAGATTTTGAACAAGAAGGTGGCGACGGGCTCTCAAAAGACGAGGTTGAAAAGGTTTTTGAGAGCAAGAAGTTTCAGAACGTATTTCTGAATCAGGGCAACATCTTCGACGCACTGCCTTTGTATCTGGAACAGCACCCCGAGACGCGTATTGCGCTTTTGCATCTGGATATGGACGTGAAAGAGCCCTCAGCTTTTGCGCTCGATCTGCTGTATGACCGCGTGGTTCCCAATGGGCTCATTGTCCTGGATGATTACAACGTGGTGGCTGGTGGCAGCGAGGCAATCGATGACTTTATAGCAAAGCATAAGCTCCGCATCGATAAAACAACTCACTATAGGATGCCTGCCTATATACGGAAGCCATGAGTGCGGCCAGAGCGCGTCACCAACTCAGCAGATTAGACAAGTTGCTCACTGACGGCGAGGCGTGAAACGCCGCAGGAAAATCCATGCCAGCAGAGCGCACAAGGCCAGCGTCAGGAGCATCAGTTCGAGAACACGCAGGAAGAAGTAATTGATGAGACTGCGCCCCCTTGCGTCGATGTTCTGGATGTCCCTCTGGCTGATCTGCTCGAATTCGTCCATCATCGCGGTTTCCTGGCCACGAAGCGCCTCCAGCGTCGCTTGCCGTTGATCGCTGATCTGTGCGGTTGTGGCCAGTCGTTCGACATGCATCGCATCAATTGTGGCAATTCTTTCCTGCTGCAAGGCATAGAGGGTGCTCAAGCGCTCTTCCCGGACAAATGCCTGTAGGGATAACCGCTCGTCATCAACATCCGTCTTAAATGCCTTGCGTGTCTGGTCCACAAGTCCGGGCATCTGGTCTATAGTGCCTGACGCCTTCGCAGCGCTATTGGAAAGCGTCGCGAAATCGGACAGAGCGCCGCGAATTTGCGCGTCATGCGTGAAATCGCTGAGCAGGAGTTCGGCTTGCCAGCGCGCCTGTTTGGGCAGGTAAGCGTTATAGGAATCCAGGCGGGCTGTAATGTCGCCCAACCCTTCGGCCAGCGTCTTGATTGAGCTGGACATCCCCAGATCAGATTGTTCAGCCTTGCGGATTACGTCTGGATCGGCCGACGGGCGTCCTGCCAGACTGGCCTGTATTGGATGGGCCTCCGCCCAGGTGCTGACTTTCTGGCGCAAGTCGGCCACATTGGCTTGAGGTGCAGCCAGTTGCACAAGCTGCTGCATCTCGGCGTCCATGTTTCTGAGCGTCTCGGCGACAACGGGATAGGACTCGCCCATTTTCTGTTTCAAGGCGGGCCGTTCCATATACGCGGTCATTTGGAAAATGAACGCCCAGGTGTCGAGAACCGCTGCGACGGGATCGGTGTTCAGCAAGGATGTTTGCATCACGGGAATCGCCTCGGCCTTCCATATCAGCGCCTGCCTCTGCGCGGCGGGCGAGGGCGATTCGGAAATGATTCTGTCAGCCGCGGTCTCTATCTCTGCCGAATAAAGGGCAAGCAGGGATTGATTGCGCGAACTCAGTTCCGGCGCGGACGACTCCACATTCTTTGTCGACTTGAGCGAAGCGGCTTTTCTGGTGCCATTGCCGGAGAAGCAACCCTGGGCCAGCAGCAGCAGGCCACAAGCCGCGCAGCTCAACAATCGAGCAGCTCGAATCGATGTCTTCGTGTGTTGGCGCTGCCGTTTCATGGCGCACCCCCCATGTGAAAGCTTCCGTTGTTGATGTGTGTCTGAGAATCTCGCCGCTCAGCCGGTGTTTTATCAGGAGGTCGAGCCCTGGCCAAGGGGATGTGCGCGCTTTGCTCAGCCAGCGCTGCGATGGGCTTCACAGGCAAAAATCATAGAGAGACGCAATCGATCAGAGTCGCCCGAAGAGGAAGTTCCTTGAGACTTATAGCCACGATCGTTAGAGCGGGGGGCATTGAAATTGCTGGCGGGAACAGGCAGAACACCAAAGCAACAAATCCGAACGAATTATATCCCATCCGTGTTCAGGCCAAAACGTGGCATAATGAGCGCGGGTCTCCCGGCCCTTCAGGAGCACGCGAAAAGCTGCATGCTCTTGTTCGACTCTCCTTTGTTCTACTCTCTTGATTCACTCTCCTGGTTTTACTTTTCCGGTTCCACTCTTCTGGTTCCACTTTTCCGGCATGGACGCGAACGGCCTCTCGAAATCCCACACTGGAGTCATCGCGTGAAAAATCTCTTTTCATTTTCAATGGGTCGAATCGTCGCCGGCTTTGTTATCATCGCGCCGGTTTACCTCTCCTGTCTGCTTCTGCTCAAAGCAATGAAGACAATCATGCGCCTGATGGCGCCTGTGGCAAAGGCGCTGCCGGAATCAGTTCCCGCTGAAAATCTGATCGCGCTTTTCCTCGTGCTGCTCATGTGCTTTCTTGTTGGGATCGCGATTCGCACACGACTGGGACTGGCGATCAAAAATCGTGTGGACAAGTCTCTATTTCAGAAGATCCCGGGTTACTCGCTTTTGCGAAGTTTTACGCAACGACTGGCGGGAAATACGCAGGACCAGGCATGGAATGCGGCGCTGGTTGAGATTGAGGATGCGCTTGTCCCCGGGTTCATTATTGAAGAGCTTGTCGACGGACGTTTCACCGTCTTTGTTCCCTCGGTGCCCACGCCGATGGCAGGATCGGTCTACATTCTTGCTCCGGACCGTGTGCATCGTCTGGATGTTCCGTTTACACAGGCCATCACGACCATCACGAGATGGGGTTCGGGTTGCCGGGATCTGGTGGCTGCAATGAAGCCGAGAGCGAACGCCTGACTCAGGGTCAGTTCAGGAACATGGTGCGGTAGAGGGTGTCGCGCTGGACGGGCTTGAAGCCGGCGTCGCGGATGATGCGGCGGAGCTCTTCTTCGGTGGTGCAGTTCGAGGTGCCGGCGGCTTTGACGACGTTTTCTTCGAGCATGACGGAGCCGACATCGTTGCCGCCGAAGTGGAGGCCGAGCTCGAGCACTTTGAGTCCCTGGGTGACCCAGCTTGCCTGCACGTTCTCGATGTTGTCGAGATAGAGGCGCGCGATGGCGAGCACCTTGAGGTATTCGACAGAGGTGGCCTCGTCCCAGCCGCGGCCGCCGAGGGCGGTGTTGCCCGGCTGAAAGCTCCAGGGGATGAAGGCGGTGAAGCCGCCGGTTTCTTCCTGCAGGTTGCGGACCACTTCGAAGTGGTTGATGCGCTGATCGAATGTCTCGCCGACGCCGAACATCATGGTGGCGGTGGTGCGCATTCCAAGCTGGTGGGCGGTGCGGTGCACGCTGACCCAGTCTTCAGTGCGGCATTTGAGGCGCGCGATGCGGAAGCGCACGTCGTCGTCGAGGATTTCAGCGCCGCCGCCGGGGATGGAGTCGAGGCCGGCGTCGCGGAGGCGGGCGATGGTGGTGCGCAGGTCGAGGTTGGAGTACTCGGCGATGGCGAGCACTTCAGACGCAGAGAGGCAGTGCAGCCAGATCTGCGGGAAGCGCTGCTTGATGCCGGTGAAGAGGCGCTCGAACCAGTCGATTTTGAGATCGGGATGAATGCCGCCCTGCATGAGCACGCCGGTGCCGCCCATCTCGATGGTTTCGGCGATCTTCTCGTAGATCTTTTCGAAGTCGAGGATGTAGCCTTCGCTGGCTTTGGGGCCTTTGAGCGGGCGATAGAAAGCGCAGAAGGTGCAGTACTCGGTGCAGAAGTTGGTGTAGTTGATGTTGCGATCGATGATGTAGGTGACGACGCCTTCAGGATGGAGGTGGCGGCGCACGGCGTCGGCTTCGAATCCGAGTCCGATGAGGTCAGTCGAGTTGAAGTGATCGAGCGCCTGCTGGCGGGTAAGTGCCATAGAGAGATTTTACAGTCAGTGTTTGCGCGAGCGGAAGAGGAAGAGCCCGCGACTCAGGATCGGCTCTTTGCGGGTGCGGGAGAGGTTGGACTTTGGTGGAGATTCCGCTGAAGAGGATAAAGAAATCCCAGAAGGCGCGCCAGCGGCTCTTTTCCTTTGCGTTTTGTGGGGCGTCGGTGGGCATGGCGGTCTCAGGCTGACGGACAGCGCTGTCGATTGGAGACGAGACGGAAGGGCCGGGATGCGTGTTTTTTTCCTGCAGGGGCATGAGATCGGGTCAGCTGGGCTGGTCTTTTCCAACTGAGGGGCCAGAGGGCCGGGCGGGGCCGGCAGGCCGGGCAGGCGGCTGCGGCTTCTTTACCTGGCTCGAAATGCCGAGGCTCATGAGAAAGAAGCGCAGTCCGGCGCGAAGGGAATCAATGGCGCTCATAGGTGTTTATTCTCGATCCTTCGACTGGCGTTGGGACGCATCGATTCCACCTTCCAGCAGAGCCGTCCAAATTACTTCCCAGATCACTTCCACAACCAACTCGAGGATTTCCATCGTGCTCCCGGAGCGAGTCTGAGCCTACTCATCCAGTGTAGTGGCTGGGGGCGGGGGTGTGCCCCTGGTGCGGGTGGGGCCGCCGACGGATGGGCTTTCAGGGCGGAGGATGGAGATGGCCTCGGGCGGAAGGGGCTTGTTGGCATTTGAGAGCAGCAGGGAAACCTGCCAGATCTCGGTGTCGTTGAGCTGCGTTCTGAAGCCGGGCATGCCGGTGAGCCGGATACCGTTGGCGACCTTCCAGTAAGTGGCGCCGGGGAGGTCGTTGCTGACGCCGACGGCGGGGCCGTTCGGGTGCTTTTCCCAGAGCGGGGGCGCGGCCGGGTACATGTTCTCACCGAGGGTCGAAGGCTTGCCACGGTAACCGTGGCAGACGGCGCATTTGTCGCGGTAGATGTGCGCGCCGGCGACGAGGGTGAGGTCATCGGGCTGAAGTGGGAGGGATCTGCAGGAGTTCCTTGTTGATGCGAGCCTGCGAGGATTTTGCTCGGTGATTTCGTCTTCGTAGGGCAAAGGCTTGTCAGAGACGGCAACGGGCATCTGGCTGTTGTGGAGCCAGAAGAGGAAGGCGCCTGGAATGCAGACAAGTCCGATGATGAATCCAAAAAGGATGCGGCCCATTGTTGATCCTGCGTTGTCTCCGTGCCCTCCATCGTAGAGGATACGGGGAAATCGGCAAGGTAACTAATAGGTTGCGGGCCAAACTATTGATTCCTTCCTATATAGAAAAATCGGGGCGGGAAAAGAATTGCTGGACAAGCGGCCAGGGTTTTGGCAGTGTTTGCGCATACCTTCCGTAGTGGCCCCTCGTGTGGGGCCGATCCCTCACTGCAAGGAGAACGTTTATGGCGAAGCGCAAATCTTCGGCGGCCAGGAAGCCGAAATCCGCACAACGGAAAGCCACCGCGAATCAAGCCGGTGACGCTGGCCGGGATGAAGCTGGGCCGCAAGGCCATCCGGACGGACACCCGAACGCTGATGCTGGCCCGGTACCTGAAGCCAGGATTGCCGGCGCCGCCGCCAGCGTGCGATTGGACGAAGGGCATCACGGGCTGGGGCATGATGCTGAACGACAGGCTGGGCGATTGCACAATTGCCGGCGTGGGCCACGCGGTCCAGGTGTGGACGGCCAACAACGGCGGCATCAAGACCGTTTCAGACAACACCGTCGAGTCCTATTACGAAAAGTGGGATGGGTATGTGCCGACGGACCCGAACACGGATAACGGCGGGATCGAGCTGGACGTGTTGACCGATTGGCAGAAGCAGGGATTCGCGGGGCATGTGCTGACGGCATTCGCGGATCCGCAGGTGTCGAACCTGGATGAGATTCGCCATTCGATTGCGATGTTCGGGGGCGTTTACATCGGCGTGTCGCTGCCGCTGACGGCGCAGACGCAGGATGTGTGGGACGTGGTGCAAGGGCGGCGGAGCGAAGGCGAAGAAGGGGAGCTGGGGCGGGCACTGCGTTTTTGTGCCGAAGTACGACAAGAAGGGGTTTACATGCATTACATGGGGCCAGCCGAAGACGATGACGGTGGCGTTCTGGAAGGCGTATGTGGATGAGGCGCACACGTTGCTGGGCAAGGACTGGCTCACGTCGAAGGGCTCGGTGGCGGGATTTAACAAGAAGGCGCTGCTGGCCGATCTGGCGGCGATTCGGTAGGGATGGCGGCGATTGGCGGGTGTGGTGGGAAGCGAAATGGCCTGCGGCGCGTCCAAAGGGCAGCGGCGACCCCACAACGCAGCCCCAGATGGTTTAATACCTTATGGGGGAGCGCTTCGGTAAGCGGGTGCTCGCAAACCCGTGGAGGTATCCCGAAAGCGATGTATTCGTTCCGCCGTCTTGCAGTATTGCTCGCGCTGCTTTTGCCAGTTGCGCACGTTGGTTTTGCCGAAGAATCCAGTTCGAGCAGCACCCCGACAGCCCAGGATCAGACGCAGCAGCCTGAAGCGAGTGCCAACCAGAGCGTGCAGGCCCGCATCAAGGCCCGGCGCGAGCAGCGCCGCGCCCAGGCAATCCACGATACGTATTCGAATCTCTACGAGATTTTTGCCGGGGGCGGGTATCTGCGTTTCCGGCCGGGGCCGGACGTGCAGCTCGCGACGATGTACTCGTGGGATGCGGCGATCACGCGCTACTTCAACCCGAAGCTGGGCGTAACGGTGGATGGACGCGGCTACTATGGCACGGCGTACGTGGGCCTGAACGAGGCGTCGATCACACGGCCGTCGGTGAGCAACTATGGCGTGCTGGCAGGGCCGACGTACCGCTTTATCCTGCACCCGAAGTATTCCGTTGCGGCGCATGTGATGGGCGGCGTGGCGATAGGCAATTTCTCGGGCGACGCGAATGGATTCGATCCGCGGAGCCTGGGGCTCTATCCCGACTGCGACTACATATGCGGCCAATGCAGCGATTTTAGGGGAGTACAACGTGAGCCCGAATTTGTCATTGCGGCTCGGGCCGGACTACTACCTGACGGGCTTCGGCTCGACGATCGCAGAACAGCATCGGGTTTACGTACGGGCTGGTGTACCGGTTCGGAAAACAGTAGGGCAGGGCCTAGTTCTTGTTGGTACTAAGAGGGTTGCCGGTCGGTCGAGTATCGCTGCTGCGCCCTACCCCTCGTAACCGCGGGGGCGCAACAAATCCGCCCAGGTACCTGCGCCAGCAGTTTCGCAAAAATAATCGGCGTGGCGTCTTCCCAATACGGTCCCATGATCTGCACGCCGATGGGCAAGCCGCCCTCACCACGCCCGACCGGTGCTATTGTGGCCGGACATCCAGTCAGCGTAGCGGGCGCGATCCAACTAAACATATCGTCGTAGTCACGCGGACCGTTTACCGTCGCAATTTTGCGCTTGTCGTGCGGTTCGCTGTGGTCATGCTCAAACGCCGTGGTGAAGGCGACGGGTGAGAGGAACACGTCGACCTCATCGAAATAACTCTGCCACTGCGCGCGATATCCCAGCCGCCGGAAGTTTTGCTGTTGCCAGTCGGCGAAGCTCACCAGGCCCGGCATTACTTTACCGCTCGCCGCCGCCTCTTTCCGCTCCGCCTCTTGCTGCTCTGGGGGCTCAACGCTGAACGTGAACGCATCCAGGTGGAACCTGTAATTCTGGTTCAGCTCTTCAATCTTGAATCCTGCGGGCCAGCCGCGTTTCAGCGTGGCGCCCGCTTTCTCAAGTTTCTGGATCGTATTCTCCAGTACTGCTTTTGTTTCCGGAGTTACGGGGCAATATGGATCGTCAAGCACGTAGCCGACCCGAAATTCCCGCAAACTTTCGTGTCGCGCTGCGGGCAGTTCCCATTTCCACGCTTTCGCGGTGTAGTCCGCCGGACCACCCAGAACGCGCAACGCAGCGAGTAAATCTTCCGCGCTGCGCGCCAGCGGCCCGCCAACGGCAAGCAGAGTTGAGAAACCTGGGTCTTGGTGCTGCCCGCCAGGCAAATGGCCCTGCATGTCGACTAGGTCAAGCGTCGGTTTATGTCCGTACACACCGCAGAAATGCGCTGGCACGCGGATTGATCCCCCGATGTCGCTGCCGACACTTAGATATCCGAGCCTGCAGCCAGTGCTGAGGCCGACCCGCCGGACGATCCTCCCGGCGTTCGCTTCACATCCCACGGATTGTTCGTTGTGCCATAGATCTGGTTGTAGCTTTGCCAATCGCCCAGCGCGATCGGAACATTCGTCGCCCAATCAGCACGGCCCCCGCGCCCCGGAGCCGCGCCACCACCTCCGAGTCGCTTGGGGCCTTGGAGTCTTTCAACGCCGGAATTCCCCAAGTACAAGGATGCCCCGCCACCGCAAAACTTTCCTTCACGTGAACCGGCACGCCGTGAAGGACGCCGAGCGATTTCCCGCCCGCCTGCGCTTCATCCGCGTGCTTCGCCCGCGCGAGCGCGTCTTCGCGAAGCTGATATGCAAACGCATTCAGTTGCGGATTGAATTTGTCGATCCGCGCGAAGGTTTGTTGCGTCAGCTCGAAAGACGAAATGTGCTTTTTGCGAATCGCCTCTGCAGCATCCAACGCCGACGCAAATTCCAGCCGGCCAGTAGGACTTGTCGTCCGGCTGGAGATTGGACCAGTAACATTCGCGTTGGGGCTACCGGCCATGACATCGCCTAGGCCATTTTCGGCAAAAACTGGAAGACCGGCCGCCAGACCCAGAGATACAGTGCTGACAAAATCTCGCCGATTCATGTGTGGTCCTTTCCTGTGTCAACGATAATCTTGAATGATGCGGAGCACGATCTGCACAGTCAACAATCGAGTCCTCATCTTGTTCAGCGGGCAGTTTCAACAGAGACCGCTTTGCCCAAGCGCACACCTCGACCAGCCGCAATTTCTCTCCAATCCATTATCAGATCCGCAAAAACAATCGAAACTATCGCATAAACAATCACGGAATAGCTGCCTGCCTCAACGCTCAAGTGGTCCAGACCAGGAAGGTGACTGAGAGCTCGGGTCATGACAAAAACCACCGGTCCAACCGCATAACCACGGGCCATCCACCGGCGATGCTGCTCAATCTTCCCTCTGCGTGTGGCAATCACCGCGGTAACTGTGCAAAGAATCCATGCGCCCGCTTGCGTTGTGGCGCTGTACCGAAAAAACGCGGGATAGTGCCAGGCGAGAACAGGTCCCAACACGCCGGCCACAAGCACCGCACCGAGATAGGTCTTGCCCAGCAACCTGTGCCGGGCAATATTTCTCTGCCTCAAGCGCGAAGAGAATTGCAAGGGACCTATCACCAGCGCGACTAATCCCGCGGCGATGTGGGGGAAGAGAAGCCAACGCTGCGAATACAGCAGGCTATGAAGCGGATGCGCTGGACTCATCATGGGAATACTGGTGAACAGGAATGCCACCAACGCCATCAACCCGAAGACCACCCAGGACACGGTTTTCTTCAAGCCGCCAGCTGTTGCGCGCATGCCTTCTCGATGCGTTTGGGGGTTTTGAGTGCTAAGTGTGCTGAGAGTATTCAGAAGATCCCTCCAGAGAACGACTATCCACGCCATCGCCAGGGCTATGTGCGTGTGATCGGATCGTGAGGAACGGCGTGAGGATCGATCGAAGTATTGTGGCCGTTGGAAATCCGCCATTCGCCATTCCGATTTCACGGTAACGAGAGTCAGGCGGTCGACTACTCCGCTCATGCGTTGTCCATCCGGTGTTACGTAGTCGCCCATCCTTACGGTCAACGTGGCAATGGCCACATCATTTGAAATCATTCGAACCTCAGGATCGCTTTGCTCCATCGCGGTTTCGCGGAACATTCCTGCATGCAGCGCCTCATGGGCTTTGACGATTTCATCGCGCCCCCGCCACCACATGCCCACAACATTCACCCAATCCGCATCCTCGGCCAGTATTTTGCTCAGATCCTCCAACCGGTGACGATTCCAGATGTTCTCCAGAGATCGAACGAGCGCTACAATTTTCGCCTTGTCGTCCACGACGATTCTCCCGATGTATGAACCGCACTGCGACACAAATCTGCCGATTTAACTGGCTGCGGCACCTCGACAAGCGCAGCTACTCGACTTCACCGCCATAGTCTATTGGAGGTTTCCTGCGGAGAATTGTAAAAATGCGACATTTCAGAAGACTGATGCCCGAGTTGACCGCGATGAACAGGCTCGATCGGATGAAAGTCCGCATCCGGCAGCGAAACGAGCAGTTTTTGAGGAGCGGCGCCTGCAAGCAGGTGCGTGTCTCGGATTAGATGCGCCTGGTCAAAGTAGCCGGCGCCTGAAGCAACCTCCGTCCACGAAAGACCCGGATTGGTTTGCTTCCTCAGCACGGCAAATTCAAGACGCGCCACCCTCGAAAACAGCTTCGGCGCAACTCCCACGCATTCGCGAAACTGTCTTTCAAACTGTCGCAGGCTCAGATTGCATTGGCGGGCCAAGAGCGCCAAGTCTACCTTTCCATGCCTTCGGCGCATCCATCTGGCCGCCAGCTCAACCGGTGAAATCTCGATTGTCCGACGCAGTTGTCGTAACAGAAATTCATCTGCTGCGTCCGCAAGCTCCTGGACCGCGACGGCATTCTGCAGCCGGTTCAACAGATGAGAGACTTCTCGACCCAGAACGCTTTCCGCAGGCAGAGCTTTGTCGGCTAGTGGATGAATTGGAATGCGAAAGAGCGCATGCAGGCCTGCAGGGTGGAAATGAATCGTAAACGTTCGTACCGATCTTGGATAAATCAGATCACCCTTGACCTTCGTACTCGGTCCGACGAGCAGGATCTTGGGCGCTGTCCATGTCCCCTCCGGCCCACGAATCTGGTAGCGGTCAAGGAGGTAAAACTCCAAAGTCTGCTGAGTGCGCGCGTAGATTGGACGCAGCACGACACAATCTTCTGACTTACCCTGCCGCAAGCCGTAGTGGGACACATAGCGCGAAATCGGCTCGCACGGAAGGAACACTTTCACCGGGAACCTGAATCTGGACTCATGTCATTGAGAGACCATTCTAGGCGGAATCAATCTGCCATTCCGCGGCATTCACCTAACGGTCCCGGGGGCACCGTTACTCTGATTGGATTTTTGTTGAGACGGGGCCAAGGCCGATATCGGGCTCAATAGATGCCTGGGATCAGGCGGCGGGTGGTGCGGCAGTAGTCGTCGTACGAGGCTCCAAAGGCGAGGCGGAGCGCGTTTTCTTCGACGGAGATGCGATACAGAACAGCCAGCGTGGTTGGAACGAGGATGACGGCGAAGCAGGCCCAGGTGCGCGAATGCAGCGCATAGGCAAGGAAGATCAGCTCGAGGCCGAGATAGGAAGGATGACGAACGAGGGAGTAGAGTCCGGTTCGCTGCAACGCTTGTCCGGCGTGGGTTGCAACGTTTGCGCTGAAGGCCCTGCCCAGCGTAATGATCGCCGCGGCACGCACAGCCAGACCGAGAATCAAGATTGCAAGGGCAAGAGGCCGCAGCCAGGTGAAACGCCCCGGCATATCAGGGGGGAAGAACGGATGCATCCGTTCCGCGATTGAGATGGATGCGACAATCACGATCCAGAGAATGATCTGCGTGCCGCGATCCTGGACTTTGCCTTGCTTCGAGCCCGTTCTCAAAAAGAGAGCGATGAGGATTTCTCCCACCACCCATAGGGCTGCGAGTGCATTGAAACAAGACTCGATATTCATGAGCGTGTTCAGTGGCCTCCCGATTGCGCCCGATAGAGCTGTCGGAGCATGCCGCAACCTCGCAGTCTCTTCGCATCAAGAGTAGCGCATGTTTTCACGATTGGTGATGAGGCCGGAAGCGGTCGGCTGCCAGCCGAGTCGCTGTCGGGCGAGCGTCACTGCAGAATCGGGATGCCGGCGATGCGCTGCTGCCACTCGGCGGGGCCGGTCTGGTGGACGCTGGTGCCTTTGGAGTCGACGGCGACGGTGACGGGCATGTCCTTGACGTCGAATTCGTAGATGGCTTCCATGCCGAGGTCGTCAAAGGCGAGCAGGCGCGAGCCGCGGATGGCCTTGGAGACGAGGTAGGCCGCGCCGCCGACGGCCATGAGGTAGACGGCGCCGAATTCGCGGATGGCCTCGATGGCGGCGGGGCCGCGCTCGGCTTTGCCGATCATGCCCAGCAGGCCGGTTTCGGCGAGCATCTGGCGGGTGAACTTGTCCATGCGCGTGGCAGTGGTGGGACCGGCGGGGCCGATGACTTCTTCGCGCACGGGATCGACGGGGCCGACGTAGTAGATGAAGCGGTTGCGGAAGTCGACGGGGAGTTTTTCGCCGCGATTGAGCATGTCGGTCATGCGCTTGTGCGCGGCGTCGCGGCCGGTGAGCAGCTTGCCGGTGAGCAGGAGCACTTCGCCGGGCTTCCAGGTGGCGGCTTCTTCGCGGGTGACGGTGTCGAGATTGACGCGGCGCGCGCCGGAGACGTCGTAGGTGAGCTTGGGCCAGTCGTCGAGATCGGGCGGATCGAGAAAGACGGGGCCGGAGCCGTCGAGCACGATGTGCGCGTGGCGCGTGGCGGCGCAGTTGGGAATCATGGCGACGGGCAGATTGGCGGCGTGCGCGGGCGTGTCGAGCACCTTGACGTCGAGCACGGTGGTGAGGCCGCCGAGGCCCTGCGCGCCGATGCCGAGGCGGTTGACCTTGTCGTAGAGCTCGACGCGGAGTTTTTCGGCGGTGGTTTTGGGGCCGCGCGCGATCAGGTCCTGGATGTCGATGGGGTCCATGAGCGATTGCTTGGCGAGGAGCATGGCCTTCTCGGCGGTGCCGCCGATGCCGATGCCGAGCATGCCGGGCGGGCACCAGCCGGCGCCCATGGTGGGCACGGTTTTGAGCACCCATTCGACGACGGAGTCGGAGGGGTTGAGCATGGCGAACTTCGACTTGGCTTCGGAGCCGCCGCCCTTGGCGGCGACGGTGACTTCGACAGTGTTGCCGCGCACGAGTTCGACGGCGACCGCGGCGGGCGTGTTGTCTTTGGTGTTGACGCGCTTGCCGGCGGGGTCGGCCAGCAGCGAGGCGCGCAGCTTGTTGTCGGGATCGAGATAGGCGCGGCGCACGCCGTCATCGACCATTTCCTGCATGCTCGAGGAGCTTTTCGCCGGGCGCGGCTTCGAAGCGGACATCCATGCCGACTTTGACGAAGGCGTTGACGATGCCGGTGTCCTGGCAGATGGGGCGATGGCCCTCGAAGCACATGCGGCTGTTGATGAGGATCTGCGCCATGGCGTCGCGCGCGGCGGGCGACTGCTCGCGCTCGTAGGCTTTGGCGAGGCTGGTGATGTAGTCGACGGGGTGGTAGTAGCTGATGTATTGCAGCGCCCCGGCAACGCTGGCGATGAAGTCTTCCTGCTTGATGACGGTCGTCTGGAACCGGCTCCCTGTAACCCTCTAGGGTAAAGGATGGGCGGAGGGTTGCAGGGAGGGCGAATGTCAGAAGCTCTAGATACATAATCCATAATTGAGAAATCGGGAATGAGGTCGAAGTGTCGATGCTAACCGCCAGGCAATACGAGGGCATCGGAAGATGCGCCATAGCTGTTCAATGAAGATCGATGAAGTCATAAAGGCGTATCGCCTAATCGTGAAGTACTCGCGTGGTGTCATGCCGCCAGGAAATGAAGGGACATTCCACCGGAGGGTTGAAGCCTTTCGGGCGGCTCTAGAGGTGGCCTTGGCTGCGAATGAAATTGTTGCGGCTTAGGTTGGCAGCATTTTCGAGATCATTGATTTGGCAGACAAGATCGTGGTGGAGAGGAATGAGTATTGTCATGCGGTTGCGTTTGTCGATATTGAGACGAACACTCGAATGCTTCAAACGCGAAGGGTGTTGTGCTTCCAGACGAGAAGCAGATATTCGAGCTTGCGCAAGAGTCGGCATTTCTTCGCGGGGAAATTGGCAGAAAGATGCGAGACATTGCTTAAGTGCTACCTGGTTATGGATGGAGTCGTTCTACCGGAATTTTCATTGCTGGATGAACTGGACAAGGAGCAAATAGCAGAATGAAGGCCTGGCGCCTATTCACAGCGCCGACCGCAGATCGGTCTGCGCGAAGTCGGTGCCCTTGTAGAGGATCGGCTCGCGTTTGTCGCGGGCGAGAGCGTAGCTGAAGCAGTCGCCGAAGTTGAGGTTGGCGGGATGGCCGCTGCCGCGTCCGTAGTCGCGAAAGGCCTGGCGGGCGATGCGGGCCTGTTCGGGGGTGAAGGGCTCGATCTGAATCTTGAGATCGAAGATCACGTCATCGAGAACCGCGCCCGCGGCCGGATTGTCGCGCCGGTCGAGGACCATTGAGGCCTCAAGATACGTTGCGGCGGAGATGCGCAGGTTGGCGGTCGACGCCATGAGATGGCCGAGTCTGGCCCCATCGGGCTCGTCGGTGATGACAGCAATCAGCGCTGAGGTGTCGACGATCATCGGGGCAGGCCGTTCTCGTCGTAAAGATACGCATCAATTTCCCAGGAATGGATGGGAGCCGGAACAAGGCGCGCATATTGCCTGACGTGGCTTCTGAGGCGCTCATAACGACTCTCTGGTGAATCTGGGACTTCGCTGGTGTTTGCCTTGGTCCGCCTGATCTCTTCCTGGACGGCGGCGGTGACGGCGGCAGTCATGCTGACGCCTTTGAGCCGGGCGAGCTCGCGAATGAGAGCATGCGTTTCGGGGTTCTTGATGTTGAGACTCATGGCAAGCTGGCCCTCTAATGGCAGATAGATAGTCTACCTTTACATCTACCATTCTACCATAGCCCGAAGTGTCCTAAGCTAATGGCTATGAGCGACTATCCGGAAAATGGCATACCGCCTGAGCAGCCACATACGATTCCTGAGGCCGATGGGGCAAAGGAGTGGAACGCGGTCTTTGATCTGCTGGTGATCGGGGCTGGTCCGACGGGGCTGGCGTGCGCGATCGAGGCAAAGAAGGCGGGCTTCAGGGCGGCGCTGGTGGACAAGGGGTGCGTGTGCAACTCGCTCTACCACTATCCGTCGAACATGACGTTTTTCACGACGTCGGAGCTGTTGGAGATCGGCGACATTCCCTTTCCCAGCCCGAATGCCAAGCCCACGCGCAATGAGGCGCTGCAGTATTACCGGCAGGTGGCGGCGCATTATCAGCTCGATGTGCGGCAGTATCACCGCGTGCAGAGCGTCAGCGGGGAAGACGGCGCGTTTGTGCTGCACCTGTCCGACCGTTTTGGCCGGCCGGCGGAGATGCGGGCACGCAAACTGGCGATTGCGACGGGCTATTACGATCTGCCGAACATGATGGGCATTCCCGGCGAGGATCTGAGCAAGGTTCATCACTACTACGACGATCCGCATCCCTACTTCGGGCTGGATGTGATCGTGATCGGCGGGAAGAACTCGGCGGCGATTGCGGCGCTCGAGCTGTGGCGGCATGGCGCGCGGGTGACGCTGGTGCACCGGGATAAGGAGATTCACCGGCATGTGAAGTACTGGATCAAGCCGGATATCGAGAACCGAATCAAGAATAACGAGATCAAAGCCTGGTTTGAGTCGCGGGTCGCGGAGATTACGCCGGACGCGGCGGTTCTCGAAACGCCGGGGGGCCGGGTGACGCTGCGCAACGATTTTGTGTTCGCGATGACGGGGTATCGGCCGGATTTCGCCTTTCTCGAAGAACTGGGGGTGCGTTTCGAGGGACAGGACCGGCGGCCGGCGTGCGACCCGCAAACCCTTGAAAGCAATGTGCCTGGGGTCTATCTGGCAGGCGTGATCGTGGCCGGCTCGCGCACCAACGAGATTTTTATTGAAAACGGGCGCTTTCACGGGCGGCAGATTGCCCGGGCACTGGCATCGAAATAGATAAGCGATTGCGGCAGGGTTTAGCCCGCAAATGGGGCGCTTGATTGAATTAACGCCGAACGCTGCGCGTCAGGACCCGGAAGGAAGTTTGCGCGCTTTTTGGGAGTCGAAGTACACGGAGAGACCGGTTTGGATCGGAACCGGCGTAGCCAGCGAGTACTTCGTTGTGCAAAAGGAGCTGGGCTTGGCGTTTCGTTTGTGGCCTCGGTCGATTCGATGGCAGTTGCTGGCCGGCCTCCTGCTGCTGGAGGTGCTCTCGGTGGGCTTCTTTGCCGGCGTACTGGCGCGCAAAGAGATCCGGCGGATGGACCGCATGGTGCGCGAGCGGCTGATCTACGACGCCAATCTGCTGGCGATGCAGTCGGTGGACGCAATTCGCGAAGACCGCATGGCGTGGCTGCAGTCATTCGTAAAGACGATGGGCCACTCGCCGACGGTGACCATTGCGGAGATCACCGATCCCGCAGGCGGAGTCATCTTCAGCAGCGAGAGCAACATCCTTGTTGCGAATCTTGAGCCGCTGGAACTGGCACAGATTGCGCAGGTCAAAGATGAAGCGCCGCGGGTGTTTGCCCTGCCTGGGAATCGTGTGGAAGGTGTGAGTGCGATCTACAAAGACGGGCGGCTCTGGGGCTATGCGTGGGTGGAGTATGACCAGAAAGCTCCGCGGCAGCAGCTTGCGTCGATTCTGAGAGACATTCTGATCTTCGGCCTGATCTGGGTTGTGGCCACGGCGCTGATGATGCTGCTTGTGGCGCGGGCGATTGCGCGGCCCCTCGAGGTGCTGCACCGGGGCACGCGGGCGCTGATGGATTCGCCGGAAGGGAGCGCCAATTTTCCCCTGCCGGTGACGGCGCGGAATGAGTTTGGCGAGCTGATCGAGGCGTTCAACCGCATGTACGCGTCGATTGAAGAGCAGCGGCTGGGGCTGAACGATACGCTCTCGATGCTCGACTCGATGCTGGCCAACGCGCCGATCGGATTGGCGTTCTTCGATCGCCGGTGCCGATTTGTGCGGGTGAATCACGTGTTTGCCGATATGACGGGGATTCCCCTGAGCCGGCATCTGGGGCGCACGCTGCCGGAGCTGCTGCCGCAGCCGATTGCGCAGACGCTGCAGAACACGGTGTCGACGGTTTTTGCCTCGGAGCAGCCGGTGCGCAATCTTGAAGTGAGCGGGGAGAGCGATCAGCCGAAGCGGCCGTGGACGTGGCTGGTGAGCGCGTACCCGGTGCACACCTCGCCGAGCCAGATTCGCTGGGCGGGCGTGATTGTGCTCGATACGAGCGAGCGCAAACGCAACGAAGAAGCGCTGCGGCGCACGGAGAAGCTGGCGGCGGCGGGGCGGCTTGCCGCTTCGATTGCGCACGAGATCAACAATCCGCTGGAGGCGATCACGAACCTGCTGTTTCTGCTGCGCAACTACTGCAGGCTCGATGAGTCCGCGATGAATTATGTGAAGCTGGCCGAGCACGAGGCGCGGCGCATCGCGGAGATTACGCAGCAGACGTTGCGCTTCTATCGCCAGTCGACGCTGCCGGCGCGAACCAACCTGGCGGATGTGCTGGACTCCGTGCTGGGGCTTTACCAGGTGAGGCTGCACAACCTGGGGATCCAGGTGCAGCGCGAATACGATCCGGAAATGGATTTGTACTGCTTTGCCGGGGAGATTCGCCAGGTGATGGCGAACATGGTGGGCAACGCGATCGACGCCACGACGGGCGGCGGAAGGCTGATCCTGCGGGCGCGGCGGTCGCGCAACTGGAAGAACCCGGCGCAGGCGGGGGTCCGCTTCACGATTGCGGATACGGGCTCGGGCTTTGACCGCGAGGTGCGCGAGCACATCTTCGAGGCGTTTTTCACCACGAAAGAGGTCACGGGGACGGGCCTGGGGCTCTGGGTGAGCTACGAGATCATCCTCAAGCATCACGGGATGGTGCATGTGCGCAGCCGCACGGCGGCGGGGGGCAAGCCCTCGGGCACGGTGTTTCAGCTCTTCTTCCCCGACGACCAGAATCTGGCCGAGCCGGCGCAGCCGGCGTTGCCGGAAGCCGCCGCGCCAAACGCCGCAGCCTGAGGGCGGCCAAGGGCGTTGCCCCGATTACCATGGAGCGTAACTTTTCGCCCCAACCGGTGTTCAAGCAAGTGACTGGCTTCTGATTCTGCGGTCTAATTAAGAAAGAATCAAAGCCATACTTGCTTTGCCCGGAGAAATAGATGAGTTTGCCCTTCTTCAAGCGTGTCATGGCCCGCACGGCGGGACTGGTAGCCGTGGCTACTCTCTTTGGCGCTCTTGCCTTTGCCCAGGATGCGGCCACCCAGGATGCGGCGCAGGCCAGCGGCCAGCGGACCGACGGGCAGATTGAGATGGATGTGGTGCACGCGCTGGATGCTTCGCAGGCGCTTAAGAACGACCTGATCACGGCGGCGACGATCCAGGGGCAGGTGACGCTGGCGGGAACGGTTTCGACCGAGGACTCGAAGAAGCTGGCCGAGTCGATCGTGAAGGGTGTTCCCGGCGTGGCGGGCGTGAAGAACAATCTGAAGGTCGGCAACCCGGCCGACGATCCCAACGCGCAGACCCCGCAGGATGCGGGTGACGATGCGCCGATGGCCGACAATCAGCAGCAGAACACGCAGCCGCAACAGCCCGCGGCTGCCGCTCCGGATTACGGGCAGGAACCGCAGCAGGCTGACAATGGCCAGAATCAGCAGCAGCCGCCGAGCTATGGGCAGGCGCCGCGGCCGGAGTACGGGCAGACCGCACCGGCTCCGCCTCCGCAGTATCCCTATGGGCAGCCGCAGCCTCAGTATGGACAGGCGCCGCCTCCGCCGCCGCAATATCCGTATGGGCAGGATCAGCCTCAGTATGCGCAGGCTCCGCCTCCGCCCGCTTACCGCTTCGCGAATGGGCCGATGACAGTTCCGCCGGGTACCGAGATGCAGTTGCGCACCAACGCGCCGGTGGACAGCAAGCGCGCGAAGAACGGCGAGCAGTTGCAGTTCACGGTGATCCAGGATGTGGTGTTGAATGGCGTGCTGGCGATTCCGCGTGGCGCGACGGTGCACGGCGTGGTGAGCGATGTGCAGAATACGCAGGGGCAGTTGAAGGGCAGCAATGCTCTGGCGCTGCAACTGACGTCGCTCGAAGTGGGCGGCTATAGCTATCCGCTGCAGTCAGACCAGTTCAGGATCAAAGGGCCGGGCAAGGGTGAACGCAGCGCCGGCAACATCATTGGCGGCACCCTGCTGGGCGCGCTGATTGGCGGTGCGGCAGGTGGCGGTGGCGGTGCGGCGATTGGCGCTGTGGCCGGCGGTACGGTGGGTACGGCGGCGTCGGCAGCCTCCTCGGGTCCGGGCGTGTGGATTCCGGCTGAAGCACAGGTGACCTTCCGCCTGACGGCTCCGGTGACGGTGAACCCGGTGAACCAGCAGGAAGCGGCACGGTTGGCGCAAGGGCTGTATCCGGGCGGTCCGAGGCTTTACCAGCGTGGCTATTACGCGGCGCCGCGATATGGCTATCCTTATCCGCCTCCATATCCGGCGTACTATGGGCCGGTCTACTACAGGCCGTACTACTACACCGGCGGCTACTACTACTGGCGGTAGAGAAGGTTAGAAGCTGAAGTCGGCGGGCGTCCGGGGAACCGGATGCCCGTTGCTTTTGGGGCAGCGGAAGCAGATTCCTTCGGCTTGCCACGGCACCCTGTGCAGGTCGGGTTCGTCTATAATGAACAGGTATCGCATCGAGCGAGATTTGCGCGTCAGAATTGCCCAGATGAGAATGCTTCGCCCTCTGACCCGACTCCGGGGCTGCGAGCGGGCAGGCTTTCAGAGGCACGCGCACAGAGAGTAGAAGGCTCAAAGTCCATCCATGATTCGTTTCCTGCAGCAAGATAATCGCCTCACGAAGGCGTTGTTTGTGGTCATTATCGCCGCGGCCTCAGTGTCGATGGTGGTGTATCTGATTCCCGGCCTGATGGGCCAGGGCGCCTCGGGCGCGGATACTTTCGCGGTGGTGTACCCGCACTGGTACAGCCGGTTCCTTTCCTCGGGTGACGTGATCAGCCAGCAGAAAGTGCAGTCGATGGCGACGCGGCGGATTCAGCAGCAGTATCCGCAATACGCGGGCAATCCGATGATCATGAACATGATTGTGCCGCAGGTGGGCCAGCAGCTGGTGCAGCAGCAGATTCTGCTGAACGAGGCGGAGAAGCTGGGCATCCGCGTGACGGACGCCGATCTGCGCTCGTATCTGCAGAGCGGACCCGCGGGACAGGTGCTTTTTCCGAACGGGCAGTTCATCGGGTCGGACAAGTATGCGCAGATGATCGAGAGCCGCTTCGACATGACGGTTCCGGACTTTGAGCAGAGCGTGAAGGAGGACATCGCGATTCGCCGTCTCGAATCGCTGATCACCGCCGGCGTGACGGTGAGCGACAAGGACGTGCGCGAGGCCTACCGCAAGAGCAATATCAAGATCAAGTTCGACTACGCGGTGGTGAACAGCGAAGATCTGAGCAAGCAGATCAATCCCTCGGATGCGGATCTGGAAGCATTCTTCAAGAAGAACGCCGCGCGCTACGCAAACGCCGTTCCGGAAGAGCGGACAATCAGCTATTTCGCGTTTACTGCCGAGGATGTGCCGGGCGGCGTGCAGCAGCCCACGCAGCAGGAGATTCAGCAGTACTACAGCTCGCACATGCAGGAGTTCTCGGCGCCGGAGCAGGCGCGCGCGCGCCACATTCTGATCAAAGTGGCGCAGGGTGCGGATGCGAAGGACGGATGCGGCGGCGAAGGCCAAGGCCGAGGATATTCTGAAGCAGCTCAAGGGCGGCGCGAACTTTGCTGAGCTGGCGAAGAAGTACTCCGATGACCCGGGCAGCAAGGAATCGGGCGGCGAGCTTGGTTTTGCGCGGCGCGGCACGATGGTGCCGGAGTTTGACAAGGCGATCTTCTCGCAGAAGATCGGCGACCTGGCACGATCGTGAAGACGCAGTTCGGCTATCACATTGTGCAGGTGGAAGAGCGGCAGGCCGGCGCACACGCAGTCGCTGAGCGAAGTGCTGCCGACGATCCAGGCGACGCTGATGCGGCAGAAGGCGGCAGCCGCGCAGGAGAACTTTGCGCAGGCGTTGACCTCGGAGGCGATCAAGAACGGCCTCGAAAAGACGGCCGAGGCGCATCATCTGCAGGTGGTGACGACGCCGCCGACGGCCGAGCAGGGCATGATTGCGGCGCTGCCCGACAGCGCGCAGCTGCTCGGCAAGGCATTCCAGGCGAAGAAGGGCGATCCGGCCGCAGTCTGCGCCGACGGGCGAAGGCTATGCGGTCTTCCAGGTGACCGGCATTACGCCGGCGCACGCGCCGACCTTTGCCGACTGGAAGAGCCACGTGCTGGATGACTATCGCAGTGAGCAACTGCCCCGGCTTGCTGGCGCAGAAGACGACCGAGCTCTCAGAGAAGGCGAAGTCAATGAACGATCTCGCCAAGGCTGCAAAGGAAGTTGGCGCGACGATGAAGACGAGCGACCTGGTGGGCCCTTCGGGCCAGGTTCCGAGTCTCGGCGCCGTGGGCCAGGTTGCTCCGCAGCTCTTCGATATGAATCCGGGCAACATCAGCGGGCCGATCAATGCGGGCCGCACCGGCGTGGTGGCCAAGATTCTCGACAAGGTGGAACCGACCGCGGACGAGATCGCGAAGAACCTTGACCAGACGCGCGATCAGATGCTCGAGCAGCGCCGCGGCGAGGCCTTTCAGGTGTTCGCGAGCAATCTTTTCAGCGACTACAAGAAGAACAACCGCGTGATGTTTAACGCAAAGGCGCAGAGCACGCAACTGCCGGGCGAATAACAGCGCCTGACGCCGCAGTTTGAAGGCCCGCATTCCTTGACCGGATGCGGGCCTTTTCGCGTTGCGGAACATTTCGCGACGAGACGACGGCGAGGCGGGGCGCGAACGCCGAATCGCGGTGATAATGCAGATATGCAGTTTCAGCGTTCTTCCGGAGTGCTTCTTCATATCAGTTCGCTGCCCTCGTATGGCGGCATCGGCGATCTTGGTCCAGCGGCGCACGAGTTTCTTGGCTTTCTGGCGGCGGCGAAGCAGCATGTGTGGCAGGTGCTGCCGCTGTGCCCGACGGGATTCGGCAATTCGCCGTATGCGGGCTCGTCGGCGTTCGCGGGCAATCCTTCCCTGATCAGCCTGGAATATCTGTCGGACTGGGGATGGATTGATGGCGCGAGCATCGCGGGGCTGGCAGGCCGCGCGGGCGCGGTGAATTTCGATGAGGTGGAAGAGCGCAAGCTGCCGCTGCTCAAGGAGGCGGCGGGGAGTTTTCTCGATCGCGGGCCGCGCGAGGCGGAGTTTGCCGAGCAGTGGAAGGATTTCCACGAATTTTGCCGCGCGGAGGCGAGCTGGCTCGACTGACTACGCGCTCTATGCCGAGATGCGGCGGCAGTTCAAGACCGGCGCATGGACGCAGTGGCCCGAAGCATTGCGCAAACGCGAGCAGCAGGCGCTCTGCAGACTTTACGGCGGCGCACGGGCGGGCGCTGGCGCAGGAGTAGGCGCTGCAGTTTGCTTTCTCGCGGCAGTGGAGCAATCTGCGTGCGGCTGCGGCGCGGAGCGGGATTCGCATCCTGGGCGACGTGGCGATCTTTGTGAATATGGATTCGGCGGATGTGTGGATGCATCCGGAGCTTTTTGAGCTGGACGAGGAGCTGAAGCCGATGCGCGTGGCCGGCGTGCCGCCGGATTATTTTTCGCCGACGGGGCAGCGGTGGGGCAATCCGCTGTACCGGTGGGAGATGCTGGAGAAGCAGGATTTCGAGTGGTGGGTGGAGCGCATACGCCGCGCGCGCGAGCTGTATGACATTATCCGGCTGGACCACTTCAGGGGCTTCGAAGCGTACTGGGCGATTCCCGCCGATGAAGAGACGGCGGTGAATGGCGAATGGGTGAAGGCGCCGGGGCTGAAGCTGTTTCGCGCGCTTGAGAGCGCACTGGGTCCGCTGCCGCTGGTGGCCGAGGACCTTGGGCTGATTACGCCGGAGGTGGATGCGCTGCGGCTCGAGCTGGGCATGCCGGGGATGAAGGTGATGCAGTTTGGCTTTGGCGACAAGGGCGCGCACATTCATCTGCCGCACCAGTACACCGCCGGAACGGTGGCGTACACCGGCACGCACGATAACGACACGACGCAGGGATGGTGGAAGACGGCGAGCGCCGTGGAGCGCGAGGGCGTCGAGGCGTATGTGGGGCCGGTGAATGACCGGCCGGCGTGGCCGCTGATGCGCGCGGTGGCGTCAAGCGTGGCGGAGATTGCGATCTACCCGGTGCAGGATCTGCTCGAGCTGGGCTCGGAGGCGCGGATGAATACGCCCTCGGTGGCAACGGGCAACTGGAGCTGGCGCGTGGCCGAGGGGAAGCTGGACGCCGGAGCTTGCGGCGCGGCTGGCGGCGGTGGTTGAGGTGACGGATCGGGAGAATGGATCCGCTGGGCGAACCGGTCTTGTCGAAGTGACTCCAACATCGCAAACAGACGTGACCCTTGTGCGCAGTTGCGCGCAGGCGATTTTGGTTGTGGCGCCCGATCCTTGCTATGCTTGCCGCACATGGAAATAGCGGCGATTCAAACCCACGGCCTGACCCGGCGCTTCGGCGACCTCACTGCCGTGGAGGACGTTACGCTGAGTGTTGCCCAGGGCCAGTTTTTTGGATTTCTCGGTCCGAACGGAGCGGGAAAGTCGACGACAATCAAAATGCTCACTGGCCTGCTTGAGCCGAGCGCAGGCACCATTGAAATTCTGGGCAGGCCCTTCAGCGCGAACGCCTTTGAGCTGAAGCGCCAGATTGGCGTGGTGCCGGAGGGGATGGCGCTGGTGGGCCGCCTGACGGCTCCCGAGTATCTGCACTTTGTGGGCCGCATGTATGGGCTGGATGGGGCCACCGTGAGCCAGCGGACGGAGGAGCTGCTCGAGTTCATGCAACTTGCCGATGACCGTCGCAAGATGATCACGGATTTTTCGCATGGAATGCAGAAGAAGCTGGCGCTGGCGGCGGCCGTGATCCATGGGCCGAAGAGTGCTGTTTCTCGACGAGCCCTTTGAGGGCGTGGACGCGGTGGCTGCGGGCATGTTGAAGAGCATGCTGCAGCGCATGATTCAGCGCGGCGCAACGATTTTTCTTACGACGCACGTGCTTGAGATTGTGGAGCGGCTTTGCAGCCACGTGGCGATCATTCACCAGGGACGCCTGGTGGCGGACGGTTCGATCGAGGAACTGCGCGCGGGCGTGGCTTCGACGCTGCCGGGGACGGAGAGCCCGCAGCGGCTTACGCTCGAGCAGATCTTTCTTTCAATTGTGGGCGCGGGCACCGAGGAGACTGCGCAGGAACTCTCATGGCTGACTTAGGCCGCGCGGAGCGGCCCGCAGACTCGGCAGGTGGCAGCGGAGTTTTCAGCCGCCTGGCGCGGGCGCAGTACGTGGCGCTGGCCCGCATGCGGGCGCGACTCTTCGTGAACGGGATCCGCACAAACGAGGGGGCCTTCGAGTTCGGCGCGCGTGCGATTTCATTTTTCATCTATTGCCTCATCGGCCTTTTGCTCGGGGCCGGAGCGGGCGCAGCGACCTTTGCAATTCTCTCCTCGCATGAGTGGCAGTTTCTTGCGGTGGAGTTCTGGGTTGTGCTGTTCCTGTGGCAGGCGATGTCGGTGATGCTGGCCTCGTTCCAGGAGCAGTTTGATCTGACCGGGCTGCTGCGCTTCCCGTTAGGCTTTGGCTCGTTCGTTCTGCAGCACCTGATCTTCGGACTCATCGACATTCCCACGATTGTGGGCGGCCTGTGCATGGTGGGCATTTTTGTGGCCGCGACGATTGCGCGGCCGGAGCTGTTTGTCTGGGTCGTGCTGGTGCTTGGCTGCTTTGCGGCCTTTAACGCGCTGCTGGCCCGCGCGATTCTTGCATGGCTCGACAGGTGGCTGGCGAAGCGGCGGTCGCGAGAGATCATGAGCGCCGTGTTTCTGGTGGGGATGTTGAGCCTGCAGGCTTTTAATCCTGCATTCCACAAACAGAGCGAGGAAGGCGGTCCAGCGGCTGAAGCGCATCGCGTCGCAGCATCTGACGCTACGGGCGATCAACGCGGCGAATGCGGTGCAGGCATGGCTGCCGGGTGGGCTTTCGGCAG
Source organism: uncultured Acidobacteriota bacterium (assembly GCA_963718885.1). Lineage (GTDB taxonomy): Bacteria > Acidobacteriota > Terriglobia > Terriglobales > Acidobacteriaceae > Telmatobacter. The sequence continues at coordinate 80,254 of CAVRAK010000009.1, forward strand.
CGGCCCTGGAACGCGCGGGCGAAAACAACCCGGCGGCTGCGCTTGGGCTGCTGGGATTATTGGGTGCCTACAGCGCGGGGGCCGGCGCGCTGCTCGCGTTGCGCCTGAAGGCCGAATATCGCGGCGAGAGTCTTGGCGAGGCGCCGAATCGCCAGCGCGCGGCGACCAGGGAGAGCGGATGGCGGTTGCGAGGCGGGCCGATTGCTGCGGTGATCGGGAAAGAACTTCGGACGCTGACGCGATCGATTCCGCAACTCTATGCGGTGCTTGTGCCGATGGTGATGGTGTTCATTATCGGCAATGTATTTCACACCACGGCGACGAGTACGCGGCATCCGTTTCAACTGGCCTTTCCGGTGTGTGTGGCGTATGGGCTGGTGGGATTCATCCAACTGATCTACAACAACCTTGGTGCGGAGGGGAGCGGCATCCAGCTGCTACTCCTTTCCCCCACGCCGATGCGCACCGTTCTGCTGGCGAAGAACCTGTGCCATGCAGGGCTCTTTCTGATGGTGGCGGCCGGATCGGGGTTGCTGGCGAGCATACGGCTGGGGCGCCCGGGACCGGTGATTGTGGCGACCACGGTGGCATGGATCGCGTTTGCGCTGCCGGCGAACCTGGCGGCGGGGGATCTTATGTCGCTGATGATGCCCTACCGCGTGAACCTGGGACGGCTCGGCAGGCAGCGGGGATCGCAGGCCAACGCGCTCCTGAGCATGATGATCCAGGCATGTCTGCTGGGGATTGGCGCGGGCGTAATCAGCCTGTGCACCTTTCTGGGCGGCAGGTGGTCGGCTGCGATCGTGCTCTCGGTGCTGGCGGCGGCGGCGTGGGTGGCGTGGCTGGTGGTGCTGAGCAAGACGGACCGGATCGCCAGCAGCCGCAAGGAAAATCTGATTGCACGGCTCGTCAAGACGGAGTAGCCGTACGCGCAGGTAAATCCACACAATTTGGAATGCGCGGTCCGGAATGAGCGATTCGATCCTGGTGAGGCAGGTTGCGCCGGTCAGAGCCCTTTGCGCTGCGCGGAAGGCGCGAACAACGGCGGCAGGATCGCGGTGTTCGCCATCGACGGCTTCGTTCATGCCGCGCATGTCTTCTTCAGTGATTTTGCCGGCGAGAGCGTCGAGCGCAGTTTGAATCTGCGGCCAGCGCTTCAGCGCATCGTCGCGGAAGAGAGGCACGGCCTGATAAGGCGGGAAGTAGTGCTTGTCGTCCTCGAGAACAGTGAGGCCGAAGGCGCGGATGGGCCCATCGGTGGAGTTGGCCGCGATCATGTCGACCTGGTGCGCATTCAGGGCGCGGTAGAGCAGGCCGAGTTCCATGGCGCGCGGAGGCTCGGCAAATCTGAGACCGTAGGCAGCGCTGAGGCCGGGCAGGCCGTCGGGGCGCTGCTGAAATTCGTACCCGACGCCGAGGCGCCAGTGAGGCGTGTATTGCGCGGCCTGGCTGAGCGTGGTGAGGTGGAGGCGGCGCGCATCGTCTCCGCGGATAACCATGGCGAAGGTGTTCTGGAAGCCGAGGGGCGGGCCGACGGTGACGCCGTAGCGCGTGGCATAGAGTTTGCGAACGGTGTCGAGGACAGCCTCCGGGTTGCGATTGAGCGGCTGCTTGAGGATTGCGGTGAGCGCAGTGCCGGTGTATTCCACATAGCCGTCGATGCGGCCGGCGATGAGCGCCTGATTGCAGATGTAACTTCCGGCGAGGTAGAAGCGCCGATCCACTTGGAGACCGGATTTGGCTTCGATTTCCTGCGCGAGCAATTCTCCGAGGATGACCTGCTCAGTGAAGTTCTTTGCGCCGATGACGGGGTGGTTGGGCCGCGGCGGGGCGCAGCCGACGAGCAGCAGAGAGACTACGGTGGCGCAGGCAGCGGCGAGTCGTTGCATCACGCGCGAACCTTGAGGCGGTGCTCGAGCAGGCCGAGCGCGCCATCGGCAGCGAGCGCGAGCAGCGCGGCGGGAACGGCGCCGGCGAGCACGAGGCGGTTATCGACCGAGGCGACGCCGCGGAAGATGAGCTCGCCGAGACCGCCTGCTCCCACGGCTGCCGCGATGGTGGCGATGCCGATGCAGGTGACGGTGGCCGTGCGCAGGCCGGCGAGGATGAAGGATGCGGCCAGAGGCAGCTCGACTTTGAAGAGGCGCTGCATACTGGTGAGTCCAAGGGCGCGCGCAACCTCAGTGATGGAAGGGTCGATGCCGCAGATGCCGGCGTAGGTGTTGCGCAGGATGGGGAGCAGCGCGTATGCCGTGAGAGCGAGGATGGCGATGCGCGCGGCGCGTTCGCCGAGCCAGGGCAGCGGCAGAAGAAAGCCGAACATGGCGAGCGAAGGAATGGTCTGCAGGATGTTGGCGACGGCGAGGACGGGCCTGGCCCAGTGCGGAGCACGCGTGAGCCAGATGCCAAGCGGCACGGCGATGGCGGTGGCGAAGAGCATTGCGCCGGCGGTGAGCCAGAGATGCTCGATGGTGAGAGTGGCGATAGTGGACCAGTATTGCGCGAGGAAGCTCGTCATTGCGGCTTCTCCTCGCGCGCGGCGCGCTCGCCATGATGAAAGGCGCGAACGTACTCTTCGATCTCAGGCTGGCGTGAGGCGAGAAACTGCGGCGGCGGCAGGCATGCGACGACCTTGCCGGTGTCGAGCAGCATAACGCGATCGCCCAGGTAGAGGGCTTCGTCGAGATCGTGGGTGACGAGGAGTACGGTTTTTTTGAGGCGCCCGAGGAGCTTGCGCAGCATCTCCTGCATTTCAGCGCGGGTAAGAGGATCGAGCGCGCCGAAAGGCTCGTCCATGAGGAGAATTTCAGGCTCGGCGGCGAGGGCGCGGGCGAGCCCCACGCGCTGGCGCTGGCCGCCGGACAACTGATGCGGATAGCGCGCGGCGAAAGATGCGGGGTCAAGGCCCACTGCGGCGAGCAGTTCGCGGCTGCGCTCGACACGCTCAGCGCGTGGGCGGCCTGCAGCCTCAAGCACCACGCCAACGTTGCGCTCGACGGTGAAGTGGGGAAAGAGGCCGTTTTCCTGAATGACGTAGCCAATGCTTCGCCGCAAGGAGATCAGGTTCGCATCGGCGACACGGTCGCCGCGGACGAAGACGTCGCCGCTGGTGGCCTGAATCATGCGGTTCACGGTGCGCAGCAGTGTGGTTTTGCCTGAGCCGCTGCGGCCGAGGACAGCCGTGGTTGTGCCTTCTTCGAGCGCGATGGAAATGTTATCGAGCAGCAGCCGACCCTGCGGAGTTGCGAAGCTGAGGTTGCGAAACTCAATAGCGGCGCTCATCTCTTGTTGCCAGTGTAAGGGCGAATCGCGGGAATCCAACTGCTTTGTAAACAATTGCCTGTTCGCGGCTTAAGCATCCGATGGGAGTGGGCATTCATCTAACCGGGTATTTGGCGCAGTTGAGGCGTGGAAGCAGCCCGCAAGAAGTACCGGGCCAGCAGCAGGACAGAGTTGTCTGCGAGTGAGATGATGCGGCGCGTTCCCCTGTCGACATACCGGCTGCAGTTGCACGCGGGTTTCACCTTTGATGATGCCGCGCGCGTTGCGGAGTATCTGCGCGACCTCGGGATCTCGCACGTGTACAGCTCGCCGTACCTGCAGGCGGCGCGGGGCAGCATGCACGGCTACAACGTTGTGGATCATCACCAGGTGAACAGGGAACTGGGCGGCGAAGACGGGTTCGATCGTTTTTGCACGCGGCTCGGCGAACTGCGGCTGGGCCAGGTGCTGGATATTGTGCCCAACCACATGGCGACCGGTCCGGAGAACCGCTGCCTGTGGGACGTGCTCGAGAATGGCGCGTCGAGCCGTTACGCGTCGTGGTTCGATATCGACTGGAATTCGGTTGAAGTGAAACTGCAGGGCAAGATGCTGATCCCGGTGCTGGGCGATCAATATGGGCGCGAACTGAGCGCGAAGAATATCCGGATCGAGCAGAGATGCGACAGCTTTCGCGTGTGCTACTTCGACAATTGGTTTCCCATGGCGCCCAGGTCACTGAGCGGGCCGCTGCTGCGGGCGGCGCAGTATGCGCAGAGTGCGGAACTCAGCTTTATTGCCGATAGCCTGGCAAGGCTTCCCCTGCCGGGCTCGACGGACCGCGACGATATCGAATCGCGCCACAGAGACAAGGACGTGATCTACGATCTGCTGCGAAGGCTCTGCGAGGAGAAGCCCGAAGTTGTAATGGCGATCGGCAAAGTTGTGGCTGAGCTAAACGAGTCGGCGGATGCGCTGGACGAGGTGCTGAACCTTCAGAATTATCGGCTGGCGTATTGGCGCACCGCGGATCAGGAGCTGGGGTACCGGCGCTTTTTCGACGTGAACACCCTGATCGGCCTGCGGGTTGAGCGGCAGGAGGTCTTCGATGCGACGCATGAGCGCGTGCTGGAGTGGCTCAGGATGGGGCGCGTGGATGGCGTGCGTGTCGATCATCCCGATGGGCTGCGCGATCCGCAGCAGTATTTTGAGCGATTGCGCGAACGGGCGCCCGATGCATGGATTGTCGCGGAGAAGATTCTTGAGCCGGGCGAGGAACTGCGGAAGGACTGGCCGATTGCGGGGACTACCGGGTACGACTTTCTGAATATGTGCAACGAGCTGATGGTGCATCCGGAGGGCATGCGCGATCTGAAGAGAATCTATGAAGATTTCATTCGGGAGCCGGTGGACTTTACGTCGTTGGCGCACACCATGAAATTGAATATGGAGCGCGACGCCCTGGGCAGCGATGTGAATCGGCTGACGAGTCTGTTTGTGGAGATTTGCGAGAACCATCGCGATCATCGCGATCACACGCGGGCTGAGATCAGGCGCGCGATTCGGGAGATTGCCGCGAGCTTCTCGGTGTACCGCACCTATGTGATTCCCGCGCGCGACCAGGTGACGGAGGAAGACCGCAACGAGATCGCCAGGGCGGTGACGATGGCGAAGGAGAGCCGGCCTGACGTAGATCCGGGGCTCTTCGACTTCATCGGCGACGTGCTGGCGCTGCAGGGTACGCGGCGGGCTGGAGACGGAGTTTCTGTTGCGCTTTCAGCAGTTCACTTCGCCGGCGATGGCGAAGGGAGTGGAAGACACAGCCTTTTATTGCTACAACCGGATGCTGGCGTTGAACGAGGTGGGCGGGTCGCCGGAGAGGGACGGCGTAAGCGTTGCGGAGTTTCACGAGTTCTGCGCGCAAATGCAGGCGGAGCACCCTTGCAGTATGACAACGCTGGCGACGCATGACACGAAGCGCGGCGACGATGTGCGGGCGCGGCTCGCGGTGATCAGCGAGGAGCCGCGGCGGTGGCGGGCGCTGGTGCGGCGCTGGGCGCAGCGCAATGCGGAGTTCAAAGCGGGGAAGCTGCCGGATCGCAACACGGAGTACTTTCTTTACCAGACCGTGGTGGGCGCGTGGCCGATCTCGTTGGACCGGCTGGCGGCCTACATGGAGAAGGCAGCGCGCGAGGCAAAGCAGCAGACAAGCTGGACGCAGCAGAACAAGGAGTTTGAAGATGCGCTGCGAGCGTTCATTGAGCGGCTGCTTGGCTCAGAGCAGTTCATTGCCGAACTGGAGGAATATGTCGATCGCATCAAATTGGCCGGGCAGAATCAACAGCCTCGCCCAGACGCTGATGCGATTTACGGCGCCCGGCGTTCCAGACACGTACCAGGGCGGCGAATTGTGGGATCTGCGTCTGGTTGATCCGGATAACCGCGCGCCAGTGGATTATGACGAGCGGCGCGCGCTGCTTGCGGAATTGAAGGCCGGAATGAGTGCCGAGCAGATCATGGAAAGGATGGAAAGCGGTCTGCCGAAACTCTGGGTCACACACTGTGCGATGAAGCTGAGGCAGAGCCATCCGGAGTGGTTTGGAGCCGAGGCAGCGTATCTTCCGCTGCCGGTGGAGGGGCATCGACAGAATCACGTGATTGCGTATCTGCGCGGCGAAAGCGTGGCAACTTGCGTTCCGCGCTGGAGCGCGAAGCTGAACGGCTCGTGGTCATCGACTGCCGTGACGCTGCCTGAGGGGCAGTGGAGGAATCTGCTGACCGGCGATCGTGTTGCGGGTGGCTCAGTACGCATGCAGGCGCTGCTGCGAGCGCTTTCCTGTGGCGCTGCTGGCGCGAGAGGCGGAGTAGGGAATGCATCGGTTCGAGATATGGGCTCCGCTGGCGAAGAAGATGGCGGTCGAGGCGGATGGAGTCGCGTTTGCGATGGATGGGCCGGATGAGTACGGCTGGTGGCGTTGCGCGGTTGAGACGGCCGGGCCGGGAACGGCGTACGGCTTTCTGATCGATGACGATGTGAAGGCTTACCCGGACCCGCGATCGGCGTGGCAGCCGCATGGCGTGCACGGCCTCTCGCGTTTGTACGATCAGGCGGCGTTCGAATGGAAGGATGCGGCTTTTCGCGCGAAGCCGCTCGCCGAGGCAATTGTGTATGAGCTGCACGTCGGGAACATTTACCGCGCAGGGTACGCTCGACAGCGCGATCGAAAAGCTCGATTATCTTGCCGGCCTGGGCATCACGCACGTTGAGCTGATGCCGGTGGCAGCGTTTGCGGGCGATCGCGGCTGGGGCTATGACGGCGTTGCGCTGTACGCGGTGCATGAGCCTTATGGCGGCCCGGATGCGTTGAAGCGCTTTGTGCAGGCGGCGCATGCGCGCGGGCTGGCGGTGCTGCTGGATGTGGTCTATAACCACTTCGGGCCGGTGGGCAACTACACGGGCAAGTTCGGCCCCTACCTGACCGATGCCCACAGGACGCCGTGGGGCGGCGCGGTGAATCTCGAGGATGCGGGTTCGCGCGCGGTGCGCCGTTTTTTCTGCGACAACGCGCTGATGTGGATGCGCGATTATCACATCGACGGGCTCAGGCTGGATGCGGTGCACGCTTTCGTCGATCGCTCGGCAATTCATTTTCTCGAGCAGCTTGCGGAAGAGACGCAGGTGCTGGCGTCGAGCCTGAAGCGGAATCTTGTGCTGATTGCCGAGAGCGACTTGAACGATCCGCGAATTGTGGCGCCGCGCGAAGCGGGCGGGCTGGGCATGGATGCGCAGTGGAGCGATGACTTTCATCACGCGCTGTTTACGATTCTGAGCGGCGAGAGCGAGGTGGGCTATTACGCGGATTTTGGCTCGATGGCGCAGCTTGCCAAGGCGCTGGAGCAGACGTTTGTCTACGACGGCATCTATTCGCGCTATCGGCAGCGCATTCACGGCCGCTCGGCGGCGGGCGTGCCGCAGCGGCGATTTCTCGGCTACATCCAGAATCACGACCAGGTGGGCAATCGCGCGGTGGGAGACAGGATTGCCGAGATTGCCGGCATCGAGCGCGCGAAGATCGCGGCTGCCCTGGTGCTGACAGCCCCTTTTGTGCCGATGCTTTTTCAAGGGCGAGGAGTGGGCCGCCTCGTCGCCGTTCCAGTATTTTGCCGATCATGAAGAGCCGGAGATGGCGCGGCTGGTTTCAGAGGGAAGGCGCAGGGAGTTTGCCGCTTTTGGCTGGAAGCCGGAGCAGATACCGGACCCCGAGGATCGCGCCACGTTTGAGCGGTCGAAGCTCGACTGGAGCGAAGTGAACCGGGGTGAGCATGCGGAAATGCTGGCGTGGTATCGAGCGCTGATCGCGCTGCGCCATCGAGAGGCATGCCTGCGCGAGAGCGAGCCGGGCAACACGCGCGTGGAGTTCAGCGAGAGCGAAAGGTGGCTGCGGATGCGGCGCGGGGCAATCGAGGTGGTCTGCAACCTGGGCGGCGTGGAGCGGTTGTTCCGGTTGAGCGCGGATTGCGCGGTGTTGCTTGCGTCGCGGGAAGGCATTGCGATTCGAAAGGACGCGGTCGTCCTTCCGCCGGAGACGGTGGTTATTCTTCGGCACCCGGTCAAAGGCTGATTACCAATAGAAGACAGATGCGCACCAGAGATCAGCGCGCAGAGGCCACTGGCAGATAGAGTAGAACGGGAACGATGCGAAGAGTCGCGCTTATATACAACCCCGCTTCAGGGCAACACTCCCGGCGGCGAGCAGAGACGGTGAAGAAGGCGCTGGCCGTTTTGAAGAAGGCCGGCATCGAAGCCGATGCTCTGGAGACGGATGCTCCGGGAAGCGCGAAGACGCTGGCGCGCGCCGCGGTGCGCAACGGGTACGATGCGGTCTTTGCCTGCGGCGGCGATGGCACGGTGCACGAGGTGCTGCAGTCGCTGGTGGGCACCTCGGTGTCGCTGGGCGTGGTTCCGCTGGGCACCGCGAATGCGCTGGCGCAGAATCTTGGGCTGGGCACGTCGCCGGTGAAGGCGGTGCGCAAGCTGCTGACCGCCGAGGCCTGTGCGGTGCCGGTGGGGCGGATCTCGTATCGCGATGACAAGGGGCTGGAGCGCTCGCGCTACTTCACGGTTGCGGCCGGCATTGGCGCGGACGCGCTGTTGATGGCAAGCATGGATGCGGGGCTGAAGCGGCGTCTGGGCTACCTGCTGTACCTGATCGAGGGTACGCGCATCTGGGCTACGAATTCGTTTCCGCTTTTTCGAGCGGCGTTTGCGCTGCCCGGAGAGACGCGCGTCGCGGAGGTTTCGCAGCTTCTCGCGGTGCGGGTGCGCAGCTTCGGCGGCGCACTGGGCGTGCTTGCCCCCAGGGCGACGGTGCGCAGCGATACGCTGAGCTTCATCTCGTTCAACACGAGAAGCCGATATCGCTACATGCGGTTTCTGCTTGCGGTGATTGCGGGGCGGCACGCGTTCTCAAAAAACATTGAGCTGATGGAAGCAACGAGCGTCGATTGCCGCGCGCGCGAGGGATCGAAGGGCACGATTTACGTGGAAGCGGACGGCGAGGTACTGGGCACGCTGCCGGCGAAGATGGAGGTCTCGAGGGAGACGGTGAATCTGCTTGTGCCCGCGGGGGCGGAACCGTAGCGGCTGGCCGGTTGCGCGGCGCAACGCTTCGGCTGCAATTATCGCTGGGTCAAATTTCTCAGTTGGAAGGAGTCCGCGTGAACAAGAGCGCGCTGCTTGCCTGTGCCGTGCTGGGTGTGTTTTCTCTGAAGATGACTGCGCAACAACCTGCCTGGGAGCCGGCTCCGGGCCATCTCACCATGCCTCTTTGGCCGGGCGTGGCGCCAGGTGCGCCGGCAAATCTGCCGCCGGAAGTAGATACGACGAAGCCGGATCAGCCGCTCATTGCCGGGCGGAGGATTATCCGGCTGGGCAACGTGTCGCAGCCAACGCTGACGGTCTACAGCCCGAAGGGCAACAATACAGGCGCGGCGGTGGTGGTGTTTCCAGGCGGAGGCTACCAGATCCTGGCGATTGATCTCGAGGGAACTGAGGTCTGCGACTGGCTGAACGGGATCGGCGTGACGTGCGTGCTGGTGAAATACCGTGTGCCGAATACGGGTCCTTATCCCAAATCGTCTGCAGCGCTTGAGGATGCGCAGCGTGCGGTGGGGCTGGTGCGCGAACATGCGGCGGAGTGGCACATCGATCCGCATCGCGTGGGCGTGCTGGGATTCTCGGCGGGGGCGCACCTTGCGGCCGCGTTGAGCACGCATTATGAGCAGAGGCTGTACATGCCGGTCGATGCCTCGGACAAAGAGAGCTGCCGGCCGGACTTTGCCGTGATTGTCTATCCCGGGTATCTGGCGATTGCGGACAAAGGCATGGAGGCAAATGCGGAGATTCACCCCACCGCGGATACGCCCCCGTCGTTTATTGTGCAGGCTGAGGATGACCCGGTGCACGTGGAGAACGCGGTGGTCTATTTTATGCAGCTGAAAGCGGCCAAGGTGCCGGCCGAACTGCACATCTTTGCGCAGGGCGGGCACGGGTACGGGCTGCGGCGCACGGCGCTGCCGGTGACGGCGTGGCCGCAGCTGGCGGAGACGTGGCTGCACACGATCAAGGTGCTTCCGGCGCAATAGGCACTACAATCTTTGCATGCTGCTTGCGGTGCTTACGGTTTCAGACGGGTGCTGGCAGGGCGAGAGGACGGACACTGCGGGTCCGGCCGTCGTGAGTCTGCTCAAGAAGCAGTGGCCGGCTGCGATGGTGCAAACCGCGATTGTTCCGGATGAGGAGGAGCAGATTGTTGCGTGGCTTGAGCAGTGGCACAGCCTGGACGCAGCACTCATTCTTACCGCCGGCGGCACCGGCCTGGGTCCGCGGGATCGTACGCCCGAGGCGACCAGGCGCGTGATCGAACGCGAGGCGCCGGGTCTGGCGGAAGCGGTACGCGCGCACGGCGCGGAAAAGACGCAGTACGCGTGGCTCTCGCGCGGCGTGGCGGGCCTCAAGGGCAACACGCTGATCATCAACCTGCCGGGAAGCAAGCGGGGGGCGGAAGATAGCGCCGCCTCGATCCTGACCCTGATCAAGCATGGGCTGGAGACGGTGGCAGGCAGCGATAAGCATCCTTAGAGAGCGGGCAGCTTCGACTTTTGCCAGGCTTCGGTGTTGATTCGCCGGGCAAACGCTTTCCAAAGAGAGCCACGGAGCGCCGGCTTGTGGGGAGGGCCGCGAACCGACAACGCGCGCTAACTCGCAACAGGGTATCGAGTTTTAATGATCGGGCCGGGTTGGGCTGTCGATGAGGAATCATCGAGAAACACAAGAAACGGGGTAGAATCGACTTATCGTGGGCAAGAATAGTACCTCCAGGGATCGCCGCCGGCCCGGCACCGTCAGCATTCGCGACGTGGCGGAGCGGGCAGGCGTTTCGATTGCGACGGTCTCGCGCGCCGTCAATCACATCCCCACGGTGAATGGCGAGCTCGCCCGCAAGGTGTGGAAAGCGATCGAAGAGGTCGGCTACCTGCCCAATACGCAGGCGCGGGCGCTTGTTTCCGGTCGCAGCCGCATGCTGGGGCTGATTGTTTCCGAGATCACGAACCCGTTTTTTCCGGAACTGGTGCAGGAGTTTGAGAACCTTGCGGTGGCGCAGGGCTACGAAGTGCTGATCGGCTCGACGAACTACGATACCGCGCGGACAGAGAGCCTGATGCGCCGTCTGTTGCAGCGCAACGTGGATGGCGTTGCGGTGATGACCTTCGGCGTTGAAGAAGATCTGGTGAAGAAGCTGGTGGAGCGCGAGTTTCCGCTGGTCTTTGTAGATGCGGGACCGGACCTGCCCAATATTCACACCCTCAAGGTCGACTACGCTGAAGGGATACGCCAGGGCGTGCAGCATCTGGCCGCGCTGGGGCACCGCGAGATCGCCTTCATCAGCGGGCCGCTCTCGAAGCGCTCGCCGTTGGCGCGCCGCGACGCCTTTCTGATGGCGATGTCGGAGCTGGGCCTTACTGTTCCTGGGGAGCACCTGGTGGAGGGCAATCACACCATGGAAGGCGGCATCGCCTCGATGGAAAAGCTGATCGCCTTGCCGACGCTGCCGACGGCGGTGATGTGCTCCAACGATATGACGGCAATCGGCGCGCTGCATGCGCTCTATCGCACCACGCATCGTGTGCCGGATGATATTTCCGTGGTGGGCTTCGACGATATCCACTTTGCGCAGTTTGTGCTGCCGCCGCTGACGACGGTGCAGATGTCATGCAAGAGCATCGCGGCCGCAGCGGTGGAAGGACTGCGCGCCGGCATCGAAGCAGATCACCCGCAGCACGGCAAAAAAGAATGGCACGTCCCGACCAAGCTCGTCGTGCGGCAGTCTTCAACGTTCCCGAGGGGCAGTTTGCCTTCGCGCGTGAAGGCGCAGGCGAAGCACGAAAGCTGAGCAACTCGCGCTGGTCAGAAAGTTCCTTGTATTCCGACGCGGACTTGAAACGGTTCGACGGGGTGGAAGGCGTCTGTGAATGCCGGCGTGGCGGTTGGGGTGATTCGAGAGGTGTAGGCGTAGTCGATGTCGTGATCGCGGCGGTTGAGCAAATTTAGAAACTCGGCCGAAACGCGCCATCTCTCGCCGATCTGATAACGCAGCTCTCCGTTGAGCAACGCCGTCGAACTCGAGCGGTAAATTCCGTCGGACGTCAAATCGCGCGGGCCAAAATAGTCTGGGTGATCCTGCTTGTACCTGATCGAGGGCACGCGCATCTGGCTCATCAATTTGTCCCCGTTTTCGAGTGGCGTCGCCCTGCCCGGTAGACGTGAGGTTTGCGCAGGTTTGCAGCTTCGTGGTGCGGCTGCGCAGCTTCGGCGGCGCACTGGGCGTGCTTGCCTCGAGGGCGACGGTGTGCAGCGAGACGCTGAGCTTCATCTCGTTCAACATGAGAAGCTGATATCGCTACATGCGGTTTCTGCTTGCTGTGATTGCGGGGCGGCATACGTTCTCTGAAGACGTTGAGCTGATGGAAGCAACAGCGTCGATTGCCGCACGCGCAAGGGATCGAAGGGCACGATCTACGTGGAAGCGGATGGCGAGGTGCTGGGCACGCTGCCGGCGAAGATGGAGGTCTCGAGGGAGAAAGTGAATCTGCTGGTGCCCGCGGGGGCGGAACCGTAGCCGGCTGGCCGGTTGCGCGGCGAAAGCTTCGGCTGCAATCATCGCTGGGTCAAATTTCTCAGTTGGAAGGAGTCCGCGTGAACAAGAGCGCGCTGCTTGCCTGTGCCGTGCTGGGTGTGTTTTCTCTGAAGATGACTGCGCAACAACCTGCCTGGGAGCCGGCTCCGGGCCATCTCACGATGCCTCTTTGGCCGGGGGTGGCGCCAGGTGCGCCGGCAAATCTGCCGCCGGAAGTAGATACAACGAAGCCGGATCAGCCGCTCATCGCCGGGCGGAGGATTATCCGGCTGGGCAACGTGTCGAAGCCGACGCTCACGATCTACAGCCCAAAGGGCAACAACACAGGCGCGGCGGTGGTGGTGTTTCCGGGCGGCGGCTACCAGATCCTGGCGATCGACTCGAGGGAACTGAGGTATGCGACTGGCTCAACGGGATCGGCGTGACTTGCGTGCTGCTGAAATATCGTGTGCCGGATACGGGTCCGTATCCCAAATCGTCTGCGGCGCTTGAGGACGCGCAGCGCGCGATGGGACTGGTGCGCGAACATGCGGCCGAGTGGCACATCGATCCGCATCGCGTGGGCGTGCTTGGATTCTCGGCGGGCGCGCATCTTGCGGCCGCGATAAGCACGCACTACGAGCAGCGGCTCTACGATGCCGGTCGATGCGGCGGACAAACAGAGTTGCCGGCCGGATTTTGCCGTGATTGTCTATCCCGGCTATCTGGCGATTGCGGACAAAGGCATGGAGGCGAATACCGAGATTCACCCCACGGCGGATACGCCGCCGACTTTTATTGTGCAGGCTGAGGATGATCCGGTGCACGTGGAGAATGCAGTGGTCTATTTTATGGAGCTGAAAGAGGCCAAGGTGCCGGCCGAACTGCACATCTATGCGCAGGGCGGCCACGGATACGGGCTGCGGCGCACGGCACTGCCGATGACGGCTTGGCCGAAGCTGGTGGAGACGTGGCTGCACACGATCAAGGTGCTTCCGGCGCAATAGGCACTACAATCTTTGCATGCTGCTTGCGGTGCTTACGATTTCAGACCGGTGCTCGCAGGGCTAGAGGACCGACACTGCGGGCCCGGCCGTCGTGCGTCTGCTCAAGAAGCAGTGGCCGGCTGCGATGGTGCAAACCGCGATTGTTCCGGACGAGGAGGAGCAGATTGTTGCGTGGCTTGAGCAGTGGCACAGCCTGGACGCAGCACTCATTCTCACCGCCGGCGGCACCGGCCTGGGTCCGCGGGATCGCACGCCCGAGGCGACCGGCGCGTGATCGAACGCGAGGCGCCGGGTCTGGCGGAAGCGATGCGAGCGCACGGCGCGGAAAAGACGCAGTACGCGTGGCTCTCGCGCGGCGTGGCGGGCCTCAAGGGCAACACGCTCATCATCAACCTGCCGGGAAGCAGGCGGGGAGCGGAAGAGAGCGCCGCCTCGATCCTGACCCTGATCAAGCATGGGCTGGAGACGGTGGCAGGCAGCGATAAGCATCCTTAGAGAGCGGGCAGCTTCGACTTTTGCCAGGCTTCGGTGTTGATTCACCGGGCAAACGCTTTCCAAAGAGAGCCACGCGCAGCGCCGGCTTGTGGGAAGGGCCGCGAACCGACATCGCGCGCTAACTCGCAACAGGGTATCGAGTTTTAATGATCGGGCCGGGTTGGGCTGTCGATGAGGAATCATCGAGAAACACAAGAAACGGGGTAGAATCGACTTATCGTGGGCAAGAATAGTACCTCCAAGATCGCCGCCGGCCCGGCACCGTCAGCATTCGCGACGTGGCGGAGCGGGCAGGCGTTTCGATTGCGACGGTCTCGCGCGCCGTCAATCACATCCCCACGGTGAATGGCGAGCTCGCCCGCAAGGTGTGGAAAGCGATCGAAGAGGTCGGCTACCTGCCCAATACGCAGGCGCGGGCGCTTGTTTCCGGTCGCAGCCGCATGCTGGGGCTGATTGTTTCCGAGATCACGAATCCGTTTTTTCCGGAGCTGGTGCAGGAGTTTGAGAACCTTGCGGTGGCGCAGGGCTACGAAGTGCTGATCGGCTCGACGAACTACGATGCCGCGCGGACAGAGAGCCTGATGCGCCGCCTGTTGCAGCGCAACGTGGATGGCGTTGCGGTGATGACCTTCGGCGTTGAAGAAGATCTGGTGAAGAAGCTGGTGGAGCGCGAGTTTCCGCTGGTCTTTGTGGATGCGGGACCGGACCTGCCCAATATTCACACCCTCAAGGTCGACTACGCTGAAGGCATACGCCAGGGCGTGCAGCATCTGGCCGCGCTGGGGCACCGCGAGATCGCCTTCATCAGCGGGCCGCTCTCGAAGCGCTCGCCGTTGGCGCGCCGCGACGCCTTTCTGATGGCGATGTCGGAGCTGGGCCTTACTGTTCCTGGGGAGCACCTGGTGGAGGGCAATCACACCATGGAGGGCGGCATCGCCTCGATGGAAAAGCTGATTGCCTTGCCGACGCTGCCGACGGCGGTGATGTGCTCGAACGATATGACGGCAATCGGCGCGCTGCATGCGCTCTATCGCACCACGCATCGTGTGCCGGATGATATTTCGGTGGTGGGCTTCGACGATATCCACTTTGCGCAGTTTGTGCTGCCGCCGCTGACGACGGTGCAGATGTCGTGCAAGAGCATCGCGGCCGCAGCGGTGGAAGGACTGCGCGCGGGCATCGAAGCGGATCACCCGCAGCACGGCAAAAAAGAGTGGCACGTCCCGACCAAGCTCGTCGTGCGGCAGTCTTCAACGTTCCCGAGGGGCAGCCTGCCTTCGCGCGTGAAGGCGCAGGCGAAGCACGAAAGCTGAGCAACTCGCGCTGGTCAGAAGTTCCTCGTATTCCGACGCGGACTTGAAATGGTTCGACGGGGTGGAAGGCGTCTGTGAATGCCGGCGTGGCGGTTGGGGTGATTCGAGAGGTGTAGGCGTAGTCGATGTCGTGATCGCGGCGGTTGAGCAAATTTAGAAACTCGGCCGAAACGCGCCATCTCTCGCCGATCTGATAACGCAGCTCTCCGTTGAGCAACGCCGTCGAACTCGAGCGGTAAATTCCGTCGGACGTCAAATCGCGCGGGCCGAAATAGCGCTGATCGCGGATGAGGTCGCGGAAGGCCTCGGAGCGGTTGGTGTAGCCGCGCTTGGCGATGGAGAGGTCGAAACGCCGGAGGAGGTCGGAGTCGAGCGCGATGCCGATTCTGCTGAGTACGCCCATCGCGGCCAGGATAACACGAACGAAAGATTCGTAGCACGGCGCGCAGAGAGGGTGGGGCCGGCGGCTCGGAGAGCATCATCCGAAGGGTTGAGAATGTTGCGGGGGTGAAATCCAATTGAGCCGCTCAGCCGTAATTCCTGTAACGGATACGTGTTTGATGGTGTCTAATACGTGCGAGGTCCCGATGCTCATTCGCAGGCCGCCGGAGTTTCCTTCTTCGGCAATTACATCGAAAGACAAGTATCTGAACCGGCGGCGCTTTTTGCGCGGAGCGGCGGCTGCGGGCGCGGCTGCGCTGGCAGCCGAGAAGCTGTCGAATATCATCCTGCCGCGAGCGAGGGTTTTTGCGGACACCAAGCTCGCGACTGTGAAAAGTCCGCTGTCGACGACCGGCGAGCAGTTGACGAGCCTTGAGGACATTACCCACTACAACAATTTCTACGAGTTTGGCGTGAACAAGGGCGACCCGGCGCAGAATGCCGGGGCGTTGCCAACGCGGCCCTGGACGGTGAAGGTGGAGGGCCTGGTGAAGAAGCCGAAGACCTTCGATATCGAAGCGCTGCTGAAGCTGCGGCCGCTCGAAGACCGCGTCTACCGGCACCGCTGCGTCGAGGCGTGGAGCATGGTGATTCCCTGGGTGGGCTATTCGCTTTCGGAGTTCATCAAGGAGTGCGAGCCGCTGAGCAAGGCGAAGTACGTGCAGTTTCTCTCCTACTATGACCGGCACGTGGAGAAGTGGGCGTCGGAGACGACGATCTTCTGGCCCTACAGCGAAGGGTTGCGGATGGATGAAGCGATGCATCCGCTGACGCTGCTGACCTTCGGGCTCTATGGGGAGGTGCTGCCGAACCAGGATGGCGCGCCAATTCGGATTGTCGTGCCGTGGAAGTATGGATTCAAGTCGGCCAAGTCGATTGTGACGGTGCGCTTCGTGGAGAAGCAGCCGCCGACGACGTGGAACGACATGGCGTCGAATGAATATGGTTTCTACTCGAATGTGAATCCCAACGTCGATCATCCGCGCTGGAGCCAGAAGGTGGAGCGCCGCATCGGCCTTCCATTTTATGCGCAGCGCAGAGCCACGCTGATGTTCAATGGATATGGCGACCAGGTGGCATCGCTCTATAACGGGATGGACTTGAAGAAGAATTACTGAGGACGGCAGGATCACTCTCCCTATGAAGCGCTCGACCCTGATTCTGCTGAAGACCCTGACGTGGATTGCCTGCCTGTGGCCCTTCGCGCTGCTTGTCTATGGCGCGGTGACGAACAATCTCGGGCCGGACCCCTCGGCGAAGATTGCGCTTACGACGGGCTACACGGCGCTGTTCATCCTCATCTGCTCGCTGGCGGTATCGCCGGTGCGGAAGCTGATTCCGCAACTGAACTGGCTGATCAAGTTTCGCCGGCTGCTGGGGCTCTTTGCGTTTTTCTATGCGACGGTGCATCTGCTGACGTGGGTGGCGCTCTACTCCGGCTTTAACCTGCAGGCGATGACGGATGACCTGCTGAAGCGGCGCTTTATCTACATGGGAATGGCGACATGGCTGCTGCTGCTGCCGCTCGCGCTCACCTCGACGACCTGGTCGATTCGCAAGCTGGGCGGCAAGCGCTGGAACCGGCTGCACAGGCTGGTGTATGTCGCGGCGATCTGCGGGATCATCCACTACTGGTGGCAGGTGAAGCCGGGCGTGCTGTCGCCGCTGCGGATGACGATTGTGCTGGCGGTGCTGCTGCTGGCGCGGCCGGTGATTGCGCTGGTGCAGAGGCGCAGAACGCGACCGGCTACGACATGAGCGCGGTCAGGTCTTCTTCCTGCTCGTCAAAATCTGATTCGCCGACGTCCGGTTCGCCAAAGGGCAGCAGGCGCTGTGCGACGGGGTTGTAGCTGCGGCGATGAAGAGGCGTGGGGCCGAGCCGCGCGAGCGCTTCAAGATGCTGCTGCGAACAGTAGCCCTTGTGGCTGGCGAGTCCGTAGCCGGGGAATTGCCGATCGAGTTCGATGAGCAGATTGTCGCGATAGACCTTGGCGAGCACGCTGGCGGCGGCGATGGAGAAGCTGGTGGCGTCGCCCTGAATAACGGATTGCTGCGGGCACGGCCAGTCGATGGTGTCGACGCCATCGATGAGCAGGTAGTCGGGGCTATGGACGAGCTGCTCGACGGCGATACGCATGGCCAGCAGCGACGCCTGGCGGATGTTGATGCGGTCGATGGTTTCGGCATCAACCGCGGCGATGGCCCAGGCGACGGCACGGGCGCGAATCTCGACGTCGAGCTCGGTGCGCTTCTTCTCGGGGAGTTTCTTCGAATCGGTGAGGCCGGAGAAGCGCGTGCCCGGAGCGAGAATCACCGCGGCGGCAACGACCGGCCCGAACATGGGTCCGCGGCCGACTTCGTCAAGGCCCGCGATCGACTGTGCGCCGCATTTGCGCGCGGCTCGCTCGAGCTTCCACCCGCAAACCGGGGCGCGGCCTGATGAGCGCTTACGCGCACGCACCGTGACGGAGATTCCGGCCATGGAGACAGTATAGAAATGGCCGGCGCGGCGGTGCGGCGGTGGCTGCGGAAAACCAGTGCGAAATCCGATGCCTGCGCAGGGAGGGGCTGCGAGACGGCTGGCTTCCGGCGCTGCCGGGCGCATCCAAGCAGAGACTGGAGATATCTGCATGCTTGAGAAAGTGAAGCCGACGCATACGCAGCCCGGCGGATTCCAGGGCAAGCCGGCGAAGGACGATGCAATTGTGAACGACTCGCTGGGAACGGTGGATCCTGCCGACTCGACGGGCCTCGATGAAGAGAAGGAAACCGGCGACGCGAAGACCGACAACAACGACACGCGCGAGGATTAGGCGCGGTCGCAAAAAACAACCCCGGCGGTGTGCCGGGGTTGTTTGATTTTGGAATGGGAATGCTTATGCCTTGGCGGTGACGCGGCCCACTTCCTTGAGGCGAGCTGCCTTGCCGCGAAGTCCGCGGATGTAGAAGAGCTTGGCGCGGCGCACCTTGTAGCTGCGAATCTTCTCGATGCGGTCAACAACCTTGGAGTTGAAGGGGAAGATGCGCTCGACGCCCTGGCCGAAGCTCATCTTGCGCACGGTGAAGGTGCCCTGGGGGCCATTGTTGATGGCGATAACCAGGCCTTCAAAGGCCTGCAGACGCTCTTTGTCACCTTCCTTGATCTTCACCTGGACGCGAATCTGGTCGCCGGGAACGAACTTGGGAAGGTCGGTGCGCTTGAGCTTATCTGCCAGGCGCTGCATAACTGGATGAATTGACATGGTTTCTTTCCTGCGTTGAACTCAGAATCTCAAGTTTACCAGAGAATTGGCCGGAACGCATAGCGGAGGAGCTTCCCAAACGGGCTAAACCGCTATAGTTTCGAGAGATGGAAGAGAAACGCGAATTGCTGCGCCACACTGTGGCGACGGTTGCCTACCGTGCGACACGCGCGCTTGAGGGAACGCCCGATTCGTTTGCCACATTCAGCGGCACCGGGGGGCGGCAGCCGGCGCAGTTGCTGGCCCACATGGCGGACCTCTTCGATTGGGCGTTGAGCATTGCGCAGGGGAGCCAGCAGTGGCATAACTCCGAGGCGTTGCCGTGGCCCGCGGCGCAGGAGCATTTCTTTGCCGCGCTGAAGGCGTTCGACGACTATCTGGCATCGGACGAACCGGTTCATGGTTCGCTGGAGCGATTGTTCCAAGGGCCGATTGCCGACGCGCTGACGCACGTGGGACAGCTGGCGATGATGCGGCGGCTCGCGGGAGCGCCGGGGCGCGGAGAGAATATTCACGCCGCGGATATTTCCGTGGGCAGGGTAGGCGCGGATCAGGCTGAGCCGGTGCGGCCCTTCTAGGCTTCTTATCGCACGAAAGGGATGTAGGCTTTGACGCGGGAGCGGTAGTCATCGAACTGCTGCCCGAAGCGGCCTTCAAGGAGGCGGTCTTCGGCGTGCACCCGGATCTCAATGCCGATGAGGAAAAGCACGACGCCGGCAACCAAGAACGGCCACCACGTGTAGGCGAGCCCGGTCGCCAGCAGCATACCCAGCATGGATGCGTAGATGGGATGACGGATCCATGCATACGCGCCGGATTGCACCAGCTCGTGATCGGCGCTGAGCGCGGCTTCATAGCGCCAGTGCTTGCCCAGATGCCGTGTCGCGGCCCAGACCAGAAACACCGAGAGCGGCGCGATAACCATTGATGCGATGAGGCCGGGGATCCACTGCGCCTGACCCCTGGGATGCACGTAGGCGAAGACGCAGGCGAATCCGAGGAAGTTCATAAAGATGCCCCAGCGCGATGCGGGTGCCCTCACAACTTTCTGCTGCCCTTTCGCCTGCTGACTGGGTTTCAAGAAAGCGAGCGACCAGACAAGCCAGCAAACACCTACTTCGATCAATGCAGCGATTTGCAATGTTGTCAGAATCATCCGTCACCTCTGCCATCCGAGCGAAATCAGGAAGCGCTTGTCCTCGCTGCTCAGCGCGGCGCCCTCCAGCAGATCGGGGCGGTTGGCGAGCGTCTTGCGCAACTGCTGCTCGCGGCGCCAGCGGCGAATCTGCTGATGATCGCCATTAAGCAGCACCTCCGGTGCGGCGCAGGCCCTGGAAACTCGCGGGACGCGTGTAGTGCGGATAGTCGAGCAGGCCGCCCGAGCCGTGCTGCGAGCGGGGCACGCCCTCGCTGGTCTGCGGTGATCTCGGTGTCGGCTACGCCGAAGCTTTCAAATTCGCCTGAGGCCTCATTGCCGAGGACGCCGGGCAACAGGCGCATGACGGCGTCGGTGACGACGGCAGCTGCAAGCTCGCCGCCGCTCAGTACGTAATCGCCGATCGAGAGCTCCATGTCGCAGTAGAGCTCGTTGATGCGCTCATCGACCCCCTCATAACGGCCGCAGAGCAGCACGATGCGGTCGAGTGTGGCGAGCTCGCGGGCAAGGGACTGATTGAACGGGCGGCCCTGGGCAGAGAGCAGGATGACGCGTGTTCCGTCGGAGGGGCTGCGTTGATCTTTGGCGCCAATGCCGAGCGAGGCGAGAGCCTCAGCCAGCGGCTCGGGCTTGAGCACCATGCCTTCGCCGCCGCCGAAGGGGCGGTCGTCGACGGTGCGATGGCGGTCGTGCGTGAAGGTGCGCAGATCGTGCACGTTCGCGGTGAGCAGGCCGTCTGCCTGCGCGCGGCGCACGATGCCGTGCTCGAAGATGCCCGCGAAGAAGCCGGGGAAGATCGTGATGATCTCGAAGCGCATGGTCAAGTGAATGATATAGGCACGGCTTCCGATGATCCTGCGTGTCAGGCCTTGTCGCCCGCGGCGTTCAGATCGACCAGGCCCTCGGGCAGCGCCATCTCGACGCGCCTGGCATCGATGTCCAGCTTGCGCAGATAGCTTTTCGCGAAGGGCACGAGGACTTCGCCGGCTTTGCCGTGCACGACCAGCAGTGGCGCGGGCCCGGCGGTGGTGTGGACGTCTTCGATTTCGCCGATGGCGGTGGGCTGGCCGGTGGCGACGTCAATGAGGGTGCAGCCGATGAGGTCGCCAATGTAGGCTTCGCCTTCAGGGAGCGGAACGCGCTCAGAGCGGGGAATGGCGACGGCCATGCCGATGAGGGTTTCAGCGGCGGAGATGGAGTCGATGCCGGCAAAGTGCAGCACGATGCCGCCCTTGTGGAGCCAGTGCGCGACGAGTTCGACTTCGCGCGGAAACGCGGCATCGGCCGTCTGAGGCAGCAGCCAGAGGCGCCGCCGTTCGGCGAATTTCTCAGGGAAGTCGGTAAGGATGTCGGCGAAGACCTCGCCCTTGCGGCCCTGCGTTCGACGGATGCGCGCGAGCCACGCCCATTGCCCGGGATCGGTCATCGTCTGCTCCGGCGAAACCGCACCCGGCCGCGCGGCGTCCTGCTAAACCTGGTCGTCTTCTTCCAGAATGTCGAGCGTGTAGCGGTGGTGCAGCTTCATGCTGACCGCGCCAAGAATGGTGCGCACGGAACGCGCCGTGCGGCCTTGCTTGCCGATCACCTTGCCTACATCCTGCGGCGCAACCTTGAGCTTGAGGACAGTATTTTCATCCCTGCCAACGGCTTGCACCTCAACGGCATCCGGTTCATCCACGAGTGCTTTCGCAATTTCACGAACCAGTTCGTCGACTGCGACCATATCGTTTTGGGTCATCTACTTGCCTCTGACCGTTTACGTCCAAAATGGAGTGACTTGGATCGTGCCGAATGGTAGCACACCCATTCGCGCCCGTCAGCAACTCTGTGAGTGGCAAAACGGGTGCGGGACGCACGTGTGTGGCGAAGGGAAACCGGCCGGCAAAGGCTAGGCTGCAGCCGGCGCGGGATGCTTTTGAACCAGCTTGGCCACGATGGGTGAAAGCTGGGCGCCGACGCTGCGCCAGTAGCCGATGCGCTCGTGCTTCAGGTCAACGGAGGCGGGGTTGGTGCGGGGATTGTAGGTGCCCACCACTTCGATCGACCGGCCGTTGCGGGCGCGGTCCTTCTCGATGACCACAATGCGATAGTAGGGTTGCTTGCGGGCGCCAACGCGCGCCAAACGAATCATGACCACGGCGATACAGTTCCTTTCAAATCGAATGCTTGGTTCGCTTTGGGGGTCTTTTAAGGCCCGCGCAGGCGCGATCAGCCACATAGGGCCAAACCTGCCGGATCTCCCCGGCTGGCCGAGCCGCACAAGACACAACACCTAAGTATCGCTGAAAGTGGGCGGTTGAGGCAAATCGGGAGCCTTCGCGGCTATGTTCATGCACCGCCGGCAGGACTGCTGGAGGCGTACAAGTCCGCGCGGGTGAGCGGCAGGCCGCTGCGGCCGCGTTCAGGCCGGCTGAGCAGCGACTGGTAGACGCCGATGGCGCCGCGATGGAACGCTGCGGCCGATCCGGCCATGTAAAGGAGCCAAATACGGTATGTGGTGCGGGACACGAGCTCGAGAAGGCGCGCTTCATTCTGGCGGAGGCCCGCGACCCAGCGGCGAAGGGTGAGTTCATAGTGCTCGCGCAGGTTTTCAACGTCGCGGACTTCGAATCCCTGGGATTCGGCGGCGTGCAGCGCTTCGGAAAGCGTGACCAGGCGTCCGTCAGGAAAGACGTAGCGAGCGATGAAGGAGTTCTCGCGGATTGGCGCTGTTTCAGACCGCGCGATGGCGTGATTGAGGAAGAGGCCGCCGGGACGCAGCAACTGCCAGGCGATGCTGAAGTAGAGCGGCAGGTTCTTGAGGCCCACATGCTCAAACATGCCCACGCTCGCGATCTTGTCGTAGCGTGGCTCGCCATTGGGCAGTTCGCGGTAATCCTTGCACTCGATGGAACAGCGGTCGCCGACGCCGGTCTCGCTGATGCGCCGCTTGCCCGTTGCGGCCTGCTCCTGGCTGAGTGTGATGCCTTCGGCATGCGCGTGGCGGCGGCCGGCGTGCAGCACGAGGCTACCCCAGCCGCAGCCGATATCGAGGAAGTGTTCGCTCGGCTGGAGGCGCAGCTTGCGGCAGATGAGGTCGAGCTTCTGCTCCTGCGCCTTATCGAGCGAGTCCTGGGGCCGGGTGAAATAGGCGCAGGAATAGACGAGCGTGTTGCCCAGCCACGGCCGATAGAAGGCGACGGGCAGATCGTAGTGGTATGCGATGGAGGCGCGATCGCGGCGTTCGGAGTTCTCCGCGCCGTGCCTGAGCCGCTGAGAGAGCTCGAAGGCCGTGCCGGCCCATTTCTCCAGAAGCTGCTGTGTGACCGTGTGCGGCCGATCGAAGAGATGCTCGGCGATCTGGAAGACCGAAAAGAGGTCGCCTTCGACATCGACTTCATCGTGGATGAAAGCTTCCCCGAGGGTGAGTTCACTGGGATCGGCGATAAGCGAGGCAAGTGCGTCGGGACTGTTGACAACGATCGTGCAGACAGGGCTTTCACGTTGAGACGAGGACCACTGCCAGCCATCCCACAAACGGATCGAAAAGGGTGGTCCCTCATACCCGTGAAAGACTGTGTCGAAAACCGCCGCCTTGTGTATCAGCGCAGAGACAGCCATTTGCTGCCGCGTCCTCGTCTGCAAGTTAAGACGACAAACCTGTCGCACAGGTGGCCCGGTTACTCCCATGCAAATTTACGTGTAGAAGAATACTCCTGCTCAGCTTCGCGAGGGAAAGAGAAAACGCAGCATGGGCTCGACGCGCTCGGCCCAGCTTGCTTCGTCGTGCGTGCCGCCGTGGATGCGCTCGTAGTGCAGCGTTTCGCCGGGGCGCCAGCCGTTGGCCTTGAGGCGGCGGTTAAGTTGCTCCACGTCGTGCAGTGTCTTGTGCCCTTCACGATCGCCGACATCGAGCCAGAGGCGCGGGCGCACCCAGATCTCGGGGGCGCGCTCGTTCAGGTAGCTGAGGATGCTCTTGTGGTTCCACCAGACGCTGGGGGAGAGGACGGCGAGCTTGCCGAAGCACTCCGGGTGGCGCAGGCCAAGGAAGAGGGAGACCAGGCCGCCGAGCGAGGAGCCGCCGACGCCGGTGGATTCGCGGTCGCGGAGCACGCGATAGCGGGCGGCGATCCAGGGCATGAGCTCGCGCGTGAGCAGCAGGCCGTAGTCGTCGGCCTCGCCGCCGCCCATCTGGCGGTTGGGCTCGTGGGTGTACTCTGCGATGCGGCGCTCGCCGGTGTTGTAGATGCCCACGATGACGAGCGGATCGACTGTGCCGGCCTGGATGGCGGCGTCTGCGTGCTCACGCATGAGCCAGCTGCGGCCCTTCACAAAGGAAGTTTCGCCGTCGAAGAGATTCTGCCCGTCGTGCATGTAGAGCACGGGATAGGCGCGTTCTGGCTCTTTGTTATAGCCGGGCGGCAAATAGACGATGATGTCGCGCTTGTCGGGCAGGTATATGCTCTGAAAGCCTCGATGCAGCTTCAGCCGCGGATGCGGTGCGTGGTCGCCGGACGCGAGCAGATCTTCAGGTGCGTCTTGAGTCAAATCCAAACCCTGCGATCCTCATCCTTGTTCCGGCAGGAAATCCACGCAAAAACGGCGTGCCCATGGCTGTTACAGTATCAAGAACAGCGCAGGTTCTCCAATTGCGGCCACGCCAGGCACGCCGGGCCGAGGCGGGCCACGCCAGGATTGAACGCCGACCTACCGAACCGCAGCGGAGCAGGCAAGTTATGAATCGCGAATATCACAAATGGTATTCACCTCGCCTCGGCCGCGATATGGAGATGCTGGTCTTTGGTCATGCGGGCCTGCCGGTGCTGGTGTTTCCGACCTCGGGCGGGCGCTTCTACGAGTTTGAAGATCGCGGCATGGCGGGTGCGGTGGGCGGGCGCGTGGAGCGCGGGGATCTGCAGTTTTTCTGCGTCGACTCGGTGGACATGGAGAGCTGGTACAACCGCAGCGTCGCCCCGCGGTGGCGCATTGCGCGGCATCTTCAGTACGAGGATTATCTCGTCCACGAGGTTGTGCCGCTGATCCGCCAGAAGAATCGTGATGGGCACCTCCTCTCGCTGGGCTTCAGTTTCGGCGGGTATCACGCGACCAATATCGCGCTGCGGCATCCGGACGTGTTTACGGGGCTGTTGTCGATGTCGGGCGCGTTTGATCTGACGAATTTTCTGGGCGGCTATTACGATCAGGACTGCTACTTCAATCTGCCATTTCACTACCTGCCGAATCTCTCCGATCCGTGGTTTTTCGAGCGCTACCGGCGCAACGCCTACATTCTCGCCACGGGCTGGGATGACCAGTGCCTGGGGCAGAACCAGGAGCTCGACCGGATCATGAGCGGGAAGGGCATTCCGCACAAGCTGTATACATGGGATACATGGAATTCGCACGACTGGCCGACCTGGCAGCGAATGATGCAGGAGTACCTGTAACGACAGTCGTCGGTAAACAGCGGTCAGTTGTCGGCGAAGGAAAAGAGAGCTGCTATGAGCGAACAAAACCCGTACGACAAGTACCTGGATGGACGCCCGCTCGAAGAGATTCTTGGAGCGACAGAGCAGGAGATCGCGCGGCTTGTGCATGTGATGGGGTTGCGGAAGGCCGCTCAGCCGCCCGCGCCCGGCAAGTGGAGCCCGGTGGAGATCATCGCGCACCTTGCCGACTGCGAGATCGCTTTCGGCTTCAGGCTGCGCCAGACGCTGGCGGAAGATCACCACGTGCTGCAACCATTCGACCAGGAGAAGTGGGGAGCTACCTACGGCGGCATCACGGCGCCACAGGCTCTGGCGGCCTTCGGGGGAATGCGAGCCTGGAATCTCGCCCTGATCGGCAGGACGCTGCCTCATTCGGCAAGCAAGCCTGTCACGCATCCTGAACGCGGCGCGATGACCTTTCAGACCATCGTGGAAACCATGGCCGGTCACGATATCAATCACCTCGGTCAGTTGAGGCGTATCGCAGAGTCCTGAGGCACACGAAGGTTCTTGCCCCCGGTCTTTTCAGGTGCAACAATGAGGACCCATGAAAGGTAATCCGAAAGTTCTTGAGCAGTTGAATCACGCCCTCCGGGACGAGCTGACGGCCATCAGTCAGTATTTTCTGCACGCCGAAATGAGTGAGAACTGGGGTTACGACCGCTATGCGAAGGCGATCAAGAAACAGTCGATCGACGAGATGCGCCATGCCGAAGCGCTGATGGAGCGGATTCTGTTTCTCGATGGCATCCCGAATATGGAACCGCTGTCCCTCTCGGTGGGTAAGAGCGTGCGCGAAATGATCGAGGAAGATCTCAAGCTGGAGATCGAGGCCGTCGCCTTCTACAACGAAGCGATCCGCATTTGCGTGGAGAACGGCGACAACGGTTCGCGCGATCTCTTCATGAAGTTGTTGAGGGATGAAGAGGGTCACGTCGACTGGCTCGAGGCGCAGGCGCACAAGATCAAGGAACTGGGCTACGAGCGCTATCTGCTGACGCAGATCACCGACGAGCAATAGCCGCGGATCATTTTTTCGAGCGATCTGAGACGGGAAGGGCGCCACCCGAAAGGCGGCGCCCGTTTCCATCCGAATGGATTCCTGCCTATTTATTTTTCTTTGCGCCCTGGCTCTTGGCCGCGCCACTCTTGCCTGAGGCGTCCAGCCTGTTCTGCGGATGATGCTTGTTGTGATGGGCAATTGCCTTGGCAATTTCCTCAGGGGTGAGCTTGCTGTGATCGGTTGAACGCAGCACGTCGTCCTGGACGGATGGGGCTGATCGTCGTTGATCCATGAAGTTCCTCCTTGGGGTCTGCGGGAGGGCTTCATCTGGAGGGCTTTTTCTCTCGACCGCCGCGCAGATGAAATTCTCCGCCGTACTGGTGCCGGGTTTGCCGGGGCGGGAACTTGCAGCCGCCTCACGAGCATTGACGGGGACGGCTGGGCCGGCGCTCGGGTCGGGCAACAAGATCCGGTGATGAGGTCCGGCATTCAGCCACTTTGCTTATGCAGTAAGAGTGGCAGATGCACCCGCGGAGTTGCTTACTTTGCTGCCTCGGTGGCGGTTGCCGGGACCGTGCGGACCAGTTCCGGCTCTGCCTGCATCGCGCCTAGAATGACCTGCGCCGTGAAATCTTCGTCTTCACGCGCAAGGATCATCAAGTCGTATAGATGCAGGTCGGTCCAGCACTTGCCGAAGTATTCCTGCAGGTATTCCGTTCTCTCGCGGTCAACCCGGCGAATGCGCTCCTCGACTTTGGCGCCGGGCTCAAGCCGCTTGCGCAGGCGCAGGATGCGCTGCTTGTAGGGCGCATAGACAAAGGCATGAAAGACATCGGGCTTGTGGCAAAGGATGCACTGCGAGCCGCGGCCGACAATGACGCAGTTGCCCTCGGCATAGCCCTGCTCGACGATCTTCTGGGTGAGCTTGACCATTTCCTGCCCGTCGAAGACAGAGCCCTCGCGCAGCTCAAGGCCGGCGGCAAGCGCAGCCGAGCGCATCGTTTGCTGGTTGAGCCGCTTCAGCCACGAGTCAACGTGCTCGTCGTATTGCTTCACTAATTTCTTATCGACATGCGCGGCGTAGGCAATGGTTTCGATAATTTCTTCGTCGAGCAGTTTCCATCCGAGCCATTTGGCAATTGTCTGCGCGATTCGGCCACCTCCGCTGCCGAACTCCCGGTCCACCGTCAGTACCCGGTAATTCATAGATCCTCCCCATGAAGAGATCCAACGAAGATACTTTACGCCGGTTGGATGCGAAGCATCTGTGTTCCAGAACGCACTTTCGCTATGCGATCGACGGGTGGTGCCCGGCGGGCGACGGGACAAGTCGCGCAGGATGAGGCTTTTCGCGTAGAGAGAAGTCGCCGCGTTTCGCGGTCCGGCAGCCGCCGCTACCGTACACTGTTCTGTTGTGCCGCGGCTGGTGCGGTTGCTGGTCGCGTTGGATTGCGCGTGGGGGAGGAGCATGAAAAAGATCGGCGTTCTGTTCGGGATGGAGAACAGCTTTCCGGGAGCCCTGGTTGAGCACATCAACGCTCGCAATGTTCCGGGCGTCGAAGCGGAATTTGTGGAGACCGGCGCCGTGCTTCTCGACAAGGAGCCACCCTATTCGGTGATCGTCGACCGCATCTCGCACGATATCCCTTTTTATCGCGCCTATCTGAAACACGCCGCGCTCAATGGGACGATCATCATCAACAATCCCTTCTGGTGGTCGGCGGACGACAAGTTTTTCAACTACTCGCTGGCGGCGAAACTTGGCGTGGCTGTGCCGCCGACGGTGATTCTGCCGCATAAGAAACACCCCGACGGCACCACGGACCGCTCGATGCGCAACCTCGAGTTTCCATTGAACTGGGACCGCGTCTTTGAGTATGTAGGCGAACACGGATTTCTGAAGCCTGTGGATGGCGGCGGGTGGCGCGATGTGCACCACATTCACAGCCGCGAGGAGTTCTTTCGCGCTTACGATCAGTCGCATCAGTTGTGCATGACCTACCAGAAGGCCGTGAACTTCAACGAGTATTTCCGCTGCTATGTGGTAGGGCAGCAGAAGGTGCGCATCATGCCCTACGATCCGCGGCGACCGCACCACGAGCGTTATCTGCAGGACCCACCCGCCTACGATGCCGCGCTGCTTGCGCGCGTGGAGAAGGATGCGCTCACGCTGTGCCGCGCGCTTGGCTACGATCTCAACACTGTGGAGTTTGCGGTAGAGGACGGCATTCCCTACGCGATCGACTTTATGAATCCGGCGCCCGATGCCGATCTGCACTCAGTGGGCGCAGCCAACTTCGAGTGGATTGTGCGTGAAGTTGCCGATCTGGCGATCGCAAAAGCCGCGCTTGCGCCACAGGTGCCGGAGCTGCGCTGGGCAGCGTTCCTCAACGGCGGCATTGAGAAAGCTGCGAAGCCGAAGACCGCGGCAAAGAAGGCCGCTGCACCCAAAGCGCCTGCCAAAAGGAAAGCGGCGGCAAAGCCGGCGAAGTAGGCCGGGCTACGATGCTGGGCCAAAGCCGCGCGCCGCAGCAAGCAGAGCTGCGCACTTCGTCATCGCTGGTGGGCTCGAAGTCGCGATAGAAGCGGCCCACAGCGTCGAGCAGCTCCGGCTCAAGCGCGCAGATTAGAGCGTCGGCTTCGCTGCGCAGGGCCGTGCAGGTGCTCTTTGCGCCGACCGGAACAGCAACAATCACCACTCGCGCACGAGGCCGCACCGCGCGGATTGCCGCGCGCATCGTTGCTCCCGTTGCGAGCCCGTCATCGACGAGGATCACGGCCCGTCCGTCAAAGGCGATGGGAGAAGGGCCTTCGCGCAAGCTGGCTTCCATGCGGTCGGAGCTTGCGCTGTTCCTCTTCGATTGCTGCATTCAGTGCGGGCTCGGAGATGCGCACAAAGCGCAGCACGTCAGGGTTGAGGACCGTTGCGCCGCCGCTTGCGACTGCGCCCATGGCAAGCTCGCGTTGGCCGGGAGCGCCGATTTTGCGCACGGCGAG
Source organism: uncultured Acidobacteriota bacterium (assembly GCA_963718885.1). Taxonomy (GTDB): domain Bacteria; phylum Acidobacteriota; class Terriglobia; order Terriglobales; family Acidobacteriaceae; genus Telmatobacter. Next base: position 109,813 of record CAVRAK010000009.1, read on the forward strand.
AATATCGAGCGGCAGGCTGCAGGCGCGGGCGACCTCAAAGGCTACGGGCACGCCGCCTCGCGGCAGCGCGAGAAGAACGGCATCGCCCAGATTGGGCACCGCGCCTACCAGTTGCGCCAGAGCTCGGCCCGCGTCTCTGCGGTCCTGAAACATCGCGTCACCTGCGGTGAACATTGCCTGGATTACGCCGGGGAAGAGCGCATTCCTCCGTGCAGGCATTCTAGTCCTGCGGTGCGCTCTCTTCACCCTGGCGCAACGCAGTGAGCACTATAATTGCGCCAGGCAGTCCGAGGACAATTGATGCGGCCATCCTTCTCGCTGGGCATAGAAGAGGAGTACCAGACCGTCGATCCTGTTACGCGCGATCTGCGCTCGCACATTCAAACGGAGATGCTGGCGCAGGGCAAGCTGCGCCTGCAGGAGCGCGTAAAGGCCGAGATGCATACCTCGGTTGTGGAAGTGGGCACGCGCATCTGCCGGAATATTGAAGAGGCCCGCGAGGACATCTACGACCTGCGCCGCCAGATGATCAAGCTGGCGCGCGAGCATGACCTGGTGCTGGTTGCCGGAGCGACGCATCCCTTTGCCGACTGGCGGACGCAGGAGATCTATCCTGACCCGCGCTATCACCAGGTGGTGAAGGATCTGCAGCTTGTGGCGCGCGCCAACCTGATCTTCGGTCTGCATGTGCACGTGGGCATCGAGGACCGCGAAGCCGCGATTCGCATCATGAATGCGATGCGCTATTTTCTGCCGCACATCATGGCGCTGGCCACCAACTCGCCTTTCTGGCTGGGGATCAACACGGGATACAAGGGCTATCGCGCCAAGGTCTTTGAGAATTTTCCGCGCACGGGCATTCCCGATGCGTTCTCAAGCTACTCAGAGTTTGAGAACTATGTGAGCCTGCTGGTCCGCACCAACTGCATCGACAACGCGAAGAAGATATGGTGGGACATTCGGCCGCATCCGTTCTTCAACACGGTCGAGGTGCGGGCCTGCGATATTCCGCTGCAGGGCAGAAGAGACGGTGGCGATTGCGGCGTTGATCCAGGCGACGGCGGCGTATCTCTACCGGCTGCATGAAGCGAACCTCGATTTCCGCGCAGTATGCGCGGCCGCTGCTGATGGAGAACAAATTTCGCGCGATCCGTTACGGGCTCGACGGCAAGCTGATCGACTTCGGCCGCCAGCAGGAGGTGCCCGAGCGCGAACTGCTCGAGGAATACCTGGTGCTGATCGACAGGGAAGTGGAAGAGCTGGGCAGCCGCGAGGCGATCAACGGCATCCGCAGGATTCTGCAAACCGGGACCGGCGCCGACCGGCAACTGAAGGTCTTTGAGGAGACGAAGGGCGACCTGAAGGCCGTAGTCGACTACATGGCCGGGGAGACGTGCGCGGGGTTGTGACGGCGGAATTTTGCTGAGCAAATTGTGCGGGAATGAGAGCCTGCGCCCGTGTTTCATTCCGGGATATTTTTCGATAGTCTCAAAGCAAGCATCGAAATGGAGTTGTACGAGATAGCCGGAATGACTGAAGCCTCTTCCCAACTGCTCGCCCTGCCGTATCCCGCCGATTTCACGCCCGGGGCCCGTTCTGCTGTGACGACCTGTTTGCGCATCGACCCTGCGGAGAAAGTTACGCTGATCACCGATCGCGCGACCGAGACGATCGGCGCGGCTCTGGCTGCGCAACTGGCCGGGCGCGGTTGCCAATGGAATGCCTTCATTCTGGAGGATCTGGCGCAGCGGCCACTGGCGGACATGCCGGCGCCGGTGCTCGAAGATATGGAGACGTCGCAGGTGTCGATTTTTGCGGTGCAGGTGCAGCCGAACGAGCTGCACTCGCGCATGCAGATGACCGACGTGGTGAACCGCCGGCGGATGCGCCACGCGCACATGGTGAACATCACGCCGGAGATTATGTGCCAGGGCATGCGCGCCGATTTCGACCTTGTAGACCGGCTGAGCCAGAAGGTGCTGGAGCGCGCGCGCAAGGCCACGCGGATTCGCGCGACGACTGCCGCGGGAACGGACATCACGGCGGAGATGAATCCGGGCTACAAGTGGTTCAAGACTTCGGGGATTATTTCGCCGGAGAAGTGGGGAAATCTGCCGGGCGGGGAATGCTTCACCTCGCCGGGAGAAGTGAATGGCACGTTCGTTGTGGACGGCGTGGTCGGTGATTTTCTTTGTGCGCGCTATGGGCTGCTCGAGGCGATGCCGCTGACGATTGAGATTGCGCAGAACCGCATCGTGCGCTGCTCGAGTGAGAATAAGCAGCTTGAGGCGGACTTCTGGGCGTATACGCACACGGACGAGAATTCCGACCGCGTCGGCGAGTTTGCCATCGGAACCAATCTCGGCGTGGAGCGCGTGATCGGCAACATTCTGCAGGACGAGAAGTTCCCCGGCATTCACATCGCCTTCGGCAATCCCTATGGGGAGCACACCGGCGCGCCCTGGCGGTCGGGCACGCATATCGACGTAGTTGGACTGCGCTTCAACATCTGGCTTGAGTCCGATGAGGGCGAGGAGCAGATCATGCGCGATGGGCGCTTCCTGATCGCGGCATGAGGCCGAGCCCGCGCGCAAATCGAATTTGGAATATGCAACGCCTGAGGCGTTGCTCCATCTAAGAAGGTGTTATGAGCACATCGGTTTCTGCATCGCAATCTCTGCGCATTCTGGGTAACTCTGACATGCGGCTTACGCCGATCGGCTTTGGCGCGTGGGCTATCGGCGGCGGTGACTGGCAATTCAGCTGGGGGCCGCAGGAAGACAGCGATTCCATTGCTGCGATTCATCGCGCGCTCGACCTGGGCATCAACTGGATCGATACGGCGGCGATTTATGGGCTTGGGCACTCGGAGGAAGTGGTGGGCCGGGCTCTCAAGTCGACGAGCCACAAGCCGTTCGTCTTCACCAAGTGCTCGATGCGCTGGAAAGACGACAAGTCGATCTATCGCTCGCTCAAGGCCGCTTCGGTTGCCGAGGAAGTGGAGAATTCGCTGCGCCGGCTGGGCGTCGACGTAATCGATCTTTACCAGATTCACTGGCCCGATCCGGATGCTGAAATCGAAGAGGGCTGGGAAGCGATGGCTCGCCTGCAAGAGCAGGGAAAAATTCGCTGGATCGGCGTCTCGAATTTCTCAGTGGAGCAGATGGAGCGTGCGCAGAGGATTGCGCCGATTACGAGCCTGCAGCCGCCTTATTCGATGTTGCGGCGGGCGATCGAAGAGAAGATTCTGCCGTTCACCAGGGCGCATGGCATTGGCGTCATCAACTACTCGCCGATGGTTTCAGGCCTGCTGACAGGCAAGATGACAGCGGAACGCGTTGCGGCCCTGCCGCAGGATGACTGGCGCCGCCGCGCCGTCGAGTTCAACGAGCCGCGCCTGAGCCGCAATCTGCGGCTGGTGGAATTGCTGCGCGAGATTGGTGCAGGGCATGGGGTGGCTCCCGGAGTGGTGGCGATCGCGTGGACGCTCAACAATCCGGCGATTACCGCGGCGATTGTAGGCGGCCGCAGCGCAGAGCAGGTAGACGGAGTTGCGCCGGCGCGCGAGTTCAGGCTCAGCGCGGATGAGTATGCGCGGATCAATGCGTTCCTGGCCGAGAATGTGACGTAAGGCGGAGACTCTGCCGAACAAGCAACGACCCCGGCCGAAGCCAGGGTCGTTTTGCTTTTGAAGCGCGGTGGCTGTTACATCGCTGCGACGAAGTCGGGAAGAACAACCGCGGCGTTTTCCTGCAGCAGTTGCGTCATGCGGGCGGCCATGCCCGTGTACATTGAGGCGGCGCGGAAGGCATTGACGCGGACGCCTTCGCTGGCCTGACTGAAGGCATACTGGCCAAGGGCCATCAGGACGCAAACTCGAATCTGCATCGCATCGCTGCGTAGAGTTTCGATCAGCTCGCGGTCGACTGAGCCACAGTTGCGAACGGCATAGTCAGCCATTTCCAGCATGACGCGCGCATTTTGATACATGGCCCAAAGTCCGTGCGCGCCCTGAATCCGCTTCCAGGTCTCTTCGGGGTTGGCATTGACGCCTTCCTTCCAAAGAAAGTGTTCGCTCAGATCGCGGGCGCTCCAGTCGGGCCGCAGCCGGACGATAAGCGATTCCCAGGACTGAGTATTCCGGCGGCGGACACCGGCTCTCCAGCGACCAAGGTAAAGCGCCACGATGGCAACCGCGGCGATTTGAAGCAAGGGGAAGATCATCGATCATCCTTACAACCGGAAAAGCGCTGCCTCTGCTTCGAGAGGTCTCCGGGTCGTTCATTCCATTGCTAATACTTGTAGCAGAAAACCCTGTGGGAGCGTAACTGCCTGCAAAATCTCCAACAGTTTCTGCCCCTATCGGTACCCCACTTCTCAGTACACACAGGTAACTTAAGGTAACCAGCGATAAGAATCAATGATACTTTCCGGGGACCGTGTGGCCCAGGTGGGGCATCTGTCTCAAAATAAGGCAGATTAGCTTTAGTCGTCCCCGCGGAATCGGGCGTCTGAATCGGAGCGGTCTGAGAGGGCTGTGCGATTGGCGCGAGCGGCGCCGGCCACAGCAAGCAAAAGGCTCTGCATCTGGGGCGTAAATTCGCGGCGCACCGCTTCTTTCTGGGCAAAGCTGAAGATCCAGTAGAAGAGGGCGCAAATGAAGCGAACCGATGACGAATTCGTTGAGGTTTCTGATTTGGCTTGCGCTGACCGTGCGTCTGGAGCATGGTGACGGCAAGGCTGACGAGCGAATAGACGCCGAGTCCTGTGGCGACCTGCAGCTCACGGTCGCGCCAGCCGATCGATAGAAGCTGGCTGCAGCCGGCCAGACCCAGGAAGAAGAGAATCCGCAGAATGGAGACGGTCTGCTGCAGATGCACAACCAGTTGAAGCTGCAATGGAATCTGACGAAGGCCGGGGACGGCGGCAAAGGGCCAGATCACGGCGCCAGCGGCAAGGGTCGAGCGCGCAGAGAACAAAAGGAGCGTAGCGCGGCAGCGAAGACCGGATGGGCCGCAGCACCGACCAGGCGAGCTCGACCAGGATGCAGAACTGGAAAGCTGAATCGACGACTGTCTGGATCAGATAGGTTGAGAGGTATCAAGATGGAGGTCAAGAACTGACTGGCCGTGAATCTGCCAATATTGCTCAACAGATCCCAGACGCAGTAGGCGAAGAAAAACGGCAGAATCCGCCAGGCGCGCTTGTAGATCAGCAAGCCCAACAAGAGCTGCCTCGGCCAGCACATACGCCAGCCAGATCGTGTTGTCCAGACTCATCATCGACATCCTGTCTGAACCGAATGATGCGATGAATCGAGTGTATCAGCGTGTCTGAGAGCGCAATGGCTGAAAGCTGGCGGTAACGTTGCCCAGTTTACGCCCAAACCATATCGGTCCTGCCAGCTCAACTCTTCCCAAAGAGGGAAAACGCAAGACTCAGGCGACCTTTTTGCCTGTCGGCCACGGCACCGGCAGCGCGGGAATCGCAGCTACCTCGCCCGTCGAAACCAGAGCCTTCTTGCCTGTCGGCCACGGCACCGGCAGCGCGGGAATCGCAGCTACCTCGCCCGTCGAAACCAGAGCCTTCTTGCCTGTCGGCCACGGCACCGGCAGCGCGGGAATCGCAGCAACCTCGCCCGTCGAAACCAGAGCCTTCTTGCCTGTCGGCCACGGCACCGGCAGCGCAGGAATCGCAGCTACCTCGCCCGTCGAAACCAGAGCCTTCTTGCCCGTCGGCCACGGCAGCGGCAGCGCGGGAATCGCAGCTTCTTTCCAACGGGACCCGCAGCGCCGGAATCGCCTTCGCATATGTGGAAGAAACGGCGAAGATGCCGCCGAGGATAACGGCTGAGAGTTTCAACATGCTTCGAACCCATGGACTTACGCTCCTGGCCCAACTGAAATAGATTTGCAGAGAAAGACTAACCCAAATGGGGCATGAAATCTACAACAAAAGTACTGAATTGGCAAAAAAATCCTGCAAATAGAGCGCTTTGGCAGGATGATCAGGCGTCCCAAAAAGGGAATAGCGCAAATGCCGACAAAAACCGACAGATCCCCTGAGAAAGCAGAAGTTGCGCGCCGGGGTCGTATTGCCTCGGAAGGTGAGGAGCCGGAGCGAATGTGCTGGAATGTGGTGTGGAAAGAGCCGAGCCGATGCCCTTTCGATCCGCGGGCGCTGGATTTCGAGGGACGTCAGGGCACAATGGCGGAGAGGGAAGTCGAATGCTTCAAGAACTGCGCGAGGCCTACAACCGGGAGTTCACCCCGGAGCGATATCGGCAACTGGGCGCCCTTTTGCAGGATCGGAGCGGCTGCGCGGTTCAGTTTCGCGTTGCCGAGACGCCGGTTTTCGTTGAGGGTTCGCTGCTCGAGGAGATGGCGGCCGAGGGTGGGCTGCTGGCGCATGATCTGCTGGCGGCGCCGGAGTATCTTGCCGCGGCCCGGCGCGCGATTCCCGAGGGCTACCGCGTTGCGAATGAGTCCGCGCATCCTCATTTCCTCACCGCAGATTTCGCTCTGGTGCGTGATGACGGCGGGCAACTGACGCCGAGACTGGTCGAGATCCAGGCCTTTCCATCCGTCTTCGCCTTCCAGGCTCTGCTTTGCTCGGCCTACCGCGAGGTCTTCGAGCTTCCTGCGGGCCTTGGCACATTCCTGGGGGGACTGGACGAAGCGAGCCTACTGGAGGCTCTTTGCGAAAACGGTGCTCGGGGGCCACGACCCTGAGAATGTCGTGTTGACCGAGGTTGATCCCGCGCACCAGAAGACGCTACCGGACTTCAATCTCACCGCGCAAAGGCTGAAAATTCCGGTGGTCGATATCGCCTCGCTGCACGCGGTGCGGAAGAAGCTGCACTACCGCAATGCTGCGGGCGTTTTGGTGCCGATCCACCGCATCTACAACCGCGCCATTGCCGACGAGCTGATTGCCCGGAACGTTCGGCTGCCGTTTGATCTTGAGAAGCCATGGGATGTGGAGTGGGCCGGGCACCCGAACTGGTATTTCCTGATAAGCAAGTTTTCGGTGCCGTGGTTGTCGCGGGCCACCAGCTCCCCACGCCGTGGTGCCGCCGGCGGTCTTTCTCAGCGACTTTCTTGCCGGGCCGGGGAAAGAAGCGCTCGCAGCTCGAGGGGTGCCACTGCCTGCAAAGGCATCGCCGGAGACGGTGTACAGCGAACTGCTGCTGAAGCCGCTCTTCAGCTTCGCCGGCCGGGGCATTCAGTTCGAGCCATCGCAGGCGCAGCTTGAGAGCGTTCCGGTGGAGCGGCGAGGCGACTACCTGCTGCAGCAGAAGATGCGTTTTGAGCAAACGATCGTCACGCCGTGTGGAAGGACGCAGGCAGAAATTCGCATTCTCTACTTGTGGCCGGACGGAGGCGATCTGACGCCGGCGCTGTCGCTCGTCCGGCTGGGCCGAGGAAAGATGATGGGCGTGGATCACAACAGGAACCAGGAATGGGTGGGCGCGTCGGCGGCGTTTTTCCCAGGCCGATAGCCCGCGCGCCGGAATTGATGCCTAAAGATGAACGGATTCCTCCGGCAGAGGTTCCTCTTCGATTACTACGCGAAAAACTTTCGTGCCCTAGGTTGTTTGCCAAAAGTCGTTTACAGTGGCCTGTAAGCTCCGTTAAAGGATGTGGAAGCAGAACTATGAATCCGTCAAAACCAGTTCGCTCATCCAAAGGCAGCAACGCGCAGGGCGCCGGTAATCGGAAAGAAGTCCGGTGCGCCGTGCGTTTCCCGCTCTCTCTTCAGGCCGTAGTCTCCGGCAATACTGCGGAAAGCTCGGCGCTCACCCGCAATGTCTCAGCCAGCGGCGTGCTGCTGGATGTGCATGACCCCCTTGAGGTTGGCCAGGGAATTGACTTCGCGATCCGGATGCCGGGAAGCATTCTCGGATCCCCCAGCGATGTCATGGTCCGCTGCCATGGGCGCGTGGTACGCTGCTCCTTGAACCAGGGGCATTATCAGGCTGCTGCCACAATTGACGATTACCGATTTGCGGAGCAGTAGAATTTAAGTTACGTTTTGTAGTTACGTGTTGGTGGTACGGCCTATTTATGGAATTTTTGGACGACACTCCTGAAGGCGAAGTTGTGGATGGTCCCGTAAAGCCGGGCGCGATCCGTATTATCCTCGCGGATTCGCAGGCAATTTACCGGGTTGGCATCCGCAAGATTTTCGCCCTTGAAGACGACCTCCGGGTTGTCGCGCAGGCTGATTCGCTCGAAAATCTCTACGCCTCGATCGAGCGCTATCCCACGGATGTGGTGCTGCTCGAAGGCGGCCTGTTGAGCGGCGCGCCCAATGCGATTCCCGAGCTGCTGCGGCTGGCTCCCGATGTGAAGCTGATCGTGCAGGCGGTCGCCGCCGAGGAAACGCAGACAGTTGATCTGTATCGGCGCGGCGTGCGCGGTATCATTTCGCGCTCCATCTCGCCCGATCTGCTGGTGCGCTGCGTACGCAGGATTTCAGCCGGTGAAACATGGATCGATAACCAGTCAGTGAACTGGGTGATCGATGCTTATCGCTCGCAGGCGGCCGCACTCGTGAGCCCGAGAACACAGCCCAGGCTTTCTCCCAAGGAGATGGCGATCATCACCTGCATCACGCAGGGCAAGCGGAACAAGGAGATCGCGTTTCAGCTGGGAACGACCGAGCAGGTCATCAAGAACTATCTGCGGAAGATTTATGACAAGCTGGGCGTCTCAGACCGGCTTGAGCTGGCGCTTTATTGCCTGCACAACAAGATCATCCAGGCCGACGTGGACGAAGAGACAGTGGCCAAGAAGATCGTGAGCCGATAAACGCTCTCGAAACCTGCAAACCGAATGGCGCCCGGCGTGGGCGCCGTTTTTATTTGGAGCCGGCGTGTACCAGCTCGCTCGCGCTGCAGGCGGCGTTTCCCTTCAGGCCGCGCCGGCATCGCAGGCCGGATGCCCATCGCAGGTCGCCGGGGCCTGCCCATCGTCGCAGCGTTTACGGGCGAGTTCAAGCAGGCGGGTCAGTTCCCCGAGTTCAGCCGCGGTCAGGTGGCCGAGCAGCTCTTTGGGCATGCGCTTCACCTTTGCATCCATTCGCCGCAGCAGGTCGAGGCCGGCATCGGAGATCTGCGTCCAGACCACGCGGCGGTCGTGCCGGTCGCGCTGCTGGCGCACCAGTTTGAGAATCTTGAGGCGGCTGAGAAGGCGCGTAATGTCAGGATCGACAGTAATCATGCGGCTGCCGATTGCCGAGCAGGTCAGGCCCTGCGGTTGCGCTCCGCGCAAGATTCTGAGGACGTTGTATTGCGTGGCGGTCACGCCCCACTCGCGTGTCGTGCGCTGCACGGCGCGTTCAAGGCAATCTGTCGTCCGCATCAGATTCAGCAGGGTCTCCTCTTCGATGCTTGAGAAGGGAAGCTGCTGATCGATCTCGCTCTTCAGGCTTGCCATGTGTGAACGTCCCCGTTGTTCAGGTTGGATGCACCGCGCCGGACTTCATTCCTGCGATCCGGCCGCGGTGCGGTTTTTGCTGCTGCGCGAGATCCTTACTGCTTGGCGATATCCAGATTGATGGTCAACTTTACATCGTCGCCCAGCACGCTGTTGGGATAATTGGCGCCGATGCCGAAGGCAGCGCGGCTGATGGTGGTGGTTGCAGACCAGCCGGTGTGCGGCTTGTGATCCATGCCGGGGACAGGGCCGGCGGGACCCTCCACCTCAAGCGTCACCGGCTTCGTCACGCCGTGCAGCGTCAGGTTGCCATTCACGGTGAGGCCGTTTGCTGTTTTGGCAACGCTGCTGCTCACGAAGGTGGCGGTGGGGAACTGGGCCACGTCGAAGAGATGAGCGCTCTTGATGTCGTTGTCTCTCATGCTCACGCCGGTATCGACCGTGCTCATGTCGATCGTGACATTGACGGTGGACTTGGTGATATCGGCATCATCGCTGGTGATGGTGCCGCTGATATTGCCGAGGCGGCCATTCACGTGAGAGAGGCTCATGTGCAGGATCGAGAAGTCAACTTCGCTGTGCGCCTTGTCCGGAGCCCAGGTGGAGGTTTGGGCGAAGGCGAGCGGGGCCGCCAATGCCAGAACGCCAGAGAAAAGAGCCAAACGTTTCATGTGTGATTTCATTCCTTTCGATTGCGGCAAATGCCGCTGAAGTCCCGGTTCCTGCACCAATGGGCCCGGCGCGCCAACCGCTGCGCTGCGCCTGAGAAAACCCCAGGGCACGTCCACCATGCAGAAATACATCTAATGAATGAGACGCTGGAAGTCATTAATCGTTGCAACAAATGTCTGGCAGTGGCAGTAAAACCGGTGGCCGGGTCCCAAAAGGAAAGGCCCACCCCGACGACAAGCTGCGCGTCGACGGGATGAGCCTGGTTTTTTGAAAGCCGTGGAGCGAGGTTTTACCTGAAGTTAAGGGTTGTTGAGAATGTCCCGGTGTCGTAGGTTGCCGAGCTCCACGGCACGCTCACCTGGAACTGATCATTCGGGTTGCAGCCATTGATGCGCGCGGTAAACGTCGCACTGGCCGTGCCGTTTGTGGGAATATCGCCAAGCGAGACCGGGTAGGTGGTGGCAGTGAGCGCCGGCGAGCAATGAGGAGGACCTGATAACTGGGTGAGCGTGAACCCATTGATCAGTGTGTTGTAGGCGGGCCCCACGTTGCCGTTGGTTGCCGTCACCGTGAAGATGCGCGTATCCGCCTTGCCTTTCTGCACCGAGACGGAGAAAGTCATTCCGTAACCGGGCAGCTTGCTTGGATCGACAATGCCCCAATATGCGGGCTTGGCCTGCAGTCCCGTGTCGAAGGGCAGCGGATAGTCTGTGCGCACGACGGGGAAGCTGTCGAGCCAGGTGTCATCGTCCGCGAAGCCCCACAGGGTCACTTCGCTGAGTTTTCCGCTCAGTTGCCGGAAGGCGTCGAAATACTGCTTGTAGAGCCAGCCCTGCTCGGCCAGGACCGACGGCGGAATGCTGGTGCCGTAGTTCGACGTTGTGTCTCCGGCGTTGTATACGCTCATGTCGAGCTCGGTGATCTGCTGATCGATGCCCGGAACCTGGGCGGCTACCGTGTCGATCGCATTGACCATCGCGGCCGTGGATGGGTAGTTGATGGCGTTGTGCATCTCATGGCCAACGCCATCAATGGGAATGCCGCGTGAGCGCAGGTCGTTGACCACCTGCACCAGGCATGCGAGCCGGCCCGGGTCAGTGGTGCTGTAGTCGTTGATGAAAAGCTTGGTGCCGGCGGGCGCATATTGCCGCGCCGCCTGCAGGGCGATGTCGATGTAGCTCTTGCCAAGCACCTGATAGAAGGGGCCGTGCTCCAGGCAATCGGGCTGACTGGGATCAAGCGGTTCGTTGACCACATCCCACGCGTAGACCTTGTTGCCAAAGTGCTGGACCTCGCTCTGGATATGCTCCTGAATGTTCGCCGTTACAACAGCCTGGTTGGCGGACGAGTTGGTGCCGTCGCCAAAGGCATAAGACGGCGTTTGCGAACCGTTTGCCCACACGAGGTTGTGCCCGCGGATAAGCATGTTGTTGCACTCCGCGAGGCCGGCTTCGGCATCGGCATTGGTGAAGTTGAAGGTGCCTTTCGTGTTCTCTACCGAGCTCCACTTCATGTCGTTGCCTGAGGTGATGCCGTTGAAGTGCTTCGTGAGGAGCTGTGCGTGCGGCGCCGGAGAGATCGGTTGTATCCACGGCGGCGCCGACAGGGAAGTAGCCTGAGAGTGCCTGGTGGATGGATGGAATATCTGTCTGAATCATGGGCGGCGGAACGTAGCTGAGCTGGAAGTCGTCAACGTAGAACGACACCAGATCGTTGCCCGACGCGGGCACAGTCTGCAGGTACAGCGTAGCCTGGCCCTGATCGTATGCGCTGGACATGGTGTAGCCCATCACGCTGATCTGGTGCCAGTTTCCATCTGCCGGAACGGTAATGCCGGGGTAGCCGGTGACGCTCGGGTAGCTGGTGTTGCCGCTCAGCGTTGTCTGCAGGCTCATGTTGATGATGTGGCTGGAGCCGTCAGTGGGCACAAGCATGACCCATGCGCTGAGGTTGTAGACCGAGCCGGGATACATCTTGTTGTTGATGCTGATCTGCGGCCCGTCGTAATTGGCAATGCGCCCGGTCGTGAGCAGGCTGTGGGTTCCGGTGTGCGCGGCGCCGGTGGTGTTGGTCACGCTGGAGCTGCCCGTGCGAGAACTCCAGCCGTCTGTTCCGCCGTCTTCAAATGTGCTGCTGATGCCGGAGTTGTCCTGCTGGCTCGGGTCAGGCGGCGGAGGCGCCAACTCGACTGATGGTTACGCCGCTCACATAGAAGGAATCGGTCGCGCTGCTCGACTGGATGTAAAGGGTAAGGCTCGTGGGCGGCCCGGGCAGATTGCTGAAAGTGAATGTGCCCTGAATTTTCGTCCACGCCTGTATCGCCGATGGGCTGGGAGGCGATGTTGCCGTAGGTGCCGGAAGGCGCGGCGCAGTCCGTCGTCTTGAGGGAAAGGGTTGCCGTCGGACCGGCCGCGTCGGGCGCGGCAAGGAGCACGTACGCTGTTACCTGGTAGGTTGCGCCCGCGACAACGTTGGGCACGCTGAGCAGATTCAGCGCCGGACCCATATAGCTTGCTGTCCGGTTAGTCACAGAGAGGCTGTGCGTATTGCCTTCCGGGTCGGCCAGAGGGGGAAGCGGCATTGGTCAATGTCGGCGAACCGAACGGCGACCAGCCGTCGAGTCCTCCGTCGGCAAAGGTGTACTGCGCAACCACATTGCCGCCGGGGGGCGGCGCCGTCTGCGTGATCACAACATCGTCGAGATAGAACGATTGCGGCTGAGCTTGCGCCCACGAGCTGCGCGTAGAGTGTCAACGCCGTTTCAGTTGTGCTGGCGGTGTAACTGCCGCCTATCTGTACCCAGCCTGAGTCTGTGACCGGTACCTGATAGGCCCCGATGGTGTCGTAGCAAGTGCCGCCCGAGCAACTGGGATCGCTGCGCTTGATGGTGAAGTTTGCGTTCGAGGCGCTCTCCCCGCTGGTGAGCATGACGTAACCGGTGATCGTGTATTGTGCGCCGGCCTGCAACACGCCCGTCATCACGATCGAAGGGCCACCGGCTCCCGAGCTGGACTGGTCGTTGTCAGCAGGCTGTGGCTGCCGTCGTAGGCTGCGGCACTGGTTGCCACAGGTACGCTTGCGCCGTTGAACGAGGTCCAGCCTTGCGCGGTACCGTCTTCAAAGCTGTAGGTCGCGACAGTCTGAGCATTCAAAGCTGCCGTACAGGCGAAGGTGAGAGCGAGGATCGCGATTGTTGCGCGGCCGATCCGGTTTACACGAAAACGCTGTTCGATGAAGCGAGTTACATGAAGCATGTTGGTCCCTCCCAGACCCGCTCACTTCAGCGAGACCCCAGCAGCAAGAGCGAGTAATTCGATTTACTTGAGCGGCGGGAGTATAACGATGGTTTAGTTCAGGTGTCAAGATATCCTTTCCACGCGGGATTCAAGCACCTTGCGTCCGGCGCCCATTTTGCGAACGGAATGCCGAATGGATGGCATTCGGTTTTCAGTTGCAGATCGTCTGCTATGCTCCCGGTAATGTCCTTCGCCCGCGACTTTCAACGGCTGACCTCAAACCAGCGCCACGCCTTCATCGCTTCGTTTCTTGGCTGGACTCTCGACAGTCTGGATTTCTTTCTGCTGATCTTCTGCGTTGACGCGATTGCCAGGGAGTTCGGCACGAAGCCTTCGGCGGTGCTGAGCGCGGTGTTTATGACGCAGGCATTCAGGCCGGTGGGTGCGGTGATCTTCGGCATGCTGGCGGATCGGTATGGGCGCAGGCCGGTGCTGATGTTCAACATTCTCAGCTTCTCGGTGATCGAGCTGGCCTGCGCTTTTGCGCCCTCGATGGCGGTGCTGCTAGTGCTGCGGGCGCTCTTTGGCATTGCCATGGGTGGCGAGTGGGGCGTGGGGGCGGCGCTGGCCTTTGAGACATTGCCAAAGGAAGGGCGCGGCGCCTTCTCGGGCGTCTTGCAGGAGGGTTACGCTTTCGGATCGATTCTCGCTTCGGCGGCGTTTGCGCTCTTCTTCCACCAGATCGGATGGCGAGGGCTGTTCATCCTGGGAGCGACGCCGGCGCTGCTGGTTTTCTACGTGCAGGCGCGCGTGGAGGAGTCGCCAGTATGGACAGCGGGTGCAGTGAGCCGGCGAGAGAAGCGCGGCGGCCTCGTTCCGGCGCATCTCGCAAAGTTTCTGCCGACATTCCTTTTCCTCGTGTTGCTGATGACGGCGTTCATGAGCTTCTCGCATGGCACGCAGGATGTGTATCCGACGTTTTTGACGGTGCAGATGAAGCTGTCGGCGCGGACGGTGGGCTTGATCGGCGTGCTCTATGGCTTCGGGTCGATTGCGGGTGGTTATGTCTTCGGCGAGCTTTCAGAGCGATGGGGACGCAAGCGCGCGATTGTGACCGCGGCCCTGCTGGCGATTCCAGTCATTCCCCTCTATGCCTATGGGCATAACGCGCTGGCGCTGGGTACGGGTGCGGTGCTGATGCAGTTCATGGTGCAGGGCGCTTGGGGCGTTGTGCCCGCGTATCTGACGGAATTGTCTCCGGCCCCGGTGCGGGCGACGGCGCCGGGGTTGGCGTATCAGCTTGGCGGGCTGATTACGTCGTGGAACGGCAGGGGGCAGGCGCTGCTCGCAGAGAAGTGGGGAACGTATCCGCCGATACTGGCGCTGACGGTGGTGATTGTTGCGCTGGCTCTGGCGGCGCTTGCCGCGTTAGGGCATGAGGCAAAGGGCACAGAGATGACCGCGAGCTAGCGGCTGTAGAGGCCGATGAGCCTACCCCGCGCCACGATGTGGCCTTTCAGCGCATCCTCAACCTGCTGCTTTGTCGCGCCCGCAGGCAGGCTGAGCGGCGCATCGAGCGCGTAGAGCACGAAGCGGTAGTGGTGCGGCGAGTGGCCGGGCGGGCACGGACCTCCATAGCCGATATCGTCGAAATCGTTGCGGCCCTGCAGGGATCCGTCGGAGAGCTGATTCTGTTTTGGTTCAGAGGCAGGCAACGCGCGTGCTGTGGCCGGCAGGTTATAGAGAACCCAGTGGACGAAGCCGCTGCCGGGGGCATCCGGGTCATCGAGAATGAGCGCGAAGCTCTTTGTTGCGGCCGGGGGATCGGACCAGCTCAGTGCAGGCGACGTGTTGCGGCCATCGCAGGTGAGCGATGCGGGAATGTTGCCGCCGGGGGCGAAGCCGATGGCCGTCAATTGAAGCTGCGGAGCGGCGGCGCCAGGCTCCGGCTTCGCCGCACCGCGGCAGCCTGTGACGAGTGTGATTGCGAGCGCGAAACCTGTCACTGCATCTTGCGCGGTCTTCATCGGTACTTGCCCCCACTTTATTTCGGCCGGACCAGCTCAATGCGATCATGCGTGCGCACCCAGGTGTTGCCGGCCATGCGACCCACTGCGTCCAACCCTGAGGGATTGACGCGAAAGTCTGAGAGCAGATCTTTGCGCACGTGAAAGCGAACCACCTCGCCGAGCACGATGACGCCGCTGGCCGCGCCGTGGCCGGTGTAGATTACCTGCATCAGGCGGCACTCCATTTGCGCCGGCGACTCGGCCACCCGCAAAGGGCGGACGACGTCGCTGGGCACGGGCGTGAGGCCGGAGAGTTGGAACTCGTCGACTTCCGGCGCTACCTCGGCGGCGGTGATGTTGGCGGCGTCGGCAATCGCTTCGCTGACCACGTTCACCACGAACTCGCGCGTCTCTTCGACATTGCGCAGGGTGTCTTTGCGTTCGGCTTCTCCAGCCGCCGGGCGCAGCGTGGGGCAAAAAAGCACGGTGGGCGGGTTCGAGCCGACGCCGGAGAAGAAGCTGAAGGGAGCGAGGTTCGGCACTCCCTGAGCGTCGATGGAGGAGACCAGCGCCACAGGCCGCGGCACGATAATGCCGGTCATCAGCCTGTAGATGTCGCGCGGCTCGCATCCGGCCGGATCAAACGTCCGCATGGCGGGGGAAGAAATCGTTGGAGCGTCCATGTCGTCAACCTGTCGAAACACAGCGTACCACCCGGCCACGACAGGCGCCGCTTCACGGTAGTTCTTGCTCTGCCAGAGGCCGCCACCCGCGCCTGACCGCGCAAAAAAGGGGCGTATGACATTGGTGATACGTCAAATTCCACTCTGCGGCCGAAAATTTGCAGACTGGTAACATAGTTGATGCACAATCGGTTAAGGAGAGTGCCCAGAAGTGCCGCGCATCCACTTTCATCTTCAGCTCTCTGAGCTCAGAGACAAGCTTTTGGCCATGGCCGCGCTCGCGCAGTTGGCGGTCGAGTCCGCGGTGGAAGCCTATCTGCAGCGGGACAACGCACTTTGCCAGTATGTGAAGCAGAACGAGACCGCCATCAACACGGCGCAGCGGGAGCTGGATGAGATGGCCTATGAGCTGCTGGCGAAAGAGCAGCCGATGGCGATCGATCTGCGTTTTATTCTTGCGGTGATCAAGATCAATGGCGACCTTGAGCGAATCGGCGACCAGTCGATGACGATCTCGCGGCGGACGCGCGACATTATCAACGAGCCGCAGGTCGATCTGCCGGTGGATTTCGGCGCGATGGGCGAGTTTGCCGCGCGCATGATCCGCTCGGCGGTGCAGTCGCTGATTGAGGGCGATGCGCGGCTGGCCGATTCGGTGCGCGAGATGGATGACGAGATCGATCGCATGAATCGCCGCGCGCATGCCGATTTGCTGCAGCTCATCCAGGACAAGCCCGCCTACACGCAGCACGCGATGAATGGCCTGATGATTTCGCGCAGCCTTGAGCGCATTGCCGATCACGCGTCGAATATTGCCGGCGACGTAATCTTCTGGATCCGCGGCGCAGATGTGCGCCACCAGCTCAGCCTGTCAATGGATTGAGGGATCGGGGATTGCGATACTCCGCGAGAGTGAAACCTCGCGGCTCATTTCGATTGTCAACTCATCCAAAGCAAAGCCCGCCCGATGAAACCGCGGGGCGGGCCATGCTTTTGTGTGCGAATCCGCGCTACCGCGTGGCTTCGAAGAGAAACCATGCGCGCCGTTCGGCTTCGTCGATCCAGTTTTCAATGAGGCTGGTGGTGGCGTAGTCATCGGCGTTGTCGGTCACTTCGTGGGCGGCGCGCAGGCTCTCGACGAGCGCCTTGTTGTCGGCGTGGAGTTCGAGCAGCATCTCCTTGGCCGCGACAAACTCCTGGTCATTGTCGTGGATGCGCTGCAGGCGGGCGACGTGGCCGATGGAGCGGATCGTGGTCCCGCCGATCTTGCGCACCCGCTCGGCAATGTCGTCAGAGATGGCAAAAATTTGATCGGCCTGCTCATCGAGCAGGAGGTGATAGTCGCGGAAGTGCGGCCCGTTCATGTGCCAGTGAAAGTTCTTCGTCTTGAGATAGAGCGCGAAGACATCCGCGAGCAATGCGTTGAGAACGCTCGAGAGATTCTTGATTTCTTCGGGACTGAACCCGTCCCGCACATTGGTTTTAGCCGCTTTGGATTGCGTAGAAGTATGTGTCGACATCATTTTCCTCGTGGTTTGAAACAGCTTTCGGGCGGCACAAGTCTGCCTCATGCATATTCCCGAGATGCAAAGTAGGATGCGCGCTGCGCGCCAGGGGTTCCCCTGCATGGGACCGCGGAAAAAAGCGATGGGATCGCCTTAGGTAAGTGCTCCCGCTGGTTTTGTTTGCATGAATAACTTCGCTCGCGTTACTTGATTCCCACCACCATCGAGTCAGGACCGACGAGATGCTCGACGCGAGCTGAACTAAAGCCGGCTTCTTTCAACCATCCGACGCATTCGGCTCCGGTGTAGTCGAAGCCGCCGGGCGTTTCGATGAGCATGTTCAGACTCATCAAGAGACCAAAGGCATTTTTCGAGCGGTCGTCGTCAATGATCGAGTCATACGCGATAAAGCGCTCCGCCCGCGGGCAGCGCTTCGTAGGCTTTGCGCAGGAGCATCTTCTTCTCTTCGAGGTTCCAGTCATGCAGAATATGGCCCATCATGATGACGTCCACTTTTGGCAAGGGATCGTCGAAGAAGCTGCCTGCCTGGAAGTGAATACGCGATGAGAGACCGTTTGCCTCGACGTACTCCTCAAAGATCGGCGCGACTTCAGGCAGATCGAATCCGATGCCGGTGAGGTGAGGATTTTTGAGCGCCACTTGCACGATGAGGTCACCCTGCGCAGTTCCGCAGTCTGCTGCTGTTTTGTAACTGGCCCACGGAAATTTTGCGGCAATGGTCATATTTGCGCCGCGGCTGATGCCGGTCATGGCGCGGAGAAATCCTTTGAGGCGCGCGGGATCGGCATAGAGCGCGGCGAAGGTTGCGTCGGTTCCAGCGGCTTCATTCTGGTTTTCGCCGGTACGCAGCGCCGTCGTGAGGTGGCTCCAGTATCCATAGCTCCGCTTGTTGGCCATCTCAAGAATGCCGCCGATATACGAGGGCTTGTTCTTGTCGAGAAAGAGATCGGCCTCAGGCGTATTCGCGTAAACGGCGTCGTGGCGATTCAGCAGACCGAGCGCCACCAGAGTATCGAGAAAATCACGCGCCGAGCGTGGATGCAGGCCAAGGCGACCCGAAAGCGTTTCGAGATTTTCGGGATGGCGGGCCAGCTCAGTGAAGACCTCCATCTCGACCGCGCTGAGCAGCGTCTTTGATGCGAAGAAGCCCATGCCAATTTGAAGGATTTGATCCGGCTTGATGTCAGACATAAATTTCCTGAATCACCTTGCCTGCGATACAGATTGAGGGCCTTGGCCGCTGCGAGGAGCGGCGGTGCAGGTAGATGGAGTCTACATGACATGCGGTGCGCGCGAGAAAAGAAACGCACCTATGCGAGGCACGCTAAAGCTGCTATGCTGCCAACGCTGAGAAAACCGATTTAGCAAAACTTATTGGCTAAGGGAGCAAGACGACGATGTGGTTCCTGGGTATGGATGTGGGCACGGGCGGCACGCGGGCCGTGATTGTGGATGCAAACGGCAAGCTGATCAGCGGTGCTTCGAGCGAGCACGCACCCTTTCGCACGCCGCATCCAGGCTGGGCCGAGCAGGATCCTGAAGACTGGTGGCGCGCCGCGCAGGAGGCGATTCGCGGCGCGATTGCCGCTGCGCCAGAACCGCATCAGCCCATCGCTGCGATTGGCCTCACGGGCCAGATGCACGGCGCCGTGATGCTGGATGAGAACGGCAAGGTGCTGCGGCCTTCGCTCATCTGGTGCGACACGCGTACACAGCCGGAGTGCGACTGGCTCAACGAAAAGATCGGCTACGATCGGCTCATCGAGCTCACATGCAATCCAGCACTGCCCAACTTCACGCTGACCAAGCTGCTGTGGGTCAAGACGCATGAGCCGGAGATCTTCGCGAAGATCCGCCACATCCTGTGCCCCAAGGATTATGTGCGCTACCGGCTGACCGGCGAGTTTGCCATCGACGTGCAGGAGGCTTCGGGCACGCTGCTGCTGGATGTGACGCATCGCCGCTGGTCAAAGGAAGTGGCCGAGGCTGCGGGGATTCCTGAAAGCTGGCTGCCGAAGGTGTATGAGTCGCCCGAAGTCTGCGCGCGCATCAGCGAGAGCGCAGCGGGCGCAACGGGTCTGAAGGCGGGAACGCCGGTGGTGGCCGGCGCCGGCGACCAGGGCGCGGGCGCGGTAGGCATGGGCATTCTGCAGCCGGGCTCGGTATCTGCGACGATCGGCACGTCCGGCGTGGTTTTTGCAGCCACGGCGAATCCGACCAAGGATCCAAAGGGGCGGCTGCACACCTTCTGCCATGCGGTGCCGGGGGTATGGCACGTGATGGGCGTGACGCAGTCGGCGGGGCTGAGTTTCCGCTGGCTCAAGGAGACGTTCTTCGCAACGCAGGATTACGACACGCTGAAGGCGGCCGCGGCAAAGGTGCCTGCGGGCAGCGAGGGCCTTGAATGGGCGCCATACCTGCTGGGCGAGCGCACGCCGCATCTCGATCCCGAAGTGCGGGCGGCTTTCGCGCGCATCTCGACGATCCATACGGCGGCGCATTTTGTGCGCGCGGTGCTCGAGGGCGTCGCCTACTCCCTGAAAGACACGTTCACGCTCTTTGCGCGAACTGGGGATTCCGGTGAGCGCGGTGCGGCTGGGCGGCGGCGGTGCGAAGGGTCCGCTGTGGCGCAAAATTCAGGCCGGCATCTACGGGCTACCGGTGGAAGTGCTCACCGCCGAAGAAGGCGGCGCCTTCGGCTCGGCGCTGCTGGCCGGCGTGGGCGCAGGGCACTGGGCGAATCTCGACGCGGCTTGCGCGCAGGCCATCGAGGTGGCGCAGCGTATCGAGCCGGATGCAGCCGATCTGGCCGCGTACAAGGCAGGCTACGCGCAATGGAGGAAGCTCTACCCGGCGCTGCGAATGCTGCGCTAGGCGACCATTTGGGCGTGTTGAGAAAGAGATTTTGATCGTTTTGACCTCAAATAACTAAATTGCGGTGTACAGGCGGGACGCCGATGCGTTAGCTTTGAACCAAATTGGTTCATTGAAGGAGCTTATGCGTCTCCATTTTGCTCTGGTCCCGGCCGTACTGGTGTGCGCCGCTCTCGGCGTTCAAGCACAACCTGCCGCGCCTTCGTGTGCGGACCTGCACGTTGTTCCTGCGCCGCGTGAGTGCACGGCGGTTGCGTCGATTGCCATCGGCGAGTCGGGCATCACGGTTACAGCCGCGAAAAATGCGGATGACGAATTTGCCGCGAAGGACCTGGAAGAGGCGCTCAAGCACGCCGGCGCGGCTTCGTCGCTGCGGGGCGTGGTGATTCATCTTGAACCCGCCGACACGGCGACGGCGAAGCGGCTGCTTGAGGAAAGCAAGCTGAAGTTCGACCCGGCGATGCACGATGAGGGCTACGCGATCGTGCCGGACGGCAGGCACGGCATGGCGGTGATTGCGGAGACCTCGACCGGTCTTTTCTATGGTGCGCAGACAGTGAAGCAACTGGTCCGCGGCTCGGGCAAAGATGCCGTGCTCCTGGTGCCCACCGTGCGCGACTGGCCGGCGATGAAGTATCGCGGCCTGAGCGATGACTGGTCGCGCGGTCCGCTGCCGAAGATGGATTTTGTGAAGCGCGAGATTCGCACCCTGGCGGCCTACAAGGTGAATGTCTTCTCGCCGTACTTTGAACACACCTTCGCGTACGAGTCGACGCCAATTGCCGCGTTTCCCGGCGGCGCGATGACGCCGGATGAAGCGCGCGAGATGGTGGCCTATGCAGCGAAGTATCACATCATGGTGATCCCCGAGCAGGAGTCGTTCGGGCACCTGCATCACGTGCTCAAGTTCGAGGAGTACACGCACTTGGCCGAGACGCCGCACGGGGCGGTGCTTGCTCCCGGCGATCCGGGATCGCTGCCGCAGATCGGCGCGTGGTTTGGCGAGCTGGCAAAGATCTTTCCCGCGCCCTATGCGCATATCGGCGCCGATGAAACCTTTGAGCTTGGCCTTGGACGCACGCGCGACGAGGTGACAAAGCGCGGGCTCGGCGCGGTGTATCTCGAATTTCTCTCGAAGATTCATCAGCAGCTTGCTCCTTATAACAAGCGGCTGCTCTTCTGGGGCGATGTGGCGGTGAACTCTCCGGAGCTTGTGGGCACTCTGCCCAAGGACATGATCGCGGTGCCGTGGCGTTATGATGCGGAGCCGGATTTCACGCCGCTGATTCTGCCGTTCACCAAGGCGGGCCTCGAGACGTGGGTGGCGCCGGGCGTGAACAACTGGAACCGCGTTTATCCCAATAACAACGAGGCGCTGGGCAACATTCGCGCCTTTGTGCGCGACGGCCAGAAGCTGGGCGCGACGGGCGAACTGAACACGGTGTGGAACGACGACGGCGAAGGCATCTTCGACGAGAACTGGTTCGGCGTTCTCTTTGGCGCGGCGGCAGGCTGGCAGAAAGGCGAAAGCTCTGAGGAGGCCTTTACCGCTTCGTTTGGGCAGGCATTTCACGATGACCAGACGGGCAAGATCAGCGAAGCGCAGCGCGCGCTGATGGCCGCGCACGCGACGCTCAAGAAGGCCGGGCTTGAAGACGGACAGGATGACTGGTTCTGGATCGATCCCCTGTCTCCGGCGGGCAGGCAGGTTTCAGCCAAGCTGCTGCCGGTAGCGAGCGAACTTCGCCTCAACGCGGAGCGGGCGATCACGCTGCTGGCGCAGGCGCGCGCGGCAGGCAAGCTGGATAACCAGGAAGCGCTCGATGCGATGGAACTGGGCGCGCGGCGGCTTGATTTCATCGGCTGGAAGTTCCAGGCCGCGGCCGAGTGCGTCGCAGACTACAAGCAGGCGCTGGCGCTTGCCGGCGACAAGAGCCGCTGGGAAGAAGTGTCGGTGCTGCTTGAGAATATCCAGTCGAATAACGGACGCTTTGAAGATATGCGCGACGGCTATGCGCTGCTGGGCCAGTTGTATGAGCAGGCTTGGCTGCGCGTGAATCGTCCTTACTGGCTGGCCAACAACATGGCGCGGTACAACAGCGCGACGCAGATGTGGGTGGAGCGCTCCGATGCTTTCCGGGCCGTGGTGTGGAACCAGTGGTGGACGAACCACACGCTGCCGCCCGCGAGCGATACCGGACTGCCGGCGCTCAATCAGTAGGCGCGAATTTCCTGAACCGAAATGGCCCGAGGCAACCCGGGCCGTTGCGTTTGCTAAGAAGTCTGCGTAGACGAATCCGTCGCGGTTGACGATCTCGCCGGCCTCAATGCTGACTGGTTCGGAAAAGATCGGCCCGTCGTAGACGCAGGTATGGAACTCGCCTTTCTCGCCGCAGGGATCGACGGAGGCGGGCAAATCGGCGAGCAGGTCTGCATCGAAGTCGCGTCCTGCGAACGATGCAGGAAGCTGCTTCGTGTCGACGCATGCCAGCTTGCAGCGCAGACCGCCTGCGATCATCGCGCGTGCGAGCTCTGGTGTCGGCAGGTCCCACAGAGGAAAGATCGGCTCGAGCCCGGACGGCTTGAGCTGTGCTTCGCGGTAAGCACGAACGTCTCCCAGAAAGAGGTCGCCGAAGGCAATTGCGTGCACGCCCTCGCCAATTGCGCGCTCGCAGGCTTCGGCCATGCACCGTTCATAAATTTCATTGGGACACGGCCAGGGCAGCGGCACGACCCATAACGGCAGGCCGGCTGCGTGCGCCTGCGCCTCGAGTACAGAACGCCGCGTGCCATGCATGGCGACGCGTTGAAACTCGCTGTTGAGTGTGGTGAGCAGGCCGACGACTTCGATCTTTGGATCCTGACGCAGAATGTGCAAAGCCCATGCGCTGTCTTTGCCGCTGCTCCATGAAAGCAGGACGGAGAGAAGGCCGCGTTTCATGTCCGCATCATACACGGCGCTGCGGAATCCTTCTTGTCTCCTCATCGCTGACTAATGGAGGGAAAACCCATGTCTAACGAACTTCGAGGGTCTCTATCGTGGCTTTGGCCGCATTCAATGTTGCCTGGGTCTCGCGGGCGATCTTACCTTTTGCGATTAAGTTGAGGAGCCTGGCTTTCAGGGTTGTTGTCGAGTAATAGTGGCTGATTTCCACTTTGGTTGATTGATGGCCGAGCGCTTCGAACGTCGTTTCCACTGTGTAATCGCTGAGAATCTTGCTGATGCCGAATGTGTCCTCAGGCAACACCGTGACGATCTTCTGTAGCGGGATAATTTCGATGTCCTTCTCGACGCACGTGTGCTTCCCGCCCGAAAGATGACACTGATACGACGCGCCCGGTTGACGGAGGCTGTTGCCGGAAAGAAGATCAACCTTGACCACTCGAGGATGGAACTCGGGGATCTTCGTGAGATCCATGCTGAACGACCATACTGCTTCCAGAGGTGCGTTGATAATGACTTGCTGCCGGGATCGGAACGGTGGTGTTGTCCTGTTCATCCCAGCACCATCACCATCGCGCCGACAGTGATGAGCGCGCCGCCGATCAAGGCTGCGGCGTTGAGCTTTTCGCCGAGCAGCAGCCACGCGAAGATCATCACCAAAGGCACGCTGAGCTTGTCCAGCGGTGCGACGCGCGAGGCAGGACCGAGTTGCAGCGCGCGAAAGTAGCAAAGCCATGAGAGGCCGGTCGCGAGGCCCGAGAGACCGAGGTAGAGCAAGGTGCGGCGATCGAGCGCGCGTATCTCGCCGTGCCGGCCCAGCGCCAGCGCGATTGCCCACGCGAAGACAACAACCACAGTAGTGCGGATCGCCGTGGCGAGGTTTGAGTCCACGTGCGCTACGCCAACCTTGGCCAGCAGCGCGGTGGCGGCGGCAAAGATGGCAGAAAGCAGCGCCCATCCAATCCATGTCATGCGTATCATCGTACGCGCGGTCTGGCTCGCGGCGGCAATTAGACTCAAGAGCATGGAGACAGGCCGGGCCAGCCGCACCGCTTATCGCGTCGCAGAACGCCGCGCGGCACATCAGTTGCTCGACCAGCCTTGCGTGCTTGCAGATTCAATTGCCCTGCGAATTCTTGGGCCCCGCTTTGCCATCGATCACGGGCGGGAAGCCAGTCCTGTTGCGCGTACGTTCCGGGCCTTCATGGCGGCGCGCAGCCGCTATGCCGAGGATCGCCTGCAGAAGGCGGTGCAGGCCGGCGTGACGCAGTATGTCGTGCTCGGGGCCGGGCTCGATACCTTTGCTTATCGCAATCCCTTTGGCCACCTGCGCGTCTTCGAGGTGGATTTTCCCGCAACGCAGCAGTGGAAGCGCGGGATGCTTGAAGAAGCGGCGATTGCAACGCCCGCAAACCTTACCTTTGTCCCTCTCGACTTTGAGCACCACACGCTTAGCGAAGGGCTTCGAGCGGCACAATTCGATTCGACGCGTGCGGCCTTTTTCAGCTGGCTTGGCGTGGTGCCGTATCTCACCCGCGAGGCGTTTCGGTCCACGTTGCGCGCGATTGCAGAGTTGCCGGCCGGAACCGCGGTCAGCTTTGACTATGCGCTCTCGCCGGAGTCGTTGGCCTGATGCGGGCGCCTGGCGCTCAAAGCGCTGGCGGCCCGCGTCGCCGCGGCCGGCGAGCCATTTCAGCTCTTCTTGACTCCAGCCGAGCTCGAAGCCGAGTTGCTGAGCTCCGGCTTCACACGCGTGGAACAGTGCGACTCCGATGAGTTGAACCGGCTCTACTTCCAGAATCGCGCGGACGGCCTTCATCTGCCCTCAGAGGGGCTGGGCATGGTGGCGACGGCCTGGGCGTAAGCCGACGGCCCGAGCGTGCTCTAATCCCGAGCTTGCTCTAAGATTGATGCATGCGTATCCCTGCGATTTTGATGTGCGTGGCCCTGTTGCCGGCTCTCGATGGCTGCGGCTACCACACGCTGGGCTCGGCGACGCATCTGCCGCCGGATTCGCGCACACTCGCCGTGCCCGTTTTCGCCACGAAGACAGACACCTATCACACCGAGGTGGTCATGACGCAGGCCGTCATTCGCGAGTTTGCCGAGCGCTCACGGCTGCGCGTTACGCCGGATACGACGGGCGATCCGGACATCGTGGTGCATGGCACGATTCTGCAGGAGACGGTAGCGCCGCTGACCTACAACACCTCGACGCAGCAGTCGTCGAGCTATCTCATCACGGTGACGGCATCGGTCACGCTCACGGCGCGCGACGGCAAGGTTCTCTACGAGAACAAGAACTACGTCTTCCGTCAGCAGTACCAGTCGACGACGGATCTCCCGGATTATTTCGACGAGAGCCCGGCGGCGATTCAGAGGCTTTCGCGTGATTTTGCGCGCGCGCTGGTTGCCGATGTGCTGGAAGGCCTGTAGGGTGTATCGACCTATGGGATCAGCGGCGTTGCGAGCGAATATCCGCCTCCGGAAATGCGAAAGCGGCGTAAGGAGTTTCGTCCTGTACGCCGCCTTCATTGGGCCCGAGGGGGAGGGAAAGCATTACGCCGAGTGATTCGGCTGGCCACAGAATAGCGATGGCCGGTTTTCCGCGCAATCGGAAAACTCCCCAAAAACTCCTGCGATCCACATGCCAGGTATTACGAGAGTCCCTAGCTGAACCATGCGTAACCTAGGTACTAATCGATTGGTTAACAGAGAGTTCAGCTATTTTTTCATCTCCGGACTCATCCTTGTGCGCGCCATTGCCTGAGATGACAACCTTGCCGCACTATGAGCCGGCTGCCACAGCCGAGTGGGGTATTCTGGGCACGATATTCTGAGAGTGCATGGGCAGCAGCCACATTGGGGGAGAGAAGCATTGAGCGGCTCGCGCTGGGGCGCAGGATTCAGTGCAGCAGGCCGATTCGTGGCCGAGGTCGAGGCCGCGGCTGCGGGCAAGGGGCAGCTTCGTCCGGGGTACGTCTTCGCCGGTGACGAGATTTTTCTTTTCGACCGCTGCCGCGCTGCCGTGCTGAAGGCCTTTGTTCCGCCGGATCTCAGGGATTTCTGCCTCTCCGATCTTGATCTCGCCGGCACATCGATCTTTGAAGTGCTCGACCGCGCGCAGACGCCGTCGCTCATGGCGCCGTTCCAGGTGATCTTTGTGCGCAACCTGCGGCTGCTCTATACGCGCGGCGCAAAAAAGGATGAGTTTGCGGCGCTCGATCGCTACTTCCGCTCGCCCAATCCGCAGGCGCTGCTCATCTTCGTTGCTGATTTTCTGCGCATTCCCACGGATGCGCGGCGCATGGAGATGGATGACAAGAACCGCTATGAGCGCCTGACGGAAACGCTGGGCGAACATTGCGGCATGGTGGAGCTGGCGCGGGTGAGCGACGAAGATGCGATGCGCTGGACGGTTGCCACCGCGCAGGAGGCCAATGTCCGCATGGAGCCCGACGCGGCGCGCGAGCTTGTGGATGCCCTGGGCGCGGACATGATGCTGATCGCCTCGGAGCTTGAGAAGCTGCTGCTCTACACGCTGGGGCGGGGCCGCATCACGCTGGGCGACGTGGAGACGATGGTGCTCGCGGCCAAGCAGCGCTCGCTCTATGAGCTGACGGACGCGATCAGCTCGCGCAACCGCGCGCGTGCTCTGGCGCTGCTGCAGGGGCTGCTCAACAGCTCAGAGGCGGGAGAAGACGCGGCGATCGGCCACCTCTACATGCTGGCCCGCACCTTCCGGCAGATGCTGGTGATTCTTGAAAAGAATGTGCGCGACTCGCGCGCAATCTGGCAGGCGCTGTGGCAGGGTTTCCGCATACCGCCGTTCGCGGCCGACGACCTGATCCGGCAGGCGCGCCGCTACAAGAACCGCCGTGAGCTGACGCGCGCTTTGCGTTTGATCGCCCGCGCCGATCTGGAGCTGCGTTCTTCGCCACCGGACAAGCGGCTGGTGCTGGAGAGGCTGGTCTACGATCTGGCCTCGGAGCCAAAGCCGGCGCCTTTGTTTGCCTCGACGCAGCTTTCTTTTGAAGTGTAAGAGCGGTTAGTAGATGCCGTGCTGGTTGAGCCATTCGCCATATTGGCGGTCGAGCCCTTCGATGTGCTCCATATAGGCGTCGCTGAGCGAGCCAAGCTGCTTCTGGAAGGCGCTTGTTTCGCCGCTTTCGCCGCGCTCGGCGGCGCGGTCGATCTGGCTGAGCAGCCGCTGATGAGCGGCGCGATGCTCGGGCAGGCCGGGAAAATCGTAGCGCTCGAGCAGGCTCTCTTCGCAGCCGAAGTGCAGGCGCGTGAACTCAACCAGCCGCTCCATCTGGCGCTTGAGCTCGCCGTTTGCGTTGCCGCGCGCAATCTGCTGGCGCAGCTCGTTCAGCGTGTCCACCAGGATTCCGTGCTGGTCGTCCATCGCCTTCACTCCCACCATGCAGGCGTGTGTCCAGGCCAAGCCGTTCAAGGGTGCCTCCCCAATATTTCCTGAAGCGTTGAATCGATTGTTGAATTGCGCAGGGCTGCCGGGCAATACCGCTTCGGTGGAGGTCATCGCGGACCTTCGTCATGCCGTTAAGGTTGTAGTCATTCGAGAATGACCTCGGGCTGGGCCTCATGACCGCGCGTGGTGAGCAGGATGGCCGCGCCGAGGATGAGCGCGCCGCCTGCCCAGGCGTAGGGCCCAAGGTGCTCGCCGAGCAGTTTGACCCCGAGGATCGAGCCGAGCGCCGGCTCAATGTTCAGAAAAACCCCCGCCCGTGATGCAGGCACATGATGAATGCCCCAGTTCCACAAGAGCGTCGTGGTGGCCGTGCAGGCGAGACCGCTGATGCCGAGCGCAACCCACGCCGTGAGGCTGAGGTGCGCGAAGGGCGGGGCAGGGTAGCTGTGCCCGAGCAGGGGACTCGCGAACCATGGGCCGAGCACCCAGACGATGAGCATGCCGGTGCCGGCAAGAATGGTGTAGGCCGTTACAACCCGCGGGCTGTGCGTGAGCATGAGCTTCTTGCTCAGCAGGATCCAGGCGAGCGCCGTGCACAGCGAGACCACCACGAGCAGATCGCCCTCGAGCGACGGACCGCCGCTGCCGGCGGGGCCGCGATGGCCGCCGAGAACGATGAGCCCCGCGCCGAGGGTGGAGGCGACCAGCGCGCCCCAGCCAACCGCGTCGAGCCGCTCACCCGCAAAGAGCGCCGCGGCCACGCCCAGCAACACCGGCATTGAGCCCACCATGAGCGATGCATGGCTAACCGTGGTGAGAGCGAGGCCGTGAAACTGCAGCAGAAACTGGATGGGAATGCCGAAGAGGGCGGAGATCAGCAGAAGCCAGAGTTCGTGGCGCGTCAGGCGTACGCGGTGCATGATGGCCACGGGCAGCATGCCGATGCAGGCGAAGAAAAAGCGGTAGAGCACCATGTACTCCACGCTCATTTCGTTGAGGGCCAGCCTGCCAAAGTAAAACCCCGTCCCCCAGAGGCATCCGGCGAGCGCGCACGCGCCATAGCCAAGGAACGCCACCCGGCGATTTGCTTTTGTCTGGCTCGTCATCGCTTTCTTTACTGTCGCATACGAGTGCAGCGCTCTCTGCCCTGCCAAAAACAGCATGGATCGGTGAAAATAGCTAGCGATGACCTGTCGGATCCAAAGGGCGGTTGCTTTATCCGGGCTTGCGGCTGCGGCGCTGCTGCTGTGCGGGCTGTCTTCTGCGTCTGCGCTGGCGCGCCACAAGAAGGCCGCCGATCAACCGAAGCCGCAGGGCGTGGTCGCCTCGCAGCCCGCGGCTTTCAGCATCCCGGTAGAGCCGCTGGGGTTTTATCCCCCCGGAGCCTATTACCAGGGCCAGCGGGAGAGCCTTGTCTCGCTCGACTTTCTCGACGAGGACCATCTGCTCTTTACCTTTCGCTCTCCGGGGCTGATTCATCGCACGCAATACGGCGTCGATGAACGGCAGATTCGCGCCGTGGTGCTGGCGCTGCCCGGCGGATCAGTGGATGCGGAGGCCCTGTGGACGCTGCACGACACCGATCGCTACCTGTGGATGGCAAAGGGCGGGCGTTTCCTTCTGCGCGACGGGGACACGCTGAAGGAAGGCGACAGCGCGCTGCAATTGACGCCGCTGTTGCATTTCCCGGGGCCGCTGCTGTGGCTGCAGATGGATCCGACGCAGCAATATCTGGTGACGGATTCTCTTGAGCCCTCGATTACAAAAAACAAGTCCGGCGACGTGGGCAGCCCGGCCACTGCGCAGGCCAGCGTCAGTCTGGACAGCGATGACGATAAAGATCCGCAACAGGACACGGTTCTGCGCATTCTGCGGCGCGACTCCGGCAAGGTGATGCTGGTGAGCCGGGTGCGCAACGTGGTGCAGTTGCCGATCAGTGCGGATGGCTACCTTGAGGCGCTGCCCTCCTCAGGGCATGAGTGGGTGCTCAACCTCAACTACTTCACCGGCGGAGGCAAAGTGCTGGCGAGGCTTGAGTCGACGTGCCAGCCCCCGCTGACGTTTCTCGCGCGGAACGAAGCGGTGGCCAATACCTGCCAGGCCCAGGGAGGGCGCAGGCTGGTTGCGATCTCCACCGAAGGGCGGCGCCTCTGGGATGCGCCCTGCCCAGCGACGCAGGTCTGGCCGCTCCTGGTGATAGCGCCGGATGGGTCGCTGATCGCGCGGGAGACGCTGAGCGTTTCGCACCCGGTAGACGCCTTCTCGCCGCTGAGCTTCGACAACGTCACCGGGCAACTGGTAGAGGTCTATGATGCCGCGGACGGGAAGCGTCAGTTACTGGCTCCGGCAAGTCCCGTGCTCGATGGCGGCGGCAACGTGGCCATTTCGCCGGCGGGGAAACGTGTGGCCGTACTGAATGCAGGGGCCATCCAGGTGTATGACCTGTCCGCAGGCGCAGCGGCCGAGGCCCCGGACGCCCATCGCAAGCCCTGAAAGGGCCTAAGACGCAGAGGTTTCACGGTTTCAGCCCGCGTCGGCATGCGGTGTACACTTGGCTGCGGAGACTCCTTTGGCGACAGCCGTGATCCATTACGTGGCTGCAGCAGCGACCGATCGAGGCCGCAAGCGGTCATCGAACGAGGATGCCTTCGGCTATTCCGTCGAAGACGGTGTTTTTGTGGTGTGCGACGGCATGGGCGGCGCGGCAGCCGGCGAGATTGCCAGCTCGATCGCCGTTGACGAAGTGCTGCACCTTTTTTCCGGGCGCAGACGGAATGAATCCCCGGCGATGCCCGATGCCGCTCTGCACGCAGTGACGGCCGCGAACGACGCAATCTTCTCGCGCGCGCAGCGCAATCAGCGGCTCAGCGGCATGGGCACCACGCTGGTGGCGCTGGCGGTTGAGGAGAGCCGCGCGTGGGTGCTGAACGTTGGAGACAGCCGCTGTTATCGCGTGCGCAACAGGCGCCTTGAGCAACTCACGCTCGATCACTCGCTCGTCGAAGAGCAGGTCCGCCTGGGCCGCATGACGCGCACCCAGGCCCATCGCTCACCCTTCAAGAACGTGATTACGCGCGCACTGGGAACGCAGAAATGCGTCACGCCCGATGTTTTCGACCTTGAGACTGAGCCAGGCGACGTGTTTCTGCTGTGCAGCGACGGGCTCACCCGGGAACTTGCCGACAACCAGATCGAGGACCTGCTGGCGAACGGGCGCCCCCTCGAAGAGATCTGCAGCCGCCTCATTGACGCCGCCAACAGAGCCGGCGGCCACGACAACATCACCTGCCTGCTGGTGCGCGCGGAAGCATAAGGTTCAGCCGCATGGTTGACCCTGCTTGTTATCCCTCTCGTGACCTCAGTTCAGGCGTTTGGCTGCGCGGCTCCCAAAGCCTCTAAAGACTGTGTTATAGCCTAGATATGCCTCAATCTGCTGCGCCGGCTTCGGGTGTTTCGCTTGTCATGATTGAGGGTACCCTCACGCTGATTGCAGTCGGCCTCGCGTTTGCATTTCCGAGGTTGGGGCGGCTGGTTTACCAGAATCGAAACTGCTCGTGGAAGGCTTGCGCGCCGGAAGACGCTGGCGGTTTTTGCCGTGGGAGCCTTTGCGCTCCTGGGGCGACTCGCGCTGCTGCCATGGTTTCCGATTCCGCTGCCGTGCTTCCGGACGATTTCAGCTTCCTGCTCGCGGCCGACACCTTTGCCCATGGACGATTGACCAATCCCACGCCCGCCGATGTGGATTCACTTCGAATCCATTCACATCTGCATGCAGCCCACTTACATGTCGATGTATTTTCCGGGCAGGGACTGATACTGGCGTTCGGGCAAGGTCTCTCTGGGACATCCCTGGTACGGACTGCTCATCGCGAATGCGTTGATGTGCGCCGCGCTGTGCTGGATGCTGCAGGCGTGGCTGCCGCCCGGCTGGGCGCTGCTGGGCGGGGCGATTGCCGTGATCCGGCTTTCGCTGTTCAGCTATTGGATCAATAGCTATACCGGCGGAGGCAGCGATGGCGGCCTTCGGTGGCGCGCTCGTTCTGGGCGCTCTTCCGCGTTTCATGCGCAATCCGCGCTCCCGTTATGCGCTGCTGATGGCGATTGGCGCTGTGATGCTCGCTTATACGCGTCCCTACGAAGGCGTGCTGCTGTGCCTTCCGGTCTTGTTGCGCTCGATCCACTGGTTCTTAAGAGCAAAGAATCGCCCGCCGGCTGCGGTTCTTTTCCGTCGCACGGCGGTTCCAGTGTCCTGGTGCTGCGTTGGCGGCGCTGCGTGGCTCGAGTTACTACGATTTCCGCGTGAACGGCAGCCCTTTGACTCTTCCGTACACAGATCAATCGCGCCACCTATGCAATCACTCCTTACTATATATGGCAGCAGGCCCCTCCAGAGCCCACTTACCGACACGAGGAACTCAGGAGTTTCTACCACTCCGACGAATTAACTGCGTTCAACAATATTCGCAAGAGATTCATTGGACAAACTCTTTTCAAGGCAATGGGCGTTCTCGATTTCTATGCTGGGGGTATTGTTGCTTATGCCTCTACTTATGATTCGCAGAGTCGTGCTTGATCGGAGGTTAGGTTTTCTGTTTATCAGCGTGCTGATACTGGCTGCTGGAATGGTGATCGAGATTTACCTCGCACCTCACTATGTTGCTCCCTTTACAGCCGCATTTTATGGACTTGGGTTACAGGGAATGCGGCATTTGAGACAACTCAATTCGGTGGGCTTAACGTTGGAAAATCGATGGTCCGTCTGCTCATCGTGATTGGTCTTGTCCTGGTCCTGCCGAGATTGCTTTCGGCGCAACTTGGCTTTCGAATCGCATAAGTGGCCTCAGGCCGCATGGATGTACGGTTGGTATGGGTCTGATCGATTCGGGATGGAGAGGGAAGCACTTCTAACTAGGCTCCGGGCCATGCCATCAAAGCAGTTGGTGATCGTGAGTTATAGTCCAGACCACCACCCTGCGGATGAATGGGTTTACAACGAATCAGATATTGAAAACGCCAAAGTCATTTGGGCTCGCGACATGGGCAAATAAAAAACCACGAGCTTTTGCAGTTTTACCGCAGCCGAAAAGCCTGGCTAGTGCAACCTGATGCCCCCAGTTACGAAGTTCTTTCACCGTATCCGTATGACTAGCGCAAGGTCTGCCATTACGACCTTACATCTTCTATGTAATGGTTTCTTGTAGATCTGAGCGGAGAGAAAAGATGATCGCTGTTGCAGCGAAGCCGAGGATGAAGCAACCAATCATGCTGTTCCCCTTCGTCTGCATGATGATTTCTCGCATTTTGGGGAATTTCTTATCGAGCGAAACGCCGGATCAAATGGCCTGCTAGATTTAAAGAGTTACTATTATGGTACGGGATGCGTTCTTCATGGATGTGACCCCTATCGAGAGGACGCTCTGCGGTCCTTCTACCTCAGCCATGGCGGCCCGCCGGTGGAAGATTCCCATCGGTTAGACATCATCACACGCTTTGTCAATTTGCCGCCGATTTTTCTGCTTATCACTCCCATTGCCCTGCTTCCGTGGGATGCTGCTCAGGTTGTATGGCTCACGTTCACGATATCGTCCCTTGTACTCGCAGGATTTGCGGCACGTGATCTGGCATCTGGCATTGCGCCATGGGTGGCAACCTTTTTTGTCGGCCTCATCCTCCTCGATTGCGAGGTCCTCATCGCCGTGGGTAACGCGGCCGCAATCGTGGTGAGCGCGGGAGTGATCGCCGTCTGGTGCTTCGTGCGCAACCGATTCGTACCTGTCGGGATTCTTTGCTCGCAATCAGCCTGGTAGCCAAGCCGCATGACACGGGCTTTGTGTGGCTCTACTTTCTGCTCGCCGGCGGGACATATCGGAGACGTGCCCTGCAGACGTTTGCGCTGACGGCAGGGTTTGCGCTGGCAACTCTCGGTTGGATGCATTTTGCGGCATCCGGCTGGTGGCCGGAGATCCATGCCAATCTTGCAATAACTTCTGCGCCAGGCGGTGTCAACGATCAGCGGCCAGGCTCGATTACAGGCCATACAGCGGGCATGGTGATAAACCTTCAACCTGCCATTCAGTTTCTTTCCAGGGATGCGCGGGTCTATGGCGCAGCAACCTATCTGATTTGCGGAACACTGCTGACGGTTTGGTTGATAACAACGCTCAAAGCTCACAGATCGCTCGAAATGACGTGGCTGGCTCTTGCTTCGGTTGTCCCCTTGACCATGCTCGTAACCTACCATCGCCCCTATGATGCTCGGCTGCTGCTCCTCGCGGTTCCCGCTTGCGCTATGCTCTGGGCCGAGAATGGAATAATCGCGTGGATGGCCCTATTTCTTACCGGCGGAGCGATTGTCCTTACTGGAGACATCTTTCTCGCGATCTTTCTTGAACTCGCAGGGAGGATCAGGATAGAGGGCTCGGGGATTCCTGAGAGACTGGCGGCAGCGGTGCTTTCGCGGCCGGCCTCTTTTGCCTTGCTCTCAATGTCAATTTTCTACCTATGGGTGTATGCAAGGCGAGCTCTTGGCGCCAACTCGGCGGTTGAAACGAACGATAGCCAAAAGTATCTGTCGCCCACGTCCTCAGACCTCCCTGCGGGTGGGTAATGGATAGAGCCTCCGCTACCATCGCGACCGCAAGGTGTGGCTGATTCAGCCGGACTTACCAAAGGACAGGGTACTTTCCCAATATCCATTGACGAAAGAGATCACCGGCGGTGCACAATAGGAAAGACACTCGCTTCTCTTGTGATCGTAGAACCATGGAAGCATGGACACATAAATGATTAACGGCAAACGCATCGCGGTCGTGATGCCGGCATATAACGCGGAGAAGACGCTCGAAGCCACCGTGGCGGAGCTTTCTGATCTCGTCGACATCAAGATCCTCGTCGATGACTCCAGCAAGGATCAGACCGCGGCGCTTTCGAGAAAGCTCGGCGTGAAGACGTTTGTCCACGATGCAAATTACGGCTACGGACGCAACCAGCAGACATGCTATCGCGAGGCCCTCGCTGCCGGCGCCGACATTGTGGTGATGGTTCATCCCGATTACCAGTACACGCCGCTTCTGGTTCCGGCGATGTCGGGAATGATCGCCAGCGGCGTTTATGACATGGTGCTGGCGTCGCGCATCCTCGGCGGCGGCGCGCTCAGGGCGGAATGCCTCTCTATAAATACATCTCCAACCGTTTCCTCACCGCGTTTCAGAACCTGTTTCTCGGGGTAAAGCTCAGCGAGTATCACACCGGATTCCGCGCCTTCTCCCGCGAGCTGCTGCAGACTCTTCCACTGCTTGAAAACTCAGACGACTTCGTCTTCGACAACCAGATGATCGCGCAGGCGGTGATGTTCGGCTTCCGCATCGGCGAGATTTCCTGCCCGACAAAGTATTTCGAAGAAGCGTCGTCGATTAATTTCAAGCGCAGCGTCACCTATGGCCTGGGCGTCCTCAGCACGACCCTCAGCTTCGTCGCCCATAAGTGGGGAGTTCGCCGGAGGCCGCGTTACATGGCGGCCGGGCGAAAAGTGACGCAGCACTATTATTCAGAAAACGCGGGTCAGCTGTGAGCCAGCGTCGAGGTGGAAGATGATGAAGACGCGGATGGCTGGTCTCAGCTTTTTCATTGCAGGCAGTGTTGTCTTTATCTGTACTGGGCGTTGCCCTCGAGCGCCGGTCCCCGCTGCCGTTGATTGACTTCCAAGAACTGTACTGTAGCGGCAAGGCTCTCCTGAACCATTCAGACCCATACAACGAACGGGAACTTGCGCATCTTTACTTAAGCGGCGTCGTAGGGAATCCTCCGGAGTCTCCAAGGTTGATGGAGGCGATGACCCTATTGATCAACCTGCCGACGGCCTTTGGCCTTCTCCTGCCTCTCTCAATGTTGCCGTGGAGCATTGCGCATGTGTTGTGGATGTGCCTTATAGCTGGCGCATTTATCCTCGCTAACTTTTTGATGTGGAATTTGGGAAGCCGGTTTGCGCCCCGGCTAAGCAGCGCTTTGATCTTTGGGTTTCTGGTTGGGAGTCCATTTTTTCTTCTTGTCGGTAATGCGGCGGGGATCTCAGTGAGCTTGTGCGCAGTTGCCGTTTGGTGCTTTATCAGCACCAAGTTCGAATGGCTCGGAGTTGCTTGCATGGCAGTGAGCCTGCTGCTGAAGCCGCATGACTCAGCGTTTGTTTGGCTCTATTTCCTGCTTGCCGGTGGGGTCTATCGAAAGCGGGCCCTTCAAACGTTTGTTGTCACAATCGCCCTTGGATTCCCCGGAATATTCTCGTGTACCAGTCGTCACCCCACTGGATGCGAGAGCTACATTCCAATCTTTCGCGGTCTTCCGTTTACGGATCTATGGGCGACCCCGGACCCGGCGGAGACGTTAACAATGGGGACCCACTCATTGATCTCCAGACTATCGTAAGCCTGTTTCGCGACGAACCGAGCTTCTACAACAGAATCGCAGGCCTCACCTTTCTGGTTCTTTTGACTATTTGGATTGTCGCCACATTGCGGTCTCGCGCCAAGACTGAGCTGGCCTTTCTGGGGCTTGCGGCGGTATCCGCCCTTTCGCTTTTACCTGTGTACCATCGTCAACACGATGCGCGCCTTCTCTTGCTTACAGTGCCAGCCTGCTGTCAACTCTGGGCAAGAAGAGGCAGTCTTGGTTGGATAGCGGCCTTCCTTAGCAGTGTCGGGGTTCTGCTGATAGGAGACATACAGACAGTTGTTCGAATAGGTCTGGCACGGCTAGCCGTTGGAGCGACTACTGGGCCATTGGCAATGATTCTAATGGCAATCCTGGCTTCGTGCTGATTACCTCTCATATTGCTCTTGACCGCAATCTTTTACCTGTTCGTCTACGTGCGAGCAGCATTGGGAGGATATTCGATTTGAAGAAGGTCGTAACTCCACCAAAGAGACATTTCGGCTCCTGAAAAATGCATGACTGAATTGAATCAATCAGCCGATCACACCAACGTCGATCTGCGGTCCCGCCACATGGACGTGCGCACTCTAAAGGCTCACATTCAGATTGCGCGCCTCGACCATTGGGTGAAGAACGTCTTCGTAATCCCGGGCATCGTTGTGGCCCTAACGCTGGACCGCGTGCCACTCGACTGGGGTCTGGCGATCAGGACTCTATTGGGCTTGCTCGCGGTGGGCCTTATCGCATCCAGCAACTACGTCATCAATGAGATTTGCGATGCTCCGTTTGATCGCTTCCATCCGGTCAAGCGGTACAGGCCGATACCTTCGCGCGCGGTAATCATGCCGGTCGCCTATCTCCAGTGGGTTGCTCTGGGAGCGGCGGGTCTCGTCCTCTCATGGCGCCTTTCACCGTGGTTCGGATGGGACATGGTGGTGCTGTTGGTTATGGGCTGCGCTTACAACCTGCGGCCAGTTCGAACAAAAGACATTCCTTACGTCGACGTGCTGACCGAAGCAATCAATAATCCGCTGCGGCTCCTGGCAGGTTGGTTGATCGTCTCATCCAGCATTCCACCGGTCTCGCTACTGTTGAGCTATTGGATGGTCGGCTGCTATTTCATGGCGCTGAAACGCTACGCCGAGTTTCGGCATTTGCAAAAAGATGGCAACGTGGAAAAATATCGAGCATCGCTGGCATTTTTTTCTCCCGAGCGCCTGCTTTTTTCCGTCGTTTTCTATGCCTCCGCGGCCATGCTCTTCTTCGGTGCATTCCTGATGCGGTATCGTATCGAACTGGTGCTCTCATTTCCGGTTGTTGCTGTTGTTATGGCCGTATACTTTTCGCTCGCATTTCGCGATGACAGCCCCGCCGAGCATCCTGAAAAGCTTTACCGGGAATGGAAATTAATGGTTTCCGTTGCGGCTTGCGTGGCCATTATGCTTCTGTGCCTGACCATTGATATGCCGTGGTTGAGAACCTCCTTCTCTCCAACCGCGCCGGTCGTCAATGTCAACTCGAGGTAGGTGCATCCAGCGACAAACCTGCCTCGGCCCAAGCAGCTTTGGACGCAGTGAGTCCAGGACACGCCGCCAGTCGAAGTAGCGAAATCCGTCTGGTAAATGCGATGAAAGGCCGCGCCGCGATGGGACTTCTCCAAAACAAAAGAGCCCTCGGCGCCCTCGGGGCCGCCAGGCACTCTAGTACTGGTCCTACTTCGACTCCCTAGTGATCGCGTCGGCTGCGTTGCCGGCCACGACCCAGCTTGCCGATCCGGCCACGACGGCTTCATCCTCGAACCAGAGAAATCCGAAATCGTCGATGCACTCGGGAAAATCCGGCTTGATGATGATGTATCCCGGAATCACCGCTCCCGGAATGTAAGCGTTATCGGCGCGGTTGTTGCTGTACGTCTTCGTCTTCGAGACCGTGCCGACGCCGGCTACATACGAAGTGCTGGAGACCGGGTGCGTGCCGAGAATGTAATTGACGGCGCGAAGCGTGTATTCGGGGCCCACAAGATCCGGAAACGCCTTGTGCAGGAAGTACATCCGGATGGCCATGTCAACCACTGCTCCCGATCCGCCCCAGGTGCCCAGGCTCGGAGGCACGCCGAACGGGGTAGCATCCAGCTTCTTGTCCAGACCGGCCATGTATGTCTTCACTGCTTCCCGCATTTGATCTTTCGCGCTCGCGTCCAGATAGGGCAAGGCTCGGACTGCCGTCCAGCCTCGGAACTCCATCTGCTGCGGAGTGATCATTTGAGGGAATAACTCCTTCAGTCGGGACTTGTAGGGCTCGGCGCCGTGTGTGGCAATGGTCAGTTCGAGAGCCGCAGCCCAGTCCTGTGTAGCTTCAAAGGCGTTACGGTCGAACCGGCAGACGGCGGAGGTGCCGGTGCGCTCGTCGCGCCGGAGCCATTGGCAGCGCCCGAACTGCCCGTTCTGTTATGAGCGCCTTGCGCGCCAGACACCGCACCCTGCGAAGCGGCCAGCACGCCGCCTGCCGGAGCCGCTCCGCCAAAGCGACCGCCCGCCGGAAACTGCGTTGGGTGAGCCTTCTCGTCGTTCCATGCCTTGATCGCGGTATCGAGGCAGTCTTTTGCCAATGGGTCGTCCCAGCCTTTCAGCACATCGGATGCAGCCGCAAGCGCCGCGATGGCGTTCCACTGGAAGAAGGGGTTCGTCGAAGTGAAGATCCAGCGATCGTCCGGCTTGCCGGAGTAGTCGCCTTTCACTTCATTGGGACCGAGCTTCGGGTCATAGATGCGGCCGTCGGTCTTCGAGGCGCCGTCGCCCACCTGCGTGTACTGCCGCAGATCCGGTTCGTGAGTGCCGCGGATGGAATGGCCGATATTGTGGAACTGCGCCAGGATGAGCAGTGCGCCATGCTTGACTTGCTCCACCGTATCCGGCACGCCATCGGGCCGGTGCATCTCCACGGTCGCGGGCGGCTTCATCTACGGTCAAGCTCGTCGTAGTTGAGATGGAATTCGCGATACGCCAGAGCGAGACTCTGAATCACGCTGAGCTGCGCGGGCTCTTCGAGGTCGAAGTCGCCGGCATCGTACCAGCCGCCCACATTCATCCCAGGAATGTGA
The DNA here is from genome assembly GCA_963718885.1 of uncultured Acidobacteriota bacterium. GTDB lineage: Bacteria > Acidobacteriota > Terriglobia > Terriglobales > Acidobacteriaceae > Telmatobacter. The sequence continues at coordinate 149,156 of CAVRAK010000009.1, forward strand.
TCGCCGCCTTTGTACTTCCCGTCCGTTGCCGTTGCCTGATTCCAGCCGTCGAATTGTTCTCCCACCACGGGCGCCATGCGGCCATCATCCAGGTGCGAAGCGCCGTGCCACATGCGGTAGCCTTCGCGAACGGAAACGTGATCCATCTGCTCCGCGATGTGATGGTCCAGGCTGTCCTGCCAGATGTTGGCGTAAGCGTCCTTGGAGATCGGGAAAGGGCGCCGTACGCTGGTCTGCGTACTCGATCACATAAAGGCCGGGGTCCTTGACCGTGGTGAAGTCGAATTTCGAATAGACGTAGCGCAGCCAGGGCGTTGAAGGCGTGATCGGGGCCTTCGAAGACCTGCTTGTAAGATCCGTCCTCCATCAGGCGCAGCACTCTGGCCGTCTTCGGGCCGTTGTACTTCGGGTCGAGTTCGAGCACCGCCACCTTGGAAAAAGCTGGCGCATAACCGACCTGGCTGTGCGCGATCATCGGCGGCCGCGTCCAGTTCGGAATCACGTCGGGCCTGATGTGCCACACGATGGCGCCGGTGGTCTTGCCCGCAGGGATCAGCGAACGCAAAACGAACCAGCCGTTCTGCGCGCGGTCGCGTCCATCGAAGAGCATGAGGTCGGCCGTGTCCGACTTGACGTTGACCCGGGCCAGCGGGTCGTCGACTCCCAGGGTGATGCTTTTGCCCTCGGCGAACGGCAGCGGCTGGGTGTATCCCTTGGCCTTGTCCCAGTCCTCCAGGTAGTAAGCCTTTTTCGGTTCGTCAGCCAGCGGCAACACCTTCACCATCGGATCGTCAGGCGTTCGCGGGAAGATGCCGGCTTTGGTTCCGTCCACCAGGTAGGCCTTGCCCATGTAGATTGAGGGCAGGAACTCCAGATTGAAGCCAGCGCGCCCGGCCAGGTTCTGCGGCAGCGGCTTGTCGAGATTGATGCTGACCTTTACGCCGCCTGGTTCCGCTGCGACTTCCAGTGTGTAGCTGAAATCGAAGGCCGGGAAAGCGAGATCGGCGGTGAGGCGATTGTTCGCCTTATCTGCGTGGCGCCCTTTGAGAGTTGCCACCAGGTCCCACTGCTCGGGCGTTGGCATCAGGCGTACGTCGCCGTTGGTGGCGATGCGCTGGCCGTGGAGGATCATCTCCATGGCCGTGTTCTTCTGGTCTACGAACACAGGATGATACGTGCTGTCGTAGAGGAATACGCTAAAACCTTGGGTGTCGAGGTAGTTCTTGTCGGTGACCTTCATGGCAAAATCGGCGCCAAAGAGGTTTGTGCCGAAAGTCAGGGCGAAGAGGAGACACACTTTGATCCGGGTGTGCATAGATTGGATTCAAACTGGTCCTTTGCCTAAACCTAACATGACGTGCCCACGGTATGGGCGCCGCGCGTTCCGCAGGCGCGGAAGTTTTTGAGGGGAGCGCTCAACGATGATTGCCGGCATACACTTTTTCAAAGAAAGATACGTTGCGGCTATGTTCTCGGCTCCTCACAATCCGTCACGACCGTGGACCACAATACCGGTTTGCTCATTACCGAAGGGGCGACAGGGTCTCACCATGAAAGCCCCAAGCGAGAAATGGCCCGGCGTATTCTTGATGGGATCAAACCCCTGCGCACAGGCGTCGTTTCTGGACTTCACGTTGAAGTCCATTGAATCTCGTTTGCGAGCCTTTGAAGCTCGTAATGTCGCTCGCCTCGTTTGCCGCCGATCTGAAGGCGGCAGCGCAGCTATGAGCGACAAGGCGTGGAAAGGACGGGCTTGCTCCGGAGTCGCCAAAAACGTAGGTGGCAGCATAAAAAGAACACGTGGCAGCATTCAAGGCTTGTAGCGATAGCTCGAAACCGGTACCAGCAGCAAGCGGCAGGCCCGGCGCTCGGTGAAGGCAAACTGCTCCCGGATGCGCTCGACAGATGCCTTCATCGCTAAGATCATGAGAATCGAAGCGATCTACGGCGCTTCTGACCTACTCGTCTGTGTCGATTGGTTCTTGCCAGGGCTAAGCACCCAGAGACCGCTATACCGCCTTCTGTTCACGCAAGTGTCACTTTGAGCACAGCTGCATAGTCCACCGCTGGCTTATATACCTTCGGAAGTTCCACCATCAAGGCGTCGCTTTGCTGTTTCCAACTGACCCTCTGGTCGGTTCCCAGGAGTTCGAGCTTGCCAATTCTTCCGGGCTTTGTTGCTGCTGAAAGTGCCAGAGACTGCACGGTGAACGATTCTGTCGGCCAGCCCAGAACCAGCGTGTAGATCACCGTACCGGATTTATTGCGCGTGAACCGGATATCTCTCTCTCCCAGTTTGCTGATGCTCCCGCCCTGGAAGGATCCCGCCTTTATGCTATTGGGCCCTTCGCCGTAGATCTTCCAGGGCCGAGTCTCATAGATTGCCTCGCCATTGATCTGCATCCATGCTGTAATGCCATCGAGCACTGCAATTTCCTTGCTGTCTATGGTTCCGTCGGGTCTGCCAGGCACGTCGAGAATGAACGTGCCGTTCTTGCTTACGGTGTCAATCAGCCAGTGGATGACGTCGCGTGGAGGCAGATACCCGCCATATTCACCGGGCTTCTCGTAGAGAAATCGTAGATAGTGCCAGGCGCCGATGCAGGTTTCCGACTGCCAGGGATACTTCATGATCTCAGCCGTCAATCCTCGCTCATAATCAGCAACGACCGCCTTGGCGAGCCGTCCAGGAACATCTTTGACGTTCAGGACGGCTTCCATCTTGCCTTTTGTCTTCAGGCTCTTGTTGTAGAAATAGGCGCCGATGTTCATTCCAGCCCAGCCCAGCGGCAGCAGGGAATCGTCAAAGTAAAGCAGATCGGGATCATGCTGGTCGATGAGATCGCGGGTGCTGTCGTAGAAGTTCTTCACATAGGATGTGTCGGGCAGTGCAGCCGGTGGGTGCTTCACGCCATAGAGCCGCTGAGGATCGAGCCCCTGCCACCACTGATCTTTGCCTTCCGCCTGGGTAAGATGGCCGTCATATGGAACGCCAGCGTTGGGGCCGGATGTGTCAGCGCCGTGCGACGGCTGGAACCACCACCAGTTGCGCGCCTGATGCACGGTCACGCCAAATCGCAGACCCTGCTTACGCGCGGCGGCAGCCCAAGTGCCAATGACATCGCGATGGGGGCCGATCGCAGCAGCATTCCAAGGCTGATGCTTCGAGTTCCAGGTGTCAAAGCTGTCATGGTGATTGGCCAGAGCGACAAATATCTTTGCGCCTGCATTTTTGTAGCGCGTAATCAATTCGTCCGGGTCCCAGTTCAGCAGGGTCCACTGTGCACAAAGGTCCTTATATCCAAATCGCGACGGCGGACCGAAATGTTCAAGTTGATATTTGTACTGGCGCTGGTCCTCGATATACATGTTGCGTGCGTACCAGTCCCCGGCTTCGGCAACACACTGCGGACTCCAGTGAGCCCAGATGCCGAACTTGGCATCCTGGTACCAATCCGGCGCTTCGTACTCAAGCAACGAATCCCAGGTGGGCTTGAACGGACCATCGCCCCCAAGATCCGGAATGGGCGAGTTCAAGGGCACATCATCCCAAAGCCCACCGGCGACCGATTGCGCAACCGGGTTGTAGTTCCACGCTGAAGGTTGCCATGTCGAGTCATCCAGCCGTTCCTCGATGATCTTTCCATCGCTGACCTTGTAGAAGACTCTCTTCTCCGGCGGCTGAGCGCAAAACTGAGCGTAGTCCTGCGTGTATTGATTGAACCCACTTGGCAATCCAGGCTGGCTCTCCTGTGCAGTTCGCCCAGCCGATGGCACCGCTTTCGACGCCGCAGCGATCGCAAGTAGCTTGCAGAAATCTCGTCTTTGCACGAATTCCCCTTTATCCCGGAGCGGGATTCAATCTAGCCCTTCATTCCGGCAAGGCGAGTTGGCCTTCGACACGAAACTTTCCGGTAACTACCGGCGCTCCTGTGTCGGGCTGGCCTCCGCCGATGCTGATGGTGTAGTCACCTTGCGCGATGATTGGATTTCCATCCTCGGTTACGATGCCCAGGTCGCGGCCCTTCAAGTCGAAATGAACCTTCTGGCTCGCGCCCGGTTCAAGATGAACACGCTGGAATCCGCGAAGAGCAACCAGCGGCGCACCCTTCACGGCAGGGAACTTGAGATAGACCTGCACAACTTCATCTCCTGCGACTTTGCCCGTGTTAGTCACTGTCACATCGGTACTCACTGGCTGGCCCGCTGCCACAGCCTGCACCGGAACGCTGAGGTCGCTGTACTTGAAGGTCGTATAGCTTAGTCCATAGCCAAACGGATAAAGCGGCTTGCCAGTGAAGTAACGGTAGGTCCGGTTGGCCATCCCGTAGTCTTCAAAGTTAGGGAGCTGGCTGACGCCGGTGTAGAAAGTGACTGGAAGCCGCCCTGCAGGATTGTTCTTTCCGCTCAGCGTTTCAGCGACTGCCGCTCCGCCTTCTTCCCCTGGGTACCATGCGTCGAGCACGGCGTTGGCGTGCTCTTTGATCCAGTTGACCGCTAGCGCGCTGCCGTTGACCAGGACGACTGCCAAAGGCTTGCCACTGGCAGCAACGGATTCGACGAGAGCCTCTTCCGGTTCGGGGAGATCAATGCTAGTGCGATCTCCGCCTAGAAAACCGGGTACTGTCACCGGCATTTCCTCCCCTTCAAGCCGGCTGGTGATGCCCACTACAGCGATGACGACGTCGGCGTTCCGGGCGGCTGCCAAAGCATCCGGAGAAGGCGCGTCGTTCACTTTAGCCCAGATGAGCTGTGCCTGATGCGAGTTTGGCCTGCTGGCGTAATTCACGCTCAATTCAGCTTTTTGTCCTTTGACCAAATGGACGCTGCCCGTGGATGTCTCGACGTCGTCGTAAGCTACCAACGTCGCAACCTGCTTGCCATCTATCGTGACTCTGCCGAAGCCGGTGCCGCGCACACCGAGGAGATAATCGCCAGTCTCCGAGGGCGTGATCGAGCCAGTCCAACGCACGGCAATCGTCTTTTTTCCGGCAACCTCCGCGGGCAGATTGCTTTCGGAGAGGTTGACGTTCTTTTCAGTCCTGGTCGCGCGCGGTGGGTTTGGATGAGGGTCGAACAGGCCTCCGGACTCGCTGTACTCCGCTTTCAGACCGGGCTTACCGTCGGGCGTTGTGAGCGCGGCATCTGGAACCGGGTCGCCGTCATTCCTGAGAAATTGCACGCCTGAGATGTAGGTGATCTTCGCATTTGGAAACTCTGCCTTGATGCCGTCAAGAATGGAAACAGTATGCGTCGGTCTTCCCGCGTAATTACCGAGAAGCATCTTGGTTTGATTGGCCAGAGGACCGATCACGGCAATCCTCTGAATCCCCGGTTTCAAAGGAAGTACTCCATCGTTCTTAAGGAGGACCATGGACTCATCGGCCAGTTTGCGCGCCAGCGCGCGATGTTCGGCGCTGTCGAGTTCCTTCTCATCGATCTTGGTGTAGGGAACCATCTCCGGCGGGTCGAACATGCCGAGCTTGATGCGCGCGGTGAACAGGCGGATGAGCGCGGTGTCCAGTGTGCTTTCAGGCAGGTAACCCTGCTGCACCGCGTCGATATAGGCCTTTTCGACGGGCTCTCCAAATCTTGAAGTAAAAGTGACGCACTCGTTGTCCATGCCTCTGATCACGGAAATAGCCGCGCCTTGTGCCTGCGTTGGGCGATAGCGATGATTGGCTGCGACGTCGCGAACCGCGTCGCAATCTGAAACCACATAGCCCTGGAAACCCCACTTGCCGCGTAATTGGTCCTGGAGCAAGTATTGGTTGGCGCAGGCCGGCTCACCGTTGATTGCGTTGTAAGCGCACATGATCGAGCCAGCTTTGCCTTCTACAATCGCGGCGCGGAATGCAGGCTCATACGTATCCACCTCATCGTGCTTGCTCACGTCTACATCGGCAAAGTGGCGCGTTGGCTCAGGCCCGCTGTGCACGTCGTAGTGCTTTGGTGTCGCAATGGCCAGGTAATACTTCGGATTGTCGCCCTGCAGTCCCGTCACGTAAGCAACGCCCATGCGGCCGGTGAGGAAGGGATCTTCGCCGTAGGTTTCCTGACCGCGGCCCCAGCGTGGATCGCGAAAGATATTCAGATTGGGGGACCAGAAATCGAGGCCTCCCATGATGCCGGTGTGTCCTTCGCGTAGATTCTGGACGTGCTTGATGCGTCCCTCGATGCCGATCTGGGCCGCCATGGTGTGAATGCCCGGCGTATCGAACGTGGCGGCAAGGCCGATGGGCTCGGGATACTCGGTTACACCCTCATTGATCACTCCGTGGAGCGCCTCGCTCCACCACTGGTAAGCAGGAATGTTGAGGCGGGGAACTGCCGCGGAGTTGTTCTGCATCTGAGTGGCCTTCTCCGCAAGAGTCATGCGGTGCACCAGGTCGGCGGCTCTCTGTTCAGGCGTTAGATTGGTGTCCAGATATGGAAGAGCCGCTGTCTCTTGAGCGACGGCCGGCCGTACCGCTAGCACCATGAAAAGCACTCCAGTTACCAGGACAAATCTCCGCGTCATCTGCGTCATCCATTTGTTCATGTTGAACCCCGAGTTTGAGCTAAGGTTGAGTTGCCCTACCGCGCAGCAACGGCCTGTGAACTTTGCGCCTGGAACAGCCGCGGCGCGAAATCTTTCAAGTCGCGACGCCAGGTCTGCCATTCGTGATCCGTGCCGGGAGACTCGTAAAAAACGTGCTTGATATTTCCTTCGTCCAGTGAGGCGTTCAGATTCTCCAGTCCGGACTTCATACGATCGGGTTCTTTCGTTCCCACGCCAATCCATAGAAGATGCACACGTTTCGCGAAGGCACCAGGGTCGGCCATTGCACCGCTAAATGCTGTCTTCGTATCCAGTTTCTGGTTTCCCATTGCGAAGACGTTGGCCGCGCCGCTAAAGCCGCCAATATACGAAAACAGATCGAGATGATTGAACGTGACCTGGAATGTCTGCATGCCGCCCATCGAAAGCCCGGCCATGGCGCGGTGATCGCGATCAGGGAGGGTCCGGAAGGTCTTGTCGATGAACGGTATCAGCACCTGCGTCATGTCATCTTCGAAGGCGCCCATGCGCTCCTGCATCACCTTCAGGAACTCCGGCGAGCCGAACGGTTTTCCTGTAAGGTCGGGAAGGACATAGCCCGCACGGCTCGCATACCCGTTGGCCATTACGATGATCATCGGCTTTGTGCTTCCGCTGGCGATCAGGTTGTCGAGAATGAAATTCGCTTTGCCTTGCCGAATCCATCCTGATTCGTCCTCTCCGCCGCCGTGCTGCAGATAAAGCACCGGGTAGCGAGTTTTCGAAGTGTCATAATTTGGCGGCAGGTACACGAGCGCGTGCCGCCACGTCCCCGTCACGCTGGAGTGATACCAGACCTCACGCACCTGCCCGTGCGGAACATCCTTGGGCAGGTAATAATCCACACCGGCTTCAGGTACCTCGACCGCGCTGGCCCATTTGCTGCCTCCGAAATAGGCCGTGCTGCCGGGATCGCTCACCTCCGCGCCATCAACATTGATCACGTAGTAGTGCAGGCCCGGCGCCAAGGGCGGCGTTGTGACCGTCCAGAACCCGTCGGCCTGCTTCTCCATATCCACCTTGGGGCCGCTCCAGAAATTCAGCTTCACTTTGGTCGCGTCGGGCGCCTTGAAGCGGATCAGCACGCGCGAGTTGCCGTCAACCTGCGGATACTGCGCGTCCAGGACGTTCGATGACGCGGGTTTGAAGTCGCTCGCATTCTGGGCAAAACAGAAACTCGACGCCATCAGCATCGCAATTCCAATCACTTTCAAAGCGCACCTCCGCGCGGAGCAGATTTGAGAGCGAGGCCCGGCTTGGGGCGGTACCAGTTCAGCTCTCTCGGGTCATGCGCATGGTAAACGATTACCCTTCCCGAATAAAGCGATTTATGGGGCTTGTTCGCGTTGGCTCGCTCTGTGTATATTCGAGGGTTCCGGAACGGTATGCGAGAACGACGGCCGAAAATTGCGAGCCCGCTTCAACGCGGCGCGCCGGACCCTGCGCTTCATCGCCCTCCGGTTGAGCGGAGGCTTGTGTGGTGCGTCGCTTGCGGTGAAGTCGGCGAAGGCGGAGACGTTAACAGGAGTTGCAGTGGACAGTATCAACACCTTTGACTCGCCGAATGTAGTCGTGCCGAAGCCTACAGCGGTGAAATTGCAGGGGGCAAGCGATCTCTAACGGTAGCGCCTCGATCAGCGACCATCGTCTCGATTGAGCTGTAATCGCAACCTGTGCCTGGTGAGAGCCGTGGACTGAGTTGCAGTCGATTCGAAATTCAACGACGGCCGCCGGTTGTAAGCACATTTTGCTCCATCCAGTATTGGGAGAAACGGACCATGCATCTGCTCCCGAATTTGAGGGTCAATCGCGATCATGGACCGGACGGTAAGATGCTGACAAACAGAAAGTCGAGAGTAAACATGCTCCGAATTGAGCGAGCGTTCCAATCAAGTTTTCATTCATCGGGACGAATTCCCGTCATCGTTCTCTTGCTTGCAGCTTCAACAATTGCCGTTGCGCAAATGCCGGGACAAAAGGCTCCTGGTCCTCCACCGGAGCAAGTCGAGCGGACAAGCAACGGCTTGCGCGCCACTGCGGGAAGGGAAGTTCTCGACGTCACAGTATGTTCTGACTCAGTGATTCACGTCATTGCTACTCCTGTACCGTCTGCACCCGCCTCGCCGCGCCCGTGGATGCTCGATGCACAGCAAGCTTGCCCCGGAGCGCCGTTCACGTTTGCGCAGGACGCGAAAGCGGCCACTTTGAAGACTGCTCAGCTTGAGGTGATCGTCAATATCGAGCGCGGCAATCTCTCCTTTCGCACCATCAGTGGAGAATCGCTGCTGAACGAGGGCAACAGCATTCCGCGCACCTACGAGCCGGTAGAGCTCAATGGAGAACACACCTACCGCGTCACGGACCGCTTTTCTCCACCGATCAACGAAGCGGTCTACGGGCTCGGCCAGCACCAGAGCGGCATGTTCAACTATCGCGGCGCCACCGTTGAGTTGGGTCAAAACAACACCGATGTTGCGATCCCCCTGCTGATTTCGAACAAGGGGTACGGACTGATGTGGAACACGGCGGCGCTTACCTACTTCGACAATCGCTTCCCGCTCGATATGAAGCTGACTTCCATCGCCGGCAAGTCGATCGACTACTACTTCCTCTACGGCCCGGAGATCGACGCCGTTCTTCACGAGTACCGCACCATGACCGGCCACGCGCCGATGCTGCCGAAGTGGGCCTACGGCTTTTTTCAATCGAAGGACCGCTACGTATCACTCGACGAGATTCGCGAGATCGCAGAGCGCTATCGCCAGGGAACATATCCCGCTCGACGCCATGGTGCAGGACTGGTTCTGGTGGAAGACCGAAGGCGATCCGGTCTTCAATTCCAACTATCACGACGTCGCACAGGATCTCGAGGCCCTGCACAAAGAAAACGTGCACGCCATGATTTCTGTCTGGGGCCTGCTCGATCCCAACTCCGAAACCTACAAGATTCTCGACGCAAAGCATGAGCTTGTCTCCGATGCTCACGTCTACGACGCCACCAATCCCGAAGCGCGCGACATCTACTGGGAGCACCTGCCCGGCAAGCTGCTGGCGCAGGGATGGGATGCATTCTGGCTCGACAGCGCCGAGCCCGAAGAATACTGGCCGCACATGGGCGACGCCATCCTCAGCAGCCGCCAGACTCGCCATCGGCAACGGCGCCGAATTCACGAACGTCTTCCCGCTTCATGCACACCCTCGGAGTGCAGGATCACTGGAAGGCGCAGAACCCGAGCAAGCGCGTCTTTCTGCTCACGCGCTCTGCCTTTCTCGGCCAGCAGCGCGTTGGCGCCACCGTCTGGTCGGGCGATGTCTACGGCACCTACTGGGGCTTGAGCCACCAGGTTCCCGCCGGTCTCAATTTCGCGCTTTCCGGATATCCATATTGGACCACCGACATTGGCGGCTACTGGCCGCCGCACGACGACCCTCTCGCCGACCCCGCCTTCCAGGAACTCTACGCGCGCTGGTTCGAGTACGGCACGTTCTGTCCGATCTTCCGCACCCACGGACACCGGCCCCATAACGAACTATGGGCCTTTGACAAAGTCGAACCCATCCTGGTGAGCTACGACAAGCTCCGCTACCGCCTGATGCCGTATATCTATTCGCTGGCCTGGAAGGTAACCAGCGAGGACTACACCATTCAGCGCCCGCTCGTAATGGATTGGCGCACCGACCCCAACACATGGAACCTCGGCGACCAATTCATGTTCGGCCCGGCCATCATGGTCAACCCGGTGCTCAAAGCCGACGCGACCAAGCGCAGTGTCTACTTGCCCGAAGCCGCTGCATGGTACGACTTCTGGACTGGCAAATCGCTCACGGGCGGCCAGGAGATCGAAGCCGATGCGCCGCTCGATCGTATTCCGCTCTTCGTGCGGGCCGGTTCCATCCTTCCCATGGGCCCGCAGATCGAGTACGCCGACGCAGGATCCCGCGGGGCCCATCGAGCTTCGCATATATCGCGGCGCCGATGGGAAATTTGACCTTTATGAAGACGCCGGCGATGGCTACGAGTACGAGAAGGGACAGCACTCCATCATCCCAATCCAATGGAACGACCACAACTCGTCACTCATCATCGGCGCTCGCGCAAGGCTCATTCCCCGGAATGGTCGAACACCGCAAATTCCGCGTCGTCCTGGTCGCAGGCGGACATGGAACAGGCGTGGATGTGACCAGCACCGCCAACGCGGAAATCAGTTACGAAGGTAAAGAAGTTCACGCAACCATCAAGTGATTTGCTGCGGCGCGGGATTCGCAAAGCAAAATAGTCCACGCTGCGCTCACATATTTTGTTACGGAGAAAGCCGGTTATGACGAAATACAATCTCTCGCTTCTTCTGGCGGTTGTGCTGTGCGTACCCTTGGCTGCACAATCTCAATCGGCCGATCCCTGCGCCGCTCTGCACCGGCCTTAAACATCGACGGCGTCGAAATCACCAAGGCCGCGCTCGTTCCCGCCGGAACTACCGTCCCGCCGCCGTATCCCGGCGCTCCTTCCATCGGCCCGCTGCCCGCGCACTGCCGCGTCGATGGCGTAATCAATCGCCGCAAGGGCGTCGACGGCCAGGAGTTCGGCATTGGCTTTGCTCTTGCACTCCCTGACAATGCCGCCTGGAACGGTGACTTCATGATGCAGGGCGGCGGCGGAGGCAATGGCATCGTCGCGTATCCCGCCGGCGCGAACTACGCAGGCGACAAGCCTGCACTCTCCCGCGGATTCGCCGTAGCCAGCACCGATACAGGGCACAAGGCCAAAACGGGTGCCTTCGATTTCTCCTTCATGCGCGACCAGCAGGCGTATCTCGATTTCGCTTTCCTCGCGAACGCTGAAGTCGCCGGAGTCGCCAAGCAGATCATCGCTCGTTACTACGCAAAACCTGCTGCGTATTCCTACTTTGTCGGCTGTTCCACCGGCGGGCGTGAAGGCATGATCCTCTCGCAGCGCTATCCCACCGTGTTCAACGGAATCGTTTCCGGCGATCCTGCCATGCGCACCGGCCTGTCTAACCTTGCTATCGCGCAATGGATCCCCGTGGCTTACAACCAGGCCGCTCCCAAAGACGCCTCCGGCAAGCCCGAGATCGCTAAGTTCCTCACCGACGACGATCGAAAGCTCTTTATGGATGCGCTGATGAAACAATGCGACGCGAAAGACGGGGTAGCCGACGGCATGATCTCTGACCCTCTCGGCTGCGACTTTGATCCGAGCGTCCTCGCCTGCAGGCCTGGCCAGACCGAAGCCTGCATCGCTCCTGAGAAAGTCAGCGCCATCAAGAAGGCCTTCGCTGGACCAAAGAATGCATATGGCACCCAGGTCTACCCGGGCTTCCTTTATGACGCGGGCATTGCATCGAAAGGATTCGTTTCAGGTTTACTGGCCTTGGGACCAAACGGTCTCTTCGGCCCCTACACCACCGCGACTGAACTCGACGTCGACAAGGCGGCACATGCATGCCTCCGATCCGCTCGTCGAGCCTGCATCCACCAACCTCTCCACGTTCTCGCTTAATGGTGGCAAGCTCATCTTCTTCCACGGCGACAGCGATCCGTGGTTTTCACCGCTCGACACACTCGGCTATTACAAATCTTTGGCTGATACTAACGGCGGTGCCGAGAAAGTTTCCGAATGGAGCCGGATGTTCCTTGTTCCCGGAATGGCTCATTGCGGCGGAGGCCCGTCTCTCGATCACTTCGACATGCTCTCCGCAGTCGTCAGCTGGGTCGAAAAAGGCACTGCGCCCGACGCGGTGATCGCCACCGGTCAGGCATTCCCAGGTCGCAGCCGCCCGCTATGCCCCTATCCAATGCATGCGCAGTATAAGGGAACCGGTGACACTCAGGACGCCCGCAACTTCCAGTGCCAGGACTCCGCACGTCAATAGCGAGAGGTTTGCGGTCACGAGTTTCAGGTACATTCATATCGCAGGTCTCGTCGCAGGGCTTCTTTCTGCCGCGGGCCTGGGCGCTATGCGCAGCCAACACCGGGTCAGGCAATGCCGTCCGCAGCCTCCAGGCCTCTGCCATTCTTGAGCCCCAACTTCGGCGACAATATGGTGCTCCAGCGAGGCAAGCCCGATTCGATCTGGGGCTGGTCGGACCCGGGTAGAATGGGCTTCACAGTATGGATTCCATCGAAGCCCGGGAACTCTCTGGAAGACATGGAACTTGCTGCATTCAAAATGAGTACAGTTTAAGCGGGTCAGACCCAATAAGTTGATATATGGTCGGGGCGGAGGGATTCGAACCCCCGACCCTCTGCTCCCAAAGCAGATGCGCTACCAGACTGCGCTACGCCCCGACGTTTCTTTTCCCTGCCCGACGCTTCTTTCCCTTGCGCTTCTTTCACTTGATTGTACCGTGGAATCAGCCTCTTCGGCGCCCCTGCGGTCGGGCTCACTGGTGCAGCAGCCACGCGATGAACCACACGACTAGCACGATTGGAATCGCGATGACCAGCAGCATGCCAAGCATGATCAGCAGCAGAAATGTCCAGTCGCGCCAGGTGTGCCGCCGCGGAGCCAGCAGGTGGCGCTGCATCAGCAGGTAATTCCGGCGATTCGATTTCCACCCGACATCGAAGATGTCGCCGAAGATCGGTATTGAACCGACGAGGATCCCGATGGCGACGTTTGCCGTCATGCGCACAATCGTGATGTAGGGCACGCCGCGCGCCCATGCGGCAAAAGGAATCACCAGGGAGAGCAGGCCGGCGAGCACGTCGCCCAGGCCTGGAACCAGGCCGACGATGCCATCTATGCCGAAGCGCACCTGGGTGAATGGCACGCGGAATGCCTCATCGAGTAGCACCTCGAGATGCTTGAGCTTGTCGTCGCGAAAGTACCAGGAGCCGCGAGTCCACCGCCCCGAAGGCAGCAGCAGCGGCGGCTGGGAGACAGTCGGCGGAGCCGAAACACTCGTTTGATCGGGATCGGAATCGCTCATAGTGAGGCGGGGCAGAGCCAGGGCCTGTTTCTCATTCGATGCTACAATCGAAAGGGTATACGGCGGCTATAGTTCAGCGGCAGAACGCCTGACTGTGGCTCAGGATGTCGAGGGTTCGATCCCCTCTAGCCGCCCCAATTGAAACAAAAGATTTAAGGCCCAATTCCTCCTGCAGCGTGCAATAGCGTGCAATGTTGCACCAGATTGCAATTTGCTCTAGGACATTCGCGTTCTCCACATATCCAGCTTGCTCTCACGCTCGCCTTGAACGCGGGATGCGGGACGCGGAGATCAAATCGCTCACCTGGGGTCAGATCCATCTGGAGAAGGGCTACCTGGAGGTGGGGAAAAGCAAGACCGCCGCCGGTGAGGGAAGGACGATCCCGATCAACTCGGTTCTACGCCAGGCCATTCTCATTCATCGGGCGCAATACGAAGAGAAATTCCAGACCATCGCGGATGAGTGGTACGTGTTCCCGTTCGGCAAACCTCGTCCGAGTGATCCGACTCGGCCCGTTACGACGCTCAAAACGGCCTGGAAGAACGTGCGGAAAAACGCGAACATAACTGGCCGCTGGCACGATCATCGCAGGACTTCCTTCGATACGTGGCCAACGATCTGGCGGATGGTTTCCTCTCCGGCTCCGGAAGCCGTTACGAAGCGAGAGTTCTCCACTAGACCGCTCGACTTCCTTCCTAGCTGTTTCCGACACTGGCCGTGATCTCTACTCGTAGATTCGACTCCGCTATTGCAGTGTGATCTGCTGGTGGAGCGGCAGAGCCTGCGAGGAACCTCCCGCCATGACCGTATAACTGCCGGGGACAAGCTTCCATGCATCGGTTGTTTCGTCGTAAATGGTTAAGTGATCGCGATCAACCGGTATCGTCACGAGCTTTGATTCACCAGCCGCTAACTCCACGCGTGCCCAACCGATCAGCCGCTTGGGCGGCTCGCCGGCTGAATCTGGAAACGACGTGTAGACCTGGGCGATCTCAGTGCCAGCGCGCTTGCCTGTATTTTTCACCGTAAAGGAAACCGAAATCGTGTCGCCGTTCTTCACGTTTAGTCCGGAGTAGGCATAGCTTGTGTAGGAGAGACCGAAGCCAAACGGGAACAGCACCGGCTTTTTCTCGGCGTCGTACCACTTGTATCCGACCTTAAGCTTCTCGTCGTAATAGGTTTGAAAAGGCGGCAGGCCTTTGGCCATCATGGCCATGAAACTGGAAATGTCGGCTCCGGGCGCCGGACGCTGAGGTTGTGACTCCGGTGGCGGCAATACAAGTGTTGGGTGCGGCAGATCTGCGTCGCTTTTCGGGAAGGTGATGGCCAGCTTGCCACTGGGATTCACTTCTCCCGTGAGCACATTTGCCAGCGCCTCTGCGCCGCGAATGCCTGGATACCAGGCCTCGACTACGCCGGCTACCTTGTCGATCCAGGGCATCGTGGCCGGACTGCCCGTTTCAAGAACCACGATCGTCTTGGCATTGGCAGCAGCCACCGTCTCGATAAGCTTGTCCTGATCGTCGCCAAGATCCAGCGTCTTCAAGTCCATGCCTTCCGATTCCGGCTGATAGCCGAAGACGATTGCGACATCAGCAGCCTTGGCAGCCGAAGCTGCAGCAGCCAGGTCATCGCCGGAGACATAGGTCACCTTTGCGGAAGGCAGCTTGGCCGTCAATGCGCGCAAAGGCGAGCTGGGTAACCACACTCGACGTCTGATGAGATTTGCCATTAGACCCGCTCCAGGCTGCGCAGGGGGCTGTGGAACCGCGGAACCTCCCGGCGCGTCGACCTGCGCCGACCCGCCACCGGTGAGCACACCTACATCGGCATGACCGCCGATCAACACTACGGAATGAATTCTTGTGGCATCCAGGGGAAGAACATTGTGCTCGTTCTTGAGAAGAACAATGCTCTTCTCAGCAAGCTTTTGAGCCACCACATATCCACCCTCAACATCCGGAACCTGCTTGACGATCGGGTTATCAAACAAGCCGGTCGCAAAAATGGTGCGAAGGATGCGATGGACGTGCTCATTGATTTCGTCCTGTGAAACTTCTCCATCCTCGACGGCTTTCTTGAGCGCGTCGCCAAAGAAATTCTTGCCGGGCTGCTCCTGGTCGAGGCCAGCATGAGAGGCTTTGGCGGTGGAGTGGGTTCCGCCCCAATCGGAAAGCACGAACCCCTGAAAGTGAAACGTCTTCCTGAGGATGTCGGTGAGCAGGTAGCTGTTTTCGCAGGCATAGTCGCCGTTGACCCGGTTGTAGGAGCACATGAAAGCGCCGGCATCTGAAATCTTGAGCGCGATCTCGAAGGCCCGCAGATCCGTTTCACGCATTGACCGCTTGTCGATGTTGGCATTCACCGCGTTACGGCCGCTCTCCTGGTCATTGATGGCGTAGTGCTTCAGGTCGCCGATTACGTGCTGCGACTGCACTCCCTTGACGAAATTGCCCACCAGCGTGCCGGCCAGGAGGGGATCTTCACCCTGGTATTCAAACGTGCGCCCGTTTCGCGGCTCGCGAGGTAGGTTGACGCCCCCGCCGAGCGACATGCTGTAGCCCTCCTGGCGCAACTCGCGACCGATCAGGGCGCCATATTCAAAAGCAGCCTGCGGGTCCCATGAGGAAGCAGCGGCGAGGTTGTTGGGGAGCGCAGTGGAGTAGCGTCCGGAAGCAGCGCCGCGGGTGACGCCGTACGCCGAATCCGCCATCTGGATCGCGGGGATGCCCACCCTCGGAATCCCAACCGAATATCCGGCACCGCCGTTCGATTCGGTCGGACCGGTCGAATTGAACGAGAATCTTTGGCCATGCAGCAGCGAGATCTTTTCATCCAGCGTGAGCTCCTTGATGACCATGTCGGCGCGCGCATCGGCCGACAAGGTGGCGTCAGACCAGGGATAGTGCTTCGGCGGTTGCGGCCCACCGGGCTGGGCGAATCCATGTGGAACTGCAACAAAAGCAGCAGCGAGAAGTACAACGCTCGCGCAGGTCCGGCCTACGAAACACTGGTTCACTGTGGTCTCCCTTACTTGATGAGAAATTGCGGACTGGCACGTCCGGCTAATTCCAGCGAATTAGCCACCTGAGGTACAGCCGCGAAAAAGGATACACTCCCGGCAGGATGAATTGGTAAGTCCGCGAACGGCGTGCCGCAATCGAGCGCACGTCGATCGGAGTCCACCATCATTTGTGCCGCTAGGTTCCTGAAGAAAGGGACGTCCGTTCAAGGTTCAAAGACTCAGCGAATTTAAGATTCAGCGATACTCGCTTGCTCGCCACCATCCGGGTTGTCGACGGCCTCGGTCTTGTTATCGAAAATCATGGTTGGTACGGCGTCTTTTGTGAATTCTTTCCAGAGGGTACCCGTCCGCTTCAGGTTTCTTTCAGATTCACCTGTCATTCTGTGACGCGAATGATCGAGGTGAAAGACGTGACTTTTCCAGCATCCCCCGGCATCCAACGCATCGATCGCTTTTGGAAGACGCTTAGCCTCCGCGGGCTTTCTGCCTTATGGACCCTGGCGCTATCCTTCACTGGCGCTTCGTACAGCTGCTGCGCAGCATACCGTCATCGCGGCGTCTCAGGCGCCCAGCGGCGTCGCCTCCGGTCCGGCGGGGTCGATTCAGAAGCCGCCGAGCCTGCAGCACGGATCTGTCGTGCTGGCCTATTGGTACGGTCCCGACTACCATACCCCTTTCGTGTTGAACCCAAACACTGGCAAAGCCGCCAGCATTGCCCGCAATTCGATCGAGTTCACAAGCGTCGGGTCTTGGGGTGCGCTGACCAACTTTGCCGACGTGATGGTGAACCTCTCCAACATGGCTGAACCCGCCAATGGCGGCGGCTCCGGGGCGACCGAAGCTTATGTAATCCTGCGCCCCGCGATTGACCTCAATGAACTCGCGCATTCCGATACCTTCAAGAAGGGCCCACTCCGCGATATCACTTTTGAGGTGGGTGCAAATCTTGAAACAAAGAACTCATCGTATGCGCCCTCTGAAAAGACCATCTACATAGGTCCTAAGCTGGTGTTCGCAATGCCCAAAGGCTTCTTCAATGTGGGTCTGCACTTTCGCAAGGAGTGGAACCATGAGGGAGTGTTGGGAAAGTCCGAAAGCTACGATCCGGATTTCAACCTCGAACCCACATGGTTGCTGCCGTTCAAAGTCGGCAAGGCCCACTTTGCGTTCAGCGGGTTCGCGGAATACAACACTCCCAAGGGGAAAGATTCATTTGGAAGCCAGATGGTCTCTGAGTTTCTGGTTCGCACTGTCGTGGCGGTAGACATTGGTTCATTCCTGTTTCGCAAGCCGCAACTACTCGATCTGAGTGGCGGACTGTGGTACTGGCACAATGAATATGGCAAGCCTTCTTCCGATCCAGGAGCAGAGCAGTTGACACCCCTGATCGGGATGAACTTCCATCTGGATGGCGCCCGGTCACGTCGCAACCCGTAATCAGCTCCATGGGGAGCAAGTTGACCTTCGGAAGCAGGGGAAAAGTGAGCGACGCATTCAAATCCGCGCTGAACGTGCTGGTTGTTGAAGATGACAAGGAACTCGCCGGATTTGTCCGCGAGGGCCTGGAAGACGAAAGCTGCGTCGTCAAAGTCTGCTACGACGGCGGGTCCGGCCTGCGGCAGGCAGAATTGCATGCATTCGACATCATCCTTCTGGATGTAATGCTTCCCGTCCTGAATGGCTTTGAAGTGACGAAGCGCCTCCGCATGCAAAACGTTCGGACACCGATTCTTCTGCTCACTGCCCGGGACGCGCCCGAAGACATCATCAAAGGGCTAGACGCCGGGGCCGACGATTACCTTACGAAGCCCTTCGATTTCGAAGTGCTGCTCGCGCGCATTCGAGCGCGCACTCGAACTGCTTCTGGCAAGAATGCAGCACAGATACGATTTGCCGATCTCTTTCTGGACATTGAGAAGCACGAGGCGGTGCGCGACGGACAGAAGCTCGATCTGACGCGGACCGAATTCTCCATCCTTGAGTGCCTGATGCGTGCGGCAGGCAGGGTGGTCACCCGCAGCCGGATCATCGAGCTGGTGTGGGGAGACCGAGAAGTCAGCGAAAACAATCTGGATGTCTTCATGCGATATCTGCGGTCCAAGGTTGATCGGCCGGGCCTGCCACGCCTTGTTCATACGGAGCGCGGTCTTGGATACACCATCCGGGAAGGAACGGAGTGAAGCGCCTCTCCATTCAAGTTCGGCTCGCCGCCTGGTATTTTCTAAGCGTCGCAGCCATCATCGTCCTCTTCGCGGCATGCAGCTGGTACGCCTTGAAGGCAAGTATGTACCACTCCATTGACCGCGACCTCGGGTACAGGATGGCGGTCGTTGTCCCGTTCATCGAGAGCCATTCTCTGAATTCGCGCGAGCAGTTCGCCAGGGTATTCGCGAACTCATCCGATTCGTCGATCGTCGGTGTCTTCGTGCAGGTGACCGATGACCAGTCCAACGTCGTCTACGCTTCAGATATTCTGCGTTCACACCGGGTACCGGCGCTGTCACCAGGAGTTCCCACAGGCTCCGTCTCCTTGACCACCGTGGGGCAGAGCGGTTGGCCTGTTCGGGCTGCTAGCAAACACGTGGTGGTCGGAGGGACCGGCCTGACCGTGCATGTCGTGGAACCGCTCCGCGATATGTTGGGATCGCTGCGCGAGTACGCCCTGTACTTCAGCCTGCTCATTCCTCTCGCCCTCATTCTGACGACCACGGTTGGGTACTGGATGAGCAGGCGCGCCCTTGCGCCGGTGGAGCAGATCAGAAAACAAGCCGAGGCAATCGACGCCGCGGATCTCACCACGCGCCTCAAAGTTCCCGAGAGCGACGACGAACTAAGCCGGCTGGCGCAAACGCTCAACGTGATGCTTTCAAAAATCGAGGCTGGATTTCGCTCCGTTGAGCGATTCACTGCAGACGCTTCCCACGAACTTCGCGCTCCCCTGGCCTTGATCATCACAGCCGGAGAAGTCTCGCTTCGCCATGAACGCTCGCGAGAACAACTGGCTGAGACTCTTCAGAAGATCGTGCGGGAAGCCCGCCACATGTCAAAGCTGGTAGAGAATCTTCTGGCGCTTGGCGCGCGGAGACGGTCAAGCCCTTGGTGCGGAATCTGTGCCCGGTTGACTTGGCTCTGCTTTTACGCGAACTCTGCACAGAACTCGCGCCTGCCGCACATGCCAAAGGACTCGAACTCACAGCGACAATCCCCGATAACGAGATTTACGCAATGGGAGAGACAACTGACCTGCGCCGCCTATTTCTTATCCTCGTCGATAATGCGATCAAGTACACCGAGGCGGGGTCGATCAACCTGTCGCTCACCTCAAACGACGCACACGTTGAAGTGACGGTTCGGGATACGGGGATTGGCATTGAGCAAGATGCATTGCCTCACGTATTCGACCGGTTTTGGCGCGCCGACAAGGTGCGCTCGCGCTCTGAAGGTGGCGCCGGTCTGGGCCTTTCGCTTGCGTCGCAGATTATTCAGAAGGTTGGCGGGACCATCTCTGTCGAAAGCGAAGTTGGCAGGGGCAGCTCGTTCACCGTGCAGCTGCAGTCTGCCGATCCTCGATAAAAAGAATTCAGCCATTCTCAGTTTGATTTCAGGTTCATCGGTCATAGTAGACCTCGTTGCATGGAGGTCCCCACTTGAAATCAATTCGCACATTCTTCTTCTGGCTTCACCTGGCGGCTGGATGCGTCGCAGGTCTCGTGATTCTCGCGATGTCTGCTACGGGTGTTCTGCTGGCCTTTGAGCGTCAGATCAACGCGTGGGCTGATGCGCCCGCTGTTCTTCAAGGCCACACTGATTCGACGCCGCGCGTCTCGCTTGACGCCGCGGTGGCAGTCTTGAAGAACGATGGCCAGGGCATCCCGGATCAACTGGTCCTGCACAAAGCGTCGAACGCTCCCATCGAGGCGCGGTACGGCCGGTCACGCACCCTGCTTCTCAATCCCTGGACCGCGGAGATTGTCGGACAGCCATCAGAGCAGACACGCGCATTCTTCGGCACGGTTGAACGTATCCACAGATCCCTCGGGCTTGGGATGCAAAACGCATTTGGGCGTGGCATCACCGGCGCCGGCAACCTGGTATTCCTCCTTCTGCTTTTGTCAGGGATGTACTTGTGGCTGCCGAAGATTTTCAATCTTGCGAGCTTCAGGAATCGGCTGATGTTTCGCGGTGGCCTTCAGGGCAGAGCCAGGGAATGGAACTGGCACAACGTGATCGGCATATGGACCGTGTTTCCGCTGCTCTTCATCGTCGTCACGGGAGTCATCATCTCTTATCCGTGGGCCTCGAACCTGCTCTTCAAGCTGACCGGCTCGCAACCGCCGGTGCGCGGGTGGCGGGAAGAGCCGCGCTCGCATCAAGCGCCGAATCGCGCCGGGAATTCGTTTACGCCGGACTTTCGCTCGCTCGACGACATCGCGCTAGTTGCGAGCAAGCAGAATCCCGGATGGTATTCCATGACTATCGCTGTCCCGGAGTCTGAGGACCGCATGGTGAACGTCTCGATCGACACGAGCGTGGGCGGACAGCCTGAGAAGGCATCGCAACTGGTTGTGAACCGCCAGAGTGGTCAAATCGTGACCGTCAAGCGCTTCAGCAGTAACAATCTCGGCAGCAAGCTGCGCGCGTGGGCTCGCTTCACGCACACCGGCGAAGAGTTCGGATTGCTCGGCCAATTGATCGCGGCCCTTGCGTGTTTGGGTGCCATGATGCTGGTGTGGACAGGGCTGTCGATGGCCATCCGAAGAGCTCTTGCGGCTGTGGGAAGAGCGCCTTCGAGATCATCTGCGCTGGAACCAGTTTTGAGTGTGCGGGAGTGATACTGCCGGGGGCAGTCCAAATCAGTGGCAGGCGTCTGGACTAATCGTTAGATTGCCTGTGTTAAGGCCCTTATAAAGGAGAGATGTGCCGAAACGTTTCACGCTTATTTGCGATAATCGGCGATCTTAACCGGAAGCACGAACGCTGAATGAACCCGTTCACCAATACTGAACATCGAGGACTTTGGGCGGACCGGTGTGATTATCGATGATTTGTGTTGTCACGAGTATTTCTATGTTCTTTTTGACCGCATTCTTACCCGCGCTACGGACCAATTCCCCGAAAAAGCGCTCGTCAGTTGCCATCGAGGTTGCGGCGAGAGTTCCGTTTGCGCCGATCCCCGCGATGATTACGGTTTCTCGTTCCGTAGTCGGGCTCAGAAAGCGAGCAACTATTCCGTAATCCTGGGTGGATTTGCTATACGGTTTGGTCTGATCGATCTGATAAAGGCGCGAGTCAGGGTGCTTCGTGTCAACGATTTCGTAAGTTTGATCGGTTGCATTCCGAACAAACTGGTACCGCAGAGGTGCCTGCAAACGCAACGTCCATGGATTATTGAATCCACCGACGAACACCCCGGATGTGATTTGAAGATCGGTGAAATTAGTCGAGGCAGCTCCGAGCACTCGAGGATTGCCACCCATGCGGCCGAGTACAGCGCTGACCTGGGAAGCCGAGGCAGCATCTCGAACTAAAAGAATGTCTGGTAAGACGCCGGTCTCGGTCGGTGCGGCCACTTGAGCTGCCCCGAGGTGGCCCATGGGGT